>JASFZB010000033.1:0-64635 GCA_045046705.1 Rhodobacterales bacterium | reverse complement strand
GAGGAGCAAGCATAATGGGTCAAAAGATCAATCCAATTGGCTTCCGCCTGCAAGTCAACCGTACATGGGACAGCCGCTGGTTTGCTGAAAACAACGATTTTGGCGATCTTCTTCTGGAAGATTTGAAAATTCGCGATTTCATCAAAAAAGAATGTGTTCAAGCCGGTATTTCGCGCGTGATTATCGAACGCCCACATAAGAAGTGCCGCGTGACGATCCACTCTGCTCGTCCGGGTGTGATCATCGGTAAAAAAGGCGCGGATATCGAAACCCTGCGCAAGAAAGTCGCAAATTTAACAGCGTCTGAATTGCATCTGAATATTGTTGAGGTTCGCAAACCCGAACTGGACGCAGCCCTGGTTGCCGAAAGTGTTGCACAGCAACTGGAACGTCGGGTGTCTTTTCGCCGTGCGATGAAACGTGCGGTACAAAACGCCATGCGTATGGGTGCCTTGGGTATTCGTATCAACGTGGCCGGTCGTTTGGGCGGTGCCGAGATTGCGCGTACCGAATGGTACCGTGAAGGCCGTGTGCCGTTGCATACATTGCGGGCCGACATCGACTATGCGCGCGCTGAAGGTCTGACTGCTTACGGTATCATCGGTATCAAGGTCTGGATTTTCAAAGGCGAGATCATGGAACATGATCCACAAGCCCATGATCGTCGTGCCGCTGAAGCACAAGAAGGCGGTGCACCGCGTCCACATGGTGGCGGTAATCGCCCACCACGTCGCTAAGCATCGGTGAAGGAGAACAAAAATGCTTTTACCAAAGCGTACTAAATTCCGCAAAGCGTTCAAGGGCCGTATCCACGGTCTGGCAAAAGGCGGCTCTGATCTGAACTTCGGTTCATTCGGTCTGAAAGCCACCCAACCGGAACGCATCACTGCGCGTCAAATCGAGGCCGCTCGTCGTGCCATGACACGCCACATGAAACGTCAAGGCCGTGTCTGGATCCGTATTTTCCCCGACCTGCCCGTTACCAAAAAACCAACCGAAGTCCGGATGGGTAAAGGTAAAGGGTCTGTTGAATTTTGGGCAGCCAAAGTGAAACCGGGCCGGATCATGTTTGAAATCGACGGTGTTTCCGAAGCCGTAGCGGTTGAGGCCCTGCGCCTTGCCGCGATGAAGCTGCCGGTTAAAACACGCGTGGTTCAACGCGAAGATTGGTAGGCAGTTTTGGCCGTATGGCCAAAATCTGTTTGATAAATAAGCCATAAAAAACCCCTGACCGGCAGGTCGGGGGTTTTTTATGCGCAGTGCAACCTTGCCCTCGCACAACACCCCGCTCTGCGCTATTATTCACCCATGTCACAAATCGATTCCCTTTTCGTTACCCGCCTTTACCGCGCCGCCTTGTCCGAACAGGGCAAGCCGATAGATACGGGCGAACTTGAAACCACCTGCCTGTCATTGGCCAATGATGACGAGGCCGGCCAAACATGGTGCGAGGAAAACGGTTATCCGGGCTATACCAGCTATGCCTCGCTTGATGATCTGCCCTGGCGGTTTCCGATTTTCAAGGATCTTGTCAAGGTGCTGGACAAGCATGTGGCGTCCTTTGCCAAGGATCTGGCGTTTGATCTGGGTGATAAAAAGCTGCAACTTGATAGCCTGTGGATCAATATCCTACCCACCGGCGGCACGCATGCGTCGCACATCCATCCGCATTCGGTGATCAGTGGCACCACCTATGTTGCAATGCCCGAAGGGGCCAGTGCGCTGAAACTGGAAGACCCGCGCTCAGCCCGGATGATGGCCGCGCCGCCGCGCCATGCGGATGCGCCGCGCGAATTGCGCAGTTTCATTTATGTCGCCCCGAATGTGGGTGACGTGCTGCTCTGGGAAAGCTGGCTGCGCCACGAGGTGCCGCTGAATATGTCGGATGAAGAACGCATTAGTGTCAGTTTCAACTACGCTTGGGGATAAGGGGCCGCAAGCTGTCAGACCACCAGATTAGGCGGTGTTTTTCCGTCAAAGAACGCAACTGCATTGTCGAGTGCCATCATGCCCATAGCTTCACGGGTTTCACTTGTGGCACTGCCTAAATGCGGTGCCAAAACCACATTTTCCAACCCAAGCAACGGCTTTGGCAGATTTGGTTCCTGCGCATAAACATCCAACCCCGCCCCGGCAATTGTGCCCGCTTGAAGGGCGGCAATCAAGGCGGTTTCATCGACGACATCGCCGCGTGCCGTGTTGATCAAAAACCCTGTCGGCTTCATTGCCGCCAAGGCGGTTGCATCAATCACATGGCGGGTTTTCGCCCCGCCCGGGCAATGCAACGACACAAAATCGGACGCCGCCATCACATCAAGAACCGATCCAAGTTGTTTGGCCCCCGTCAGGGCTGTCACTTGCACATCAACGTAAGACCGGTTGTAAAACACCACATCCATACCGAACCCATGATGCGCCCGTTTCGCAACCGCTTGCCCGATACGCCCGAACCCGATGATCCCCAGCGTGGCCCCGGTAACCTTGGCCCCGATCATATGGGTCGGGCGCCAACCGATCCAACTGCCTGAGCGCACCTCGCGCTCGCCTTCGCCAATGCGCCGTGCTGCACATAACAGCAACCCCATCGCCAAATCAGCCGTGCAATCGGTCAACACACCGGGGGTGTTGGTGACGCCTATACCCGCATCGCGCGCCGCTACCATATCAATATGATTGTAGCCCACCCCGAAATTAGCCATCAGTTTCAGGCGCAGGTTTGAAACCCGGTAAGCCCGTTTCGGGATGATGTCGGACACCGTTGGGAATAGTATATCATATGTCTGGAATGCCTCACAAAACGCCGCGTCATCCATCGCGGTATCGGGTGTGTTGAAGGTCACGTCGAACATATCACGCATACGGCGCTCGACCGCGTCAGGCCAACGTCGTGTGACCAGTGCTTTTATCTGTTTCAAGGGTTTCTCCTGCCGTCAATGCCTAAGATTTTGCCTAAATCAAAGAAAAAGCAAAGTCCGCTTCACACACATTATGACTTGCTATAGCATTTTGACAAACAGTATTATGATTATGGGGCCGCATGAAAATAAAATTTATTACATTAGCCATCCTGCCGGTGCTTGCCGCTTGTGTGGAAATGATCGCCCCTCCTGCGCAACAAACCAAAGCCCCACAAAAACCCACCCCAAGTTTTCATATTGTTAGAAGCACCCAATCAGGCATGGCGGCATTTTTGCGGGTTTCAAAACGGGTGATGCCTGTGGCCAAGCGCTCTTGTCGGCAAATCCACCGAGATGCCCCCCCGAAATACTGCGATTTTGTCATCAAGGTGCAAAATGATCCCAAACAACCCGCGAATGCCTTTCAGTCTGTCGGGCGTGACGGTAGACCTAATATTACCTTTAATATCAATATGATACGATCTACTGAAAATGACAATGAAATAGCATTCATTCTGGGTCACGAGGCCGGCCACCAGATCGCGGGGCATCTGTCCAAAACCCGCCAAAATCAAACGGCAGGGGCCATTTTAGGCGGTATTCTGGCAGCTGCTATCGGGGCCGATGTTCAATCGGGTGCCGATTTGGGCGGAACCGTCGGGGCCCGCAGCTATTCCAAAGGATACGAATTACAGGCCGACCGCATCGGCACCTATATTGCCGACCGCGCTGGTTATAATCCGGTTGTCGGGGCCAGGGCCTTTAACCGCACCACTGGATCGAACGCTTTTCTGGCCACCCATCCGCCGTCACAAGACCGGATCGAGATTGTGAACCGGACATATGCGCAAATCAGGGCCGCCAAGGCCCAAGGCATACGGAGACCGCAGATTAGATGGTAAACTTGGGCACCGAATTTTTTGGTTACGGCTCACTGGTCAATCTGGCGACGCATGATTACCGAAACCCGCGCAAGGCCACCGCCCACGGCTGGCGGCGGCAATGGGTTTACGCCTCAAAGCGCGAGGTGTCGTTTTTGTCCGTTGTCCGCGACCCGCAAACCTCTATTCAGGGCCTTGTGGCCGATGTTGCAGACATCGGTTGGGACGCGCTGGACAAACGCGAGGTAGGCTATAACCGTTTGGCACTAAGCAGTCTGTCAGGCGTGCAGATTTATCAGGCCGACCCCGAATATGTTGATCCGACCGCGTATGAAAAACCGATCCTGTTAAGCTATATTGATTGCGTCGTGCAGGGTTTTCTGACGCATTTCGGTGCGCAAGGCGTTGCTGCGTTTTTTGACAGCACAACCGGTTGGGAACGCGCGGTCAAAGATGACCGCGCCGCGCCGATCTATCCGCGCGCCCAAAGGTTGAGTGCCGCTCAGACAAAACTTGTCGACAGGCATCTTGAGCGGGTGAAGAATGGGGGCAAATAAGGCGGCAAATAAACGGGCAAGGGGGTTGAATACCCCTCCGTTCCAAAGCAACAAGGGTACATGAACCGGTTTACCAGCTATATGGACATTGCCTTGGTTGAAGCCAAAGCGGCAGCTTTACGCGGGGAAGTGCCTGTGGGGGCTGTGGTTGTTTTGGGCGGCCAGGTTGTTGAGCAGGCGGGTAACCGCACCCGCGAATTGCGTGACCCCACGGCCCATGCTGAAATGCTGGTAATCCGTGCGGCTTGTGCAAAACTGGGGCGCGAACGGCTTGCGGGATGCGATCTTTATGTGACGCTGGAACCCTGTCCGATGTGCGCCGCCGCGATCTCCAATGCCCGCATTGCGCGGCTGTATTTTGGCGCGTCCGACCCGAAATCCGGCGGTGTGGAACACGGGGCCAGGGTGTTTAACCATACGCAATGCCATCATGTGCCGGAGGTTTATGACGGGATTGATGAAGTGGCATGTGCCGCGTTGTTAAGCGCATTTTTTGCGGGGCTACGAAGGGAGTCGTGAGATCGGTGATGCTCCCGATCTTTGAAATCACCCCTTTTCTTGCTTAACCAAGCGGGTTTTAAACCAGACTACCGCTGATTGAATTTGCCAGTGCAACTGTTGATTTGTTCGCAAACCCACCTTGCGAACCGGCACGCACATCGGTAAAGCTTGCCGCGATATATCAAACTGAGAGCAGGACGGCGAAACATGCCAATTGACAAAGACACAGCGCGCCGCGTGGCGTATTTGGCCCGTATCAAGGTGGAGGAAGATCAGCTTGACCATCTGGCGGGCGAGCTTTCTGGTATCTTGGGGTTTATGGAACAGTTAAACGAGGTCGATGTTGACGGGGTCGAGCCGATGACCTCGGTGTCCCCTATGGGGTTGAAACGCCGTGACGACGTGGTGACGGATGGTAATATGCAGGCAAAAATCCTGTCGAACGCACCGGACGCCCGCGAAGGGTTCTTTGCCGTGCCGAAAGTGGTGGAGTAAAAGATATGACGGAACTTTCGAAACTGACGATTGCAGGCGCGCGTGACAAGATGCGCAAGGGCGACATTACCTCGGCAGAGTTGACACAAAGTTGTCTGGATGCGGCAGGTGCCGCCGATGCGCTGAACGCCTATTGTGCGAAAACGCCTGAAATTGCGCTTGCGCAGGCCACCGCGGCTGATGCGCGGATTGCCAAGGGTGACGCGCCTGATATGTGCGGTATCCCGCTGGGTATCAAGGATTTGTTCTGTACCAAAGGGGTGCAATCGCAAGCTGGTTCCAACATTCTGGCAGGCTTCAAGCCTGAATACGAAAGCACTGTGACCCAAAACCTGTGGGATGCGGGGGCGGTGATGTTGGGAAAGTTGAACATGGACGAGTTTGCCATGGGCTCTTCAAACGAGACCTCTGCCTACGGTCCTGTGGTCAGCCCTTGGCGGCGTGAAGGTTCGGATAACGCATTAACACCGGGCGGATCATCGGGTGGCTCTGCCGCTGCGGTTTCTGCTGATTTATGTCTGGGTGCTACAGGCACAGACACAGGTGGTTCCATTCGCCAACCTGCGGCGTTTACCGGCATTGTCGGGGTAAAACCCACATACGGGCGGTGTTCACGTTGGGGTGTGGTGGCGTTTGCTTCTTCACTGGATCAGGCAGGGCCAATGACTAAAACCGTGCGCGACAGTGCGATCATGCTGGAAGCGATGTCAGGGCACGACGCCAAAGACAGCACATCGGCTGACTTTGCGGTGCCGAATTTTGAAGCCATGCTGACAGGTGACATCAAGGGCAAAAAGATCGGTATTCCAAAGGAATATCATCTGGACGGTATGCCTGACGAGATTGAAAAGCTATGGGCAGACGGGGCTGCCATGCTGAAAGATGCAGGTGCTGAAATGGTTGATGTGTCTTTGCCGCACACCAAATACGCGCTGCCAGCCTACTACGTTCTGGCCCCTGCAGAAGCCTCTTCCAACCTTGCGCGCTATGATGGCGTGCGCTACGGCCACCGCGCTACGCTGGAAGCGGGTGACGGCATTGACGAGATGTATATGCGCACCCGGGCGGAAGGTTTCGGGGCAGAAGTGCAACGCCGTGTGATGATCGGGGCTTATGTTCTGTCGGCCGGGTTTTATGATGCATATTACCGCCGCGCCCAACGGGTGCGCACGCTGATCAAGAAAGACTTTGATGATGTGTTTGCAGCGGGCGTGGATGCAATCCTGACCCCCGCCACCCCGTCAGCCGCTTTCGGTTTGGGTGAAATGGCGGATGTTGATCCGATCAAGATGTATCTGAATGATGTGTTTACTGTGACCGTGAATTTGGCGGGATTGCCCGGGGTTTCGGTGCCTGCGGGGCTGGACGCGCAGAACCTGCCGCTTGGCTTGCAACTAATCGGGCGGCCTTGGGAAGAGGGTGATATGCTGAATATCGCCTATGCGCTGGAGCAATCTGCAGGCTTTGTTTCCAAACCACAAAACTGGTGGTAAAAGAACCAAAAAGGGTAAGTATAATGCGTAAATTTCTTGGGGTTACATTTTTGCTGTCCGTGCTGGCGGCTTGTTCGGTATCTGCACCTAATGATGGGCCTAATGATGCGCCCGGGTATTTTGACAGTACAACACCTGATCCGGCCACGCTGGAAGGCAAGGCACAGGAAAACCGTTTGGCGCAGGCCGAAGAACAGCCACAAACAGTGCTGCCCCCTTCGGGGGATACTGCAAGCGCGAAAGACAAAACCAAGGTCATACCCGAAGGGGATGGAAGTATTTCCAATTCGCAGGATTTCGGGGCAACCAAGGCCAAGGAAAGTATCGAATCGGATGCCGAGAAGCTTAAGTTGCTGAAAGAAAATTACGAAATTGTCGAGCCGGGCAAGCTTCCTGTGCGCCCCAACGGGGAAATAAATGTGGCGAAATATGCTTTGTCCCAAAGTAACCCTGTTGGCACTAAAATCTACAGTCGTTTTTCAATGGGGGGGTTCCGGCTGAAAAAGAAATGTGAAGGCTACGCTTCTGCCGATGAGGCCCAAGCCGATTTCTTAAGACGCGGTGGCCCGAAACTGGATCCGCATGGCATTGACCCCGACGGGGACGGGTATGCATGTGCATGGACACCGGATGTTTACCGCGCGATGATTGGGCAATAAGTGGCCGAGGCCACAGTAAAACCCCTTCAAATTAGGTCCCAGAATTTCGGCCCGAGACGGCATGGGCTACCGCCCGATATGGTGGTGATCCATTATACCGCGATGGAAACGGCGGATGCCGCTTGCACGCGGTTGTGCGACGCGGCGGCAGAGGTCTCGGCGCATTATCTGATTTCCGGGCAAGGTAAAACCACCCAGCTAGTGCCCGAGGATATGCGGGCTTGGCACGCAGGCGCAGGTGCGTGGGGGGATGTTACGGACGTCAATTCCCATTCAATTGGAATAGAGCTGGCAAATACCGGCAGCACACCGTTTGCGGCGGCACAAATGGATGCGCTGGAGGCTTTGCTGGCAGATATTCAGGGCCGGCGGGCTATCCCTGCGGCGCGGGTGATAGGGCATTCCGATATGGCCCCTGCACGCAAGTTTGATCCCGGCCCAAGGTTTGATTGGCGGCGTCTGGCATTGGGTCGTTTCTCGGTTTGGCCGGAAGACGTGCAAGCGGTTGATGGCACCTGGGCTGATTTTTTGACCTACGCAAACACGTTTGGCTATCGCTGTGATGACAAGGATGCAGTGCTTTCGGCGTTTCGGCTGCGGTTTTGGCCCCTTAAAACAAGCACATTGGACGCGGTGGATATTGGCACAATGAAGCGGTTGTCCGATTGTTGGCCCTGCGCGGCAAAGTGACCTAACAGGTTCGCTATCTTGGCAATATTTCTGCCATAGTCTTATCCAGCTTATCGACTAGCTCAACCATTTCCGCATCCGAGATGATAAAGGGCGGGGCCAGCAGGATATGATCGCCAAGCTGCCCGTCACGGGTGCCGGACATCGGGTAGCAGATCAGGCCGTTTTCAAACGCCTGCCGTTTTAGTTTTGCGCCCAACCGGTGCTTGGGATCAAACGGGGTTTTGCCGCTACGATCTGCAACAATCTCCAGCCCGATGAACAGGCCCCTGCCGCGAATGTCGCCGATATGGGGGTGCTGGCCGAACCTTTGGGTCAACATATCCATAAGTCTTTGGCCCTTGTCGTGCGATTGCGTGATTAAGTTGCGCCCCAACAGGGCTTTGACCACCGCCAGTCCGGCAGCAGCGGCGACGGGGTGGCCGACGTAAGTGTGGCCATGCTGGAAAAATCCGCTGCCGGTTTCTATCGCCGCATAAATATCCGGTGAACACAGCATTGCGCCTATGGGCTGGTAGCCTGCCCCCAATCCCTTGGCGATGCATAGGATGTCAGGGGAAATGGCATCGGCCTCGCAGGCAAACAGATGGCCGGTGCGCCCCATGCCGCACATGACCTCGTCCAGGATCAGCATGACACCGTATTTATCGCAAATCTCGCGGATACGTTTGAAATAGCCCTGCACGCTTGGCACCGCCCCCATGGTCGCGCCCACAACGGGTTCGGCGATAAACGCCATGACGGTTTCAGGGCCGAGACGTAAAATTTCGTCTTCCAGTTCCTGTGCTGCCCGCAGACCGTAAGCTTCCGCCGTTTCATCCGAAGCGCGGTCCACATATTCATAACATGGTGCGATATGGCTGACGTTGATCAGCAACGGGTCGAACTGTTTGCGCCGCCACTGATTGCCGCCTGCGGCCAAGGCCCCCAGCGTGTTGCCGTGGTAGCTTTGACGCCGCGCGATCAGGTGTTGCCGGTCGGGTTCGCCGATCTCGACAAAATACTGCCGCGCCAGTTTTATCGCCGCTTCAACCGCTTCCGAGCCGCCCGAGACAAGATAGACCTTTTCCAAACCTTCAGGGGCGTGCTTAATCAGCAAACTTGCCAGTTCTTCGGCGGGTTCTGACGACAGGAATCCCGTGTGGGCAAATTCCAGCTTGTCCAGTTGATCCTTGATCGCCTGTATGATTTCGCTGTCGCCATGCCCCAAACAGGACACCGCCGCACCGCCGGAACCGTCCAGATAGCGTTTGCCAGTTGCGCCAACCAGATAGCAGCCTTCGCCGCTAACGGCGACAGGGGGCTGCCATTTGCTGTGGCGCGGGAAAATATCACTCATGGGTCATTTCCTTGATCAGGGTGGCTGCAAGTGCCACGGTTTGGGCGTTGCTTTTGGCGGGGCTGCCGTTTGGAAGCTGGATGTTGTTTTCAAAACCGATGCGCAAATTACCGCCTTTTTTAAGGGCTTCACGGGCACAGGCCAGTTCATGTTGGCCAAAGGCACAGACCATCCAGTTCAGGCGCATATCCTTTGTCGCATCCAGAAAGGTTTGCAAATCACTAGGGCGGGCCAGAACCACCGGCTGATATTTACCCAGCACAAAAATGACCGAATTCATCGTGGCTGGAATCCAGCCTTTGGCAATCCAGTCGCGCAACCGTGCCACATCATCTGTGTCATAAAGGATGTGCTGCACCTGCGTTCCCGCCTCATGGCAGGTGCCATAAACGCTTGGGGCAAGGGCAGGCGCGCGGGCGATTTCGTGAATGGAAATGCTGGCCGCATCGGGGAGTAGCGATTTCAGGCAGTGAAGCTGGGTTTTGACGTCAAAAATACCGGCACTTTCCGTTGTGATCTGGATCGGCATAGCGGGCACTGTTTCATGCACGGCCGCAAGGGCCTCTTGGTAAATCACCGGGTCAAGGCTGTGGGTGCCATTGTTTTCGCGGACATGCAGATGCAGCGCATCGGCCCCTGCCTGAAAACACTCATCGGCGCATTGTGCTATTTGCGGGATTGTCAGAGGCAGGGCAGGGTGGTCTGTTTTTTGTTTTCTGGCCCCGTTCGGGGCAACCATCAGGGTCGGTTTGGGCATGTTTTATCTCAAGTCTGATTCGTCTTTAAATAATTCTTAGGGAAGTGTATTCAAAATAACAAATGTTATTATTAGACAACATAAAAACGTAATGATATGTCGACGGTGAGTCGCCTAAGCGACTTTGCAATTTACCTATAAAGGGATAACAAAATGCCACGCACAAAAGAGCCGTCATTCCGTCAATCCGTCGATATGATGTTTGAAAAGGCCGTTAGCCTGATGGATCTGTCGCCGGGTCTTCAGGAAAAAATCCGGATTTGTAATTCGACCTATACGGTGCGTTTCGGAGTAAAATTGCGCGGTGATATTCACACATTCACCGGCTACCGCGCGGTACATTCAGAACATAAAGAACCGGTGAAAGGCGGTATTCGCTTTGCTTTGTCGGTCAATCAGGACGAGGTAGAGGCCCTGGCCGCCTTGATGAGCTATAAATGTGCTTTGGTGGAAACCCCGTTCGGCGGGTCCAAAGGTGGCCTGCACATCGACCCCAATGCGTGGGACGATGATGAAATGGAACGTATCACGCGGCGTTTTGCCTATGAGTTGATCAAGCGCGACTTGATCCATCCTTCACAAAACGTACCGGCACCTGATATGGGCACGGGCGAGCGTGAAATGGCGTGGATTGCCGACCAGTTTCACCGCATGAACACGACCGAGTTGAACGCGGATGCTTGTGTCACGGGTAAGCCGCTGAACAAGGGCGGAATTGCCGGGCGTGTCGAAGCGACAGGGCGCGGGGTTCAATATGCTTTGCAGGAATTTTTCCGCCATCCCGATGATATTAAAGTGGCTAAATTGACGGGCACGCTTGATGGCAAACGCGTTGTTATTCAAGGTCTGGGAAACGTGGGCTATCACGCTGCTAAATTCCTGTCGGAAGAAGACGGATGTGTGATTACAGCCGTGGTTGAGCGTGATGGGGCCATTGTTGATGACAGAGGCGTTAATATTGAAGAACTGTCGCATTACATCCGCACGCATGGTGGTGTGAAAGGCTATTATGAGGGGGATTACATTGAAAACGGTGCCACCGTTTTGGAAAAAGACTGCGATATTTTGATCCCTGCAGCATTGGAGGGGGTGATCAACCTGTCAAATGCGGCAAAAATCTCGGCCAAGCTGATTATCGAGGCCGCCAACGGCCCGATTACAGCCGGGGCGGATGAGATTTTACGTGAAGCAGGGGTGGTGATCATCCCCGATATGTATGCTAATGCGGGTGGTGTGACGGTGTCTTACTTCGAGTGGGTAAAAAACCTAAGCCATATCCGCTTTGGTCGTATGCAGCGGCGCAAGGAAGAGGCCAACAATATCTTGCTGATCAGAGAGATGGAACGGCTTGTTGGAAAACCTGTCTCCGACGATTTCAAGACCAAGTTCTTTCAAGGGGCCGGTGAACTGGAACTGGTACGTTCGGGACTTGAAGATACCATGCGCGGGGCATATCAATCCATGCGCGATGTCTGGCATTCGCGTGATGATGTCGATAGCTTGCGCACGGCGGCTTATCTGGTGTCATTGGGTCGGATTGCGGCCAGTTATAAAGCACTGGGCCTATAAAATAGATGTCCTATGGCGTCGGTCGGTTTTTTGAGCGACGCCATAAACGGCACTGCCCTAAAAAGGCGAGGTTCCGTCAATTTTTGCTTTTAGGTTGCGGTAGGATTTGATATTTGCTTCGGCTTCTTTGCCGCCCTTGATAACCAATAGATGCAACAGGCTTTCGAGGATTGCAATCACGCCCAGATAACAGGCGAACACATACGGGCTTTCCATTTCCGCTGTTAACACCGCTTCGGGGGACAGCCCGGCAAGTGGTAGATCGCTGTCGGTGATGATCAAAAGCTTCATGCCTTTTTCACGGGCATATTTACAGGCATTCATGGTGATTTTGCTGTAGGGGCTGACCGTAATGGCCAACAGAACATCCCTATCGGTCGCAAAGTTCATGTCAATGATCGGGTTTGACATATCACGCGGAATAAACTGAACATTGGGCAGCACCAAACGCGCGATATGCTGAAAATAATAGGCCAAAGCGTAGCTGGTACTGGTCGCTGTCACATAAACCGTGCGGGCATTGGTCATAACCTCAATGAATTTTTCCGAGATTTCCGGGGTCATTTGACGCAAAGAATGTTTCAGGATCGACATGGAATTTTCGGCAGAATTGGCCAGCGTCGCCCCTGTTAGTCCCTGTGCCGACAGATCATTCAGCCAGCTTGAACTGATTTCGGGTTTTGCGGTGGTGCGTAAGGCCCGCCTGAACGGCTCTCGAAACTCTTCAAAGCCGGGATAGCCCAGTTCCTTGGACAGGCGCACCAGCGAATAGGTGCTGACGCCGATTTTTTCGGCTGTGGTGCGAATGGGGTCAAGGCCGAAGTCGGCGGGGTGCTCGATAACGTATTTGGCTGCAAGTTGCAGTGTCGGGGCAAGGCGTGAATAATGCTCGCGTATATTTACCAATACACGGTTTTGTAGTGTTGCGCTCATAATGTGACTTCCACCCTCAACGTATTCCGCTCAAAAAGGGCACTATAGACGTAACCGTGCGAATATGGCTAGACCCCTATTTTAACCGCCTCAAGCTGTTTGTAATAGGGCAAGGCTTTGGCTAGAACATCGTGCAAGGGGCCATCAATCGTTGGTAAAGGCCCTTCGGCGCCTGCAAAGCCCGTGCTGTTCCAGACCGCCGGATACCAATGCGGTGCCCAAGGCCCGTCCTGGGCATGCCCGCCTTTCGGCCAGTGCAGCATGCCGGCATCATAGGGCAGATCAATAGCGGTGCACAAAGCGTGCAGCATAGCTTTGGGGTTGGCGCGAATATCGGCACTATCAACGACAATCGGGGCGTGGCCAGTATCCTGTGCCACCTGATCGAAAAGCGCGGCCTGTTCGCGAAAACCGATGTCAGCCAGTGTCGGGCTTTCGCGTTTGGCGTGGTAGCTGGCAATGACCCTTGCAGGGTGGCGGATCAAAAATACGTTGGTGACGCCGCGCATCCAGGCGCGGTCAAAGCCCGGCAGCATGTGCTGGGTCATGTGTTTTTGGTAAAACACCGGCTTGCCGCGCGGAATGTCCCCCAAGAGCCGTTCGGCAATCTGGTCCGCATCATGCGGCCATTTCGCTAGAATTTCGCTACGCATCGGATGCTCAAGGCCGGTTTTCAGCAAATAGGCGGCGTAATAAGGTTCGTCCCAAACGGCGCAATCGGTGCGTGCGCCAAAGGCATACATCATTGCGGTCGACAGGTTGCGGGGGCCTGACCACATGGCGATGCGGGTCATGCGGTTTCTTTCGTAATCAGATCGGCATAAAGCGCGCGGATTTGTTTGGTGACGGGGCCAAGTTCCTGATTGCCGATGGTGCGCCCGTCGATTTCAGATACAGGTGTTTGCGCCCCGAATGTGCCGGTCAGAAACGCTTCATCGGCACTATAGGTATCGACAAGTGAATAATTGCGCTCCAGACATTCAATGCCATTGGCGCGGCACAGATCGATCACTTTTTGCCGGGTGATGCCGTTCATGCAATAGTCCACGGTACTTGTCCAAACCACGCCTTTTTTGACGATGAAAAAGTTGCAAGCGTTGGTGGTGTTCACAAAGCCGTTGACGTCCAGCATCAGGGCTTCGTCGGCACCGGCCTTTTCAGCAGCGATGCAGGCCAGAATGCAGTTCAGTTTGGAATGCGAATTCAGTTTCGGGTCTTGGGTCATCGGTAGCCCGCGCATATGCGGCACTGTCGCCAAGCGGATCGGGCGGGGCAGGGACGGCTTTGAATGTTCGCAGATGATCACGATCGTGGGGCCGGATTGCGACAGCGACGGGTGCTGAAACGGTTTAACCTTGATGCCGCGCGTCACCATCAGGCGGGCATGCACATCTGTGGTCATGTCGTTGGCGTGGCGTGTGGCTTCCAATGCCGCAATCACGCCTGCACGGTCCAAGCCGATGTCCAGATCAATGGCCTTGGCAGCTTCGAACAGACGATCCATGTGATCGTCCAGAAACGCCCATGTGCCGGTATAAAGCCGTAGGCCTTCCCAGATACCATCGCCCAGCATAAAGCCGCTGTCATAGACGGAAACCACGGCTTCTGCCCGCGGTACGATTTGACCGTTCACATAAATCCGTATGGTTTTATTGCGTTGGTCGTCGGCGGCTTGGTGGGTGGTGACAGGACTGTCCATGGCTGGGCCTCGGTAAATTTTGAGTATGGCACAATCTGTCCCTGAAAATGCCCCCCTTTGTCAATTGCCTTGCGCCACAAGGAATTTATTTTGTTTGGCTGCCTGGCACCGCTGTTGGGCAATTTGCGTAAATTATTTGTCAAAGTTTCGGGTTTTTGATAGATTCGACGTCACTTGGAATTGTCGGGTCGGCATTCCTGAAGTTTTCGTTGAGGTGGCTTTTTTTAAAGTGGATTGCCCCGCCGCTTCCGACAATTTTAGCGGTCAATATAGCGTGACAGGTCGGAAAATCTGTGTTTCAGTATGGGTTCTGTCGGAAAGTGCGGGCTGCTGCCTTATGACTTTCCAAACCGATTATCACTATTGGGAGATAAATATGAAAAAATTATTATTTGCATCAGTCGGTCTTGCCGCCGCTTTGATGGCCACAACCGTACAGGCGAAAACGCTTGTCTATTGCTCGGAAGGATCGCCTGAAGGCTTTGATCCGGCACTATATACTGCCGGGACAACCTTTGATGCGTCCTCGAAAACCATTTACAGCCGTTTGGCTGAATTCGAGAACGGCACCACGAAAGTGATCCCTGGATTGGCCAAAAGCTGGAGTGTTTCAGATGATGGTCTGGAATATACGTTCAATTTACGTCCCGGTGTAAAATTCCAGACAACCAGCTATTTCACCCCGACCCGCGACATGAATGCCGATGATGTTATTTTCAGCTTTGATCGTCAGATGAACAAAGATAATCCGTATTATCAATATGTTGACGGGGCTGCGTGGGAATATTTCAACGGTATGGACATGCCGAGCCTGATCAAAAAGATCGTCAAGGTTGACGATATGACAGTGAAGTTCGTTTTGAACAAACCGGAATCGCCGACTGTCGCCAATCTTGCGATGGATTTTGCCTCGATCATGTCGAAGGAATATGCCGACAAGCTGGCCGCTTCTGGCAAAATGAGCGATTTGAACCAGAAACCGATCGGCACAGGACCGTTCCAGTTTGTGGCTTACCAAAAAGATGCGGTGATCCGTTATAAAGCAAATCCTAGTTTTTATGTCGGCAAGCCTGCGATTGACGATCTGATCTTTGCCATTACCACGGATAATTCCGTGCGGATGCAAAAGCTGCTGGCAAATGAGTGCCAGGTGGCCCCGTATCCCAACCCTGCGGACATCGCCGGGCTTAAGGCCGATCCGAAGCTGAATGTATTGCAGGCGGCAGGTCTGAATGTGGGCTATCTGGCTTACAACACCAAAGTAGCCCCGTTTGACAATGTGAAAGTGCGTAAAGCCTTGAACAAAGCGATCAATAAACAGGCTATTTTGGATGCGGTCTTTAACGGCGCGGGCGTTGTTGCTGTCAACCCGATCCCGCCAACCATGTGGTCTTATAACAAGTCGATCAAAGATGATAGTTATGATCCTGCCGCAGCCAGGAAGATGCTGGAAGAAGCCGGTGTGAAGAACCTCAAAATGAAGATCTGGGCGATGCCTGTTGCGCGTCCCTATAACCCTAATGCACGCCGTATGGCTGAATTGATCCAAGCGGATTTTGCGGCAGTTGGGGTGACTGCGGAAGTGACGTCCTATGAGTGGGGCGAATATCTGAAGCTGTCGAAAGCCGAAGACCGTGACGGTGCGGTTCTGCTGGGTTGGACAGGCGACAACGGCGACCCCGACAACTTCTTGTCAGTGCTCTTGGGCTGCGCCGGTGTGGGCGGGTCAAACCGGTCGCAATGGTGCAATAAAGAATTTGATGCTTTGACCAACAAAGCCAAGCAAAGCTCTGATATTGCCGAGCGCACCAAGCTTTATGAACAGGCACAAGTGGTGTTCAAACGCGAAGCCCCTTGGGCCACAATCGCACACTCTATCGTGTTCATGCCGATGTCGAAGAAAGTGACAGGCTACAAAATGGATCCCCTTGGCGGACACCGTTTTGAAGGCGTCGATATATCAGAATAAGAAAAGTGAACCGGGCGGGACAAATCCTGCCCGGTTCTACATAAAGCGAATTTATTTACATGACAGACCCAAGATTAAACCTGATCCGCAGTGTTATCCGTAACAACGGCTATGATGCGGTGGCCTTTGTGCCCGGCCCGAATTTCAAAAGTATTTTCGGACGGAATTTTTATCTGATGGAACGCCCCTTGATGGTGATCATTCCAAAGGACGGTACGCCTGTAGCGATTGTGCCTAATCTGGAAATGAGTTCCTTTAGCGGACTGGATTTCCCGGGGCGCATTTTTTACTGGCGTGATGAGGATAGCTATAGGGGTGCCTTTAAAGCCGCCGCAGCCGCGTTGCCGCAACTGGACAGTGCGAAACGCTTCGGATTGGAAGCTGGACGTATGCGGGTGTTCGAGCAGATGGCCTTGGGCTCTGTGTTTTCAAAAACGACGTTCATAGATGCACACGCCGAAATATCATCTGTGCGCCTGACAAAAACACCCGAACAAATTGCGCTTTTGAAAAAGGCCATTGAAATTTCCGAGGCTGCATTGGAAGCGACCTTAGCCGAGGTGAAAATCGGCCAGACCGAAAAAGAAATCGAAGGCATATTGCTGCGCCAAATGTTTGCGCTGGGTGCGGATGGCACATCGTTTGCCCCGATTGTCGCGGCAGGCGGCAATGCGGCCGAACCCCATGCCCATGCGCGGGCGGACTATAAAATCAAGCATGGTGATGCGCTGCTGATCGATTTTGGCGGCCAGTGGATGGGCTATAATGCGGATATTACACGGACGTTTTTTGTCGGCGGGGTGTCGGAGGCTGATAGGGCCTTTTATGATACGGTTTTGGCTGCGAATACGCGCGGTCGAGAGGTCAGCCGTGCGGGAATAACCGCGCATGATGTGGATGATGCGGTGCAACTGGTTTTGGAGGGTTCGCCGTTCGCACAGTTTGCGCGTCATAAAACCGGTCACGGCTTGGGGCTGGATGTGCATGAGGCCCCGCAGATTATGCGCGGTAACAGGGATGTTTTGCGCGCGGGTATGATCTTTACCATCGAGCCCGGTCTTTACCGCGATGATGTGTGCGGTGTGCGTATCGAGGACGATGTAGTGGTGACAAACGACGGGATCGAATGCCTGACGACATTTGACCGCGCACTTAGGATTGTAGGGTAACATGCTTGGCTATATCTTAAAACGCATCGCGTTGTTGCTGCCGACTTTTCTGGGCATCACCGTCGTCTCTTTTGGCTTTGTGCGGGTGTTGCCGGGGGATCCGGTTTTGTTGATGGCCGGCGAGCGCGGCATCAAGCCCGAGCGTTATGCGCAATTGATGCACCAATTCGGCTATGACCGACCCATATGGCAACAATATCTGGATTATCTTAACCAGCTTATGCACGGTAATTTTGGCAATTCACTGGTCACGAAACAACCGGTTCTGCAAGAGTTTTTCACGCTGTTTCCGGCAACCGTGGAACTATCGTTCATTGCCCTGCTTATCGCCATCAGCATCGGCATTCCCGCAGGAATTATAGCGGCCAGCAAGCGCGGTTCTTTTTGGGATCAATCGCTGATGGGGACGGCTCTTGTGGGCTATTCGATGCCGATTTTCTGGTGGGGTCTGTTGCTGATTATCGTGTTCTCGGGCTGGCTGCACTGGACGCCTGTTTCGGGGCGTATATCGTTGTTGTACTATTTTCCGGATGTCACCGGTTTCATGCTGATCGACAGCTTGTTATCAGGTCAAAAAGGCGCGTTTACATCCGCTGTAAGCCATTTGGTGCTGCCCTCGATTGTGCTGGCTACAATTCCGCTGGCGGTAATAGCGCGGCAAACCCGCTCTGCCATGCTGGAGGTTCTGGGTGAAGATTATGTGCGCACCGCACGCGCCAAAGGCCTGTCGCCGGCGCGGGTTGTGGGGGTGCATGCGCTGCGCAACGCGATGATCCCGGTGATTACGGTGATCGGGTTAAGTGTTGGCACCTTGCTAGCGGGGGCGATTTTGACCGAAACGATTTTCAGTTGGCCCGGTATCGGTAAATGGATGGTCGACAGTATTTCGCGGCGCGATTATCCGGTGGTGCAATCGGGCCTGTTGCTAATCGCCGCCGTTGTGATGATCGTAAACCTTCTGGTGGATATGACCTACGGGCTGATCAATCCGCGTATTCGCCATGATTAGGGGCATAAAATGACTGATACACCGAGCTTACAGTCCGCACGCGATGTAAAACGTCAGATGCGCCGCCGTATGCTGGCGGATTTCTGGTTCTATTTCTCCGAAAATCGCGGGGCGGTGATCGGACTTTGGGTGTTTATCGTTTTGGTTGTGGTCGCGCTGCTGGCGCCGCTGTTTGCCCCGCACGCGCCGACCGAACAGTTTCGCGATGCGCTTTTGACACCGCCCGTTTGGCAAGAAGGCGGTCAGTGGAAGTTCCTTTTGGGGACGGATGCAGTTGGGCGCGATATGCTGTCGCGGTTGATCTATGGCGCGCGGTTCTCGCTGTTTATCGGGGTTGTCGTGGTTACGCTGGCGGTGACGGGCGGTGTCACGGTTGGCCTGATTGCAGGCTATTTTCGCGGCGTGGTGGATACCGTGATTATGCGCTTCATGGACATTGTGCTGGCGTTTCCATCGCTGTTGCTGGCTTTGGTCATGGTGGCCATTCTGGGGCCGGGATTGCTGAATGCGATGATCGCGATTGCGATTGTGTTACAGCCGCATTTTGTGCGCCTGACACGGGCCTCGGTGCTAAACGAGATGGGCAAGGATTACGTCACATCGGCGCGTGTGGCAGGGGCATCGCCGATTTATCTGATGACGCGCACCATACTGCCGAATTGTCTGGGGCCGGTAACGGTGCAGGCGACCTTGTCGTTTTCCAACGCCATTCTGGATGCGGCTGCACTTGGCTTTTTGGGCATGGGGGCGCAACCGCCAACGCCTGAATGGGGCACAATGTTGGCCGAAGCGCGCGAGTTTATCTTGCGTGCATGGTGGGTTGTGACCTTTCCCGGGCTGGCAATTTTGATCACGGTTCTGGCGATCAATCTGGTAGGTGACGGACTGCGAGACGCGCTTGACCCCAAGATGAAGAGGTCATAGCCGCATGCTGTTGGACATCAAAAACCTATCGGTTGATTTTCAAACTGCGGGCGGTTTGTTTCGCGCTGTGGACTGCGTGGATATTCAATGTGATCGTGGTGAAATCCTGTCGATCGTGGGGGAAAGCGGCTCGGGGAAATCCGTGGCGATGTTGGCACTGATGGGGTTGTTGCCGTGGACTGCACAAATCAGCTCTGATTATATGCTATTTAATGGGCACGATTTGCGGCACATGGATAAATCAGACCGCCGCAAGATTATTGGTAAAGATATGGCAATGATTTTTCAGGAACCCATGTCCAGCCTGAACCCCTGTTTTACAGTGGCTTTCCAGATTGGAGAAGTGTTACGCCTGCATTTCGGCATGAACCGCAAAGAACGGCGCAACCGCACTATCGAGCTCTTGGAACAGGTCGGCATTCCCGCCCCCGAAACCCGCCTTTCGGCGTTTCCGCACCAACTGTCGGGGGGCATGAGCCAACGGGTGATGATTGCGATGGCCTTGGCAGGGGACCCTAAACTTCTGATCGCGGACGAGCCGACAACGGCCCTTGATGTGACCATTCAGGCGCAAATTCTGGAGCTGCTGGCGGGATTGCAGCGCGACAAGAATATGGCGCTGATCCTGATCACCCATGATATGGGGGTTGTGGCTGAAACCGCCGAGCGGGTGCAAGTGCAATATGCCGGGCAAAAGGTGGAGGAACAGCATGTAATGGAATTGTTCAACACGCCGCACCACCCTTATACGGCGGCCCTGCTGGCGGCTTTGCCAGAACGTGCGGTGGGGCGTCATTTGCCGTCGATCCCGGGCGTGGTGCCGGGCCAGTTCGACCGCCCGCCTGCCTGCCTGTTTGCGCCGAGATGCCGCTTTAAGCAGGACGATTGTGACCGCGCGGTGATACGGCAAAACACGGATTTGGGCCAAGTGCTTTGCAACCATCCCATCGTCGGGGGCGCATCATGAGTACACCGATCCTGACCGCCACCGATCTGGTGCGTTACTATGAAGTCAGCAAAGGGTTGCTTAAAAAACCGGGGCTGGTCAAAGCACTGGACGGCGCCAGTTTTACGCTTTCAGCGGGTAAGACGCTGGCGGTGGTAGGTGAAAGCGGTTGCGGGAAATCGACATTGGCACGTGTCATTTCGATGATCGAGGAACCCACAACTGGCAGTTTGTTGATCGACGGGCATCCGGCGATTGTTGGCAGTGTTGAAAACCGCAAGGCCGTGCAGATTGTGTTTCAAGACCCCTATGGCTCGCTTAATCCGCGTCACAAGGTGGGCTATATTCTGGAAGAGCCTTTGTTGCTGAACACTGATATGGACGGGGTCGCGCGGCGCAAGCGGGCCGAGGAAATCATGGAGCGTGTCGGCCTGCGCCCCGAGCATTATGAACGCTACCCGCATATGTTTTCGGGCGGTCAACGCCAGCGTATCGCGATTGCACGGGCTTTGATGTTGAACCCGCGTGTGCTTGTTCTGGACGAGCCGGTCTCGGCCCTTGATCTGTCCATTCAAGCGCAGGTTTTGAACATTCTGGCCGATCTGCAAACCGATCTTGGGCTGGCTTATCTTTTCATCAGTCACGATCTGTCGGTGGTCAAACATATCGCGGATGATGTGATGGTGATGTATTTGGGAAAAGTGGTGGAAGCGGGGCCTGCGAGAGATGTGTTCAAGGCCCCGAAACACCCTTACACCGAGGCATTGTTGTCGGCGACACCGATTGCCAATCCCGGCCACAAGAAACCCCGAATTATGCTGAAAGGGGAGCTGCCCTCGCCGTTAAATCCGCCCGAGGGATGCTATTTCAGCCCCCGATGCCGGTTTGCAGATGACACCTGCCGCACAATTGCGCCCGCTCTGGAAACCACCGGTGCGGTAAAAGTCGCTTGCTTTCATCCGCGTTAAAGCCCGATTATAACTAGGTTCTGGTTTTGAGTAGCTGACAAAGGGATAGAATATGACGCACAAACCCTTGGCCTTGGTGGCTGGTGCCGGTGCTGGCTTGGGAACGGCATTGTTACGCCGCTTTGAATCGGGCGGGATGCGGGCGGTTGGCTTGGCCCGAACGCCGGCCAAAGACTGCGAGTTTGATATTCAGGACTGTAATCTAGGCGATACCAGAGAGGCAAAGCACAAAATTGCCAATATCATGCAAGCTTACGGGCCGCCGAAAATCGTGGTTCATAATACCTCTAATTTGGTGGTTCAGCCGTTTCTGGATCTTGACCTGACCGATTTCGAAGCCAGTTGGCGGGCGATGGTTTTGACGGCGGCGGTTCTGGCACAATCGGTTTTGCCCCATATGGTCAAAAGCGGTGGTGGCACGTTTATCATGTCAGGTGCGACGGCCAGTTTGCGCGGCGGGGCGCGTTTTGCCGCCCTTGCGTCGCCCAAGTTTGCCCTGCGCGGCTTAGCGCAATCGCTGGCACGCGAGTTTCAGCCGCAGGGCATTCATGTGGCCCATGTTATTCTGGACGGCATCATTGATAGTGAGCGAAGCCGCGAACGGCATAAAATTGCGCCCGACAAAATGATGCGCCCCGAAGATATAGCCGATGAATATTGGCATTTGGCTCATCAACCGAAATCGACATGGTCGCATGAGGTGGATTTGCGGCCCCAAAGTGAAAATTTTTAGGAAGATCAGGACATGGAAACTATATCGGAAAACACCTGTTTTGGCGGGGTGCAGGGGGTTTATAAACACCGCTCAAATGCCTGCCGGTGCGACATGACTTTTGCGGTTTATCTGCCGCCGCAGGCCCGCACGAAAAGCGTGCCGGTTTTGTGGTATTTGTCGGGCCTGACCTGCACCCATGAAAACGCCATGACTAAGGCGGGGGCGCAGGCTTATGCGGCGAAATACGGGGTTGCGCTGGTGTTTCCCGATAGCTCGCCGCGCGGGGATGATGTGGCCGATGATGCGGCTTATGATCTGGGGCAGGGGGCCGGTTTTTATCTGGATGCTACGCAAAAACCTTGGGCGCCGCATTTCAATATGTGGACTTATGTGACGAAAGAGTTACCTGATTTGATTGTGCGTAATTTTCCAATTATCGAAGAAAAACAAGGGATAACAGGGCATTCGATGGGCGGCCACGGGGCTTTGACTATCGCGATGACATTGCCCGGGCGTTACACGTCTGTGTCTGCCTTTGCGCCGATTGCAAATCCTTGTGCCTCGGATTGGGGGCGCAAACAATTGACGGCTTATCTGGGGGCGGATGAAGCGGCTTGGGCGGCGCATGACGCATCGCTTTTGATGGTGGAACACGGCTTTCACGCGCCTGTTTTGATCGATCAGGGCACGGCGGATAATTTTCTGGATTTGTTGCAACCGCAGGTCCTGATGGATGCGATAATCCAGCGCAAACAGGCCGCGTATTTTCGGATGCAACCGGGCTATGATCACAGTTATTTCTTTATCCAGACATTCATGGAAGATCACATCCGGTTCCACGTTGAAAACGGGCTGGTGTAAGGTTTATCGGACAGTTTGAAACGGGGGGGATTTTCGATTGCGTTGTGATTTGCTTTATGAAATTATACAAACGTATAATAACTAGCCACTCGGACATATCTGATGCTTGAGAACCGTAAAACTTTTACCAGGGAAAGCCCCGATGAACGCCAGGATGCGTTGATCGAGGCGACGCTTGCGCTGATTGCGGACGGTGGCCCCGAGGCGGCGACAGTGCGCAATATTACAAAAGCTGCCGGTGTGACACAGGGCCTGATCCGGCATTACTTCAACACCAAAGAAGAGCTGGTCGGGGCGGCGTATGAGCGGCATATGACGACGATGCGCTATGCTTCGTGGGCGACGCTTGATTTGGATCATCCAAGTGCTAAGGCCCGGCTTGGGGCGCTTGTTGCAGCATCATTGAACCCGCCGGTGGTCGATCCGCGTGCAATGGCGCTATGGGCTGGATTTATCCAGTCTGTTCAACGGGATACGCATATGTGCGAGATACACGAAAAGACCTATTTACAGTTTCGAGACAAGCTGGAACAGCTTATTGCCACGGCCTTTATTGAGGCGGGAAGCCCTAAAAATGCCGCCGAATTACGCCGCTTTGCCATCGCCTGCAACGCGGTTCTGGACGGCTTGTGGCTGGAAGGCAGTGCGCTGCCGAATACATTCAAGGCAGGTGAGTTGCCTGCAATCGGCCTTGCATCTGTGGGTGCGATATTGGGATTGGAGTTGACCGAATGACACTGAAATATGCAACAATAACTGACCGTTTGGCTGGTCTGGGCGGTCAAAAATGGGAAATCCATGCGCTGGCCCGTAAAAAGCTGGCCGAAGGCTGTGATATTTTGGAAATGACCATTGGCGAGCCCGATATTCCGACCCCGCTGTCGCTTATTGAGGCGGCAAACCGCGCTATGCGGGCAGGGCGTACCGGCTATTCCAACGGGCGCGGTGAACCGGGATTGTTGGCGGCTTTATCCGAACGCTACAGCCGCACGGCGGGGCGCTTCATTGGGGCGGATCAGATCTTGTGCTTTCCGGGCACACAAACCTCGCTTTACGCCGCGATGATGGGGATTGCCGAGGCCGGCGACGAGGTTCTGGTCGGCGATCCGCTTTATGCCTGTTATGAAGGTGTTATTGCCGCAAGCGGGGCACGCGTGGTGCCTGTGCCGCTTGATGCCGCCAACGGTTTTCGGATAAAAGCGGCGGATATAGAAGCGCGGATTACCCCCCGAAGCCGGGTGATATTCCTTAATTCGCCGCATAACCCGACGGGGGCGGTTTTGACGCGCAATGATATTGCCGAAATCGGTGCCTTGGCGGTCAAGCATGATTTATGGATCCTGTCGGACGAAGTATATGAAGAGTTGGTATTCGAGGGCGAGAGTTTCACCTCACCGCTTGCCTTCCCCGAATTTGCCGACCGGGTGATCGTGGTAGCGTCCATATCAAAGGCCCATGCGGCGCCCGGATTTCGCAGCGGTTGGTGTATCGGTTCGGCTGAATTTGCAGCACGTTTGCTGCCGCTTGCCGAAACCATACTGTTCGGCAACCAACCGTTTATCGCGGATATGACCGCCGAGGCGGTTGCGTCGCCGTCAGAGGCCGCCAAGGGGATGCGGGGGAGGTTCGCGCATCGTGCGGACATGGTGCGTGACGCTTTGGACGGCGTTGCAGGTTTGCGGGTGAACCGGCCCAAAGCGGGGATGTTTATCCTGATAGATGTTTCGGCCACGGGTTTAGACGGGCAATCTTTCGCACTGGATTTACTGGAAAATGCCGGGGTTGCGGTAATGCCGGGTTCATCCTTTGGGGCCTCTTTGAAAAACTGGGTGCGCTTTGCTTTAACCAAGGATGATGCGGTGGTTACAGAAGCCTGTGCCCGCATCGCGGCCCATGCGCAATCCTTAACCATACAAAGAGCGGCATCATGACAAGTATTGGCGAAGCTCTGGTTCAACAGCTTGTGGCGCGCGGTGTCGAGGTTATTTTTGGCATTCCGGGCGTGCATACGGTGGAACTTTACCGTGGATTGTCGGGGTCGAAAATTCGCCATATCACGACGCGACATGAACAGGGCGCGGGGTTTATGGCGGATGGCTATGCGCGCACATCCGGCAAGCCCGGGGTGGCGTTTTTGATCACCGGCCCCGGGCTGACAAATGCGTTGACCCCGATGATGCAGGCACGGGCGGACAGTGTTCCGATGTTGGTGGTCTCGGGGGTGAACAAGCGGGCCAATTTGGGGCGCGGGTTGGGGCATTTGCACGAATTGCCGGAGCAACAAAAAATGGCGGCAACGGTGGCTTTGACATCGACACAACTGACCGGCGCGGCTGATTTGATCCCGGCTTTGGATCAGGCCTACAGGGTTTTTGCACAGGGCCGCGGTGGCCCTGTGCATATCGAGGTGCCGATAGATGTGATGGCAATGCCGTTTGATTTGCCAAATGGGACGGATTTCGATGAAGCCCCGAACAAATTGGACGGGGGCGCGATTGTCCGCGCGGCTCAGGTGCTTAAAGCGGCGAAATCGCCGGTTGTTCTGGTTGGCGGCGGGGCGTGTCTGGCGGAGATTGAGCTGCGCCGTTTGGCCGAGCGGCTGGATGCCCCTGTGATCGAAACGGTAAATGCGCGCGGGCTGATGCACGGGCATGCGTTATGTGTGCCTGCAAGTCCCAGTCTGGAAGCGGTGCGCGATCTGATCCGCGCGGCCGATTGTATGCTGGCCTTGGGAACCGAGCTGGGGCCGACGGATTATGATATGTACCAAAACGGCGGATTTCCAACGCTTGCCAACCTGATCCGCGTCGATATATGCCCCGACCAATTGGCGCGTCACCCTGTGGATTACCCCATAGCGGGGCGTGTGGAAGATGTGTTGCCGCAGCTTTTGACCGCTTTGGGCCGTGCCAAGGCTGACGCCGAAGGTGCGCTACGGGCGAAGCGCGCAAGGCTTGCTGCCCGCGACGAGATCGGGGCTGACATGCGGCTGCAACTGGGCCTGCTGGAGTGCCTGCGTCGTGCAATGCCCGGGGCGGTTCTGGTCGGTGACAGTTGTCAGGTGACCTATGCGGGCAATCTTTATTACGACCATGACCGCGTCGGTGGCTGGTTTAATGCGGCAACCGGTTTCGGGGCTTTGGGCTATGCCATTCCGGCGGCCATAGGGGCGGCTTTGGGAGATGCGTCTGCGCAAGTGGTTTGCCTTGTGGGAGATGGCGGAGCGCAGTTCACCTTGCCCGAACTGATGGTGGCAGTGGACGAAAATCTGCCGGTGCTTTTCATCGTCTGGAACAATCAGGGCTACCGCGAGATTGAAACCTCGATGGCTGCGGCTGGTGTCGATATTGTCGGCTGTGACCCGACACCGCCTGATTTTGGTTATATCGCCAAGGCGTGCGGTATGCCGTTTCAACGTGTGGAAATGACCGCAGAGGCGCTGAAAGCGGCTTTGCAGAATGCGCAGCCTTTAAGTGGGCCTGCGATGATAGAAATTGAATCTTGAAGGATAGCTATGATGCAACATTCATACGAATTTACTCGCGCGATCACCCGAAAACCAAGCAGCAGTATTGTGAATGGTTTGCGGGCGATGGACATCGGCACGCCTGATCTGGAGCAAATGCTGGCAGACCATGCGCTTTATATCGCCACGTTGCGTGAAACGGGGGCGCGGGTGATAGAACTGCCCGCGTTGCAAGATTATCCCGATGCGGTCTTTGTCGAGGATACCGCCCTATGCTTACCCAAAGGCGCCATATTGATGCGCCCCGGGGCGCCAAGCCGGGTGGGCGAAGTTGCTGAAATGGCAGATGCTTTACGCGCGGAATATGATGAAGTGCGGGCGATTACCGGCCCCGGGTTTATCGAGGGCGGCGATATTCTGACCACCCAAAAGGAAATTCTGGTGGGACGCTCGGCGCGAACCGATGCGGCGGGCGTGGCCGAACTGGCAAGCCTTGTCGCCGATTGGGGCTATAGTGTGCGCGAGGTCCATACCCCCGAAGGGGTGCTGCATTTCAAGACCGATTGTTCTTTGCTGGACGGGGAAACGATTTTAGCCACCAAACGGCTGGATGCTTCCGGTTGTTTTAAGGATTACCGCGTCATTCATACGGCTGATGGTGAAGAGGCTGCGGCCAACGCTATTCGGTTTAACCGGTTTGTCCTGATGCCCGCAGGATTCCCGAAAACTGCAGAAAAATTGCGCAACACGGGCTATGAGGTGCGCGAGATTGGTAATGCTGAATGCGCTAAACTGGATGGCGGCATGTCCTGCCTGTCACTGCGGTTTTAAGCCTAGGTCTATGCCCTAGGAAGCGTGGGGTAGAAGCTTACTGCCCAAAGGTCCTTATGTGCCCCAAGCGTTCCAGATTTACAACCGTGGACAGCATCAAGCGATCTTGTGACCAGTCGTCGGGGGCCTGTATCGTCAGGGACGCGAATATGACCAAGGCCATCGCAGGCAGTAACAAACAGGCAAAGGCTTTGCGGGAAATAGGGTTGGCGGCAGGCTCGACAATGGCAACGATGCGCTCGGACAAAGCCTTGGCCGAACTCATCCCGAACGGGGTGCGGGTGACTTGAACAAAGGGCACGGACGGCAAGGCGATGGAATACCGGTCGTCTTTGCGGATACTGTTTTGGCAAATGTGCAAAAGACATTCGCAATAGGCTTTCGTGTTTAATTTTCGCTTTGTTACCAGTTGTTGGTCGCACGCCAGTTCGCGCAGGTGCAGAACCTGACGTTTCCAGAAAAAGAAAACCGGGTTCCAGAAGAAAAACGGGCGCAGGGCTTCCAGAACAAATGCCCATACGATGTCGCCTTGGCGGATGTGTTGAAATTCGTGACCGAGTACCATTTTCAAGTCATCGTTTTCGGCCAGCATACCCGATGGAATGACCACATAGTGCGTGTTTAGGCCCCGGGTGGAAAACGGAATGAAAGTTGTGTCGCTAAGTAGAATGTGCATATTTTTGAACCGGCGCCATGTGTAGCTGTTGCGCAGAATCGATCCAAGCTTGAATATATTGAACAGCGAGTGGCCAATAAGGCCGATAAAACCGGTCAGGAAAAGGCTAACGATTGTGTATTCACCGAACGTGTCCACGTTCAGAAAACTTTGGGTTAATATGCCGCGCAGCCCGATGACATGTTCAAGCTCTGAAGCCTTCATCTCGAAGCCGCCGTTTAGATACTGGGCAATGATTAAATCGGATACGCGCAGGGAAAAGTCGGCAGGGATCAGGTGGAATTGCATAAGGGCGGCCACTGTGCCAATGGCAACGGGGCTTAGGGCAATGGCCAGAAAGACGCCGTTAAGCAGGTGAAGCTGGAAAATATAGGGGAGCGGAAAATTCAGTTTATTGGATAGATAGCGCAGCAGATGCCAAAGCACAAAAGCAAAGACCAGCATGATATTTGCGTTGACATACGCATTCAGAACAGTTTCAGTCAGTATCATTTTTTAACCTCCTATCCAACAAAGCTCGAATTTCCTCCAACGCTTCTTCCGACAGCCCGTAATCGTCTACAAGGCGGGCAACCAAGGATACGGGCGTGTTGTCAAACAGCTTTTCAGACAGGTTCTTCAGCGACCTTGACTGATAAACATCTTTTTCAATCGTGGGCTTGTAAACAAAGGTTTTGCCCTGTTTAGTGCTTACCACAAAATTCTTTTGTTCCAAAATCCGCAGGATTGTAGCCGCAGACGTGTAGGCCAGATTGCGCCCCGGGGCCAGTTTGGCCAAGACCTCGCGCACAGTGCCGGTTCCCAAGGCCCATAAATGGGACATGAATTCCAGTTCCACTTCGGTCAGCAACTGGTTATTTTTCTTCTGCCGCATATTTTCCTGCCTAAATTGGGTAACGTTTTAACTGGTTCAGAGTAAATACTAAAACAGTCGTTTTTTCAATCCCCCCCCCCTGAGGTCTACGCTCTAGACTTTCCAAAAACAAAACGTGCCCCATGCTATGCTGATCCCAAGGGGGGCCCAAAGCGGCATGCCCATCCAGCCCAGCCAGCCCAAAAAGATGTAAACGGTTCCCAAAAGCGAGATAAACAATCTGTCTCCTCGCGTGGTGGTCAGCCCCAGAACGCCTTTGCGCGCGTCCCCGCCCGGGTGTTTGATCTCCAGCACGGTCAGGATGCCCATCGCGCTGAATATACCGATAAAGATCAGGGCCGTCGGCCACGTCCATGCCATCCAGCCCAGCATTACACTCTCCCCAGGGCAAAGCCCTTGGCGATGTAGTTGCGCACGAAGTAAATCACGATAGCTCCGGGGATGATGGTCAGCGTGCCCGCGGCGGCCAGCAAGCCCAGTTCATAGCCCGCCGAGGAGGCGGTTTTGGTCATGGTTGCGGCAATAGGTTTTGCGTAAACTGCCGTCAGGGTTTTGGCCAAAAGCAGTTCGACCCATGAGAACATGAAGCAAAAGAATGCCGCCACTCCGACTCCCGATTTGATCGAGGGTAGAAATATCGTGATGAAAAAACGCGGGAAGGAATAGCCGTCCACATAGGCGGTTTCATCCAGCTCCTTGGGTACCCCGCCCATGAAACCCTCTAATATCCACACCGCCAACGGGATGTTGAACAGGCAATGCGCCAAGGCCACGGCCAGATAGGTGTCAAACAGGCCGACGGCGGAATAGAGCTGGAAGAACGGCAGGGCAAAAACCGCAACCGGGGCCATACGGTTGGTTAGCAGCCAGAAGAACAGTTGTTTGTCGCCCAAAAAGCGGTAACGCGAAAACGCATAGGCCGCAGGCAAGGCAAGGGTGATGGAAATGACGGTGTTGAGCGACACATAGATGATCGAGTTGATATAACCCCAATACCATGTGGGATCGGTGAAGATCGTGCGGTAATTTTCGAACGTCCAGATTTGCGGGAAAAGCGAAAATCCAGACAGTATTTCACCGGTTGTTTTAAAGCTCATCGTCACCAGCCAATAGATCGGCAGCATCAGGAACAGGATGTAGACAAGTGGGATAAGGGAACGTTTGCGCATGGGTTTTGTCCTATTGTACATCGTCTTTGGTCATCAGCGTGTAGAACAGCCAACTAACCAGAAGGGTGATTGCAAAGTAAATCAGCGACATTGCTGCCGCAGGGCCAAGGTCAAACTGGCCAAGGGCGACCTTGACAAGGTCAATGGACAGCAACGTGGTGGAATTGCCCGGCCCGCCGCCTGTTAACACAAACACTTCCGTGTAGATGTTGAAACTGTCCATGAAGCGCAGCAGAATGGCGATGGTCAGAACCTGCTTCATTTTGGGCAGTTGAATATAGCGAAACACCGCCCAGCTAGAGGCCCCGTCGATTTTGGCAGCTTGATAGTAGGCGTCCGGAATAGACACAAGGCCGGCGTAGCTTAGCAACACGACAAGCGACGTCCAGTGCCACACATCCATGGTGATGATCGTGGCCCATGCGGCAAAGGGGTGTTGGGTCATATCGTAGGGGATGCCCAGAACCGTGTTGAAAAAATACCCCAACAGGCCGATGTCAGGCAGGGTAAAAATGTTCCACATTGCCCCCACAACATTCCACGGGATCAGCATCGGCAAAGCCATGCTCACAAGGCAGATCGGCACCCAGAAACCATGGCGCGGCATGGCAAGGGCAATGATCACACCCAAGGGGATTTCGATCGCCAGAATAAGACCGGTAAACATGAATTGGCGTGCCAATGCCGCATGAAATCTATCCGAGTGCAGCAGTTTTTCAAACCATCCCATGCCTTCCCACAAGAACACGTTATTGCCGAAAGTTTCCTGAACCGAATAATTGACCACGGTCATCATCGGGATTAGCGCGTTAAAAGCCACCAGCAGCAGGACGGGCAGCACGAAAAACCAGGCTTTCTGGTACGGTTTTTTCATCGGTCTGCCCCTTGCGGTTTGCTGGCAATCCAGCCGTTACGGTAAAGCCTTGTTTTGGCGGGATCAAAGGATAGATGAACGGTTTCACCTATTGCAGGAGCCGCCGCTTCGGTTACGATTTTGACCCGCGTATTCCCGACCACGGCATCGACGACCAAATGGCGCCCTACGTCAGCGATTTTATGGATTTTGGCTTCCAGCCCGCTATCCCCGAAGGTTATATGTTCAGGGCGAATACCGATTTCGGCATCTCCGGTTGCGCTGGCGTCAATCGTGCCTTCCAGAGGGATCATCTGATCCATGAAAAATGCCGCCCCCTGCCGTACCTCGCAGGGTAGAATGTTCATCCCCGGAGAGCCGATAAAATGGCCCACGAATGTATGTGCGGGCCGTTCAAACAGCTCTACCGGGGTGCCGATTTGCACGATCTCGCCGTCCTGCATCACCACCACCTGATCGGCGAATGTCAGGGCCTCGGTTTGGTCATGGGTGACGTAAATCATGGTGGCGCGCAGCTTTTGGTGCAGCTCTTTCAGTTTTGATCGCAACTGCCATTTCAGGTGCGGGTCGATAACGGTCAGCGGTTCGTCGAACATCACCACATTCACGTCCTTGCGCACCAAGCCGCGGCCCATGGAAATTTTTTGCTTGGTGTCGGGTGGCAGTGCAGCCGCGCGGGTGTCCAGCATATCCTCAAGCTCCAGCATCGTGGCAATTTCGTGCACGCGGGACTTGACTGTGGCCTCGTCCACACCGCGATTGCGCAGTGGAAAGGCTAGGTTGTTGTAGACGGTCATGGTGTCGTAGATCACCGGAAACTGGAAAACTTGCGCTATGTTACGCTGATCAGGGGGCAGGGCTGTGACATCTTTACCGTCAAATAAAACCTGCCCTTCCGAAGGGATCAGCAGGCCCGAGATGATGTTCAACAGCGTGGATTTCCCGCAACCGGACGGGCCAAGCAGGGCATATGCGCCGCCATTCTGCCAATCAAGATCAATATATTTCAGGGCATAATCCTGCGGCCCTTTCGGGTCGGGGCTATAGCTGTGTTTCAGCTTCGAGAGGGTTATTTTCGCCATGATCGTCCCCTAAGCCACAAAGGCGCCGTCGGGCGCGAAATAAAAACAATCAGACGGATCCATGAAAAATTTTCGGGTCTCGCCGATTTCGTAGGCTTGCGTGCCATGGGTTAGTGACACCCATGTGTGATCCCCCATGTCAAAATGCGCACTGCTTTCCGAGCCACTGAGTTCCGTCACCAAAATCGCCCCCTTTAGGGTAACACTTGTTTGATCCGTGCGGTTCGGTGTGATGTGATGCGGACGTATCGCCACCGTGTAGGGGCCATCACGCAACCCAGCCGCGGCCCCTGTCATCAACCATGACACGGAAGAGTTCAGCATGGCGCGCGTGCCTTTTTTTGTAATAGCTGCCACATTGATCGGCGGGTTGGAAAACACCTGCGCCGAGGCCAGATCGTGCGGGCGGTGGTAAATCCTGGCTGTCGGGCCGAACTGGGTGACGCGGCCATCCTCGATCAAGGCGGTATTGCCGCCCAGAAGAAGGGCTTCTTCCGGCTCGGACGTGGCATAAACCACCACCGCCCCGCGCCCTGAGAAAAGCTCTGGCAGTTGTTCGCGTAGCTCTTCGCGTAGTTTGTAATCAAGGTTTGCCAGCGGCTCGTCCAGAAAAACCGCGCGGCTTTCCTTGGCAATGGCGCGTGCCAAGGCGCAGCGTTGTTGCTGTCCGCCCGACAATTCCTGCGGGTATCGGTTCAGCAGCGGGCGCAGTTGCAAAACATCCGCCGCCTGCTCAACCCGGCCTGCTATTTCGCACTTTGCCATGCCTGCTACTTTCAGGGGAGAAGCAATGTTGTCAAAAACCGTCATATGCGGGTAGTTGACGAAAAACTGGTGTACAAGGCTGATATTTCGCCTTTGGGGTGAAAGTTTGGTAACGTCCTGCCCGTCCATAAAAATTTGGCCACCGGCAATGGGATCAAGCCCTGCCATCATTTTGATCAGGGATGTTTTCCCCGCGCCGGTTTTGCCCAAAAGCACATTGAAATGACCCGGTTCTAACAAAAGACTGGTCTTTTTGATATGGGTAATCGCGCCAACGCGTTTGGTGATATTTTTAAGCTCAATGGTCATTCGGGGTCTTTTCTGGCGGTTTGGGGCGCGTATCTGTAACAGGCCGGGGCCCGAAGGCCCCGGCAAAGTAAGTCCGGAAATATCCAAACTTACCTCGAAGATGCTATTTGGCTGCCCAGCGTTTGATCAGATCTTCGTATTTGATCGTAATGCCTTTGGGCTTTTCGTTGGCCAATGGCGGTTTTGCGCCACCGTGGGCATACCAGTAGGCCGCGTCTTTTTCAGGGTTCAGCCTTGGGCCGCACCCGTTGTAGACATTGGCGGCTTCATCAGCCGCTTGCATCCGGGCCATGGTGGTATCCATTTCCGCCGCCAAGCGGTCCATCGCCTGTTGCGGGGTGAATGCACCAGAGTTCACATCACCGATTTGCTGCCACCAGATTTGTGAAAGCTTGGGGTAATCGGGAACGTTGATCCCTGTGGGTGTCCACAGCTTGCGGTCAGGCGAGCGATAAAACTCGATCAGCCCACCCAGTTTCGGGGCGCGTTCGGTAAACGACGGATCGTTGATCGTACTTTCCCGGATGAAGGTCAGGCCAACATGGCTTTTCTTCACGTCCACGGTTTTCGAGGTCACGAACTGTGCATAAAGCCATGCGGCCTTGGCACGTTTTACCGGTGTGGATTTCAAAAGTGTCCAGGAACCTGCATCCTGATAACCCAGTTTCTGACCCTCTTCCCAATATGGCCCGTGCGGGGACGGTGCCATCCGCCAAAGCGGCTTACCATCGGCATCAACCGTATTGTTGCCCTCGGATTGGGGCGCGACCATGGAGGCGGTAAAGGCGGTGTACCAGAAAATTTGCTGGGCAACATTACCTTGGCTCAGGGCCGGCAGGGATTGGTAGAAATCATAGCTTGCGGCGCCTGGAGGCGCATATTTACGCAACCATTCATCCCATTTGCGGATCGCATAAACCGCCGCCGGGCCGTTCGCCCCGCCGCCGCGCGATACCGATGCGCCCGCCGGATTACAGCTTCCAGCTTCCATACGGATACCCCATTCGTCGATGGGAGTACCGTTTGGCAGGCCTTTTGACCCTTCGCCAGCCATAGAAAGCCAGGCATCGGTCATGCGCCAGCCCAGATCCGGGGCGCGTTTTCCGTAGTCCATGTGGCCGTAAATTGTCTTGCCGTCTATTGTCTTTACATCTTTTGAAAAGAACTCGGCGATGTCTTCATAGGCCGACCAGTTGACCGGCACGCCCAGCTCGTAGCCGTATTTGGCTTTGAAAGCGGTTTTCAGATCGGGGCGGTCAAACCAGTCCTTGCGGAACCAGTAAAGGTTGGCGAATTGCTGGTCGGGCAGTTGCCACAGCTTGCCATCCGGCCCGGTGGTAAATGAAGACCCGATAAAATCGGCCAGATCAAGCCCCGGGTTGGTGACATCCTTGCCCTCGCCCGCCATCCAGTCGGTTAGATTATAGGCCAGTTGCAACCGTGAATGGGTGCCGATCAAATCACTGTCATTGATATAGCCGTCATAAAGGTTGCGCCCGGTTTGCATTTGGGTTTGCACCGCTTGCACCACTTCGCCTTCACCTAAAATCTGGTGATTGACCTTGATTCCGGTAATTTCATAAAACGCTTTTGCCAGCACTTCCGACTCGTAATAATGTGTCGGGATGCTTTCCGAAAGCACGTTGATCTCCATCCCCGCCAAAGGTTTGGCTGCGTTGATAAACCACTTCATTTCGGCCATTTGCTGATCTTTGCTCAACGATGACGGCTGGAATTCCTGATTGATCCATTTTTGGGCAGCGACCTCATCAGCCACGGCTGTCCCAGACCCCGCAATAACGGCAATTGCCGCAACAGCGGGCAGTAAATACTTGCGCATTTTTTCCTCCCTGAAAAATTCAAAGCCAGTTTTTACTGGCTTGATCATAGTCAACCGAAACTCCGGTCCTGTCAAACTAAATGTTTAGTAGAAGAGAAAGTCACCTAAAGTGCCATTTAGGCGTTGTTTTCAAATGTTTGCTTTTTGAAATAATACCGGCGCGACTGCTAGTTGTTTAGTCCCAAACTTTGATGGTGTAATATATTCCAAGGAATGGACGGAAACACTATGGGACAAGTTTTACACGGCAGGACCACCTCTGAAAGAATCAGGTAATGTGATTGAGTGCCGATAAGGTGAACCTTGCATGTATAGTATCTATGGGATGACTGGGTGAGATAAAATGATGCAATAGGCTGCAAGCCAAAACGTATTTTAGTCATGTGTACGTTAAAAATTGACTAAATGGTAAAAAAACAGTTACGCTCTGACCATGCGAATCTAAAAATGGATTATGCACTTATATATTAGACATGGGGGGAGATAAACATGCTTTTGAACAAAATTACCCGCCGTTGCGTGGTCGCAGGTGTCGCACTTGCGGTAACACTTGGAACGGCTGGCATGGCGGCGGCGGCAGCCATTAAAGTAGCGGCGATTTACACACTACCGGTAGAGCAGCAATGGATCAGCCGCATTCATCTGGCTTTGAAAGCCGCCGAAGCACGCGGCGATATTGAATACACGTTTTCCGAAAATGTCGCCAATACGGATTATGAACGTGTAATGCGCGAATATGCCGAAGGCGGTCAAAAATTGATCGTGGGCGAGGTGTTCGGTCTGGAACGTGCGGCGCGTAAAGTGGCCAAGGATTATCCTGACACGGCTTTTCTGATGGGTTCGTCATTTGAACCCGCGGGAGATAATTTCAGCGTGTTTGACAACTGGATACATGAGCCAAGCTATCTGTCGGGCATCGTTGCAGGCTCTGCCACCAAATCAAACGTGATCGGCATGGTTGGCGGTTTTGCCATTCCCGAAGTGAACCGGTTGATGAATGCGTTCATGGATGGCGCGCGTTCGGTAAACCCTGACGTAAAGTTTCTGGTGAACTTTCTGGATAGCTGGTACGATCCACCCAAAGCCAAAGAAAGTGCTTTTGCGATGATGGATGCAGGTGCAGACATTATGTATGCGGAACGTTTTGGTGTGTCTGACGCGGCTGTTGAACGCGGCGTAAAGGCGATCGGCAATGTGATTGATACATCCGCCGATTACCCGAATACGATCCTAAGCTCGGCCCTTTGGCATATGGAACCGACCATTGATCACGCCATCGCAGCCGTGGCCGATGGATCATACAAAGCGGCCGATTACGGCCAGTACAGCTTTATGAAATACGGTGGTAGCTCTGTGGTTGTTGACGCGGCCCAGGTGCCTGCGGATGTGGTGGCCAAGGTTGCCGCGGTTGAGGCCGACATCAAGTCAGGCAAGTTTGTGGTTACCATAAACAACGAAGCCCCTGTCTCTGATAAATAGATAAAGGGTGGTTCGGGCGGTTCGCCGCCCGGACCCCATTGACCCAGGTGCCATTGAAATGAAAAACCCCTTGATATTATCACTGCGCGGCATGACCAAACGGTTTGGGTCTGTTGTTGCTGCGGACGCGATTGATCTGGATTTGCATCGCGGCGAGGTTCTGGCTCTGTTGGGTGAAAACGGTGCCGGTAAAACCACATTGATGAACATGCTGTTCGGGCAATACACGCCTGATGCAGGTAAGGTGCATGTTTGGGACGCGAACGGCGTTGAAACAGTGCTGCCCGAAGGGAAGCCACAAGCGGCAATGGATGCCCGCATCGGTATGGTGCATCAACATTTTACGCTGGCAGAAAATCTAAGTGTTCTGGACAATATCCTGTTGGGAACGGAACCTTTGTTCAGCTTGCGTCGGAATACCGGCAAGGCGCGTGAAAAGCTGAATAAATTGATGCACGATACAGGGCTGATCGCGCCACTGGACGCCCGTGTGCGGGATTTAAGCGTGGGCGAACGTCAACGGGTTGAAATCCTGAAGGCTTTATACCGTGACGCGCGCATATTGGTGCTGGATGAACCCACGGCGGTTCTGACCCCGCAAGAGGCCGATATGATGTTCAGCTCGGTGCGCGCGATGGTGGATCGTGGCTTGTCGGTTATTTTTATATCTCATAAATTGCACGAGGTTTTGGCCTTTTCCGACCGTATCATGGTGCTACGCCATGGGCGTAAAACCGGCGAGGTGGCAACCTGCGATGCAAATACTGCGTCGATCATCCGGATGATGGTGGGCGCGGACATTAGTGCCCCGAAGCGGGTGCAGGGCACACCGAAACACACGATTCTTGAATTGGCCGGGATCGGCACATCAGGGATCAAGGGCGGTCAGGGTTTATTGGCACTGAATCTGGTGGTACATAGCGGTGAAATTGTCGGCATTGCCGGGGTGTCTGGCAATGGACAAAGTGCCTTTGCAGGGCTGGTCTCGGGGCTGATGCAACCGGATGCGGGGCAGATGTCGGTGAACGGTGTGCCGATTCCGAAACCGACACCGAAAGCAATGTTGCAAGTAGGCGTCGGACGCATTCCCGAAGACCGCCACCATGACGGGATTGTCAGTGATATGTCGGTGGCGGAAAATCTGGTGATCGAGCGGCTGGATGCGCAAGACGTACAAAACAAGGGTTTTTTGCGCACAGCGGCGATTGCCGACAATGCCCGCGATTTGATGCAGAAATACGATGTGCGCGGCCCCGGCTACGCGGCCCGCTCGGCCCTGCTGTCGGGGGGCAATATCCAAAAACTTATTCTGGCCCGCGTGCTGGAAACCAACCCCGATCTGATCTTGGCCAACCAACCCACAAGGGGGCTGGATTTCAAGGCGGCATCGGATGTCAGTGTGCGCCTGTTCGAGGCCCGGGACAGGGGCGCAGGCGTTATCCTGATATCGGAGGATCTGGACGAGGTGCTGGCCCTGGCCGACCGCATATTGGTGATGCATGACGGGCATCTGGTTGAAACCGACAGCCGTGATCGTACGGTGATCGGGCTGATGATGGCAGGGGGACAAGCCGCATGATCGAGATCACTGCAAAAGAAAACCCGTCGCGCTGGGTGTCGTTGGGCATTCCCATCGTGGCGGCGTTACTGTCGCTGTTGCTGGCGGCTATTCCATTGGCCTTTACCGGTGCCTCGATAATCGACGCCTATGTGCAGATGATCAAAGGTGTGTTCGGATCATTATTTAATTTCACCGAAATGCTGACCCGTGCCACACCGCTGATATTCACCGGTCTGGCCGCCGCCATTGCATTTCGTGCCAAGCTTTGGAACATCGGGGCGGAGGGCCAATTATACCTAGGTGCGATGGCCGCCGTTTGGGTCGGCAGCGGTATCATTGACGGCCCGCCTATATTGATGATCCCGCTGGTTCTCGCGGCGGGGGCTATTGCAGGCGGTTTGGGCATGCTCGGCCCTGCATTGCTGAAAACCCGCTTTGGTGCGGATGAGGTCGTGACCTCGTTACTGCTGAATTTCATCATCCTGATTTTCCTGCAAATGATGCTGGAAGGCCCGCTGAAAGACCCGATGGGGCTGGGTTGGCCACAATCAGAACCGATCATAGACAACGCTGTTTTGCCGCAACTGATTCCGCGCATGCGACTTCATGCAGGCTTCATTCTGGCCCTGATTACGGCGGTGGTAGCCTACGTTATTCTGGCCCTGACGGTCTGGGGTTTCAAAATTCGCGCGGTGGGTGAAAACCCGGCTGCGGCACGCCATGCGGGTATTTCGGTGAACAAGACTTATCTGGCGGTTGCCATGGCCTCGGGGGCTTTGGCGGGACTTGCAGGTGTAAGCGAGGTCGCGGGGCTGAAAGGTTACCTTACCGCAGATTTGTCCCCCGGCTTTGGTTATACCGGCATTGTCGTTGCCATGCTGGCGGGGCTGTCACCTTTGGGGGTGATTGCGGCAAGCCTGTTCGTGGCCTCGGTTTTTGTGGGCGCCGACAGTATGAGCCGCGCCATCGGGGTTTCAAGTTTCATTGCCGATTTGATTGTATCAATGTCCCTGATTTGTGTCCTGCTGGGGGGCTTTTTTGCCCGCTTCAATCTAAGCTGGGGCAAGAAAGCAGATACACTATGATGGATTTTTTGAACATATTCCTAAGCGACAGCTTTTGGGCGGCTTCCTTGCGTATTGCCACACCGCTTATATTCGGTGTGCTGGGGGCGCTTTTGTGCGAACGTTCAGGGGTTCTTAACCTTGGCATCGAAGGCATCTTCGTGGTCGGGGCCATGACCGGATGGATGGCGGTCTGGATGGGGGCCGGGCTTTGGGGCGGTGTTGTTATCGCAGCCCTTGCCGGGGCTCTCTTTGGTCTGTTTCATGCACTGCTTACCGTGGTTTTCGGTCTGTCCCAACATGTGTCGGGGCTGGGGATTACGCTTTTTGGCACTTCGGTTGCGTCGTTTGCCTATCGCACAGCTTTGCCGCAGGTCAGCTCGCCGCCGCGCATCATACCGTTTCGCGCCCTTGAAATTCCGGTGCTGTCCGACCTGCCTTTCGTCGGCCCTGTTCTGTTCCAGCAAACCGCGATGACATGGCTGGCCCTGGCCCTGGTTGCCGTGGTCTGGTGGGTGATGGAGAAAACCGCGCTTGGCGTCGCGATCAAGGCGGTGGGAGACAATCCCGATGCGGTGAATGCCCAAGGGCTGTCGGTGATTAAATTGCGCATGGGGTCGGTGATTGCCGGCTCTGCGTTGATGGCGCTGGGCGGTGCGTTCCTCACCATGTCGGCGTTTGATGCGTTCTTTTTCGGCATGGTTAACGGACGCGGCTGGATTTGTATCGCGCTGGTGATTTTTGCAAGCTGGCAACCCGGCAAGGCCTTGATGGGGGCGTTGTTGTTTGGCATGTTCGATGCGTTTCAGGTTCGGCTGCAAACACAGGCCGGAGCCATTATTCCCGGGCAAGTGTTTCTGATGGCCCCTTATGTGCTGTCGATCATTGCACTGGTCATTGTGGCGCGCAAAGCCGATTATCCACGGGCATTGCTGACGCCCTGGTTCAAAGGACAAAGATAAATGGTCGATCTTCTGATTAAAAACGCCACCTTGCCGGATGGGCAAATTGGCGTTGATATTGCTTGCAAAGGCGGCAAGATTATCGCGGTTGAAACGGGGATAACGGCGGAAGCGGGGCAAGTGATTGATGCAAGTGATCATTTGGTAAGCCCGCCGTTCGTTGATCCGCATTTCCATATGGATGCAACCCTGTCGCTGGGCCGCCCGCGCATGAATGTGTCGGGAACTTTGCTGGAAGGTATCGCCCTTTGGGGGGAGTTGAAGCCGCAGCAAACGGTGGATGAAATCATCACGCGTGCGCTGCGCTATTGCGATATTGCGGTGTCGATGGGGATCGGGGCCATTCGCAGCCATGTGGATGTCTGTGACGATAAGCTTAAGGGGGTCACGGCCCTTTTAGAGGTGCGCGAACAGGTCAGGGACTACCTTGACTTGCAACTTGTTGCCTTCCCGCAAGACGGGGTGTTGCGGGATCCAACGGCGATGGAAAACACGCTTCGCGCCCTTGATATGGGCGTGGATGTTGTGGGTGGTATCCCGCATTTTGAACGCACCATGGCGGCAGGGGCGCACTCGGTCACAACACTTTGCGAAATCGCCGCTGAACGCGGGCTGATGGTCGATATGCATTGCGATGAAAGCGATGATCCCCTTAGCCGTCATGTGGAAACATTGACCTATGAGACCACACGGCTGGGCTTGCAAGGGCGCGTGGCAGGGTCACATCTGACCTCGATGCATTCGATGGATAATTACTATGTCTCGAAACTGATTCCCCTGATGGCGGAAGCTGAACTTTGCGTCATTCCGAACCCGTTGATCAATATGATGCTGCAAGGTCGGCATGATACTTACCCCAAACGGCGCGGCCAGACCCGGGTGCGCGAATTGCGTGATGCGGGACTTTGCGTAGGCTTCGGGCAGGATTGCATGATGGACCCGTGGTATTCGCTGGGGCGTGCCGATATGCTGGATGTGGCCTTGATGGGGCTGCATGCCGGGCAGTTGTCAAGCCGCGCGGATATGACATGGTGTTTTGACGCGGTCACAAAAAATTCAGCGCAAATCATGGGGTTGCAAGATTATGGCATCGTAAAAGGCTGTGATGCAAATCTGGTGGTTTTACATGCCAACGACCCGATCGAGGCAATCCGCCTGCGGGCCACGCGTTTGTTTGTGATCCGCAAGGGCAAGGTGATTGCAAAAACCCCCGCGAATGTGGCGCAGCTTGATTTACCGAGCCGGCCGAAAGCAAGCGATCCCGCCGAAATTAAAAAATTTACCATTTGATAAACTTTTTAATCTGTGCAAATATGTAACCGATAAATGAGCTAACGGGAGGTGCCTCATGTCAAACTTGACAGTAACGGACGGGATTGTTTCAGGGCGATTGGACGGCGCAAGCCTGGCTGAAAATTTTTCCGATCTTCATCCGGCTTTGGATGATCACGAAGCATTGGTCGCAGCCGACAGGTGCTACTTCTGTTATGATGCGCCTTGCATGGAGGCCTGCCCCACAAGCATTGATATTCCGCTGTTCATCCGCCAGATCACTACCGGTACGGCGGATGCGGCGGCAAAAACAATTTTCGCCCAGAATATTCTGGGCGGCATGTGCGCGCGGGTTTGCCCGACCGAAACTTTGTGTGAAGAGGTTTGTGTGCGCGAAACCGCCGAAGGCAAGCCGGTCGAAATCGGCCGTTTGCAGCGCTATGCGACGGATACATTGATGGCCAAGGGCGATCATCCGTTTGTACGCGGGGCTGACACCGGCAAGTCGGTTGCGGTTGTCGGGGCGGGGCCTGCGGGCCTGTCTTGTGCGCACCGTCTGGCCATGCTCGGCCATAGCGTGGTGCTTTATGATGCACGCCCCAAGGGGGGCGGTCTGAACGAGTTCGGCATTGCCGCTTACAAATCCGTGAACGATTTCGCACAAAATGAACTCGACTGGTTGATGTCCATCGGCGGCATAGAGCTGCGCTACGGTCAAATGCTTGGCGCGGACATCACGCTGGAACAGCTTCAGGTGGATCACGATGCGGTTTTTCTGGGAATGGGGCTGGGCGGTGTTAATGATTTGCGCACGGATGGTGAAGACAAGAACAATGTGCTGGACGCGGTGTCCTTCATTGCCGAGCTGCGCCAGGCATCGGATTTGGCAAAACTGCCAATCGGAAAACATGTGGTGGTGATCGGCGGCGGGATGACGGCAATAGATGCAGGCGTACAGGCGAAGCTGCTGGGCGCACTGGAGGTGACCATCGTTTACCGGCGTGGCAAAGACCGGATGAGCGCATCTGTCTTTGAACAGGACTTGGCGACTTCGAAAGGCGTGCGGATCATCTATAATGCGCAACCTGTCACGGTTACCGGCAATGGTGCTGCTGCAGGTGTCGCGTTTGCCTATACCGAAACGATAGGTGGTAAGCTGGTGCCAACGGGTGAAACCTTCACCCTTAAAGCGGATCAGGTATTCAAGGCTATTGGCCAAACCTTGCAAAATGCCCCGCCGACACTGAAAATCGAAGGCGGCAAGATCAGCGTATCGGACATGGGCCGCAGCAGCCTCGACGGGGTCTGGGCGGGGGGCGATTGTGCCAGCGGTGGCGACGATCTGACGGTCACAGCCGTGGCCGAAGGGCGCGACGCCGCAATGGATATTCATGCAAGCCTGATCGGCTGAGCAACATAAAAAGGAGCCACAACATGGCAGACCTGACAAGCAATTTTATCGGCATAAAGTCTCCCAACCCGTTCTGGCTGGCCTCAGCACCCCCTACGGACAAAGAATATAATGTCCGGCGTGCCTATGAGGCCGGCTGGGGTGGTGTGGTCTGGAAAACGCTGGGCGAAGCGGGGTCGCCGGTGGTCAACGTGAACGGCCCGCGTTATGGCGCAATCTGGGGCGCGGATCGCCGATTGCTGGGCTTGAACAATATCGAGCTGATCACCGACCGCCCGCTGGAAGTGAACCTGCGCGAGATCAAATCGGTGAAGCGCGATTATCCAGATCGGGCTTTGGTTGTATCCTTGATGGTGCCTTGCGAAGAACAGGCATGGAAAGCCATATTGGCCGAAGTTGAAGATACCGGTGCTGACGGGATCGAGCTGAATTTCGGCTGTCCGCACGGCATGGCCGAACGCGGCATGGGCAGTGCTGTGGGGCAGGTTCCCGAATATATCGAAATGGTGACGCGCTGGTGTAAGCAATATTCACGCATGCCTTGCATCGTGAAACTGACACCGAACATTACGGATGTGCGCAAGCCCGCGCAAGCAGCCCTTGCGGGTGGGGCCGATGCGGTGAGCCTGATCAACACGATCAATTCGATAACGTCCGTCAATCTGGACATATTTGCCCCCGAACCGACCATTGACGGCAAAGGCGCGCATGGCGGTTATTGCGGCCCTGCGGTGAAACCGATTGCGCTGAACATGGTGGCGGAAATTGCCCGTGATCCTGCTACTGCGAACTTGCCGATCTCTGGCATTGGCGGTGTCACCACTTGGCGCGATGCGGCCGAGTTTATGACGCTGGGTGCGGGCAATGTGCAGGTATGCACGGCGGCCATGACTTACGGCTTCAAGGTGGTTGAAGAAATGATCAGCGGTTTAAGCGAGTGGATGGACGAAAAGAACATTTCAACCGTGTCGGACATTGTGGGCCGTGCGGTTCCCAATGCTTCGGACTGGCAACACCTGAACCTGAATTACATCGCGAAGGCGAAGATTGACCCTGATCTGTGCATCAAATGTGGTCGCTGTTTTGCGGTTTGCGAAGATACCTCACATCAGGCTATTTTGATGTCGGACGAGCGCGTGTTCAGCGTCAATGATGATGAATGTGTAGCCTGCAACCTGTGTGTAAATGTCTGCCCGGTAGAGGGCTGTATCAGCATGGAGGCAATGCAGGCGGGCACAACTGATCCGCGCACCGGAAAAGTGGTTAGCGACGTTAAAGCCGATTGGACAACGCATCCGAACAACCCGTCAGTTACTGCGGCGGAGTAATATTACGGTGTCAGTATCGTGCGGTACATATTGTCTAGAAATGCTGCGGCCTGATCAAATGGGCGGTCGGCTTTATCGGATAGAACAGCACGCACCTGCACGTCAAAATCAGCATAGTGCTGGGTCGTTGCCCAGATCGAAAAGATTAAATGATAGGGGTCTACGGGTTTGATTAGTCCTGCTTCACACCAGCTTTGGATCAGTGCGGCTTTTTTATCCGTCAGGGTTTTTAGCTGCCCGGACAGTTCGGTCATTATGCGCGGTGCCCCTTGCAGAATCTCGTTGGCAAACAGGCGGCTTTCGCGTGGATAATCGCGCGACATGGCCAGCTTGCGTGCAATATAGGCGCAGATTTCATCAATCGGATTATTGCTGTCACCCAAATGTTTCAACGGTTCAAGCCATGTGGTCAACAAGCGGCTTAAAAGCTCTGCGTGAATGGCTTCTTTGCCGTCGAAATAGTACAGGATATTGGGTTTTGATAGACCGGATTGCGCGGCTATTTGATCTATGGTCGAGCCGCGAAAGCCGTATGTGGCAAAAACCTCTAATGCGGCTTCCAGAATTTCTTCGGTCTTTTCCCGCTGGATACGAGTCTTCCCCTTGGTCGATGCTGCGCGCGCCATATGTTTACCCCTTTTTTAGAACAATCGCCTTGACCAACTGGCTGGGCGGGGTTCATAGTTTTGACCATATGGTCAGAAAATTGCAATGGCAAGTTTTGCCGACACCTGATTGGGAGATAGTAACATGACAACACCTGTAAGTAACCTGCGGATCAACGGCGACCGTTTGTGGGACAGCCTGATGGAAATGGCGGAAATCGGCCCCGGTATTGCGGGTGGCAACAATCGGCAGACCCTGACTGATGAAGACGCTGTCGGGCGTGCGTTGTTTCAAAAGTGGTGCGAAGCGGCGGGTTGTACCATGGGTGTTGATCAGATGGGCACGATGTTTGCGCGGCGCGAAGGCACTGACCCTGACGCGCTGCCGGTTTATGTGGGGTCGCATCTGGACACACAACCTACGGGCGGTAAATATGACGGTGTTCTGGGGGTTCTGGGGGGCTTGGAAATTATCCGCACCCTGAATGATCTGGGCATCAAGACCAAGCACCCGATTGTAGCCACCAACTGGACCAATGAAGAGGGCACACGCTTTGCCCCCGCGATGCTGGCATCAGGCGTTTTCGCCGGTGTTCTGGATCAGGACTGGGCTTATGCGCGGACAGACGCGGATGGCAAAAAATTCGGCGACGAGCTGAAACGCATTGGCTGGTTGGGTGACGAAAAGGTCGGTGCGCGCAAGATGAAAGCCTTCTTTGAGTTGCATATCGAACAAGGCCCTATACTGGAAGTTGAAGGCAAGGAAATCGGGGTTGTGACCCACGGTCAGGGCCTGCGCTGGATCCAGTGTACTGTGACCGGCAAAGGGCAGCATACCGGCTCGACGCCGATGTATATGCGCCGTAACGCCGGGCGCGGTCTGGCGCAGATCACCGAAGCCGTGCATGAAATTGCTATGCAATACCAACCCAATGCAGTTGGTGCGATCGGCCATATTGACGTCTACCCAAACAGCCGCAATATCATCCCCGAAAAAGTGGTATTCACCATTGATTTTCGCAGTCACGAGCTGGACACGATGGAAGCAATGGTTGCGGAATTGCTGGAAAAGGCCCCCGGAATTTGCAAGGAACTGGGATGCGAGTTCGAGGCCGAAATCGTCGGCGAGTTCAATCCGCCCGCATTTGATGAAACCTGTGTGGCCGCGGTGCGTAATGCCGCCGAGCGCATGGGCTATAGCCATATGGATATTATCTCGGGCGCGGGCCATGACGCTTGTTGGGTCAATCAGGTTGCCCCGACCGCGATGGTGATGTGCCCTTGTGTGGATGGGCTGTCGCATAATGAGGCCGAGGATATATCGAAAGAATGGGCCACGGCGGGCGCGGATGTTTTGATGCAGGCTGTTGTGGAAACTGCGGAGATTGTGGAATAGTCTTTATGGGGGTTTTGCCCCCAAACCCCCGGGATATTTAAGCCAATTGGAAAATGGGCTATTGAGTTGATCGGGCTGAGAAAAACGGGAGGTTTTTATGTCTAAAGTTATCAAAAACGGCACGGTTTGCACGGCAGATCGGGCTTGGAAAGCGGATGTTCTGATTGAGGATGAAGTGATCAAACAGATCGGTGAAAACTTAAGCGGCGATGAGTATATTGATGCTGAAGGGGCCTATGTGATCCCGGGCGGGATTGATCCGCATACGCATTTGGAAATGCCTTTTATGGGCACCACGGCGGCGGAGACTTTTGAAAGTGGCACTTGGGCGGCGGCTTGTGGTGGCACGACGATGGTGGTGGACTTTTGTTTGCCCGGCGCGGATGGGTCTATCAAGAACGCGATCAATGAATGGCACCGTAAATCGGCCCCGCAAATTTGCTCGGATGTAGGCTATCACATGGCGATCACGGGGTGGAACGAGGATATTCACCGCGAGATGGAAGATGCGGTAAAAATGGGGGTGAACAGCTTCAAACACTTCATGGCCTATAAGGGTGCCTTGATGGTGGAAGACGATGAAATGTATGCGTCTTTTTCACGCTGCAAGGAGTTGGGTGCGCTGCCGATGGTGCATGCGGAAAACGGCGATCTGGTTGATTTACTTCAGAAAAAATATATGGCCGAAGGTATTACAGGGCCAGAGGGCCATGCTTATTCACGCCCCCCCGAGTTGGAGGGCGAGGCGGCGAACCGCGCGATCACGATTGCCGATGCGGCGGGGGTTCCGCTTTATATTGTGCATGTTTCCTGTGAGCAGGCGCATGAAGCTATTCGGCGTGCACGGCAAAAGGGTATGCGGGTTTATGGTGAACCTCTCATACAATTCTTAACATTGGATGAATCAGAGTATTTCAACAAGGATTGGGATCATGCCGCCAGGCGTGTTATGTCGCCGCCGTTTCGTAACAAGGAACATCAGGCGTCACTTTGGGCCGGTTTGCAAGCGGGTAGTTTGCAAGTGGTTGCTACCGATCATGCGGCATTTAACACGGAACAAAAACGCGCAGGCCGCGATAATTTTTGCCTGATCCCCAATGGGTCAAACGGGTTGGAAGAGCGGCTTTCTGTGCTTTGGACGGAAGGCGTTGAAACCGGACGTTTGACGCCCAGTGAGTTTGTGGCTGTGACCAGCACCAACGTGGCTAAAATTCTGAATATCTACCCTAAAAAAGGCGCGATTGTGGAAGGGGCGGACGCCGATATTGTGGTCTGGGATCCGAAGATTTCCAAGACGATTTCGCCCAGCAATCATCACTCGGTTCTGGACTATAATGTGTTTGAAGGTTTCAACGTCACCGCCAACGCGCGTTACACGCTTTCGCGCGGCGAAGTGATTTGGGCGTGGGGCAAAAACAGCCAACCGCAACCGGGCCGTGGCCGCTTTGTGCCGCGCCCTGCGTTTGCGTCTGCACAAACCGCATTGAGCAAGTGGAAAGAGTTGAATAGCCCGCGTAAAATCGAGCGTGATCCAATGAACATTCCTGCGGGGATATAAAAGGTTAATTTTGTGAACAAAGAAGTTATCATAGAAACCAAGGGCTTGGACCTGACGTTTGAAACAAATGACGGGCCTGTGCAGGCTTTGAAAGACATCAACCTGACGATTGAGAAAGGTGAATTCGTTTCTTTTATCGGGCCGTCGGGCTGCGGCAAGACCACGCTTTTGCGGGTGATGGCCGATCTGGAACAGCCTACGGGCGGGACGGTGACGGTCAACGGTGTTTCGGCGCACGAGGCGCGGATGGCGCGGGCTTATGGCTATGTTTTTCAGGCGGCGGGCCTGTATCCGTGGCGTACTATCGGGGGTAATATCAGGTTGCCTTTGGAAATCATGGGTTACTCAAAAGCCGAGCAAAAAGAGCGGGTAGCGCGGGTGCTGGAGCTGGTCGAGCTGGACGGGTTTGAAAAGAAATTCCCGTGGCAGTTGTCGGGGGGCATGCAGCAACGGGCAAGTATTGCGCGGGCACTGGCGTTTGACGCCGATATATTGCTGATGGACGAGCCTTTCGGGGCGTTGGACGAGATCGTGCGCGACCATTTGAACGAGCAGTTACTGGAGCTTTGGGCGCGGACACACAAAACCATTGCGTTTGTCACGCACTCGATCCCTGAAGCGGTTTATTTGTCTACAAAGATCGTGGTGATGAGCCCGCGACCGGGGCGGATTGCGGATATTATCGAAAGCAGTTTGCCACTTGAGCGGCCTTTGGAAATCCGTGACACGCCAGAGTTTATCGCCATTGCACACCGGGTGCGCGAAGGCCTGCTTGAGGGGCACTCGAATGGTTAACGGGGGGCAAAATGCGGTGTATGTCTGGCGTGCATGGTGCGTGCAAAAGCCGTATGACAGATGTATGTTAACCAAATTACCGGCGGGGCAGGTATTATGAGGTCGTTTGCGCCGGTTTTAAGCATAGTTGGCGCGATCTTTGTGCTTTGGTACGGGGCGGCTGTGGTGCTGAATTCCACCTGGACCTATGACAAGGCCACGCGGACGGGGGCAACCCCGAGTTTCACCGAAATGGTCGCGGATACGATGGTGCAGAAAAAACCGCTGTTGCCGGCACCGCATCAGGTGATTGCCGAGATTTACAAAACCACAGTGTTGAAAAAGATCACCTCGAAACGATCCCTGATCTGGCATGGCTGGGTGACGCTGTCGGCGACGCTTCTGGGCTTTGCCATGGGTACGGGGCTGGGGATTTTGCTGGCGATAGGTATTGTTTACAGTCGCGCCATGGATATGTCGGTGATGCCATGGGTAATTGCCAGCCAGACTATTCCGATTTTAGCGGTGGCCCCGATGATTATCGTGGTGCTGAATGCGGTGGGCATATCGGGTCTTTTGCCGAAAGCGATTATTTCGATGTATCTGTCATTTTTCCCGGTTGTTGTTGGCATGGTGAAGGGATTGCGCGCCCCCGATGCGATGCAGATGGATCAGATGCGCACCTGGAACACGTCAAAAATACAGACGTTCTGGAAGCTGCGCCTGCCAAGTTCGATGCCATATCTGTTTCCGTCCCTGAAAATTGCCATGGCGGCCTCTTTGGTGGGGGCGATCGTGGGCGAGTTGCCGACGGGGGCTGTGGCCGGACTTGGGGCGCGATTGCTGGCGGGTAGTTATTACGGGCAGACGATACAAATATGGAGTGCGCTAATCTCGGCAGCAATACTGGCGGCGGCATTGGTGGCGTTGATCGGGGTATTGCAAACCGTGACGCTGAAACGGATGGGGATGCTGCGATGATCTGGATTATTGGCGCATTGGTATTTTGGGGCGCGATGTGGGCGTTGAATGTGCATCTGTCGAAAGGGCCGAGGACGCGGGCTAGATCGCTGCTGGTGCCCACACTATTCGGGGTGACACTGTTGGTTTTATGGGAGGGCATGGTGCGCGGGTTCGCGATCAGCCCGATACTGTTGCCGCCGCCCTCGGCGATTGCGGTGCGGTTTGCCCATAGCCTGCCGATCCTTTGGGTCGATTTTGTGCAGACTTTCATGAAGGGGGCGTTGTCGGGCTATATCATCGGCTGTGGCTCGGCGTTTCTGGTGGCGGTTGCGGTTGACCGGTCGCCGTTTTTGCAACGCGGGTTGTTGCCGGTGGGTAATTTTGTGGCTGCCCTGCCGATTGTCGGCATGGCCCCGATATTGGTGATGTGGTTCGGATTTGACTGGCAATCGAAAGCTGCTGTTGTGGTGGTGATGGTGTTTTTCCCGATGCTGGTGAACACGGTTGAAGGACTGCGGGCCGCGGATCATATGCAGCGCGACTTGATGCGGACTTATGGTGCGAGTTACTGGCAGGGTTTGCTGAAGCTGCGGCTGCCTGCGGCGATGCCGTTTATTTTCAACGGGTTGAAAATTTGTTCGACACTTGCGCTGATCGGGGCCATTGTGGCAGAGTTCTTTGGCTCGCCTATCAAAGGCATGGGGTTTCGGATTTCTACGGAAGTTGGCCGCCTGTCGCTGGATATGGTCTGGGCTGAAATTACAGTGGCGGCTTTAGCGGGCTCGGCATTTTACGGGGCGGTGGCAATGATCGAGAAGGGCGTCACCTTCTGGCACCCGTCGCAACGCGGATAAAATGAAACTTAAGTTCAACAAGGGAGAATAACGATGAATAAACTACTAACGACAGCACTTGCGGGGGTGATGGCCATAGCCGGCTCGATTGCCCAGGCGGCGGACGATGTGTCGCTGCAATTGAAGTGGGTGACGCAAGCCCAGTTTGCGGGCTATTATGTGGCTTTGGATAAGGGTTTTTACAAGGATGAAAATCTGAATGTAACGATCAAACCCGGCGGCCCTGATATTGCGCCGGCGCAGGTGATCGCGGGTGGCGGGGCCGATGTGGTTCTGGACTGGATGCCGTCTGCACTGGCGTCTCGTGAAAAGGGTCTGGATCTGGTGAATATCGCGCAACCGTTCAAATCGTCCGGCATGATGCTGACCTGCCGCAAGGATGCGGGCATTGCGACGCCTGCGGATTTCAAGGGCAAGACTTTGGGGGTCTGGTTTTTCGGCAATGAGTATCCTTTCCTGAGCTGGATGAACAAGCTGGGACTGAAAACCGACGGTTCCGAGGGCGGTGTGACGGTTCTGAAGCAGGGCTTTAACGTTGATCCTATTTTGCAAAAACAGGCGGCTTGTGTTTCAACCATGACTTATAACGAATACTGGCAGATTATTGATGCCGGGTTGAAACCGTCTGATCTGGTGGTGTTCAAATATGAAGATCAAGGTGTGGCCACGCTTGAGGACGGCATGTATGTTCTGGGCAAGAACCTGAAAGATCCGGCGTTCAAGGACAAGATGGTGCGTTTCGTGCGGGCCTCGATGAAGGGCTGGAAATGGGCTGAAAAGAATCCTGATGCGGCAGCGATGATCGTGCTGGATAATGATGCATCGGGGGCACAGACCGAAAAGCATCAGAAGCGCATGATGCGTGAAGTGGCCAAGCTGACGGCGGGTTCCAACGGCGCACTTGATCCGGCGGATTTTCAACGCACGGTGGACAGCCTGATGTCGGGCGGCTCTGATCCGGTGATTACCAAGCAGCCGGTGGGTGCCTGGACACACGAGATCACGGATTTGGCTTTGAAATAAGCTAGAACACATATAGATCAACAAGACCGCGCATTTCGATGCGCGGTTTTTTTATGCCGGAAGTGCCAGTGGAAACACCAGCAGGATCATTGGCACGGCGACGGCAACCACGAGAATTTCCAGTGGGAGGCCCGTGCGCCAGTAATCACCGAAGCTGTACCCCCCCGGGCCCATGATCAGTGTGTTGTTCTTGTGTCCGATCGGGGTCAGAAACGCGCAGGAGGCGGCCACGGCCACGGCCATCAGGAACGGGTCGGGGTTGACGTGTAACTGGTTGGCGACATCCAGTGCAATCGGCCCGCCGATGACGGCGGTGGCGGTGTTGTTCAGCACATCCGAGAGGGTCATCACGACGACCATCAACACGGTCAGAACCGCCCATGCGGGCATGCCGGAGGTGGCTTTGATGATGTTTTGCGCAATCAGCGCGGTGCCCCCGGAGTTTTCCAGGGCCACGCCGAGCGGGATCATACTGCCCAAAAGAACGATCACCGGCCATTCTATGTTATCGTAAAGCGTGCGGATGGGGACAATATCAAGGCCCACATAAAGCACCACGACAATGGCCAGCGCGGTGGCAAGATAAAGCATTCCGAAGGCGGATATGGTGATCGCGGCGGTGAAGATGCCGATGGCCAGCCATGCACGTTTGTGTTGGGTGACGTTAAGGCCGCGTTTGGCCAGGGGCAGGACTCCAAGCCATGAGACCACATCGGACAAGGCGTCCGCCGGGCCGATCAGCAGCAGGATGTCGCCGGCGCGTACCGGTTCATGGCGTACGCGTTTGGAGAAGCGTTTGCCCTGACGCGATATGCCCAGCAGGGCGACCCCGCGGCGCGCACGCAATCGCAGGGATATGGCCGAGCGGCCAACGATGCGGGCGTCGCGCGGCACCACGACCTCGGACAGGGTCAAGCCGCCGGTGGCGGTGTCGTCCAGCGGGTGTTCGCCGAAATAATCCAGCCCCACGCTGCCGCGAAAGCGGTCCATATCTTTGGCTTTGGCTTCGACCACCAGCATATCGCCTGCCCGCAACACGGTTCGCGCCCCGAATCCGCCCAGCCGTGTGCCGCCGCGCACTACGCCCAGAATGGTGATGTCGTCTTCGTCGGCGGCCTTATAGAGGTCACGCACCATTTTGCCGATGCTTTTGGATTTTTCCGGCACCACAAGTTCAGCGATAAAGCCTTCAAGATCAATATGACCCGCTTGCCCGACGCTGTCCGTTGCCGCTTTGGGCATTAGCCGCCAGCCGACGGTGGCGACATAAACGATACCGACAAAGGCGACGGTCAGGCCAACGGGAGCGAAATCGAACATCGCGAAGGGTTCACCCATGGCGCGTTCGCGGAATGAAGCGATGATGATATTGGGCGGAGTGCCGATCAGTGTGACCATGCCGCCAAGGATGGTGGCAAATGACAGCGGCATCAGGGTGGCCCTGACCGAGCGGCCTGCTTTGGTGGCGGCCTGGATGTCGACGGGCATCAACAGGGCCATGGCCGCGACATTGTTCATAAAGGCCGACAGGATCGCCCCGGTTGTGCTCATGATCGCGATATGGCCGCTGACGGCGCGGCCCGTGTCGATCAGGCGTTTGGTGATCAGATCAATGGCACCCGAGTTCAACAGACCGCGCGAGATAACCAGCACAAGGGCGACGATCACGGTGGCGGGATGGCCGAAGCCGGAAAATGCCAGCCTGGTGGGGATAAGGCCCAGCACAAGGGCGATCAGCAGGGCGGAAAATGCGATCAGGTCGTACCGCCACTTCCCCCATAGAAGCATTGCAAAAACACCGGCGAACAGGCTGAATAAAATGATTTGATCTGTTGTCATGGCGGTATCATTGCAGGTTTCAGCGGTTATGCAAGTTGCCGCTATGGCTGCAATGGCGGCAGTGTTTATGACAACGACGGGAAGGTGGATGCGGGATATCAATTCAAATGTTGAAACTTCATAAAGAATTGAGAGATTTTGGCAAAAGGTAAAGCATTCAAAAATTGGGTTTATTCTGGCGCGCCGGATGTAGATTCGAGCTGTTAAATCCAACAATAAACGGCATAACACTATGAATATGCTATATTATATACCTGTACTTCTAAACTACTAAACTAATTTAGTAGTTTAGGTACCTTTGCGGTTTCAAAGGCATATTCAGCCGAGTTTATTTCGTCGGGTTTTGTCGAATTCTTATTCAAAGATTTCATAGATATAAAACTTGCCCGAAAGGGATTCTGATGTAAGCTGTGGTTAATTCTGCGGGCTTGTTTTGCCCATCTGCTTGCTGGTTCTGTTCTGTGTAAGGGAGATTTCGTGACTGATTATCGAACCCCCGTCATCTTTGACGGGCATAATGATGTTTTGCTGCGGCTTTATAATGCCGGTGGCGTGTCTGCGTCGGATGGTTTTGTGACCGGACGCAAAGGGGCAATTGATCTGGTGAAAGCAAAAGCGGGTTTTTTTGCCGGCGGTTTTTTTGCCGTGTTTATCCCGTCACCGTTTGATTTGGATGAAGAAATAGATGCAATGAGCCGCCCGGCCTACGACTTGCCTCTGCCCCAGCCGATTGACTGGCACGAAGCGTTGCCGGTGGCACTGGCTCAGGCGGCGATTTTGTTTGATCTGGAAAAACGCGGTGCTTTGAAGGTTTGCAAATCTGTAGCGGATATTCGGGGCGCAATGGCCACAGGGAAAATGGCGGCAATTTTCCATATGGAAGGGGCCGAAGCGATTGACCCTGACTTAAACACGCTGGAGGTGCTTTATCAGGCGGGCTTGCGATCCTTAGGCCCGGTCTGGAGCCGCGAGACGATTTTTGGCCACGGGGTGCCGTTTCGCTACCCAAGCAATCCCGACATTGGTGCCGGGCTGACTGATCACGGTTTGCGGTTGCTGAAGCGGTGCAATGAATTGGGGATCATGATTGATCTATCGCATCTGAACCAGGCCGGATTTTGGGATGTGGCGGGGCACACGAGTGCACCTTTGGTAGCGACCCATTCGAACGCCCATGCGATTTGCCCGCATGCGCGCAATCTGACCGACAAACAACTGGCCGCGATCCGTGAAAGCGGCGGCATGGTGGGGCTGAATTTCGCCGCTGCATTTCTGCGCGATGACGGGCGGATGATTGCAGATGTTCCCTTGTCGCAAATGTTGCGGCATCTGGATTATCTGATCGATCATCTGGGTGAAGACCATGTCGGTCTTGGCTCGGATTATGACGGGGCGGTTGTGCCCGAGGCGGTTACCTCGGTGGCGGATCTGCCCAATTTAAGACAGGCGATGGTGAAGCACGGGTTTGATGATGCATTGATGACCAAGCTTTGCCACGAAAACTGGCTACGCGTTCTGGAGAAAACATGGGGGGAATAATCCCCGCACAGGCGCGTAGTATAACATGAAACCAATAGGAGAGGTTCTAAACTATGAATGCATTCAACCGATTACTGACCGGGGCTGCAATAAGTCTGGCTGTCAGTGTAACATCATATGCGGCACTGGCCGAGACGCCGGCGAATATGCTGGTGATTGCCAACCGTATCGACGACATCACAACACTTGATCCTGCAGAATCGTTCGAATTTGCGGGTTCTGACGTCAGTCGCAATGTTTACAGCAAGCTGGTGAACTTTGATCCGCTGAACCTTGATGCAGGTTACGCCCCTGATCTGGCGGTAAGCTGGACAGTTAGCGAAGACGGCAAGTCGATCACCTTTACCATGCGCGACGGTGTAAAATTCTATTCCGGCAACCCTGTACGGGCTGAAGACGCGGAATTTTCATTGCGCCGTGCGGTGACACTGAACAAAACGCCTTCGTTTATTCTGACACAGTTCGGGTTTACCCCTGAAAATGTCGGCGAGACCATAAAGGCGAATGGCAATACGCTGACGATCACTACCGACAAACGCTACGCGACGTCTTTTGTGCTGAACTGTCTGACCGCCACTATCGGCGGAATTGTCGACAAGAAACTGGTTATGGAACACAATGTTGACGGCGATTTGGGGAATGTGTGGCTGAAAACCAATACCGCCGGATCGGGTGCTTATAAAGTGGCAAGCTGGAAGCCCAATGATAGTGTGACGCTGGTTTCAAACCCCAATTTCTATAAGGGCGCGCCTGCTATGGAGCGTGTGATTGTGCAACATGTACAAGAAAGTGCAACACAACGTCTGATGCTGGAGCGCGGCGATATTGATGTGGCGCGTAATCTGAACCCGGAAGACATTGCCGGTGTGCGTAAAGCTGCCAATGTGGCCGTAGATGACGAGCTGCGCGGGCGTTTGATGTATGTCTCTCTGAACCAGAAACATCCTGTGCTGTCAAAGCCCAAGGTGCGTCAGGCGATTAAATACCTGATTGATTACAAAGGCATGCAAGACAGCTTTCTGAAAGGTCAGTACACCATTCACCAAAACTTCCTGCCGGCTACATATCTGGGGGCCGTGGACGATAATCCGTTCAGCCTGAACATCGAGAAAGCCAAAGCATTGCTGGCTGAAGCGGGTGTTTCCGGACTGGAGATAGAAGCGGGGGTGCGTGAAGCGCAAGAGCGTATCGAAATTGCGCAATCGTTGCAAAACACATTTGCCAAGGCTGGTATCAAGCTGAACATCACGGTGGGAACCGCCAAGCAAATTCTGGGCCGGTACCGTGCGCGTGATCTGGATATGTATATCGGGGCATGGGGCCCGGATTATCCCGATCCACAAACCAATGCGGGCACTTTTGCCTATAACCCCGACAACTCTGACGCGGCAGGTGCCACGGGTCTGTTAGCTTGGCGTAATGCTTGGGATACAGGCGGGTTGACTGCAAAAACAGCCGCTGCTGTGGTTGAAGGCGACCGTGATGTGCGGGCAAAAATGTATGCTGACATTCAGGCAGAATTCCGCGACATTTCACCCTTTGCGATCATGTTCCAGAAGATCGAACAAACCGGGCGTGGCAAAAATGTTCAACATTTGAATCTTGGCGGTGCTGTGACGGCGGTTTCTTACTGGCCTGTGACCAAATAAATGGCAGAGGCTGATAATACGGGGGATGGGCGCAGGGCTGTGCCCGTCCCCGCTTGGATTAAAGTCACTTTTTCGACACTCGGCTCGATTGCCGTGACGATGTTGGGACTGATGTTCATAACTTTTATCATCGGCCGCGTGATGCCGATCGATCCGGTTCTGGCAATTGTCGGCGAGCGGGCGACAAAGGCGACGTATGATGCCGCTTTTCAACAACTGGGCCTAGATAAGCCCTTGTTAATACAGTTTTTCTATTATGTCCGCGACGTGCTGCACGGTGATTTCGGCAATTCGTTGTTGAACGCCCGTCCGGTGGTGGACGACATCAAGAGGGTGTTCCCCGCGACGATGGAACTGGCCACGCTGGGTGTGCTTATGGGCATTATTCTGGGCGTGCCTTTGGGGGTTGTTGCCGCCGTACGGCGCGGGTCATGGATTGACCAGATTGCCCGGGTTATTGCCCTGATCGGCTATTCGATGCCGATTTTCTGGCTGGGCCTGATGGGCCTGTTGGTGTTTTACGGCATTCTGGGTTGGGTCGGGGGGCCGGGCCGTGTCGGGATATTCTATGTCGATGTGGTGCCTTCGGTGACCGGTATGATCCTGATCGACAGTATGCTGGACGGCAACTGGGAAGTGTTCAAAAACGCCTTTAGCCATATTATTCTGCCGGCGTCGTTGCTGGGGTATTATTCGTTGGCCTATATCAGCCGCATGACGCGGTCATTCATGCTGGAGCAGATGAGTGCCGAATATATCACCACGGCGCGGGTCAAGGGCATGTCGGAAGCGGCGGTGATCTGGCGTCATGCGTTTCGCAACATTCTGGTGCAACTGATCACGGTGATTGCGCTGAGTTATGCCAATTTGCTGGAAGGCTCGGTGTTGACCGAGATTATATTCTCGTGGCCGGGTATCGGGCAATATATCACCACCGCCCTGTTGTCGGCGGATATGAATGCGGTGCTGGGCGGTACGGTTGTTGTCGGGCTGGTGTTTGTGTTGCTGAATATTTTCTCGGATCTTTTATACAAGGTCTTTGATCCGCGTGCGAAATAGGGGATGGATAGAATGAGCGAGACGCAAAGTTTACGCGCGTGGTTGATGACCGATACGCCGACATCGCGCCGGCACGCGCGTTATGCGGCTGCCTATCAGGGATGGATGTCGTTTCGGTCAAATACGATGGCAATGATCGGGTTGTGGATACTGATCTTTCTGGTCTTTGTTGCCATTGCCGCGCCTTTGCTGGCACCGCATGATCCGTTTGAGCAAACATTGGCAAACCGGTTGCAGGGCCTGAATGCGCCCGGGCATATTCTGGGCACCGACAGTTTGGGGCGCGATATTTTAAGCCGGTTGATTTATGGGTCACGCATCACGCTGTTTATTGTCGGTCTTGTCGCCCTGATTGCGCCGATAACCGGGTTGCTGGTGGGAACGGTTGCCGGTTATGTTGGCGGCTGGCCTGATACCATATTGATGCGGATCACGGATATATTTCTGGCCTTTCCGCGTTTGGTTCTGGCACTGGCCTTTGTCGCCGCCCTTGGGGCGGGTATTGAAAACGCGGTGCTGGCCATATCCTTAACCGCTTGGCCGCCCTACGCGCGGATGGCGCGGGCCGAGACCCTGACGATCAGGTCATCGGATTATATCAGCGCTATTCAGTTGCAAGGTGCCGGGCCTTTGCGGATTATCATCAAACATATCTGGCCGTTGTGTATCTCGTCGCTGATTGTGCGGGTGACGCTGGATATGGCCGGGATTATTCTAGCTGCCGCAGGACTTGGCTTTCTGGGGCTTGGGGCACAGCCGCCATCCCCTGAATGGGGCGCGATGATTTCCGAAGGACGCCGCTTTATTCTGGATAGCTGGTGGGTGGCGACGGTGCCGGGGTTGGCTATTTTTACGGTGTCGCTGGCGTTCAACCTGCTGGGCGACGGGTTGCGCGATGTGCTTGATCCAAAGGATGCGGAAATATGACGCTGCTGGACGTTGAAAACCTGTGGGTCAAGTTCCCGTCGCGCAACGGGGTGTTTGATGCGGTGCGCGGTGTGTCGTTTACGCTGGGCAAAGAGCGGTTGGGCATTGTCGGCGAAAGCGGCTCGGGTAAGTCTTTGACCGGGCGGGCGATTTTACGTCTTATCCGCCCACCCGGAATTGTAACCGCAGATCATATTTCGCTGGAAGGCGTGGATTTGATGACAAAAACCGAGCGCGAGATGCGGGCGGTGCGCGGCCAGAGAATTTCCATGGTGATGCAAGACCCGAAGTTTTCGCTGAACCCGGTGATGACCATCGGGGCGCAAATAATGGAAGCTTACCGGTTGCATAATGCCGTGAGCAAAAAAGTGGCCTACGCCAAAGCCATCGAGATGCTGGAAGCGGTTTCCATACGCGCCCCCGAGCGCGTGATGCGGGCCTATCCGCACGAGATGTCGGGGGGTATGGGACAGCGCATTATGATTGCGATGATGCTGATCCCCAATCCGCAGATCCTGATCGCGGACGAGCCGACCTCGGCCCTGGATGTCTCGGTGCAACGGCAGGTTCTGGATATTATGGATGTGCTGGTCAAAGAACGCGGCATGGGGCTGATTTTCATCAGTCACGATCTGAATTTGGTGGCGGATTTTTGCGACCGTGTGCTGATCATGTATGCAGGCCGGATTGTGGAAGTGTGCGAAGCGGACAAGCTGCACGCGGCCAAGCATCCCTATACGCGCGGTTTGCTGAATTCCTTGCCGCGCCTGACTGAGCCGCGTGCGCGGCTGGACGTGTTGCAACGTGATCCAGAATGGTCGGTTGCCCCAAGTGTGAGTGGCCGGATATGAGCATGTTAAGCGTTGAAAACCTGAATGTCTGGTTCGGGGCTGGCCGTGACCGTGTTGATGCGGTCAAGGGCGCGACCTTTGCGGTGGCGCGTGGTGACAGTTTTGGGTTGGTCGGCGAAAGTGGCTCGGGAAAGTCAACAATTTTGCGGGCGATTACCGGGCTTGCACCCGACTGGAGCGGCAAGATCACGGTGGATGGCAAGGCGATTAGGGGACGCCGCGAAAAGGCATTTTACAAGACCGTACAGATGGTATTTCAAGACCCGTATGCGTCCCTGCATCCGCGTCATTCTGTGGATCAGGTGTTGGGAGAAACCCTGCATTTACATGGGTTTACGGATATTGATGCGCGTGTGGTCAAATTGCTGGATGATGTCGGGCTTGGCAATAGTTTCCGCTTTCGATTTCCGCATCAGCTATCGGGTGGACAGCGTCAACGTGTGGCGATTGCACGCGCACTGGCCCCGGCACCCGAGATCGTGTTGCTGGATGAACCGACCTCGGCCCTGGATGTCTCGGTACAGGCGGAAATCCTGAACCTGCTGGCGGATTTACGCGCCGAACACAGGCTGACTTATGTGATGGTGTCCCACGATTTGTCCGTTGTCGGGCATATGTGTGATCGTCTGGCGGTGATGAAGGACGGCGAGATTGTCGAGATCATGGATGTGGACACGTTGCGCCAAATGCATGCAACGCATCCCTATTCACAACATCTGTTGCAAGCCTCTTTGTGAACATCGCAGCCTGACGGTTTGGCCGTTTAGGCGAAGTGGTGCGTTACTGCGATAGAATATGAACTGAAATTGCCACGGAAAAAACACCGGCCAGCATGGTCAGATACACCGCTAAAAGGGTTAGTGCGGTGCCGCGATTGGCGGTTTTTACCTTGATGCGCAGTTCTTCTGCGGTTTGTGGCAGCTCCAGCGCGGCAGAGTTTGATCCGTTCCAAGCCCGGTTTTGTAGTTGCAAAAAGACCCTGGCTTCACTTTTTCCCCAGCCATGCAGGGAGATTAGAATGGCGATTATACACATCATACTGGCAGGCATCCATAAGATAAATCCGCCTGTGGTTTCATCCGCCATGGGCTGCAGACCGAACAGGCGGTCGTTGAGACCATATGCGGTATAAAGCACGGTGGTTTTCAATGTGGTGACAGAGCCGATCAACATATTGGATACGATTGTCCCGATCAGCATCAGTAATCTGGCTTGATATTTCAGCGACTGCGGCGGTGGGCGCCGGTCGAATATCAGCCAGAAAAACATCATGCCAGCAGCCAGCATGGATATGTGCATCGTATAGTGTAGCGCATCATTTTCTATTGCCGCATTATGGATACGGGGAACTTGCCAGATGTATAGGGATGCCAGAAAGACCAGAAAGGCGATGATCGGGCGGGTTAAAAAACGAAAACACATCTGCACCGGCGGATTGGTAACAATGGGTGCGAGAATATTTTTGCGGGCAAACCGGGGCAGGCCGGCGATCAAAATACCTTCGGGGCCGGATAATGTTATCAGCATCGGCCCCAGCATACGCAGCATAATATGTTGCACCTGGTGCATCGAAAACAGGCGTTCGGCAAGCGGATCAATCGGCGATTGCAGGGCCAGAAAAACCACTGCCACGCCGGAAAAAAACAGCGCATGTCGCAACGGTGGCACAGGGTTGTGTATCGGTTTTCGCCGCATCATGCCGCGCCAATAGATAAGGATGGTCAGCAGCGTTAGAATAACGATTTCCGGCGAAAAGCGCCAACGGGTCAGGATCGTGCCAGCGGTCAGGTCATCGCCGCCATGGGCATAGGCGGCAAACGGGGCTAAGCAGAACAACAGCAGGCTTGTTGCCAAAGTCCGCCAGGTTTGGCGGTTTGTGATGCGAATTCGGGGTTTCAAATTAAATCCTCTTGGGGCGGGCGTCGTAAAGCTTAACAGGCCCTATCCCAGGCACCGGGGGATTTCAACATCGCAATGAAATTGCAATGAAAAGGTCGCAGCCCTCAAGCGGTGTGCCCTTGGGCTAGTTTATCTCCAATTCGCCCGAGACGGCGGCAATGCTGTCGCGCAGGATGCTTTCGATGCGGGTAATTTCTTCCGGCGTCATGATCAAGGTGGGTGACAGGATCAGGATATTTCCCAATGGCCGCGCGATCAGGCCGCGCATCTGGGCGGCTTTTGCCACACGGGCCCCGACGTTGTCTTCGGCGCTGAATTCTTCGCGGCTGGCTTTGTTGCGGACAAATTCGATGCCCATCATGAAGTGGCTGCCGCGCACCTCGCCGACAATATCCATATCCGACAGGCGGCGCAGGGCGTTTTCAAAAAGCTTGCCGGTGCTGCGTACATTTTGCGGGATTTGGTCGCGTTCCAGTAGCTCGATATTTGCAAGGGCTGCGGCTGCGGCGGCGGGATGGCCTGAATAGGTCATGCCGTGCAGGAACATCGCCCCCGGTTCAGAGATAACATCGTAAATGTCGTCCGATATGATGGTGGCTGACAGGGGTTGGTAGCCCGAAGTCAGGCCTTTGGCGGTGGTGATGATGTCGGGCTGGATGCCGAAAACGTCCTTGGAAGCAAACATATGTCCCAAGCGGCCAAAGGCGGTGACGACTTCGTCAGAGATATATTTGATGTCATGCGCTTCGGTAATCGCGCGCATGCGTTTGTGATAGCCGTCGGGGGCTACAAGGATACCGCCTGCGCCCATGATCGGTTCGGCGATGAAAGCGGCGATGTTTTCGGCACCTATATTGCGAATGGCGTCCAGCATGTCGTCTGCGAGTGTTTTCAGAAATTCCGCATCCGTCATGCCGTCGGCTTCGCGGTAGGCGTAGGGCGCGCGCAAGTGGTGTACCAGACCTTCGGCGGCGGTATCCCAGCCTTCGCTATAGGCAGGTGTGGTCATCGCCATCGCCAGATGGGTCGAGCCGTGATAGGCCCCGATGCGCGACAGGATTTTCTTTTTGTTGGGCCGTCCAAGGCGGTTGTTATAGTGGTGCAGAATGCGCACCGCGCTGTCATTGGCGACCGAGCCGGAGTTGCCGAAATAGACATGGTTAAGCGGGCCGGGGGCAAGCTGGGCGAGTTTTTCCGCCAAACGGGCCGCAGCGGGGTGGGTGAAGTTGTAAAAAGTCGAATAGTAATCCAGCGTTTTTAACTGGTCGGTGATGGCCTTGATGATCTCGGGGCGGCCATGGCCGACATTGACACACCAAAGCCCGCCGATACCGTCCAGCAGCTTGTTGCCTTCGCTATCGGTCACATATGCTCCTTCGGCCTGAACGATGGCGGTGCGTGCCGCATCCTGTTTCAGTCCGTCAAGATCGGCGAAAGACTGGATCAGATGGGCGTCTTTGGTCAGGATGTCATCGGTACTGAGACTGGTCATGTTGCTTTCCCTTTATATACCCCTTAGAATACGGTTTTACGGTAAATCTGTTTAATTAAGGGGTATATACCCCCAAAGAGGTATCTTGGGTGCCAGAGACTGTAAAACCAGAGACGGTAACACCAGAGACGTTGTTGGGGGTGGCGATAAAGACTTTGCAAACCGCGCAGTTCGAAGCGGCCTTTTGCGCGTGGGTGCAGGCTTGTGTGCCATTCGACAATATTACCACACTGGCATATTTTCAAAACCAGCCACCGAAGTGTTTGATGTCGCAAAGCATCAAGGCGATGGCGCATAAGAATATCGACACGATTTATCTGGCGGGGGCCTATTTGCTGGATCCGTTTCACGAGCTGCATATTACGGGTGCGCCGCGCGGGCTGTACCGGTTAAGCGACATTGCCCCCGACCGGTTTCAGCGCAATCGCTATTTTCTGGACTATTACCGCAACACCACAATGGTCGATGAAATCGGTTTTGTCGGCTATCCTGCAAAAAGTGTTTCTATTCATGTTTGTCTGGGGCGTGACAGCCATTCGGGGCAGCGGTTTTCCAACCGGGTGCTGGCAACCGCGGCGCGCATGGTGCCGGTTGTGACAGCTTTGGCGGAACGCCATTGGAGCGGGCTGAATTCAACCGGAACCTACACCGAGGTCGACATCGTCGCCCGGCTTATGGCTGCGGTGACGCAGGCCCATGATGTTTCACTTAGCCCAAGGCAGGCGGAAGTGGCGGTGCTGATTTTGCGCGGTCATTCCTCGGTCTCTATCGGTTTGCGGTTGGGGATTAGTACGCAAACCGTGAAAGTGTTTCGCAAGCAGCTTTACCGTAAATGCAAAATATCGTCACAGGCGGAGTTGTTCAATTTGATGTTGCCGCTTTTGGTGGCGTAAGCGGCATTATTCCGCTTAGGTTACGCACCAGTGCCGGATTCTGTTGCAGGGATGTAACGGTTCATCATTCAATTTACGTTTTGGGTATCTGCGACTTGTCTGTGGCGTTGGAATATGTGTTTTTAGCCGCAACGGGACGCAAGCAACTGATTGCGCCTGTGACTAAACGCTCTGGTTTCAAGCTGACAGGTACTCGCCGACTTGCGAAAAATCAGGGAAACGCATTTGCTAATCTCTAGCAACACGATCAAAAGGAATTGGGATAATGAAAAAGACACTACTTTGCACAAGCGCACTAGCGCTGACAAGCATCACTGGTGCAGCTAACGCTGTGCCAATCACAGCCGGTGCCGTGACTATGGACGTAAGCGGTTACTACACAACCACATTCGCGTATACCAACGTTACAGGTAACAACACTTCTCTTACCGGTACAGACTACAGCGGTGTGGATCTGAACCAAAACACAGAAATCTGGTTCAAACCATCTATGACTTTGGACAACGGCATCAAAATCGCCGTAGACGTTCAACTTGAAGGTGGCTCGGGTACTGGTAATACAGCTGGGGCCGCTACAGACATTATCGACGAATCATACATGACGATTTCCGGTAACTTCGGTAAAGTTATCATCGGGTCGGAAAACTCGGTTGGCTACAAAATGACTGTTACCGCCCCTGACGTGTCCTCACTCTACGCACAATCAAGCTCGTTGACATCGTTTGTTCCTTATTCAAGCGGTACAGCCGGTGCTGACTTGTTCCGTGGCACTTTGGGTGCAACAACCATCGAAAACGATCGTAACAATGATGCGCAACGTATCAGCTACTTCTCGCCACGTTTCAGCGGCCTGCAACTGGGCATCTCTTACGCACGTGACGCTGGCCAAGGCAACGGTGCGATCGACAATAACGCCACGACTACAGACATCGTTGACATTGCTGCAAACTACAGCGGTTCCTTTGGCGGTGTTGATGTGAATGCATCTGCCCGTTACGGTACTGCAAATGCACCAGGTGGTGCTGTTAACCCTGAAGTTTGGGGCGCAGGTCTGAATGTTGGCATGAGCGGCTTCACCTTTGGTGGGTCTTATGCTGAGCAAGACGGTACAGCACTGAGAGACGGTAACTCATATGACGTAGGTCTTGGCTATGCAAATGGCCCAATGTCTTACTCTTTGACTTACTTTCACGGCATGAACCGTGACAATGCACTTGGTGTTGCAAACGAATACCTGAAAACATACGTTTTGGCTGTTAAATACAAAGTGGCTGCCAACTTCAAAGTTGGTGCTATGATTGCGAATACTGAATTCACATC
>JASFZB010000032.1:0-59231 GCA_045046705.1 Rhodobacterales bacterium | reverse complement strand
TTCCAAAAGAATGGCGGAATTTCCGCGATCAAGTAACCGACAATTTCCGCGTCATATCACATCAAAACTTTCGGGTTTTGGTGTAGGTTGGGTATATAAAATACACGGTTCAAACCCAACTGTTAATTCGACCTGGAGCGAGCGGCAACTATCTCCACATAGTTATCTTTAGTGAAGGTATTTGAGTGTCTGTTTTGGATCGTTACTGGCACTGACTCGCATCATGAATTACCCAAGCCGCGACGCATCAAATTCGGTAACTAAAGACTCAAACCTGCCATTCGGCAATTTATTCCTTATAATCAATAATCATTTTAGGGCATTGCACTTGAATTCATCATAATAAAAACACGGCAAGCCACAGATGAAGTCTCCCTGATGTGGGGTATAAAAAGGCTGCTGTATTGTGCATTTTTCATACCGATAAATTTGATGTTATAAATAATATCAACAAGATAACCCCATATCGTTCCTATCACCCCTTCGCCAACACCGCCAGATCGCGCGCAATAATATACGCCCCCTTGATCTTTTTATCATCACTCACCCAGTCACGGCGCACCACGATTTTGTTGTCTTTAACCTTGGCAGTCCCCCGTTGATCCTGCAAAAACGCCACCAGTTTTTCAGGGCTGGCAAACTTGTTGTTCCGGAACTGCAAAACCACACCCTTGGGCCCGCCGTCCATCTTGGCAATCCCCGCCGCGCGGCACATGGCCTTGATGCGCACGATGCGCAGCAGCATGTTGACCTCGTCGGGCAGCGTGCCGAAGCGGTCGATCAGCTCGGCCGCAAAGCCCTCTAATTCAACCTTTTTGGCCAAGCTTGAAAGACGCCGGTACAGCCCAAGGCGCACATCCAGATCGGTAACATAATCGGCAGGGATCAACACCGGCACGCCCAGATTGATCTGCGGCGACCATTGTTCATCGACCTCCGTCAGACCCTCCATTTCACCGGCTTTCATCTTGGCGATGGCCTCTTCCAGCATCTCTTGATAAAGCTCGAAACCGACTTCGCGCACCTGCCCCGATTGTTCATCCCCCAGCAGGTTGCCGGCCCCGCGAATATCCATATCCTGTGACGCCAGCATAAAGCCCGCCCCCAGACTGTCCAATGACCCCAGCACCCGCAGACGTTTTTCAGCCGCTTTGGTCAACCGTTGGCGCGGTTTGGTGGTCAGATACGCATAAGCCCGGGTTTTGGAGCGCCCGACACGCCCCCTGATCTGGTAAAGCTGCGACAGGCCGAACATATCGGCGCGGTGAATAATCATCGTATTGGCGGTGGGAATATCCAGCCCGCTTTCGACAATCGTTGTGGCCAGCAGGACATCATACTTGCCATCATAAAACGCGTTCATCCGGTCATCCAGATCCCCCGCTGCCATCTGGCCGTTGGCCACCACATAGGTCAGTTCGGGCATCTGGTCTTTCAGGAATTGCTCAACATCGGGCAAATCCTTGATCCGTGGCACCACATAGAAACTTTGTCCGCCGCGGTAATGTTCACGCAACAGGGCTTCGCGGATGGTGACGCTATCGAACTCGGAAACATAGGTGCGGATCGCCAGACGGTCCACCGGCGGCGTGCCGATAATGCTTAACTCCCGCACCCCCGACAGCGACATCTGCAAGGTGCGCGGGATCGGCGTGGCGGTCAGGGTCAGGACATGCACGTCCGATCGCAACTGTTTCAGACGTACCTTGTGATTGACCCCGAAATGCTGTTCCTCGTCGATCACCAACAGGCCCAGATTACTGAACTTGATGTTTTTGGCCAGCAGCGCATGGGTGCCGACAACGATTTCCACCGCCCCGTCGGCCATCGCCTGTTTGGTCAAAGCCGCCTCTTTGGCGCTGACAAACCGCGACAGTTGTTTCACCCGAATGCCGGTATTGCGAAACCGTTCGGTGAAAGATTTCGCATGTTGACGCGCCAGCAGCGTTGTCGGGGCGATGACCGCCACCTGCATCCCCGCCGTTGCCGCAACAAAGGCCGCCCGCAATGCCACTTCGGTTTTCCCGAACCCCACATCGCCGCAGATCAGCCGATCCATCGGGCGGCCCGAGCCCATGTCTTCCAGCACATCCTCGATGGCATTCAACTGATCGTCGGTCTCGATATAGGGGAAGCGGGCACAAAAGCTGTCCCAGTGATCCGCAGGCGGGGTCAACACCTGGCCTTTGCGCAACATGCGTTCGGCGGCAATGCGGATCAGCTTGTCGGCGATTTCGCGGATGCGTTCTTTCAGCTTGGCCTTTTTGGCCTGCCATGCGCCGCCGCCAAGACGGTCCAGCAGCCCCTCTTCATGGCCGTAGCGCGATAGCAGCTCGATATTTTCCACCGGTATGAACAGACGGTCATTATTGGCGTATTCCAGCAAGATACAGTCATGCGGTGCCCCCGCCGCCGTCACGGTTTCCAAGCCCCGATAACGCCCGACCCCGTGATCAAGATGCACCACCAGATCACCCGGTGTCAGACTGGTGGCCTCGGTCAGAAAGTTTTCTGCCTTGCGTTTGCGCCGCCCGGTGCGGATCAACCGATCCCCCAACACATCCTGTTCGGAAATCACCGTCAGACCTTTGGCCTCGAACCCGTGTTCAAGCGGCCAGACCGCCAGCGACAGGCCGCCCTTGTCCCTGCCCGTATCCGTCCAATTGGCAATGTTGACGGCGCCAAGCGTTTCATGCTCGTGCAAAAGCCCCGCCAAACGCTCGCGCGCGCCCTTCGAGAACGACGCGATTAAAACATGGCCGGTTTTGCGCCTGTCTTTAATATGCTCTGCCAGAGCACCGAAAAGATTAAGCTTTTCCTGTTGCCGCTCGGGGGCAAAATTGCGCCCGATGCGCCCGCCTGCATCAATCACATTCGGGCCGGTGCTTTGCGGCAGCGGGTTCAGTTGGCGCAGCTTGTGCCCCTTGGTTGCCGCATCGAATGCGGCATCATCAAGATACAGCAATTCCGGCGGGCACGGCTTATAAACACTGTCCATGCGCGATTTGTTTGTCAAAGCCTGACGACGGGCCTGATACTGGTCGACAATCGCCTCCCACCGCGCCAGCCGCGCCTGTGTGGTGCGGTCATCAAGAAAAATAGTCGCGCGCGGGATGTAATCGAACAGGGTTTCCATCTGCGCGTGAAAATACGGCGTCCAGTGTTCCACGCCCTGATATTTACGCCCCGCACTTATACTTTCATAAAGCGGGTCATCGGTGCCTGCTGCGCCGAATTCATGGCGGTAATTGCGCCGGAAACGTTCGATTGATGGCGCGTCCAGAATAACCTCGGACACAGGCGCAAGCTCGATCCGAGTCAGTTTTTCCACCGTGCGCTGGCTTTCCACATCGAAGCGGCGCACCCCGTCCAGAACATCGCCGAACAGATCCAGACGCACCGGGCCGCTATCGCCGGGCGGGAATACGTCGATCAAACCGCCGCGTATGGCGTAATCCCCCGGTTCCATCACTGTGGGGGCTTGGGTAAAGCCCATGCGCACAAAGAAGTCCCGCAAGGCCGCCTCGTCTATTTGTTTGCCGACGGTGGCGGTGAAACTGGACTTTGCCATGATGTCACGCGCCGGCACCCGCTGGGTCGCCGCCGCTACGGTGGTCAGCAAAATAAAGGGTTGCGAAAATCCAGCAGACAACATCGCCAGCACAGCCATGCGGCTTGCCGATATATCCGCATTGGCCGAAATACGGTCGTAAGGCAGACAATCCCACGCGGGGAAGGTGAACACCGGCAGGTTCGGGGCAAAAAACCGCAAAGCGGTGCGGGTTTCGTCCATGCGTGTATCATCACGGGCGATATGAATGACAGGGGCCGCCGATTTGGCCAGATGCTCGGCCAGAAGCTGCGCGTCAAAGCCTTCCGGCGCGCCGCTAACGGTTATCAGGTCAGGTCTGTAAGGGTGATCGGTCATGGGGGCGGAATTACCTGAGCAAAGGGGGCGGTTCAACCGCTTATAACTGTTCCAGCAAGGGGCGAATTTCCAGAAACAACGCCCACAACATCGAAATCAACAAAAACAACAGCGCAAGGGCAAATTTCAGCCTGCGTTGTTTGCGGTATATCCGGCACAGCTCTGCCCAATCGACCGGCTGTTTTTGCAATCTTATAGCCAGCCTGATGTCCATGCCACCGATAAGCACCATGGGAAAGCTGATCAGAAAAACACCTTGCAGCATGGTAACATCATTCCAGAAGCCCAAGGTGGCAAAGGACGCAAGAACAAAACACGTCACAAGCACAAGAATCATCCCGAAATGGTTGAAATCGCGGGTCACACTGCGGATATGTATATCCATCAAAGCCAGCGCATCCTTGTGGGCTGCGGCATCCCCTTTTCGCGCCGCCCGCATCACATCGCTTGGAATACCAAGCGTCCACTGGATGGCGCGTACCCATAAAATCGCCACAAGCAACCAGTACCACGGGCTGACAAAGCTGTTCACGGTTAGAATATCTGCGTACATGTTCAGGCCCTACATTCATATTTGCCCCCTATTACGGGGGTTTATCGGTGATTCCAACAATAGAGAGGCATTTTTCCTTGAACTTGCCCTGAAATTTAGGCAATTCGACGGCAAGAACCTGTGAGGATCCAAATTAGTGACACATACATCAGCCCCGTTCCCCGCCAATCGCCCCCGCCGTTTGCGCCGTACCGACTGGATGCGCGATCTGGTGCGCGAAAATCATTTGACCCCTGCCGATTTTATTTGGCCTATTTTTATCATGGAAGGCAAGGATGGATCCGAACCGGTATCCTCGATGCCCGGTGTCGAGCGCCTGACCATTGACCGCGCCGTTATGGCGGCCAATGATGCGGCAAATTTGGGCATACCTGTGATCGCGCTTTTCCCGTACACCCCAAGCCATCTGAAAACCCCGGCGGCAGAAGAGGCCTACAACCCCGATAATCTGGTCAACCGGGCCACCCGCGCCATCAAGGCCGCCGTGCCCGACATCGGCATTCTTCTGGATGTTGCCCTTGACCCTTATAATTCGGACGGTCACGACGGCATCGTCAAAGACGGTGAGGTTCTGAACGATGAAACCCTTTTGGTTCTGGAACGTCAGGCCCTGACCCACGCCGAAGCCGGTGCCGACATTCTTGGCCCCTCCGATATGATGGACGGGCGTATCGGCGTGATCCGGCGCGCCCTGGAACAAAACGATTTCGCCCATGTGGCGATCATGGCCTATTCCGCCAAATTCGCCTCTGCCTTTTACGGCCCGTTTCGTGATGCAGTCGGGGCTGCAGGCGCGCTTATCGGTGGCAAACACAGCTACCAGATGGATGCGGGCAATTCCGATGAGGCGATGCGCATGATCGCCCGCGACCTGAAGGAAGGCGCCGATATGGTCATGGTCAAGCCGGGTCAGCCCTATCTGGACATTTGCCAGCGGGTCAACACCGAATTCAACGTCCCCACATTCGCCTATCAGGTCAGCGGTGAATATGCGATGATAGAAGCGGCCTCGGCCAACAACTGGGTTGATCGCGACAGGATCATTCTGGAAAGTCTGCTGGCGTTCAAACGTGCAGGCTGTGCAGGTATTTTGACCTATTATGCCTTTGAGGTGTCCGAAAAACTGGCAAAACCGGTATAAGCGCATTTTCCAAGCGAAATCACGCTTATATCGTAGTAATATGATGACAACACACAAAATATAGCATAAAATAAGGCCAGAACACGGCCTTAGACCGTAAATAGCAGGCTACTACAGGAGCAAATACATGACCAATTGGACCCGACGCGGGGTTATCGCAACAGCAGGTGCGTCTTTGACCACGGCATGCGCAGGCGGCACAGGCAGCCGCAAACGGTTTAAAATCGACGCCAATGTCGAAGCTGCGATTCGCCAGATGGAAAACGACGTTCCTTTCACGCAATCCTTGGTGGATACTGCGGCAGGCATGTTGATCATGCCGAAAATAACCAAAGGCAGTTTCGTTTTCGGGGCCTCTTACGGTGAAGGCTCGCTTCTGGTCGGGGCCGCGCCGGTTGACTACTATTCCGTTGTTGCCGGTTCTTTCGGCCTGCAAATCGGTGTGCAGCAAATCGCCCAAGCACTGTTCTTCATGGATGAGCATTCCTTGCAAAAATTCCGTTCACGTCCCGGTTGGACACTTGGCGCCGATCTTGAATATACCCTGATCGGTACGGCCAATTCTGCCGGGCTTGATACCAATACCGCCCATGAAGGGGTATACGGGATTGTGTTCGGGCAGGCAGGATTGTTGGTCGGGGCTTCACTTGAAGGCTCGAAATACAACCGTATCGTCAGATAATACTTGCAATAACAATGGGTTGAGCGGTGACGTTATATCTTCGCTCAGCCTTCACACGCCGCCCGCATTGCCGCCATGTTGCGTTTGTAATCCTCAGGCCGACCGCCTTTGAACACGGCTGATCCCGCCACATGAACATCTGCCCCGGCTTTCCAGCACAAAGGGGCGGTTTCAGGGGAAACCCCGCCATCGACTTCCAGCCAGATCGGACGATCCGCGATCATCCGCCTTGCAGCGGCAACCTTTTCAACGACTTCATAGTTGAATTTCTGCCCGCCAAAGCCCGGATTGATTGTCATCACCAGAATCATGTCGATCTTGTCCAGACAATATTCCAGCACCGATAAGGGCGTGGTGATATTCAACGCCACCCCCGCCTTGCAGCCATATGACCGGATTGCCTGCAAGCTGCGATCCAGATGCGGGCCGGCTTCTGCATGTACCGTCATAATATCACTGCCGGCTTTGGCAAAAGCTTCCAGATAAGGATCAGCGGGCGCGATCATCAAATGCACATCCATCACGGTTTTCACATGCGGGCGAATGGCCGCGACCACATTGGGGCCGATGGTCAGGTTCGGGACAAAATGGCCATCCATCGGGTCCACATGGATCCAGTCCGCCCCCATGGCTTCCACATCGGTTATTTCCTGCCCCAGACGGGCAAAATCGGCCGACAGGATGCTTGGGGCAATTTTCAGCGGGCGGTTGGGATCAAATGTAATGGTCATGGGGTGCCTCATATAATATTGCCCCTGCATTACGGCAAAACCGCCCACGTTTGAAGGCCGAATTTGATAATTCGGACAGATAGGGCCTATTGCCCAGCAAGCTGTGGGCTGATAAAGCTTTTGAACAAGTTTCGGAGGTGGATTTGGCTTTTTTATTTCGCTGGCTGTTGCGCGGGTTTACAGCCATGTTTGTCTTGGCCGTTGTCGCCGGAGTTTTGACCTATTACGTCGCTATGCGCTCTTTGCCCGACTATAATGCCACCTATACAATCAAAGGCATCAATGCCCCGGTCGAGATCGTGCGCGACACCTACGATGTGCCCCATATTTTTGCAAAATCCGACCGTGATGTCTATTTCGGCCTTGGCTTTGCCCATGCCCAGGACCGCTTGTGGCAAATGACCATGCTCAGGCGTACAGCACAAGGGCGGCTGTCCGAGATATTCGGGGAACGTACCGTCAATATTGACGGGTTTATCCGCCGTCTTGATCTTTACGGTCTTGCACAAGGTTCCTACCAATATCAAAGCGATGCGACCAAAATGGCCCTCAAAGCCTATGCCGAAGGGGTCAATGCGTGGCTGCGCACTGTGAACAAAAAGGCGTTAGGGCGCGGTGCGCCTGAATTTTTTCTGTTTTCAAATAAAATCGCCCCCTGGGTTCCGGCAGACAGCCTGGCCATTGTCCGGTTGATGGCGTTGAAACTGGACAGTAACCTGCGCAATGAAGTGCTGCGGGCGCAAGTGTCACTGGCCATCGGGGCCAGTATGGTCAAAGATATTATGCCTGATGCCCCCGGGGACGGCGTCATAAACCTGCCCGAATATGCGCAGATTTTTCCGGACACAAAATTGAAAACCAAACTTGCCGAGAATAGCGTTGACCCGCTTGATCCCCTGCGGCCACTCAATATGGCCGGAGCGTCGAACGCCTGGGCAGCCGCATCGACCCGTGCGGCGACCAAAGCACCGTTGCTGGCCAATGACCCGCATCTTGACCTGACCGCCCCGTCGATCTGGATGCTGGCGCGGCTTGAATTTCAACAGGGTGGTGTTATCGGGGCTACAATCCCCGGCATACCGGTCATTCTATCGGGCCGTTCCAATGATCTGGCATGGGGGATAACAAGTTCCTATATGGATAATCTCGATATTTATATAGAAAAGCTTAACCCCGATAATCCGGAAGAATATCTAACGCCTGACGGCTATAAACCGTTTCGGACCAAAAGCATAATAATTGCCGTAAAAGGCGGGGAAAGCCGCACCATCAAGCTGCGCTACACTGAAAATGGTCCGGTTATTCCAGCCAAACTATATGCGCTTGGATCAATAACCCCGCCCGGTCATGTGACATCCCTGCGCTGGGCCGCCCTTGAAGCCAAGGATACCTCGATGACGGCGGCGATCAATCTGATGCACTCTAAATCTATATTTCAAGCCCGCAAAGCGGAGCGTGATTTCATTGCCCCATCGCTAAATCTGACCCTGGCAGATAAGAACGGCATTGCCATGCAAACCATCGGGCGGATGCCCAAACGCAAGCTTGAGCATACCAGCAGGGGCCGTATCCCGTCGCAAGGTTGGCTGGCGCAAAACCGCTGGGATGGCTATTTTGATTACACCGCCAACCCTTATGTCAAAAACCCCGAAAGCGGCATTGTTGCCAATACCAACAACAAACTTACAAACGCGGATTTTCCTAATCATGTCAGCTACTTATGGGGTGATACGCAACGCATTCAACGCTTGACCAAGCTTATGAATGCCCGCGCTGTACACACCCGCGAAAGCTTTATTGATGCGCAAACCGATACGGTATCGAATGCGGCCCGCTCGTTACTTCCGCTTATCGCACGCGAGCTGTGGTACACATCGGCCGACGCCGCTTCGGGGACAAAGGAAAAACGCGAACAAACCGCGCTTGATCTATTGGCAAACTGGAACGGCGATATGGATCAGCACCTGCCGGAACCGCTGATTTACGCCGCATGGCTGCGCCATTTGCAATCCCGTCTTGCCGCAGATGAGCTGGGACCGTTGATCGCTAAATTCCCGCGCCCCGACCCGGTGTTTATCGAACGGGTTTACCGTAACATCGACGGTGCCGCCAAATGGTGCGACATTCGCCCCTCGACACGCAAAGAGACCTGCACAGACATCGCCCGCATGGCCCTTGATGACGCCCTATTGGAGCTTACCGAAAAATACGGGGTTCACATTAACAGTTGGCGTTGGGGTAAGGCCCATCAGGCGTATCAGGATCACAAGGTTTTAGGTAAAATTCCTTTGCTGGGATGGTTTACCAACATCCGTCAGGAAACGTCTGGCGGCGACAATACCCTGAACCGGGGCCGCACCACAGGCACAGGCAAAGAACCCTATACCAATATTCACGCGGCAGGCTACCGCGAGATCGTGGATTTTTCCGACCCCGACAGCTCGCTCTATATTATTTCCACCGGACAATCGGGCCACCCGTTTTCGCGCCACTATGACGATATGGCACAGCTTTGGCGGCGCGGCGAATATATCCCGATGTCGCTAGACCCGAAACTGGCCCGTGGTGGCGCGGTCGGGATAACGACTTTAACACCCGCCCCTTAAGGCCCCGTGCCTAAACGTTCTGAAACTGCGCCGCCAATTTGGCAGTCCATGTCACCGTCACCTCAAAGCCGATGTCGATCTGCTTTTCGGCGTCCACCACATTGTGATCAAACAGCCATGCGCGGCGTTTGCCTTCGGAAAAAGTCAGCTTTAGGGTTTCGGTCACCGTGGTTTCAAGCAAATTCAGCTCGATGACATCCAGCAACTCGGCGATACCCTGCCCCGTTACCGCCGAAGTCGTCACGATCCGGTCATTCCGGTTGGCAATGGTAAAAAGCTGCTTGGATTTGTCCGCTTCCACCAAATCTATCTTGTTCCAGACCTCGACGATGGCGTCTTGCGCTTGATCTTCGATCCCCAGCTTGCCAAGAATTTCCATCACATCACGCGATTGCTCTTCCGTTTCGGGATCGGCAATGTCGCGCACATGCAAGATCAGATCCGCGTCCAGCACCTCTTCCAGGGTAGCGCGGAATGCGGCCACCAGTTCGGTTGGCAGATCCGAGATAAATCCGACCGTATCTGACAGAATGATCTCGCGGCCCGAGGGTAACTCGACCGACCGCATGGTTGGATCAAGGGTGGCAAAAAGCATGTCTTTTGCCATCACGGAAGCACCGGTGATGTGGTTGAAAATAGTCGATTTACCCGCATTGGTGTAGCCCACCAGTGCAACAATCGGGTAGGGTATTTTCTTGCGCGCACTGCGGTGCAGCGTGCGGGTTTTCACCACTTTGGCAAGCTGGCGTTTCAGCCGCACAATCGCGTCATCAATGGCGCGCCTGTCGGCCTCTAGCTGGCTTTCGCCAGCCCCGCCGACAAAACTTAGACCGCCCCGTTGCCGCTCCAGGTGTGTCCAACTGCGCACAAGGCGGGTTTTCTGGTAGGAAAGTGCTGCCAGATCAACCTGCAAAACCCCTTCGCGGGTTGCCGCCCTGTCGCCGAAGATTTCCAGAATCAAGCCGGTGCGATCCAGTACTTTCACGCCCCATTGCTTTTCCAGATTACGCTGCTGTATCGGGGTTACCGGCCCGTCGATGATGACCAGCCCGATGTCGTCGGCCTGAAATATCGCGGCTAGTTCTTCCAGCTTGCCCTTGCCAAACAACAGCCCGGCTTGCGGTTTTTTCAACGGCACAACCAATTGATGCGCCACCTCTAAATTCATCGCCAGCGCAAGTGACACCGCCTCGTCCAGCGAATGCTGCGCCGAGCGGCGATTGTTAGTGTTCCAAATGTCGGGATGTAGAACGCTTACGCGGTTTTCAGAGTCGTCTATTCTCCGTCTCCATTATATAAAACAACGGCTTGTGCAGGCATGATGGTGGATACCGCATGTTTATAGACCAGTTGCGATTGGCCATCACGGCGCAGCAATATGCAAAAATTGTCGAACCAGGTAATCACACCTTGCAATTTCACACCATTGATCAAAAATACAGTCACAGAGTTTTTCTCTTTGCGAACGTTATTCAGGAATGCATCCTGCAAGTTTGCTTTATCGACAGCCATTTTTTAAGCTTTCATTATTGGCCCGCATTTTCGCTGGGCAGTTTCTTTTTATTCAAGTGATACTAAAGGTGGTTTTTAGATTATCCATAGCAAACCTGCCATTTATATGATTTTTTCATGAAAACTGTGTCCTTAACGCCAGTAATTCGGATTAAACAGCGCAATCACCGCCACAGTTTCAAGCCGCCCGAGAATCATTGCAACGCATAAAATGCCTTTTGCAATATCGGAAAGCTGCGCATAGCGGCTACCGTCTTCAATGGCGATATTGATCAACGGCCCCGTGGTACTAAGCCCGGCAACGGCAAAAACCAGGGCATCGGCAAAACCCGTTCCCGTCAGGGTCAGGGCCAACATGATAACGCCTAAGCTTAACATGAAAACCATCAAGAAAACCCAGGCCATAAAAGCCCCTTCACGGCGAATAGAGCGCCCCGCCTGACCTTTGCCTCCGACGGAATGGGGGAAGCTTAGACGTTCCAATTCGCGAAGCCCGTGTTTGTAAAGCGCGTAAATACGCAGAAGTTTAATCCCGCCCGCGGTGGTCGCCACACCGCCGCCCAGGGATGCAAGCCCGATAAAGATCATGCCCGATGTGTTCAGGCCCGACCAGCTTTGTGATGCTTCCCACGACTGGCTGACAAACCCCGTTGTTGTCATAAAAGACAGAACCGTAAACATACTGCCCCAGATCGACTTTAATGCGGTCAGGCCGTCGGGCTGCATGTTCAGTTCAAGGGCGCTTGTCCAATGCCGCAAGAACAACAGGATCGGGATAATCGTAACGATCAACAGGGCCTGTATAATTTCCTTGTCGCGTCTGATGGTCTGCCAGTTTTCCTGTTCACGCCCCGGCAAATAGGTGTTTCTGGAAATCGCGAAAAACAGGAACATGAACATCACGACTTCGCCCAAAAACCCTGAGTGGGTCGCCGCCAATCCGCCCACGGGGGAAATGCCGCTGGTCGACAGAATTGCCATGGCGTGGCTGACCGCCACCAAAACGCGATCCCCGAAAATGATTAGTATAAGGGCTAGAACCGTTGTCAAAAGCAGATAAACCGGAAAAATTTGCAATGCAAACCGGTTTAAACGTTCCGAGACTTCCGCCTTTTGCATCTGTGACACAGCCACTTTACGGCTTCTTTGCAAAGCATAAATCTCGAAGCCCCCCATATTAAGCGGGGCGAATATCGCCATCGCCACCACAAGGATCATAAACCCGCCAAGCCAGCCAACCAAGGCACGCCACAAATGCAGCGGCTCGGATAGGGCGCTTGGGGTGTCAAACAGGGTGGCACCCGTGGTTGTCAGGCTGGACAACATTTCAAAATAGGCTTGGAAAAACGTAATGCTTTTCACCAGATGCGCCATTGGCATGGCCAAAAATACCGGCAAAACCACATAGGCCCCGAGCATGGTCAAAAGATGCGCACTGGCAGAGGCCCCCCTAGCCTGCCTGCGCGTGGCGATCCCGACAATCACCGTCACCACACTTAAAAAAGTGGCATCATAAAAAAACGTGCGCGCCGTTAGCCAGTCTTCCAGCCGTATGGCGTGCATCATCGGAATATACATCGCAATGCACGACAGGCCCATCAAGATAACAAAGAAAGGGAAATCTTCTAACCATCTCATGATATTAAAAGAAATCGGTTTGAACTAGAAACAGGGCTTCTACTTTGGCAACGGCCTCTGACAGGCAGAAAATAACCACGGTGTCGCCATTTTCGATCTTGGTATCGCCGCTAGGGCGCATAATCTCGGAGCCCTTTTTAATCGCCCCCAGCAATGCCCCGTCGGGGAAATCCACATCGCGCAGTTTCATCCCCTCGATCGTCGCACTTTTCAACACTTGTGCTTCGATCACTTCGGCTTCAGCGTCGCCAATGGAATAAACTTCCTTAACCTTGCCGTGGCGGATATGGCGCAAAATGGAAGACACCGTTGTTGCCCGCGGGTTGATAAACGCGTCGATTTTCAACGGGTCTTTCAATTCGGTCAAGGTCGGATCATTGACCAGTGCGACGGTCATCGGAACCCCCTCGGCCTTGGCCCGGGTGCATCCCAGCAAATTGGTTTTATCGTCCGAGGTCAAAGCCAGCATAGCATCGGCATTTGCAATGTTGGCTTCGGTCAACATCTCCATATCCAGACCGTCGCCGTGTAAAACGATGGTGCGCACCAAAGCGTCGGCAGCCCGTTCGGCACATTCGCGGTTTTTTTCGATCATCTTGACCCGTATGCGGTCGCCGCGTTGTTCCAGCGTCATTGCAACCCGCAAGCCGACATTGCCGCCGCCTAGAATAATCACACGTTCCCGCTTTTTGCTGGTTTTGCCAAACACTTCCAGACCGCGCGTCAAATCATCATTGTGGATCACCAGATAGATCTGGTCATTTTCAAACAAGGGATCATCCGGATTCGGGGTGAACAGGCGGCCCTTGCGCCGGATCCCGACCACAACCGCACGCAAGGTGGAAAACAGCTCTGACAATTGCCGCAACGGGGTGTTCAGCACCGGACAATCTTCGTCCAGTTCGATCCCGATCAACTGGGCCTGTCCTTGCAAAAATGGCTCGATGTCAAAAGTCGACGGGTGGTCGATTTGTTGCAATGCGGTTTTTGCCACTTCCAGCTCGGGTGAAATCACCACATCAATGGGCATGTGATCCTTCTTGTAAAGATCAGAGTTGATCACATCAAGATAGGATTGCGCCCTCAACCGGGCAATTTTACGCGGGATTGTGAATATCGAATGGGCCACCTGACAGGTGACCATATTCACCTCGTCGGAAAACGTCGCGGCAATAATCATATCCGCATCATTGGCCCCTGCACGCGCCAAAACATCCGGATAAGAGGCAAAGCCCGTAACCCCGGCCACATCAAGCGTATCGGTGGCGCGCGCGACCAGTTCCGCATTGTTATCGACAACGGTGACATCATTTTTTTCCGATGATAAATGATGTGCTATTTGCCAGCCAACCTGACCTGCACCACAGATTATGACCTTCATTTCAGTCTCCTGATTTCGGCGTTAAACACGACCCTTTGCTTACGCATTTGTCGCCCCTTCAACCTCGGCGACACGGGCACCGGATTTATTTGTTGTGATCACATTCAACGATTTCAGCTTGCGGTGCAACGCCGAACGTTCCATTCCGACAAAATTCGCGGTTTTGGAAATATTACCACCGAACCTGTTGATCTGGGCCATAAGATACTCGCGCTCGAACATTTCGCGGGCTTCGCGCAAGGGCAGCATGGCAAAGGTTTTCTGTGTCGGGCCGGTATCGGTTTCTTCCAGAACATTGCTGGGTAATTCGCTTGGCAAAATGTCGCCGGTGTCGGCCCCGAGGATCAAAACCCGTTCAATGATATTACGCAACTGGCGCACATTTCCCGGCCACGGCATTGTTTGCAGCATGGCGGATGTTTCTTCCGCAAGGGCGCGCAAGGGCAAGCCCTGGTTTTTATGCAGTTCAGCCACAAAATGTTTGGCGATAACCGGAATATCTTCGCGGCGATCTTCCAGGGACGGCAGCTCGATTGGGACAACATTCAAGCGGTGGTACAGTTCTTCGCGAAACCTGCCGGCCTTTATTTCGCTGCGTAAATCCCTGTTAGTGGCAGATATTACACGCAGATCGACACGCACTTGATCGGCACCGCCGACGCGGGTGAATTGCTGGTCCACCAGTACCCGCAGGATTTTAGATTGGGTGCCAAGCGGCATATCGGCCACTTCATCGAAGAACACAAAACCGCCATGGGCCTGTTCCAGCAGACCCGGCTCGTGACCGCGCTCTGTGGTTTCACGGCCAAACAACACTTCTTCCATGCGTTCGGGTTCGATCGTGGCCGAGTTAACCGAGATAAACGGGGCTTTACTGCGATCCGAATTAGCGTGAATGTAGCGCGCGGCAACCTCTTTACCCGCCCCAGACGGGCCGGTCAGCATCACCCGGGCATTGGTTTTGGTGACTTTATCCAGTTGCGACCGCAGGGTTTTGAAAACCGTACTGTCGCCGACCATGGTCGAGGATGTTACATCGCGCACTTTAAGGGCCGCATTTTCACGGCGCAAACGCGAGGTTTCCATCGCCCGCGCGATGACCACCAGCAGTTGGTCGATGTTGAACGGCTTTTGAATGAAATCATAGGCCCCTTGCTTGATTGCAGCCACCGCAATTTCGATATTGCCGTGGCCCGATATGATCACGATGGGAATATCCGGATTATCGCGGCGCACGGTTTTCAGAATATCAATGCCGTCCAGTTTGCTTTCCTTCAGCCAGATATCCAGAATGATCAGATCCGGGGCTTCCGCGTTGATCGCGTGAAACGCCTCATCCGAATTGGCCGCAAGCCGTGTGCTGTAGCCTTCATCCACTAAAATATCCGAGACCAGTTCGCGGATGTCTTTTTCGTCGTCTACTACTAAAATATCGCCCATATTTTTTTCCTTTGACGTTTACGCCACTTTTACATTCAGATGTTCTTTTTGGTCGTGATTTACAATCGGTAAGGTGATCCGCGCCATCGCGCCCGCATGGTTGTTGCCTTTGAATTTAGGCGCATCCAGCAATTCCAGCGTGCCGCCGTGTTCCTCGATTATTTTCTTTACAATGGACAGGCCCAGACCGGTGCCGTTTTTGCGGTTTGTCACATAAGGCTCGAACAAACGCGAGCGCTGCTTTGCGGGCAGGCCGATGCCGTTGTCTTCTATGCGAATAACAATCGCTTGATCGTTACTGTCAACAAGCACCCGGATTTCAGGTTTGTATTCCTCTGCCCCATGCGCTTCAGTATAGCTGTCTATTGCCTCGCCTGCGTTTTTGATCAGATTTGTCAAAGCCTGGCTAATCATCGTGCTGTCCAGCTTTGACTCCAGTGATTTATAGTTATTTTTCAGGGTTATATCAATATCCTGACGGGCATTTTCCTGCAATAAAACCGCGTCTGTAATCAGCTTGGACAGGTCTTCGAGACGTCGAACAGGGGTTGGCATGCGGGCGAATTTGGAAAACTCGTCGACGATCCGGCGCAAGTCATTGGTCTGGCGGATAATCACGTCGGTATATTGTTTCAACGTATCGGCCTCATCCCCGACAAGGGGGGCGAATTTGCGCGCCATACGTTCGGCTGATAACTGAATCGGGGTCAGCGGGTTTTTGATCTCATGGGCAATACGCCGCGCCACATCGCCCCAGGCCGCCATACGTTGCGCCGAGACCAGATCGGTGACATCGTCAAACGTGACAACATAGCCTTCCAGCTTTTCGCCTTCGGTGATACGTGCCGCAATGCGCACCAGCAAAACTTCGGCATTGCCTGCGCGGGTCAGGTTGATCTCGTCCTGAAGGGTCTGTGTGGTTTTGTTATGGGTTTGATTGTAAAGTTGGGCAAATTCGGGCACCACCTGTGCCAGATTTTGTCCCAACACATCATCGCTTGTCACTTCCAGTATTTTGGCAGCGGCTGCATTCATAATTTCGATTTTGCCGTCGGGATCCAGCCCGATAACCCCCGTCGTTACCCCTGTCAGCACACTGTCGAACAGGCGGCGGCGTTTTTCGGTGTGGGCATTGACCTCGATCAAATCGTCGCGTTGGCGTTTCACCTGTTGCGTCATCCGGTTGAATATCCGCCCCAACATGGCAATTTCATCGTCGCCCGGCTCTTCCTTGACCCGTACCGTCAAATCCCCTGCCCCGACCCGTTGTGCTGCCCCCGCCAGTTTACCGACGGGACGCGCCAGACGTTCGGCAAACCACAGGCCCAGCCAAATCGCCGATAATATCACGAAAAAGGCAAAGCCCAGGTATATCAGCCCCAAATCAAACAGCATCCGCCCGCGTTCGCTTTCCAACTGGTTATAAAGCGTGGCGGTTTGTTTGGTTTCATCCAGTAGTGATAGAATAGAGCCATCCACGGTGCGCGATACCAACAGGTAGCGATCAAAGTAATTGGGCAGTTTCAAAAGCGCCCTGAATTCGTTGTTTTCCCAGTCCTGAATAACAACCGGCGCGCCTTTGTCGGCTTCTGTGAATTGTTCTTTTGAGGGCGGCTCATAATCAAACCGATAGCTTTTATCGCCGCGTGCCACCAATTCTGCCCCGCTGTCGATGACATAGGCTTCCTTAAGGCCCCGTTGAATAAGGGATTGCCCCTTGATCAGCGCATCGCGGATTTCGCCGGGGGCGATTAAAGGCATACGGCGTTTTTGTTGTACCAGATAGCGATCCAGAAAACTTGCATCCGTTGTCAGATCATTGCGTTGCTCGTCTTCATAGGCCTGGGCTGCCAGCAAGGAAGTCCCGACCGCATCGCGCACCCGTTCGGAAAACCAGCCTTCAATGCCGATATTCAGGGTAACGGTTGCAAATACCGCAACCAGAACCGTGGGGATAAGCGCAACAAGGGCAAACACCGCACTTAGGCGCATGTGCAATCGTGAGCCGGCCGACTTGGCGCGCCGTGCTGCCACCATCTGCATGACACGCTGCGCCACAAGGGCGACAATCACCAGGACATAAACAAAATCGGCCAGCAGGATGCCGCGTAACAACCCCGGAGAGACGCGCGCACCGAAGCGGTTTAAAATAAGCACGGTCATCAGCAGCAATAGCGGGCCAAGCCCGACAAGGACAAATGTAAACACATTTTGCACCCGCCTGCGCTTACGCCATGCGTTAAACCTGTCGACCTTCTTTATCAGTGGAAACTGTCTCATTCTGCCCGAGTCATTCCATCCTTGGAGATTACTGTGGCAGTTTTACATCATTTTCTTGGTGCGTGTCACCTGAATATCATGCTCTTGTATCTTTTTTCGCAAAGTATTTCGATTTATCCCCAGAAGTTCTGCGGTTTTGATCTGGTTTCCCCGCGTTGCGGACAATGACAGGGCAATCAGAGGCAGCTCCATTTCGCGCAGAATGCGGTTATAAAGACCGGGCGGCGGTAATTCGCCCCCGTGCAGATCGAAGTAGCGTTTCAGGTGCATTTCGATCGCCGATGACAGCTTTTCGCCCTTTAAGGGCTGCGGTGTGTTCTTGGCGTGTGGCATTTGCTGCAACGCCTCTGCCACCAAAGCGGCGGTGATATTTGCATCTAGACACAACACCGCCAAACGCTGTACGAAATTTTGCAATTCGCGCACATTGCCCGGCCAAAGGGCCTTGCGCATCAGTTGCAAGGCATCGCTATCAATGGTTGTTGCCGGTTGCCCTGTATTGGCGGTTTTTTGCAGGAAATACAGTGTCAGTTCCGCAATATCATCCAAACGCTCGCGCAACGGCGGCAAGGTTATCGGCATCACGCTAAGGCGGTAAAACAGGTCTTCGCGAAACAATCCTTCATTCATCAGATCGGTCAGGGGGTTTTGCGTCGACGAGATGTAGCGCAGGTTTTTATCCCGCATTTGCGGCAATTGCATCAGCTCCAGCAGGCGCAATTGTGCGTCCATCGGCATCTCGGCAATCTCGTCAAGATAAACCGTCGCCCCTGTCGGGGTTTCATCGGCATCGAGCAATATATCAAACCGGGCATTGGCCGACGATACGCAGATCAAAGGGGCCGCAGCGCGGTGTCCCAATTGGTGCAAGGTCGTTGCCAGCAGGTTTTTGCCGGTGCCGCTTTCGCCCATAATCATTACGTTCAAATCCGTGTTCAAAACCCGCGCCACCACGCGGTAAACATCCTGCATCGGTGGCGAGCTGCCGACCAGCGGCAGGGCGCGACCGTCCGGGTCAGGATCAGGTTTGGCAGGGCTGCCGGTTTGGTTCAGGGCACTGCTGACTTTAGACAAAAGATCTTTTAAGTCAAAGGGCTTTGGCAGGTAATCATAGGCCCCGAATTCGGTGGCCCTGATCGCCGTCATCACGGTGTTTTGCGCCGAGATGATGATCACCGGCAGATCGGGGCGTTTGTGGTGGATTTGCGGTAGTAAATCCAGCCCGTTGCCATCGGGAAACATCACATCCGAGACCACGACATCGCCTTCGCCCTGTTCAATCCAGCGCCACAGGGTGGAAACAGTTCCGGTCGAGCGTACTTTGCAGCCTGCCCGCGTCAAGGCTTGCGTCAGAACCGTGCGAATTGTGCGATCATCATCGGCGACAATAACTGTACCGTCCATCTATGGGGTCTCCTTGGGGGTGCGCCATACGGGTAAGCGCACAGAAAACACTGTGTGCCCCGGTTGGCTTGTGCATTCAACCAGCCCGCCATGTGCGGCCAGTATCTTTGACACCAACGGCAGACCCAAACCCGTACCATTGGATTTTGATGTTACGAACGGGTCGAAAATGTCGGCAATCAGACTGTCGGGCACACCGCGCCCGTTGTCGATAATCTGGATTTGTATCGGCAGGTTCTGGGTTTTATGGCCCTGCATCGCCAGTTTTACACCGGAATTGTAACTGGTGCGGATTTTGATTGTGCCGCGATTGTCACTGACTGCTTCGGATGCATTTTTAATAAGGTTTTGAAAGACTTGCAGCAACTGATCCGCATCACCCGAAACCGCTGGTAATGACGGATCATAGTCCACCTTGAACCCGACATGTGCGGCGTGCCCCGCTTGTGCTGCGCGTTTGGCGCGGTCCAGCACATCATGAATGTTGACCGGTTTTGCCGCCATCGGGCGAAGATCCCCGAAATGCTCGACGCGGTCTACCAAATCGCCGATACGTTTGGTTTCCAGCCCGATCATTTCAGCCAGTTCAGTGTCTTGCGCATCGGCATTCATCGCCAGCAATTGCGCCGCCCCCGAAATTCCCGCCAAGGGGTTGCGGATTTCATGCGCCAGCATCGCGGCCATCGCGGTGACGGAACGCGCGGCGGACAGGTTGGTCAGCGACTGGCTCATCTTTTGGGCAACACCGGTGGGTTGCACCACCAAAAGCAAATCCCCGATTGCCAATGAAATAAAACTGACATAGATATTGCAGGCCTTCACCGGCTTGTCGGCAAGTGCCACATCGACGTTATATTGCGTCACCGCGCCGTTATCTTTTGCCGCCTGTTTTACCGTATCCAGAACAATGGAATTTTCGCGAAAAAACCGCGCCAGAGGTTTGCCCCGCATGTGTTTGTGCGATGTTGCCATAAATTGTTCCGCCGCCGCATTGGCCTGTGCAATGTCATAAGCAGCACTGACCACAAAGGTGGGAAAAGGCAGTGCATCCCATATTTTCTCGAACACCTGCCCCGTCATGCGGCAAGCCCGCGAACGTCATTGAGGCGGGCAATCAGCGACAGCACCAATTTGGGGTTCTTTTCGGTAAATATGGCCTGCCGCAAGGATTTCGGCGTGCCAAGGCCGTCCATATACCAGCCTAGATGTTTGCGTGCGACTTTGGTGCCAAGCTCTGCCCCGTAAAAGCTAAGCATTGCCTCATAATGTGTTGATATGACTTCAATAAGTTTGTATCCATATGGAATTTTCGGCGGCGCATACCCATAGATATCATGGGCGATTTCGGCCAATATCCAAGGCCGCCCCTGCGCCCCGCGCCCCACCATCACGCCGTCGGCCCCCGATTGTTCCAACGCGCATTTGGCCGATGCGCTATCGACAATATCGCCGTTGGCAATGACTGGAATATCAAGCGCATTTTTGACCCGTGCAATCGCTGCCCAATCGGATTTTCCTTTATAAAGCTGACAGCGGGTGCGCCCGTGTATTGTGACCATTTGCACCCCCGCCGCTTCAGCCGATTTGGCAATTTGCGGTGCGTTGAGCATAGTGTCATCCCACCCCAGACGGGTTTTGAGGGTGACGGGCACATCGACCGCATTGACCACCGCCTCGATCAGCGACAGGGCGAAATCGGGGGTTTTCATCAGGGCCGAGCCGGATTGTCCGTGTGTCACCGTTTTTGACGGGCAGCCCATATTTATGTCGATGATTTTTGCGCCGTTTCCTGCGCATAATTTGGCACATTCCGCCATCCAGTAAGCTTCGCGCCCGGCTATTTGCACGGCGGTATTTTCCGCCCCGAAGCCCAATTCAGCACGCGCCCGCATGCTGGGGCGTGCCTGCACCATATCTTGCGATGCGACCATTTCGGACACCACCAAACCCGCCCCGAAGCCCGAAACAAGGTTGCGAAACGGCAAATCTGTGATACCAGCTAGGGGAGCCAGAAAAACCGCAGGCGCAAGTGCCTTATTTTCAATCAGAACAGATGACATGCTTAATCCTTGTGCAAACCCACTCATAGCCCTGTTTACCTGCTTCGGCAATACGTCTGATGGCAGAGGCAGTGCCCGATGAAACGCACCGGACTGATCGTTGCCGCAGGACGTGGCCGCCGCGCGGGTGGCGGTATTCCAAAGCAGTACCGCGAATTGGCGGGGGTGCCGGTTTTGCGCCATAGTATTCGGGCAATGCTTGCAAGTTCGCGCATTGATGCGGTTCAGGTTGTTATTCATGCGTCTGATAAAACCCTTTATGATCAAGCGGTTGACCTGATAGACGATCCACGGCTTCAGCCCCCCGTCATGGGGGGGGAGACCCGCAGCGCATCAGTTCAAAACGGGCTTCACGCCTGCCGGTGTGATCAGGTTTTCATCCATGACGGGGCGCGCCCGCTTCTGCCGCTTGTGGCTTTGGAACGGGTCATCGACAGCCTTGACAGCCACCGCGCCGCATTTTTGGCCCTGCCGGTTGTGGACGCGCTTTGGCAGGTCGAGGACGGTAAAGCAGGCACGGCACAACCGCGCGACTGCTTATGGCGGGGGCAGACCCCGCAGGCGTTTTATCTGGCGGATATACTGGCAGCCCATCGGGTGGCAAGTGCCCCTGCCGACGACGATGTCGCCCTTGCACGCAAGGCGGGGCTTGACGTGGTCGCGGTTATCGGGTCAGAGCTGAACATGAAAATAACGCAAGCCGGCGATTTTGCGCTGGCCGAACGTTTGTTGGGGAATGGCATGGATATACGGGTCGGAAACGGGTTTGACGTGCATGCGTTCGGGGCGGGCGATCATGTGATTCTGTGCGGCGTGAAAATTCCGCATGAGCGCGGCTTGATCGGCCATTCCGATGCGGATGTGGCAATGCACGCGGTAACAGACGCGATTTTCGGGGCATTGGCGGAAGGGGATATTGGCCAATGGTTTCCGCCGACGGATGCGCAATGGAAAGGGGCTGCGTCCGATATTTTTCTTAAGAAAGCCGTGGAAGTCTCTGCTTCTAAAGGGTTTACCATATCCAATATGGACTGTACATTGATCTGTGAACAGCCCAAAATCGGGCCGCACGCACAGGCAATGCGGCAAAGATTATCTGAAATCACGGGTGTTGAGCAGGGCCGCATCAGCGTCAAGGCGACCACATCCGAAAAACTCGGCTTCACGGGACGCGGCGAGGGCATTGCCGCGCAAGCCACAGCAACATTGGTGAAAACATGAGCAAACTGATCGCAACTTTTTTCTACGTCGGGCTGTTACCCAAAGCCCCCGGCACATGGGGGTCGCTGGCGGCCCTGCCCTTTGCGGTGATTTTGCATAATTACGGCGGGTTCTCTGCCCTGTTTGCCGCAACGCTAATCGTTTTTTTCGTCGGCTGGTGGGCGACTTCGCGGGAAATCGAGGGCAAGGAAAACCACGACCCCGGCGAGATTGTGATTGACGAGGTGGCAGGGCAATGGATCACGCTGCTGCCATCGTCGTTCGTGTTCGCGCGTCACGATCTGCCGATGATATGGCCCGCTTTGCTGGCCGGTTTCATCTTTTTTCGGTTGTTCGACATTTTCAAACCTTGGCCGGTAAGCTGGGCCGACCGCAAGGAAACCGCGTTCGGGGTGATGTTTGATGATGTCTTGGCCGGTGTCTATGCCGCCCTTGCCACCATCGCCTCGGCTGCCCTTTATCACGGCTGGATAGCCTTTGGATAAGCTGGCAACAGAAGTTCTGGCGGCGTGTCGCGTCCGCGGCTGGACACTGGCCACGGCGGAAAGCTGCACCGGTGGTATGGTGGTGGCGGCCCTGACGGGGATTGCCGGATCATCGGATGTGGTTGATCGCGGTTATGTCACCTATTCCAATGCCGCAAAGATGCAAATGCTGGGGGTACGGGCAGAAACGTTGAACCTGTTTGGTGCGGTTTCCGAATGCACCGCGCTGGAGATGGCAAAAGGTGCCATGCAAGGTGCCGATGCCGATTTGGCGGTGTCCATTACCGGCATTGCAGGCCCCGGCCCGTCCGAGCACAAGCCCGAAGGACGGGTGTGTTTTGGTCTTGCGCAAAAAAGCGAAGAGCCGCATGTAGAAACGGTAGAGTTCGGGGCAATAGGCCGCGAGAATGTGCGCAAAAAATCAGCAGAATTTGCCCTGATATTACTTCTGGATGCAGCGAATAAGTCCTAGGGCGCAGGACTGTTTACCCGTCGCCTTTATCCGGCTGGCGGGGTTTTGGTATTATATGTGATTTGATTTATAAGAAGGCTGGCCTGCCGTATGCGGTATTCACCCTTGCACCTAATTCTTACCGGTAGTTTTCGGTGATTTTCGCATTTGACGCTGTTACCCGCCCTTTGAAAACCCGTGAACCACTTTTGACGTCGGGGATGTTATACACCCCCAACGCTTTCGATTTTGTAACCGCAGCGTTCGCAGGCCCTAAACCACGGTAAACTGCCCCATCATGCCGGCATCTTCATGCTCCAGAATATGGCAGTGGTACATATAGGGGCGGTCGGGGTCGGTGTAATCGGTGAAGTTCAGCAACACCCGCACCCGTTCACGCGAATTGACCACGACGGTGTCTTTTAGTCCGCGTTCGCCTGCATGCGGCGGTTTGCCGTCACGATCCAGAATGCGGAACTGCACATCGTGGATATGGATCGGATGCGGCATCGGGGTTGGATTGTCGATCACCCAGACCTCGGATGTGCCGACGCGTGCCACCACGTCTATGCGATCCAGCTTCATGGCTTTATTGTTGATGGTCATTTCCTGGCTCAGCCCCATCATCATGCCCATACCCATCCCCATGCCCAAGGTGAATGTACGGGTTTTAACAGCCACTTGCGGATCCGGGACGGCCAAGGTCATCAGGTGCGGGGGTATTATCATGGCTTTTGATCTGTTCTGATCGGGGCGGATTTCCAACACATCGAAATCCGAGACCATATCGGCCATCATCATCCCGCCGCCCGACATGCCGCCACCCATCATGCCGCCGCCACCATCCTGATCAGGGGTCGTGCTTTGCAACATGACAGGTTTGCCATCACTGACATCGACGATAATCTCGGCCCGTTCCGCCGGGCCAAGGGTGATATTGTTGGTCTCGTAGGGGGTTTCCAGAAGGCCGCCGTCACTGGCGATTTGCTGAAAGCGGCGATTGTCGCTGAAAGACAGCTTATAAAAGCGCGAGTTTGATCCGTTCAGGATGCGGAATCGTAATGTGTTACTGCGGGCCTCGAAATACGGGTTGACGGTGCCGTTGACCAGCAAGGTGCCGCCCTTCATGCCGTGAACACGGTCGGGCATGGATGTCAGATATTCAAAGTTGCCCTCTGGGCCGAAGCGGCGATCCTGCAACACAAGTGGAATATCATCGACACCGTATGTGTCTGGCAGACCCAGATTGCCCGCGCGTTCATCCTCGACCACGATCATACCGGCCAGACCGTGATAAACCTGAAATCCGGTTTCAGGCACCATATGCGAATGGTACCAGAAGGTTGACGCGTTTTGTTTCACTTCAAATTCGGGCGACCAGCTTGCGCCGTTTTCGACCACCTGATGCGGGCCGCCGTCCATACGCGCGGGCAGATGCATGCCATGCCAGTGCAATGTCGAGGCGCGCCCGATATTGTTTTTCACGTTCATCCGCACGGTTTCACCGTCGCGCATTTTCAACGTCGGGGCAAGATAGGTGCCGTTGATGCCGTAGGTCAGGGTATCCTGGCCGTCAAAGAATTGGCTGACGCCTTTTTGCATGTTCAAGTCAAAGTTGCGCACGCCGTTTTTGACAACACCGCTATCAAGGGCGGGAATCGTCAAGGGGCGTGCTGGTTCGGAATGTGTTCCGTGTTTTTTTGATGTTGAATGCGCCCAGCCTGGATAGCCATAACTTAGTGTGGCACCCCCAAGGGACAGAAGGCCAAGTGCAGAACGGCGGGAGATTTTCATAAAAGTTTTCCTTCAGGTTATGTGTTGTATTTAACCATATAGACTTTCCACTAAGTGGAGGGTCAAGCTTTGGAGTTTGGTGATTCCAGGCGACGGCGAAAAAATGCCATTTCCGAAACAAGGCACAGCTTATCCGGATCGCAACAGGATTTTAGGCAAATACTACTTTGGGAAAACGCTAGGGTCCTGCCCCGTAAAGCGCATCGGCACGGGTTTCGAAGGCGCCGACAATACGTTGCATAGCCTCGTTGAAAACCACACCTATGATGGTTTGCAGAATTTTTGATTTGAATTCAAAGTCGACAAAGAAATCCACCTCGCACCCGCCGTCACAATCGGTGAAAGCCCAATGATTATTAAGATATTTGAACGGGCCATCTAGATATTCCACGTCGATTTTATTTTGCCCGGGTATCAAGGTCACGCGGGTGCCGAATTTTTCGCGAAAGACCTTGAAGGAAATCACCATATCGCTGTCAATGATCTGGGTTTCCCCGCTATGGCTGCGTTTGCGGATACGGGTTGCCGCACACCAGGGTAAAAACTGCGGATATGCCTCTATATCGGCAATCAGATCATACATCTGCCGTGCCGTGTAGGGCATTACGCGTTTTTCGGTATGTGTTGGCATAATAACCTGTTTTTTATGACACATAAGGGGCAAAAGCCGTGTTCGCAATAAAAAACCACGCGAAAGAAACATGCGGTAAAGCCAGGCCTGCGTTTGGTTTTGGTTTACATCAATTTTTTTAGCTTTTAAGCTGGCACTCATAAGCCTGAAAATCATGAGGGAATATTACTTTGACCACGCCTGCCTATGTTATTGATCCGATGATTTCCGCCAAATCCATTGCCGCGCGCGTGGAAAGTCTGGCACATGAAATTTCCGCGCATTTCAAGGATACCGACAAACTGATCGTTGTCGGACTGTTGCGTGGATCCTTCGTGTTTATCGCCGATCTGGTGCGCGAACTTGATCTGCCGGTCGAGGTCGATTTTCTGGAAACCTCCAGCTATGGCGACGGGATGGAAAGTTCCCGCGAGGTGCGCATTCTGAAAGATTTGCGCGGTAAAATAGAGGGCCGCGATGTTTTGGTGGTCGAGGATATAGTCGATACCGGCCACACTTTGCACCATGTCATTCAAATGCTGAAATCGCGCAATCCGAAACAACTGGAAGTTTGCGCCCTGCTTGACAAGCCCTCGCGGCGCGAGGTCGATGTCAAAGCCACCTGGATCGGGTTTGAAATCCCCGATGAATTTGTCGTCGGTTACGGCATTGATTATGCGCAGCGCAATCGCAATCTGGATCACATCGGCAAGGTGCGGTTTTTATGATAAACTTGCGCTGGCTGTTGCGGATGAAACGCTGGTCTGCGCATCCGCCGTCACCGGCGCGGGTGAAATTGGTTTTTGCAATACTTCTGGCTTGCGCCGCTCTTTACGGTTATGATTATCTTTATGGCTGGCCCAAGTTTTTAACGCTTGACGGGGCTGCACGCCACACCCGTTTGCCGCGATTATAGGACAGCTAAAATGACGCCCCCGCATGTTTTGATCGTTGGTGCCGGCCCTACGGGGCTAACGGCTGCGGTAGAGCTGGCGCGGCGCGGGATTATTCCTGTGGTTATTGAAAAGCGCAAAACCCCGTCGCACCTGTCCCGCGCGGTTGGTATTTTGCCACGTTCAATGGATATTCTGGGCCCGTCGGGTGTGGCCCAATCCATACGCAAAGAGGCGATTGTTTTTCAGCGGGCAATTTTTCACCACAACCAAAAACCTTTAGCAAAGATTGATCTCAATACATTAAAGGGCCAGAATAAACGTTTGTTTGGTTTGGCCCAGGACCGCACTGAAGCACATTTATACGAGACCTTTGTGGCCCTTGGCGGCAAGGTTGTTTTTGGGGCGGAATTTCTGTCATTGTCACAAAATCATGCGGGCATTTCCACCAGCATTCTGGGGCGGGCCTTTCGGTTCGATATTGTGATCGGGGCCGATGGCATACATTCAGCGGTGCGTGATGCCCTGCACATTGATTTCAACGGCTATGAACTGCCAGAACTGTGGTCGATTGCCGATGTGAACGCGAAGGGGTGGACATCGCCGCGGTGCTTTCAGGGCTTTATTCTGGATCAGGGCGGTGTTGTTGTGGTGGTGCCGATTGCAAAGGGCCGATACCGCATCATTGCCAATCGCCCCTATGCGTTGACCGCCTTGCCGGTGCCCATGCAAATCACCGAAGTGCATAACACCGCCAAATTCCGCATCTCGGTACGCCAGGCGGAAACCTATCAGCAGGGCTGTGTGTTTCTGGCCGGCGACGCGGCCCATTGTCATTCACCGGTTGGCGGGCGCGGGATGAATTTAGGCATCGCAGACGCCGCCGATCTGGCAAAGCGCATAACGCAGGGCACAACCGATGAATACACCGACAGCCGCCATCCGGTTGGCCGCAAGACCATCAAACAATCGGAACGGGCCAGACGTGCGATCACCGCGACCCATCCTGCCATTCGGCTGTTCGTGCGCGGTTTTTTGCGCCTGACCAACCGTTCGCCACACCTGCAAAGCCGTTTTGTCAAACAGGCGCTTGATCTATAGGCTTGACTTATGCTCACAAACCCTGTTGAAGCCACCTTTCGGGATAAAGGCACATCTGCCAATCCCTTAACGCGCACCTGTAACTGACGGCTGCGCCTTTTTGAAAGAGCGAAATGCTTACAGGAACTGTGCTTTGGTATGATGCCAAAAAGGGTATCGGATTCATTAAACCCGATGAAAGTGAAAATGATGTCTTTGTCCATATGAAAGCCTTGAAGGCTTCAGGGATGAAAGACCTTGGCGAAGGTATTCGTATATCGTTTGACGTGCAAACCGATACTGAAACCGGCCGCAAGGCAGGGGCGAATTTTGCTTTGCTCAAAGGCGAAGCACCCCGCCCGCGCCCGAAGAAAAAAACCGTCAAGGAAAAATTTGCCGAGGCCAAGATTATAGAAGAAACCCCGAAAAGCGATGCCTCGGCCTTTGCTGCCCTGGGACTTGACGAACTTTTAGTTAAACCCTTGTCATTCCTGGGATATACCACCCCTACGCCTATTCAAAAACAGGCTATTCCTGCGGTTTTACAAGGCCGCGATATTGTTGGTCTGGCCCAAACCGGAACAGGTAAAACCGCGGCGTTTTCCCTGCCCATCCTACACCGTTTGCTGCATGATCCGATTGAACGCAAAGGCCGGTCGTGCCGGGTTCTTATCCTGACACCAACGCGCGAGTTGGCGATGCAAATCCATAGTAATCTGCGCGATATGGGTAAAAAACTGCCGCTTGATTTTGCCGTTGTCATCGGTGGCGCGCCCATTCGCAAACAAATGCAAGCACTTTCGCGCGGCGTGGATGTGCTGGTGGCAACCCCCGGACGGCTGGAAGATCTGGTCGATCAACGCGCCCTTCGGCTGGATCAGACGACCTATGTTGTGCTGGACGAGGCCGATCAGATGATGGACATCGGCTTTATGCCTGCCATCAAACGCATCTTGCCAAAACTGGCCGAAAAACACCAAACCTTGCTGTTTTCTGCCACCATGCCGAAACTGATCCGCGAACTGGCGGAAAATCACCTGAAAGACCCGGTCAATGTGGCGGTATCGCCTGAAAACACCACGGCGGAAAAGGTTACGCAAAAGCTGATGCATGTGGTCAAGATGAACAAGGGTTTGGCACTGGAACGGATCGTCAAACAAAATCCTGGCAAACGTGTTCTGGTATTTTCCCGCACCAAACATGGCAGCGATAAACTGGTTAAATGGCTGGGAACTCAAAGTATAAAAGCGGATGCCATCCACGGCAACAAATCCCAAGGTCAACGCCAACGCGCGTTAGAGGATTTTCGTAAAAACAAAACCGCCGTGCTGATCGCCACCGATATTGCCGCACGCGGCATTGATATTCCGGATATCGAGATCGTGATCAATTACGACCTGCCAAATGTGCCCGAATCCTATGTCCACCGCATTGGCCGCACCGCGCGTGCCGGTGCATCGGGCCGAGCCATATCGTTTTGCGCCCCTGATGAGCAAAAGCAGTTGCGCGACATTGAAAGGCTGATCAAAAAACCGATCCCTGTGGCGCATCTTGAAGGGCTGACAGCCACAGTCATTCCGATGGAAGAAAAAACTGCGGGCCGCAAATCCCGCGCCCGCCCCAATCCCAACAGAAAATTCGGGGGCAGCAAAGCCAAAGGCCGTAAACCTAAACGCTAAGCTTTCCAATTGGCTTAAATATCCCCCGCGCGGAGCGCATGAAACCTGCTACCTTAAGGCTTTCATCCGCGCTTCGCGCAACCGCGCAAAATCATCGCCGGCGTGATAGCTTGAACGGGTCAGCGGGGTTGCGGAAACCATTAAAAAGCCTTTACCGTAGGCGGCTTTCTCGTAAGTGGCAAACTCTTCCGGGGTCACAAAGCGGTCTAGCGCGTGGTGTTTCGGGGTCGGTTGCAAATACTGCCCGATGGTCAAAAAATCCAGATCAGCGGCACGCATATCGTCCATCACCTGCATCACCGCTTGGCGGTCTTCCCCCAAGCCCACCATGATGCCGGATTTTGTGAACATTGTTGGATCAAGTTCTTTCACCCGCTGCAACAGACGCAAGGAATGGAAATAGCGCGCACCGGGGCGCACCTCGGGGTAAAGCCCCGGCACGGTTTCCAGATTGTGGTTGAACACGTCGGGGCGGGCCTCGACCACCACTTGCAACACAGCATCGTCGCAGCGGATAAAATCGGGCGTCAAAACTTCAATCGTTGTATCGGGTGATTGCTTGCGGATGGCGCGGATGGTTTGGGCAAAATGTTCCGCACCGCCATCTTCTATGTCATCGCGGTCCACAGAGGTGATCACCACATGTTTTAGCCCCAGTTTTTTCACCGCTGCCGCCACGCGGCCCGGTTCAAACACATCCAGATCTTCGGGCGGTTTTCCTGTGGCAATGTTGCAAAACGTACAGGCCCGTGTGCAAACTTCGCCCATAATCATCATCGTGGCGTGACCTTGCGACCAGCATTCACCGACATTGGGGCAGCCGGCCTCTTCACACACGGTCACCAGATTATTGTCGCGCATGATCTTGCGCGTGTCCGCATAACCTTGCCCGCTCGGGGCCTTGACCCTGATCCATTTCGGCTTTTTGGGTTGGCTGTTGTCAGGCTTGTGAGCCTTTTCAGGGTGACGTTCCGATGGAATATTAAGATCGCGCATGATGACACCTTTCTTGCTTGCCCTTTAATATATCGCCGAATTCGGAATGTCCCGTGTTAATTGCTGGCCCTTTACACTTTTGGCCGTTAAAATGGGCAGAAAACACAGGCGGCCAGAATGACAATAGAATACGAAACACTTTCCGAACATCGGGGCCGCGAGCATCATATCAGCAAAGTGGGCGAGTTCCTGAAGCAGATCATTTATGGCGGCAATGACGGTATTGTCACCACATTCGCAGTTGTCGCGGGCTTTGCCGGTGCCAGGTCAGGTAGTGTGGCCGAGGTTGGCGGCATTGCGGTGCTGTTGTTCGGCTTTGCCAACCTTTTTGCAGATGCCACCGCGATGGGTCTGGGTGAATTTTTGTCGGCGCGATCCGAAAAAGACCTGTATCATTCGGTGCGCGACAAGGAAATTTACGAGATCCACAACAACCCCGAAATGGAACGTCGCGAAACCATCGAAATTCTGTCGGACAAAGGCATGACGTTGGAAGATGCCAACAGCATGGCCGATATTCTGGAACGTTATCCGGATTATTACGGCGACTTCATGATGGCCTACGAGATCGGCATGGCCGACCCGGCGGACGAAAGCCCTGCGCTAAACGGAACCGCAACATTCATCGCGTTCATCATCTTCGGCGTAATCCCCCTGATCCCGTATTTTGTATTGGCCCCCGACGCATCCACATTTAATCTGTCGATCTTTGCCACATTCGCGGCCCTTTGCGTGCTGGGTCTGCTGCGCTATATGGTGATTCGCGAAAATATCATCCGCTGCATTGGCGAAACCGTTCTTGTGGGCGGGGTTTGTGCCTCGGTGGCCTATATTGTCGGGCTGGCATTTGCCTAAATATGGATAGCTTTTCCGTAAGCATCCAACACGCTTTCATGCATCATTTCCGATAATGTCGGATGCGGAAACACCGTTTGCATCAGGTCTTCTTCGGTAGTTTCCAGTGCGCGGCCAACCACATAGCCCTGGATCAGTTCAGTCACTTCTGCCCCCACCATATGCGCCCCCAATAGTTCGCCTGTTTTGGCGTCGAATATTGTTTTGACCATGCCTTCGGACTCGCCCAAGGCGATGGCTTTGCCGTTGCCGACAAAAGGAAAACGTCCGACTTTTATGTCAAAGCCCTTTTCCCGTGCCGCCGCTTCGGTATAGCCGACAGAGGCGATTTGCGGGGTGCAATAGGTGCAGCCCGCAATACTTTCGGGTTTCACTGCATGGGGGTTTTGTCCGGCAACAAGTTCGGCCACCATAACCCCTTCGTGGGATGCTTTATGGGCCAGCCAAGGCGGTGCGGCCAGATCGCCGATGGCAAAGATGCCGTCCACATTGGTGCGGCAATAAGCGTCCGTCACAACATGGCTGCGCTCATGTTTGACGCCCAGTTTTTCCAGCCCCAGCCCTTCGACATTACCGACAATGCCAACGGCGGAAATCACGGTGTCAAATGCGACTTTTTCGATCTTACCCTTGCTTTCGATATGGGCAATAACCATGTCCTTGCCGCGCTCTAGTTTCTTCACCATGGTTTTTTCCATGATGGTCATGCCCTGCTTTTTGAAGGCTTTTTTGGCGAAGGTGGCGATCTCGACATCTTCCACCGGCAGGATGCGATCCATCACTTCAACCACTGTAGTTTCGGCCCCCAATGTGTTGTAAAAGCTGGCAAACTCAATGCCGATAGCGCCTGAGCCGATGACCAGAAGCTTCTTGGGCATATGTGGCGGGGTCAGGGCTGTTTTATAGGCCCAGACCCGTTTTCCGTCGGCCTCCAACCCCAGCAATTCGCGGGCCCGTGCGCCTGTAGCCAGCACAATATTTTTGCCCTGCAATTCTTCGGTGCCTTTGGCGGTTTCAACCAAGACCTTGCCTTTGCCCGCAAGCGTGGCTTCGCCCATGATTGCGGTGACTTTGTTTTTCTTCAGCAAATGCCCGATGCCGGCGTTCAGTTGTGCCGCCACCCCGCGCGAGCGTTTTACCACCGCGTCCAGATCATAGGCGATATTGTCTGCCGAAAGGCCGAACTCGGCGGCGCGGTTCATCAGGTGAAACACTTCGGACGAGCGCAACAGGGCCTTGGTGGGGATGCAGCCCCAGTTCAGGCAAATCCCGCCCATATGTTCGCGCTCGACAATAGCAACAGAAAGACCCAGTTGTGCGCCGCGAATAGCTGCAACATAGCCCCCCGGCCCGGCCCCGATCACGATCATATCATAGGTTTTTGCAGCCATTGGAATGCCCCTTGAATCATTTAGTTTAACGTTAAACCTTTTTCGCAATCTTTATGATGGATATTTCGAAAAAATACAAGGCTTCAAGGATCAGGCTTGGCTTTCGAGTTTTTTCAAAATACCCTGATAGCCGCCTTCAGTTAAAAAGGTAACTTCAGCTTTGCTGGAAACACGGCCCAAGGGCTTGTTTCTATAGGGAAAACGTCCAAATTGGCGGATGATTTCCTGATGCACACGGGCATGCAACAATGATCCTTCGTTATCGGTCATGCGCGTTGACATATAGCTTTCCAACAGGATTTGATCGTCCAAATCCTCGGAATGCTCTAACGGCATGTAGAAAAACTCTTGCGCTGCCCGGCCCACTTGCAGATCAAAATCCCGCTCAATGGCGTGTTTTGCCACCCTCAATGCCAATGGGTCGGTTGCATAGGCGCGGGCATCATCGCGAAACATGTTGCGCGGGAATTGATCGGTCAGGATCAGATAGGCCAGACTGCCTTCAGCGGTTTTCTGCCAGTCGGCAAAACCGCCATCAAGGGCCTTTTGCCAGCCGTCCATGAACTTGTCCCGAATGGTTGCGTCCAGCTCGGGCGGGCCGTTATACCAGCCTTCGGGGCCGACATCATGCACCCAGAAATCTATAATTCCATCCGGTCTTGTCATGCGCTATCCTCTTTCTCGTCGTCAGCCATATCAATGGCAACTTCGGCGGCAACTTCGGCGGCAACAACCGATGAACTTGGTGAAATCGGTGTATAAGCCGCCGTATCTTCTACGCTTGGCGCAACCCGCACAGTCGAGCGATAAAGCGCCCAAAGCGCACTTAATCCCAGCAATACCGCCAAATATGCAAAGAAACTGTCGGCCCCGTACTCGGTCATCATCCAGCCCACCAAAAACGGCCCGCCAATTGCCCCCATGCCGTTGACAAAGATCAGCCCCCCTGACGCGGCCGCCATATCTTCTTGTTCCAGATAATCATTCATATAAGCAATATAAAGCGAATACAAAGGGTTTGATACCCCGCCTACAATAAACATCAAAGCCATAAGCGCATATATATTGCCCGTCATCAAAGGGGCGAAACTCATCGTGACAGCCCCGAACAATGTTAGGTAAATGATCAACAACCGGCGCCCCATATGGTCCGAGGCCCAGCCGATGGGGTATTGCATCAACATGCCTCCGACATAAATCATTGCAACGATTAACGTGATTGTCCCGACCCCCAATCCACGTTGGGTGCCGTAAACTGCGGCCATGCCGAACAGGGCCGAAAAAATTGATCCCAGCAAAAATATTCCCACCACGGCCAAAGGCGATGCGTTAAAAAGCTTCTTGAACGACATCGGTTTGGTGGTTTGAAACATCGGTGCGGGGCTGATCGACAGCAAAATCGGGGCAAACGACACCGACACCAGAACCGACGAGATGATAAAAAGCGTGTAACCACCGGCATCGGCGAAGTTCAGGACGATCTGCGCTGCAACAATGCCGATCATTTGAACGATCAGGTACAAAGACAGGGTTTGGCCCCGGGTCTCGTTGGTTGCACTATCGTTTAGCCAGCTTTCGGCGACCACATAAACGCCGGAAAAACAAAAGCCGATGACAATACGCAAGGCCATCCAGGCGATGACATTGGGCACAACCGCATAAAGCAGCAAACAGGCTGAAACAAGGGATGCAAGGGCAGCAAAAACCCGAACGTGCCCGACACGGCGGATCAGTTCGGGGGCCATGCGGCTGCCGCCGAGAAAGCCGATAAAATAGCCCGACATCACCCATGCCATGGTGTTGGGGCTAAAGCCCTCAATCGCGCCGCGAATACCCAACAGGGTTCCTTGCAGGCCGTTCCCCAGCATCAACAGCATGACGCCCAGAAACAAGGCCCATGAATCTTTTAAAACCGTACCCATCATCAGGCTCCGTTCAGGTTATCGTGTCATGCTAGCACAGATGTTGGCACCGTATGTTTTCGATGCGACGTCGCATGTGTCGTTTTCAATTTATTGTTGGTTCGGGAAAAGAAGCGACCCGTCTCCGTAGGAAAAGAATCGGTAGTTTTCTTGAATGGCGTGATGATAAATTTCGCGGCATCTGTCCAGCCCGATCAGGGCGGACACCAGCATTAAAAGTGTAGATTTTGGCAAATGAAAATTTGTGATCAACCCGTCGGTGGCGTGGAACTGGAATCCGGGTTTGATGAATATATCCGTGTCCCCTGCCCACGCCTGAATTTTACCGGTTTCAAGGGCCGCTGTTTCAATCAAGCGCAAGGCTGTTGTGCCTACCGGGATCACCCGGCCACCTTGGTGTTGGGTCTGCAAAATTTCTTGCGCGGTTTGCGCAGACACCAGCCCCCATTCAGAATGCATTTTATGTTTGGATATATCATCGGTCTTGACCGGTAAAAATGTCCCCGCTCCGACATGCAAGGTTACTTCCGAAAAATCAACGCCGTGATGGCGCAGCTTTTCCAATAGCGCATCGTCGAAATGCAATGACGCGGTCGGGGCGGCAACAGCCCCCAGGGTTTTGGCAAAAACGGTTTGGTAATCTTCATTGTCCTGCGCATCCGCCGGGCGTTTGCCCGCGATATAGGGCGGCAAGGGCATGCTGCCTATGTCGGCAATCACCGCATCAAACGCGTCGCCGGTTATGTTGAAAGACAGCCCGACCCCGTCGCTTGATTTAGACAAGACCCGCCCGACAAGTCCGTTTTCGAAATGAATATCTTCGCCGACAGCCAAACGCCGCGCAGGTTTGGCAAGGCTAAGCCAGTTCCCCTGTGTGTCGCATGAAATCAGCGTGATCTCGACGTTGGCAAAGGTTTCACCTTGATCGGAAACCCGCCGCCGCCGGCCTGAAATCCGTGCCGGAATGACCTTGGTATTGTTCAAGATCAACCGGTCTCCGGGGCGCAGGTAATTGCACAGATCGCTAAAATGGCTGTCCTGCAAAATGCTGCTTTGGGCCACCAACATGCGCGAGCTTGGGCGCGGCTTTTTGGGACGCAGCGCAATCAGCCTTTCCGGCAGGGTAAAATCAAAATCTGATAGTTTCATAAAATCAATGCCTTAACGGTCTACATCAAGGGTCAACGGCACCCCCTTGGTTTGTGGCAAGGGATCGGCGGCTGCGGGTGATGCATTTGCACCCGACACATCCGCCTTGCCGACATCGGGCATTGGGGTGCGGAATAATTCACGAAAAATGCCCGGGGTCAGGATCGACAGCGGGTTTACACTGATCTTGGGATCACTGGACGTTCCGGAAACTTTATAGACAAAACCGAACAAGCCTTCGCCCTTGCGCCGCCCAAAAAGCTTTCCGAACACTTGCCGCAAAGTGCCGTTAACCGCGTAAAGCGGGGTCAGAACGCCTTCAAATTTCACCTGCTTGGTTTCCGAGTTGTAATTACCGTCCAAGGTCATGCCGACCGAGACCCCCACAGCACTGGTTTTGCGTATTTCCACGCCTTGCGGCTTAAGGGTAAATTGGCCGTCGACCTTTTCGAACACAATGCCTGCACCGGCCACTTGCTGGACAAGACCGATCACACTTATCGCATTAAAAATGCTGGCCAAGGCATTGTCTTGTTTAACTTTTACATTGTTTATCGTAAATGTTCCATGATAATAGCCCTGCTGTTTCAAAGGCACGATGATCATGCGCAGTTTACCGCCTTCGCCTTTGCTATATAAATTAGCCGAGCGCAAAACAGCACCGGCATCAACCGCATCGACCTCTGCCGCGGTGCCGTTTCTTTGCGGAAAAATTGTACCGGATATGGGGGCACCGCCATTGACACGGGCATTATATGTGCCACGCAGGCCCTGTCGGTTGGTCAGTTTTGCCTGAAAACCCGTCAAGGTTATGGCATCCGCCATTATCAAGCGATCCAAAGTGACATCCATCGGGGCGCCGGTACTGGCCCCTTTGGAAAAACTGATATTGCGCAAATCCGCCGTCCCGCTATGCACGACTATGTTTGAATTTGGCCCTTTGCCGATGATTGAAACATTTGCATCCAACCATTTCCCAACCTTAAGACTGGTGAAATCCGCCCGTTTGAAACGGCTGTCATTGTCAAACAAAATAACACCATCAGCGGTCAGCCCCGCCGTGGCAAGGGTCAGTTTATCAATGGTGAAATTATCGCCGAGCATACCACTGACAACAAGTTTTCCTTTCGATTTCTTGGGTTTTTTCCAGTTCAGGCTGCTGATATTCAGCCCCATTCCGGCCATGTCGGAGGTTAGTGTATATTTTGGCACCGTATTTGGTTGCAACTGCACACGCATTTGCGCAGGCGCAGAACCGGTAATCATACCTTTATCAAGCACAAGCCCGAACTGGCGCAAATTTGCCTCAGTCAAAGCCACTTGCGAAACCAGTTGGGATTTTTTCCGGTATTTTTTACCTATCGGTAGAACCCAGCGGGTTTGCGTTGGCAGGCCATCCAGCTTTATCAACCCGCTAAGCACCACCTGTTTGTCACTGGCCTTTAGATCCACCTTATCGGCAGTGACTTTACGGCCCTTTACCAGCTTGGTTGAGGCAAAATTCGTGATTGTCGCTGTTACATTGAATTTAACATCCTTAGGATCGGTTCCCTTCTTTAGCGGCACTTTCAGCGTGCCGGTTGCAACCACCGCACCGGTGCCCAGATTGGTCTTCAAATTCGCCTTTTTCAGGTATTCGAACGGTTTTTCATCCAACAGGCTTAAAGCCGCCCTCACGCTGCTTTTTAAATTAAGCGAAATGTTCCCGATGGCATTTTTAATCGTTATATCAGGAATAAAAAGAGACGATCTTGAAGCCTCCGCGCGCCCGCCCTGTTTGGCGATCACATAGCCACTGTCCAAATCGACCTTGAAGGTTTTTTCGGTCAAATGGCCGCGGCCGGTTGCCTCTTGCAGGACAGGAAGTGTTTTTAGATAACGTACTTTGCCGTGTTTTATGTCAAACTTCAGGTCAGCCTTTAGTTTGCCCTTATGGGCATGAAATTGGCCAATACCGTTTTTCGCCACGCCTGCCAAAATATTTTTTTCAATCCATGTGCGGGTTTTAATTTTGGCCTTGAGCGGCCACAGTTTCAGCACTTCATCGCGGCTAATTTCGTTAAACCGCATGTAGTAATCGCTCTCCCAGTATTTGTCCCCGGCAACCGAAGACCCGACCATAGTGACGCTTTGATTTCCAGCCACCAACCTGCCTTTTTTCAGCGTCACCGAAAAAGGTGAAAGTGTCATTTCAAGATCGACATTGGCGGCATTGAAAACAACCGGCTGTGAAAACACCCCTGCGGGGTTCACTTGCAAGTCTGACAAGGCAAGGGACCCCGTCAAGGCCCTGACTGACCCGTCTGGATTACGAAACATGGTTATATCACCATCGCCTGTAAGATTTCCAATGGCACTTTTCGCAGTAATCTGGGTGAATTTCAGACTATCGGTTTCTTTGGCATACTCAAAATAGGTTTTGATATTGCTGAATTTTACCGGCACTGCTTCAGGGCTGTTGCGCAACTGGCCTTTGTCGGTTTGCAAGACACCGGACAAATTGTTCAAAGTCCCGTTGATATTCACTTCGGCATTCAGCGACCCGGTCATTAACGCGTCGAAACTGCGCAACCAGTCCAATGCCGGCACCTGATCGGCCAGATCAACGGTCGGTGCTTTGTCGAATTTAAAGCCAAAGCCGAAATAATTTTCGGCAAGCCCGTAGTTAAACCGCAAGCCCACCGAGGTGTCGGCATGATCTTTTGTTGTCATAACGACATCGGCAAACGCGGTAATGACATTGCCTTCGCGTTCTGAACGGATAAAAGTCTTGGATGTGTGCCAAACCCGCGATTTAAGCTGATCTATATAGGTCAGTCTGGTGTCGATCATATCAATCAGTTTCAAACTGCTTATGGGCGCTTTTCTGGCCGCTTTATTGGCGGCATTGAAAATAATCTCGGGGTTTACAAATTCAGTATTTTCCACCCCGGGCGGTAAAATATTGTATTTACCGCTCTTGTCACGCAACACCCTAAATTCGGCCCCGACGATTTCAATCGTTTCAATCTCCAGCCCGTTCAGCATCGACTGAACCGGATCAAGTTTTGCCCGCATAATGGGAAACGCCGCTATTTTTTGCCCGGTTTTGGTGAAAATTTGTAAGTCATCTAACTGGATTAACGCCGTCAGTCCGGTTTTTGCCGCAACAATAGAGACAGTGCCGACGCGTACATCAAAATCGCTTAAGGCTTTTTTAGCTATTTTTTCAACAGTTTGCTGTACTCCAGGCAATTCCAAAGGCCCGGATTTCAAGCGGTAGAACAATGCTCCGGTTGCCACCACCAATAAAAAACTGCCCCCCATAACCATATAAAGGGCACGCTTAAGCCACTTGCCCAAAGCGGATCTGGGCGCAGGGGTATCAGTTGTTTCGTCGCGTTTCGCGCTCATATTATGGGAAACTTCCCTAGCCATGGAACGGCGCTTGATGTTTCAGCTCAAACGCTATTTGTATCTACCTGCAGATGATAAACAGTCTTGGTGACAAACTCCAGCGCAACAGGTGTAAATTGTTTGGGATCGGTGAAAAAACGCCGGATTTCAGCAGCCTGCAAGCGGGTATTTTTCCGGATTTTTACCGGCAAATGCTAAAAGAAACAAACGGGTGCCTCTAAAAACAGGATGCAAAAATAAGCGTAAAATCGCTTAATACTATAGGATGGCAACATAATTTGCCGGTTTCCCCCGTTATTTTGTTGATTGCAGTGGAAATCTTGCTTAGTGAATATAACAGTCGCGGCTCTGGCTGAGGGGGCGCAATATGATAGCAAACAAGCGGTGAACGAAAAGCATGAAAACTGCCCTGGATAAATATTTGCCTGAACAACGGATTTACATCCGCACTGACCGCTCGACAAAGTTTTTCACGCTAAAACCCAAAACACAGATGTTTATTGGTCTTTTGGCAACCGCAAGCTTTTCATGGATGATCATTGCCACTGCAATTCTGGGCTACAACACGCTTGAGGCCCGCTCTGACAGCAATCAGGCCAACGATCAAAAACAAGCTTATGAAATGCGCATCAACAAGCTTTCCAAAGAGCGCGACAACCGCGCACTTGAAGCGCAAGCGGCACAAGAACAATTCTATGTTGCCCTGAACCAAATCTCGCAACAACAAACCGACCTGTTGAACGCAGAAGAGCAACGCCGTGAACTTGCAACCGGCCTGAAAATTGTACAGACCAAGCTTCAATCGGCAATAAAATCGCGTGATATTGCGGTGCAAAATTCCGATAGTCTGCTGGCAGAATTACAGGATGCCACCGGTAACAAATCCACCAGTGTCGGGGCAACCGAAGAGATGGGAAAAACCCTAAGCGTTCTGTCTGAAGAATTAAACACATCCGTTGATGCCCGCAAAAACCTGGCTGCGGATGCGGCCAAGTCCAAAAAACTTGCAATAGATTTACAATTCAATGCGGAATTGGCTCAGCTTAAAAACGATCAGATATTCAGCGAGTTGGAAGACGCGGTAGCGGTTTCACTTTCGCCTCTTGAACGCGCCCTCAAAAAATCAGGGATCAATACGGATGCCCTGCTTAAAGATGTGCGCCAAAGATATTCCGGATCGGGCGGCCCTTTGACCGAGCTGACAATCTCAACCAAAGGAAGTGCCTATAATCTCAGCTCACGGCGTGCTTACAGTCTTTTGAAATCGCTTGACCGCGTCGAGCTTTTGAAAATTGCCGGAAATAAAGTGCCGCTTTCCATGCCCGTGTTACGGTCGTTTCGCTACACCAGCGGTTTTGGTGTGCGGCGCGATCCGTTTACCGGAAAACGGCACCAGCATAACGGCACCGATTTTGCCGCCCCGATCGGAACACCGATCGTTGCGACCGCTGACGGTGTGATCGAATTTGCCGGACGCCAACGCGGCTATGGCAATCTGGTTAAAATAAGACACCTGCAAGGTTTTGAGACATTTTATGCCCATTTAAGCCGTATCTACGTTAAAGTGGGACAAAAAGTATCACGCGGGGATAAGATCGCCGCCATGGGCAGTACCGGTCGGAGTACCGGCTCGCATCTTCACTACGAAATCCGCATAGGCGGGAAACCAGTAAACGCAATACCATATATAAAGGCTGCAAATGATGTTTTCTAAAAGCAAAATAAACGAACCCGCCAAAAAGCCGGATGCACCGAAACCGACTATGGATAGGACTGCGGGTAAACCCAATGTATCCGCGTCCCCTTCGCCGGTAACGCCAAAAGCCAAACCGCCGGCATCTTTATTGTCGACAGATTTGCACATCAAGGGCAACATCAAGACATCGGGCGACATTCAGATCGAAGGCGAAATTGTCGGTGACGTTCGCGCCCATCTTTTAACGGTTGGTGAAACCGCGCGTATCAACGGGCAGGTTATTGCCGATGATGTTGTCGTCAACGGTCATGTCAAAGGCACAGTGCGCGGATTGAAAGTTCGCCTGACCGCAACGGCGCGGGTCGAAGGCGACATTATCCATAAAACCATCGCCATTGAAAGCGGTGCGCACTTTGAAGGCTCTGTCCGCCGCGAGGAAGACCCTTTGTCGAATGCAAAAACTGTTGCAAAGACCAACCAAAAGACTTCTTGATTTACAATAGGCCCAAAAACACGCCTATTTTACAACCACACAAAATACACCCCTTTTATGAGGGGTTTATTTTTGCGAAATGCCGGGCGGAACATTCTTTAGAAAAGACTTCTTAAGCTTCCGAATTTGCCTCTTCACGGCTTTTGCCAACCGCATCCTGCGCCAGAACCGCCGCCATGAACGGGTCTAGATTGCCATCCAACACGCCTTGGGTGTCCGAGGTTTCCGTACCGGTGCGCAAATCCTTGACCATTTGGTAGGGCTGCAAAACATAGGAACGGATTTGGTTTCCCCAGCCCGCATCACCCTTGTTTTCATGGGCTTGCGTGACAGCTTCGCTGCGCTTGTCCAGCTCGACCTGATAAAGCCGTGATTTCAGGGCTTTCATCGCAATGTCGCGGTTCTGGTGTTGTGATTTCATCGAAGAGGTCACAACAATGCCGGACGGCATATGGGTGATGCGCACGGCACTGTCGGTTTTGTTCACATGCTGCCCACCTGCACCGGATGAGCGGTAAGTATCGACGCGGATATCGGCCGGATTTACCTCGATTTCGATGGCGTCGTCTATTACCGGATAAACCGAGATCGAGCAAAACGACGTATGCCGTTTGGCGGCGCTGTCAAACGGCGATATGCGCACCAGGCGGTGCACCCCGCTTTCGGATTTCAGCCAGCCATAAGCGTTGTGACCGCTGATTTTATAGGTCGCGGATTTGATCCCCGCCTCTTCGCCGGCGGTTTCCGATTGCAGCTCGACTTTGTAGCCCTTCTTTTCCGCCCAGCGGGTATACATCCGCGCCAGCATCGCCGCCCAATCGCAGCTTTCCGTGCCACCTGCCCCCGATTTGACTTCCAGAAACGTGTCATTGGCATCAGCTTCGCCGTTCAGCAATGCTTCCAGTTTTCGCTTTGCTGCCAGTTTTTCCAGTCGCAAAATTGCGCTTTCCGCCTCATCGACGATGTCCTGATCTTCCTCTAGCTCGCCCAATTCTATCAAGTCGATATTGTCGGTTAATTCCCGTTCCAGCGCGCTGTAATTTTCCATCGCATCCACCAGCATTTGGCGTTCACGCATCAGTTTTTGCGCCTTTTCAGGGTCGTTCCACAAATCAGGGTTCTCGGACAGGGCATTGAATTCTTCCAGCCTATGCGGGGCGGTTTCCCAATCCATACGCTGTTTCAGCAGCTCTAAGGCGTCCTCGATGACGGCAATTGTATTTTCAATCTCTGCGCGCATTTACCCTGCCGTCCATTGGTTCAGTGTTGTTCTACAAAGCCCGTGCTACAGCGTAAAGCCTAATATATTCCGCCCGAAGACATAGAGCCGAATGTGGCTTTCTTGGGGATTTTTTTGACCGCACCGGTCGAGGTTTTAACTGTTGTGTCCTCATTGCCCGCATCCCGCGAGATAATCGACAGATCCGAGCCCATGCCCCAGCCGCCATCAATGACATTCAACACACCGTCCAGTGGTTTTTCACCGACACGGAACAACTCTGCGACTACATTTTCACCTTTGGCATCATCCGCAAGGCGTGTTCCGGTATAACGGTCAAAATTTACAAATACTGTATTTGGCGGCACCTTGAAATCCGATGAGCCGTATATTTCGATCGCTTTTTTCATGAAATTGGCAAAAACGGGGCCGCACATAGAACCGCCATACGCCCCCCTGCCCAGTGTTCTTGGGTTATCAAACCCCATATAGCAGCCGGCCACGATATTCGGGGTAAAGCCGATGAACCATACGTCTTTGGCGTTATTGGTGGTGCCGGTTTTACCCGCCACAGGAACCCCCAACCGAACCGTTCGGCTGGCCGTACCACGTTCCACAACGCCGCGCATCATCGAGGTCAGACGGTAGGCCGTTACCTCGTCCATAATGCGTTCACGGTTGTTGTCTATTTCAGGTGAAAGCCCCGGGGGAATCCGGGCCGATGAACAGTCCACGCAATCGCGCCGGTCATGGCGGTACACGGTTTCGCCGCGACGATTTTGCACCCGGTCCACAAGTGTTGGCGCAACCCGCTCCCCGCCATTGGCAAACATCGCGTAAGCCGCAACCATCCTGAACAAAGTGGTTTCCTGCGCCCCCAGAGAGTTGGCCAGAAACTGATCCATATGATCGTAAACGCCGAAGCGTTCGGCATATTTGGCAACCACATCCATGCCCACATCGCGGGCCAGACGAATGGTCATCAGATTGCGCGAGCGTTCAATGCCCAAGCGCATCGGGGCCGGCCCAAGATAGGTGTTTGAAGAGTTTTTAGGCCGCCACAAACCTTGTGGTGTCTCGACCTCGATCGGCGCATCCAGAATAACCGTTGCCGGTGAATAACCGCTGTCCAAAGCCGAGGCATAGACGAACGGCTTGAACGAAGACCCCGGTTGCCGCGTCGCTTGGGTGGCGCGGTTGAACACGCTGTATTGGTAGGAAAATCCGCCCTGCATTGCCAAGACACGTCCCGTATTGGTATCCATCGCCATAAACCCGCCCTCGAGCTCGGGGATTTGGCGCAACGACCAGTTTTTAAACGCGCCGTCTTTTTCAATGGCTTTCACGAAGATCACATCGCCATCGGCCAGTATATCACTTGGTTTTTTGGTTTTTCCAAGCGTTTTGCCATCTTTTTTGCGACGCCATTTCAAATCCGACATCGGGATAAAATCCCCTTTGGGATTGGCCTGCACGTCTTCAATACCAATGCGGACGGATTTTTTGCCAACATCCAGAACCACCGCGGCATGCCAGCCGGTAATATCGCGCGGAACCCTGAGATCGGACAACGCCTTGCGCCAAGACGTTTCGTCTTTTAACGCGTCGGGGGAAATTTTTGCAGCGGGGCCACGATAAACATTCCGCCCACGATCATATTTTTCCAGACCGGCACGCAAAGACAATGCCGCCTGTTTTTGCAACACAGGGTCCATCGTGGCGCGAATGGCCAAACCGCCGCCGAAAAATTCATCCCGACCAAAGCTGCTGGACAGTTGGCGGCGTATTTCATCGGTAAAATAATCCCGTGGCGGGCGGGCGGCCCTAAGGGATTTGAAATCACCGTTTTGAACCGATCTAAGCGGTGAAGCCAGTGCGGCTTTTTCCTGCGCCTGCGTAATATAGCCGTTACTGGCCATTTGGCCCAAAACGTAATTTCGCCGTGCGGTTGCCCGTTTAAGCTGGCGCACCGGATGATAATCGCTTGGGGCTTTGGGCAGGGCGGCAAGATAGGCGGCCTCTTCTATGGTCACGTCGTCCAGATTTTTACCGAAATAGGTCTCGGCGGCAGCGGCCACACCGTAAGAGTTTTGCCCCAGAAAAATCTCGTTCAGATAAATCTCAAGAATACGGTCTTTTCCCAACGCCCGTTCAATCCGGGTGGACAGGATCAACTCTTTTATTTTACGTTCATATTTCCGGTCTCCATTCAACAGCATGACCTTTGCGACCTGCTGTGTAATGGTCGACGCCCCGCGCAACCGCTTGCCCCGCGCCCGATCAATCACGGCCTTTACGATCCCGATGGGATCGTAGCCTTTGTGGTGATAAAAGTTCTTATCCTCGGCACTGATAAAGGCCTGTTTCACCACGTCCGGTATTTCATCAATGGGGGTGAACAATCTGCGTTCCTGGGCAAATTCGTCAATCACTTTGCCATTGGTCGAGTAAATTTTACTGATGGTTTTGGGCTCATAGTTGACCAGAGATTCGTAACCGGGCAAGTTTTGACTGTAGGTAAACAGTATCGCGCCGACAATCAACGCAACCAAGACCGAGCCGATTGTGATCCAGCTAAAAACCCAGCCGAAAAAAGAAAAGATAGATCGAAGCACGCAAGGCCCCCTTTATGTCACATTCCGTCGTTATAAGACGCCCGCTTGGGAAGGTCAAAATCCCATCTGCTATATTCGGCAATAAAAAGCTGAATATACCGCTACCTGCCAAGGATCATCTATTAAATCAACACCTACTGTCGCAATAAATGTGCCTGCGCCGCATCCTCGACCGACCAGGTATCCAAAGCCAGAACGATTCCCCTGATTACTTTTTGCCGCCACTTTTCATTTTGCAAATTGTTCAGATCGCGTTTACTTGACATAAAGCCCAGCTCTACCAGTACCGAGGGTATATCGGGGGCTTTAAGAACCCTGAACCCTGCATAAAGATGTGGACGCTTGCGCAGCCTGCCAACCGATTGTGCAATGCCCGATACCATCATATTGGCCAACAAATCACTGCGCGATCTGGTTTCAACACGGGCCATATCCATCAATACCGTCGCAACCGCATCGGATTGCTGGCTTAAATCCACCCCGGCCAGCAAATCAGTACGGTTCTGCCGTGCCGCAAGATAGGCCGAAGCTTTGTCCGAGGCCTCATCGGATAAGGAATAAACCGTTGTTCCTGTTGCATAACCGCTTTCCAGACGGTCGGCATGCAGGGATATAAACACATCGGCCCCAAGCGCGCGCGCCTTTGTAATGCGGGCGGGCAACGACACGAAATCATCGTCGTCGCGGGTCATATATGCTTTATAGCGTCCCGATAAGATAAGGGCTTGTTTTAGCTCTTTGGCGAATTTCAGCACCATGGTTTTTTCAAACAGGCCTTTTTGGCGGGCCCCTGAATCAATGCCGCCATGCCCGGGATCCAAGACCACCACCAGGGGTTTATCGCCAAGTTGGCGCTTTTTGGCGGGGTTTAACTTTGTTGGCTTTGGCAAATCCCACCCCGCATTCTTGCGCGGCCCGGCTTGGGCTGCAAATATTTCCGGACTTGTCAGTTGGAATTCGGCTTGCAAAACCGCGGCCCCGTTATCGGGGTTAACGCGCATATCGGCTTCTTTTAAAAGCATCGGCCCGACCAATTCGATCACCATACGCGACCAGCCGGCCTGAAATGCGCCAAAGCGCACATCTTTGGCTTTTTTTGTCTTTAGAAATTTATCCGCGGACAATCCTGTCCAGTCGACTTCTTTGAAATCAAACACGATACGGTTCGGGTTTGTCAGCGTAAAGATGCGAAACGGAATCGGTTGTGACAGTTTCAGGGTTACATCCATTGCATCATATGACTGGTCGGAAATGCTTGATTTCGCACTAACGACCCGCGCCAAAGCCCGCAAATCCTGTGCCATAACCGCTTGCACCCCGATGCACAGCACCACACTTACGATAACCGCAAAATTTCTGAACACTGCCTTGCCCGATCTGAATTGTCGTCTTTTCAGGCAATATAGCGCATTGTTTTGAAAAATGCGATTGTATTTAGCACAATGACCCCCTAATGATAACGAACAGCAGGCTGAAACCAAGCCGCTTTATAAGAGTTTCGTTGAATGAGACCATGAAAACAGGTTCGCTGAACAGGCAATACCAAAGTTATCCTCTGATCCGTTCAACCGGCCATATGGCCAAAGAATAGTCGCCTTATACGGTTAATACCGGAAATGCGGCCCGAACTGAATGTCCCTAAAGATGGACATTGGAGAAACCCCGCGATGTTATGCGTGTGGACAAAACTGTTGACTATCTGCGTCGGGATGAAACCCGCGCCCGTCAGCCTGTCGCGCGCAATCGCCTTAACACATAGCACCCATAGACCTGCCCCTCCGGGGATGTCGGGTTTATCGTGCTCAGAGTATATAAAATGTCTAAGAAAATGCTTATCGATGCCACCCACCCAGAAGAAACCCGCGTGGTTGTGGTTGAGGGCAATAAAGTCGACGAATTCGATTTTGAAAGCCTGAACAAACGCCAGCTTGCCGGCAATATCTATTTAGCGAAAGTCACCCGTGTGGAACCGTCCTTGCAGGCGGCGTTCATTGATTACGGCGGAAACCGTCACGGTTTTCTGGCTTTCAACGAAATCCACCCGGATTATTACCAAATACCGGTTGCGGATCGCGAAAAACTGCTGGCGGAAGAAGCCGCATACGCCAAAGCGCAAGCTGAAGAAGAAGAAAAACGTGCCGAACAGGCCAAAAGCCGTGGACGGCGCCGCAAAAAGCAACCCGCTAAAGCTGAAGCCGAGGGCGCGATTGCTGCTGATGACGCAATTGTCACCGGCGAGGTGGTTGATCACGGTGTCATCGACATTGAACATGTCGAGCCTAATTTGGTGGATGTCCCCGAAAGGCAGAATGCGGTTGAAACGTCTGTTGTCTCAAGTGATGCTGACGAAGCTGAAACCGGCGAATACTTTAATGAAGATGCCGACAGTTCTGAAAAACCCCCTAAACCGGGCGTTGTAACAGTTGCCGATGACGATGTTTCGGAAGAAGTGCGCCCGCGCAAACCCCGTATGAAACGATACAAAATCCAGGAAGTCGTCAAAGTCCGGCAAATCATGCTGGTTCAGGTTGTCAAAGAAGAGCGCGGCAACAAAGGGGCTGCCCTGACCACATACCTGTCATTGGCGGGACGTTATTGTGTTTTGATGCCAAACACGGCGCGCGGCGGCGGGATTTCGCGCAAGATAACCAATGCGGCAGATCGCAAGAAAATCAAAGCCATTGCCAACAATCTGGTTGTCCCTGAAGGGGCCGGCCTGATTATCCGCACAGCAGGTGCCAGCCGCAATGAAGCCGATATTCACCGCGACTATGAATTTCTGTCCCGTCAATGGGAACAGATCCGTGACCTGACCCTGAAATCCATCGCCCCTGCCCCGATTTATGAAGAGGGCAATCTGATAAAACGCTCGATCCGCGATCTATACACAAGCGACATCGATGAAATTTTTGTGGAAGGCCAGCGCGGTTTTGAAGCGGCAAGGGATTACATGAATATGTTCATGCCCAACCGCGTCGATAAGGTGAAACTTTACAATGAACCCATGCCGCTATTTTCGCGTCATCAGGTGGAAAGCCATCTTGCGGCAATGTTTAATCCGACAGTGCAACTGAAATCCGGCGGCTATCTGGTGATCGGCATTACCGAAGCCCTTGTGGCGGTCGATGTGAACTCTGGCAAAGCCACCAAGGAAAGCTCGATCGAGAAAACCGCACTGAAAACCAATCTGGAAGCCGCCGAAGAAGTGGCGCGTCAAATGCGCCTGCGCGATTTGGCCGGGCTTATCGTGATCGATTTCATCGACATGGACGAGCGGCGCAATAACACGGCGGTTGAAAAACGTCTGAAAGACAACCTGAAAACCGACCGCGCCCGTATTCAAATCGGCCGTATTTCCGGGTTTGGCCTGCTGGAAATGTCACGCCAACGCCTGCGCCCGGGCATGTTGGAAGCCACCACGCAACCTTGTCCGCATTGCCACGCTACAGGGCTGTTGCGTTCAGACGACAGTCTTGCCTTGTCAATCTTGCGCGAGCTGGAAGAAGAAGGGGTGCGTAAACGCTCTGGCGAGGTTCTGATCAAAGCCCCGATCAGGGTCAGCAATTATCTGCTTAACGATAAACGCCATCATATCGAAACAATTGAAGCGCGTTATGGCCTGTCGGTGCGCGTCGAGGCAGATGTCAATCTGATCGGAACCGAATATTCGGTTGAAAAGTTCAAAACCGCTACAAGGATTATCCCGCAACCCGCCAATGCCCCGGTTTCGATGGAAAATGTTTCGATGGAAAGTTTTGATGAAGCTGCTGCCGAAACAGCGGCAAAAGACACCGAAGAAGAGGCCCCTCGTAAAAAGTCACGTCGTCGGCGCGGCGGGCGCGGGCGCAACCGGAACAAGCAAGAGACTGTTGTCGATGCCGAACAGACAGAGACAGAGACAGTGACCGTGGCAGACGATGCGCAAGCACCGGCAGATGCACCGATTGATGACGGTGTTAAAGAGGTCGTAAAAGAGACCGTTGAAGCGGCAGAGGTTGCAGAGGTTGCAGCGGAAACACCGAAACCAAAACGAAAGCGGGCACCGCGCAAACCGGCAGCCAAAAAGACTGCGGACAAAGCCAAAGAGCCAGATGCTGCGGATAGTCCTGTGACTGAAACGGCGACTGAAACAGTGGCAGAAGCGGTAGAAAAGCCGGTTAAAAAGCCAGTTAAAAAGCGGGCCACCAGAAAAAAAGCCCCTGCCAAGTCAAAAAAACCGGCGAAGGAAGAAGCCGCAGCAATATCCGAGCCACAGCCGGAACCGGAACCGGAACCGGTTTTAGCAGAAGCTGCGCCCAAAGCAGAGGTTGTCGTGCCAGAAGAACCTGTAGTTGAAGAGCCAGTGGCTAAAAAACCCAAACGGCGTGGCTGGTGGTCGCGCGGTTGATAATCACTTTCATGATAAATGCGCGTCCAAACCTTGTGTTTGGCGCGTTTTTATCTTTCTATTGCCTAAGTTTTTCTATGAAAAGGCAAAAGGCATACACCAGATGATGACATTTATGAAATCTTGGTTTTGGGTGTTAACACTTACCTTGACCCTGCTGTCGGCATCTTTTGCGCAAGCTCAAGGCTTGATACGCGACGCCGAGATCGAGCACACTTTGCGCGTCATCGCCCAACCCCTGGTGAAGTCTTCGGGTGTGGGAAATCTTCATATTTACATCGTAAACAGCAATGACCCGAATGCGTTTACCACCGGTGGTAATAATATTTTTATCACCTCGGGTCTGATCCGCCTGCTGAAATCGGTTGAAATGCTGCAATCGGTGATCGCGCATGAAATCGGCCATATTAACGGTGGCCACCTAACTCAAAGGGCTGCGAATATTGGCAGCACCAGAACGGCTGCCGGGCTTGGGGCGGTTTTGGGTATTCTGACGGCTGCAGCTGGGGGCGGTGCTGGCGCGATCGGCGTGGCAGCAGCAACCCAATCAGTTGCGCAACGCAATTTTCTATCTTTTTCGCGCGGACAGGAAAGTGCCGCTGACCAATCCGGCGCACGCTATATGGCCCTTGCCGGCATTGATCCGTCCGCCGCCATTGATGTTTTGAACATTTTTCGCGGACAGGAAGCTTTAAGCATTGGCCGGCGGGATGCATATTCCCTGACCCATCCGTTAAGCGCGCAGCGAATTTCCGATTTGAAAACCTATGTTGCTGCATATGCAGGCCGAAAAACCACCCAATCACCGGCCGTGGAATACTGGTATGCAAGAATGGTGGCAAAATTCAACAGCTTCATCGGCAGCCCGAGGGGGACATTGCGCCGGTTGAACACATCCGACAAAGGCGAGGTTGCCACCCTGACCCGCGCCATTGCTTACCACCGCCTACCGGACAAGAAAAAATCCATGGCGGCAATCAAGCGGCTGATCTCAATGCGCCCGAAAGACCCCTATTATCAGGAACTTTACGGGCAGATTTTGCTGGAGGACGGCAATTCAGCCAAAGCGGTTACCGCTTACCGGCGGGCGGTACGTTTGCTGCCGAAAGAGCCGCAAATCCTTGCCGGGCTTGGGCGTGCGCAACTGGCAGCCAAGTCCGGTTCTTCCGCTAAAGCCGCTTTGGCCACATTGAAAAAATCCTATGCAAGGGATCCGCGTAACGGGCGCATGTTGCGCGATCTGGGTGTTGCTTATGCAAAAACCGGCAATCCGGGCATGGCCTCGTTGATAACGGCGGAAAGATATGCTTTATCCTCAAACTTCAGATTAGCGGAAATTCACGCAAACCGCGCCCTTGGCTTATTACCCGAAGGCACAACCGGCTGGCGTAAAGCCGATGACATTCGCGTCCTCGCAGAGCGTATTAACAAATCCAGAAAGAAACGAAAATGATCCATGCTTTGAAAGCTTTCATATTATGCGCTTTAGTAGGCATAAGTGCCCCCGCATATGCGCTTGATCTGAACAACATGAGCGATGTGGAAAAACAGCAGTTTGGCCAACAGGTGCGCGCATATTTGCTGGAAAATCCGGATATTATTCTGGAGGTTTTCGATATTTTGAAAACCCAGCAACAACAGGATGAACAAAACCGGGATGCGGATTTGGTTGCAAACAACTTGCAGGAAATCCAGAACGACGGGTTTTCATGGGTTGGCGGAAATCTGGACGGAGACATCACTTTGGTCGAATTTATGGATTACAAATGCAGCTATTGCCGCAAAGCCCATAAGGAAATTGCCGATCTGGTGAAAACAGACGGCAATATCCGCATGGTGGTCAAAGAATACCCAATTCTAAGTCAGGATTCTTTTGATCTGTCCCGCGCCGCAATAGCCACGCTGCAAAATCTTGGGCCAGATGCCTACAAAAAAATCTATGACAAACTGATCCAGCATAATGGCCCTGTTACCCCCGAAGCCATTGGGTTTATTGCAAAAAAACTGGGGCTGGATGGCGATACCATTGTGGCGCATATGGATGATGCAGCGGTTTTGGAACAGATCAAAAATACCCGTGCCCTTGGCGATACATTAGACATTACAGGCACGCCGACATTTGTTATCAATGACCAGATTCTGCGTGGCTATGTCCCCCCCGACAGCATGAGGCAAATCGTAGCCGAGCTTCGCGCTCGAATACAGTAGGAAAAACGGATTTTGCACACAAGAATGCTTTCACCCCGTGCAGAGACACTGTATAACTTCAAAGAACACCCCAATGGGTAACAACGGTTGAGGCTCACATGACAAAAAAAGATCAAGATACAGACATCGAATTTATCACGGCGTTAACCAATTTGCTTCAAGAAAACGATCTGACCGAAATTCAGGTAGAGCGCGATTATGGTGGTAATAAATCTTTGAGTGTTATGCTATCGCGCCAAACCATGGCGGCACCGGCACCGATGCAGGCGGCGGCACCGGTTGCGGCAGCCGCTATCGCCGAGCAACCCGCTGCCGCGGCACCGATAGAAGATCCGGCCCAACACCCGGGCGCAGTTACGTCGCCGATGGTTGGCACGGTTTATTTGTCTGCGGAACCCGGTGCTGCCCCTTTTGTTACAGTTGGCAGCAGTATTACCGAGGGCCAAACCGTGCTTATTATTGAAGCCATGAAAACCATGAACCAGATACCGGCCTCGAAATCGGGAACAATTACCCGTATTCTGGTTGATGATGCGACCCCTGTTGAATTCGGGTCGCCCTTGGTCATTATCGAATAACAGCTCAATCTAAAGGAGCCACCCCCCATGTTTTCAAAGGTGTTGATCGCGAACCGGGGCGAAATAGCCCTTCGCGTTATCCGGGCTTGCCAGGAATTGGGCGTGTCTACCGTTGCTGTTCATTCCACGGCGGATGCGGACGCCATGCATGTGCGCATGGCTGATGAAAGCATTTGTATTGGCCCGCCTTCCAGCACCAACAGCTATCTGTCGATACCGGCGCTTATTTCGGCCTGTGAGATCACCGGTGCCGAGGCCATTCATCCAGGCTATGGGTTTCTATCTGAAAACGCCGATTTTGTGCAAATCGTCGAAGAACACGGGCTGAAATTCATCGGGCCAAGTGCCGAACATATTCGCATGATGGGCGACAAAATTACCGCCAAGATCACCATGAAAAATCTGGGCGTTCCTTGTGTGCCGGGCTCTGACGGCGGGGTTCCGACCATAGAAGAGGCCCATAAAATCGCCGATGAAATGGGTTTCCCTGTCATTGTCAAAGCCACCGCAGGCGGCGGCGGGCGCGGAATGAAACTGGCCAGAACCAAGGCTGATCTGAATGAGGCTTTCAGCACCGCGCGGGCTGAATCCAAATCCGCATTCGGCAATGATGAGGTTTATCTTGAAAAATACCTGACCCTGCCCCGGCATATCGAAGTGCAGGTTTTCGGCGACGGGCGCGGACGCGCTGTGCATTTGGGCGAGCGTGATTGTTCGCTTCAAAGACGTCATCAAAAAGTTATGGAAGAGGCCCCCGGCCCCTGCATCACGCCTGAAATTCGTGAACAAATCGGCAAAACCTGTGCCGAGGCCGTTGCCAACATTGGCTATGAGGGTGCCGGCACAATCGAATTCCTTTATGAAAGAGGCGAATTTTTCTTCATCGAGATGAACACCCGTTTGCAGGTTGAACATCCCGTAACCGAAGCCATCTTCGGCGTCGATCTTGTCAAACAGCAACTGCGCGTCGCCTCGGGCGAGGAAATGACCCTGAAGCAGGAAGACCTAAGCATCAAAGGTCACGCCATAGAGGTGCGGATCAATGCCGAAAAACTGCCGAATTTCACCCCCTGCCCTGGCAAGATAAATACCTATCACGCCCCTGGTGGTCTGGGTGTGCGGATGGATAGTGCGCTTTATGACGGCTATTCTATCCCGCCCTATTATGACAGTTTGATCGGCAAACTGATCGTCACGGGCCGTGACCGCGAAGCGGCTTTGGCGCGTCTGAATCGCGCCTTGGGCGAGCTGGTAATCGACGGCATCGACACCACGGTGCCGCTGTTTGACGCCTTGTTGAAAGAACCGGCGATTAAATCCGGTGATTATGACATCCACTGGCTGGAAAAATGGCTGGAAACCCAAACGTTCGAATAGGGTTGCAGGGCCATGCCCGAAACTAAACAGGAAATCACCCCCGAACTGCTGTTGCATGGCTATGCTTCCGGAGTGTTTCCAATGGCTGATGCTGTTGATGACCCCGAAATTTACTGGGTGGATCCGCATTTTCGTGGCGTGTTTCCGCTGGATGGCTTCCATGTCTCGCGCAGCTTGGCGCGGCGGATAAAGCGTGCACCCTATAAAGTCACCGTGGATCAGCGTTTTAAAGAGGTTGTTTCTGCTTGTGCAGACCGGCCCAAAACCTGGATCAATCGGGAAATTTTTGACCTCTACATACAGCTTCACCACATGGGGTATGCCCATTCCATTGAAGTCATGGAAGATAACACGCTGGTCGGCGGTGTTTACGGCATTGCTTTACGCGGGGCCTTTTTCGGGGAAAGCATGTTTTCACGGCGCACCGACACATCCAAGATTGCCCTGACCTATCTGGTGGCGCGCCTGAAATTCGGGGGCTATCGTTTGTTTGACACCCAGTTTCTGACGGATCATCTAAAAAGTCTGGGGGCCTGTGAAATTCCACGCGAAGAATATCGCCAAAATCTTGGCATTGCCTTGGGGAATGACGCGGATTTTTTGAAACTGCCCACAGGGGGTCAGCCGTTAGAAATTTTGCACCTCAGCAACCAGACATCATAGCGCGGATGATCCAGAGCCGATAATGCCGGGGATGAAGCAATCATCCATGCATCAAACCTGTCATTGTCTTCGCGCACATCGCGAATCGTCACATAGGCAAAGGCATCGCTGCTGGGATTGTCCTTGGGATAACGGCATTCCTTGATCGAAATGATCAGGCGTTTGTATTTTTCGGTTTGCCCCGGTTTTATGGTTAAATCGGTGACTTTTCCGGTCAATGTATCAAGGGCACGCAACACCGCAGCCGTACCGGTTTTGGTTTCCACCTGTAGGGCGGCCAAGGGGCTGGCAATGATAAAAGCAACAAAAATGGCGAGTAAACGCATTAGTTGTTCCCGGAGACAAATTTCATAAGCAATGTGATTAGGCTAACGCTACCTTGGGTATCTTCGATCTCGCCCCCCGGTTTTACTGAAGACTCGGAGCCACCTGGAATGATTTCGATGAAATTCCCCCCCAACAAACCTTCCGAGGAAACCGCAATGGCACTGTCATCGGGGATTTCTATCCCGTCCTTGATGGAAACCGCCAATTCTGCACGAAACGTCGTCGGGTTTAAATCCAGTGCGGTTACAGTGCCGATTTTCACTCCGGCCATGCGAACATCGGTGCCAAGTGACACACCTTCGGCGCTGCGAAAACTGGCCCTGATCTGATAAGCGTTTGTTGGACCCGATAGCCCTATAGCGTTTGAGGCATAAAACAAAAAACCAATGGCTGCGGCAACAACCAATGCCCCTATTGCAGTTTCTATGGGATTGTTTTTCATGGATATAATCTCTACTTTGGCTGCCAGGCTTCATAATCAACGTTATAAACCGGCTTTGCCGCGTGCAGGCTTCCCGCCGGGGCATATGCCATCGCAGTGCCGGTCAGGTTTTCCTGATGGGGCTGCTCCCAGGCTTTATGTTCAAACGGTTTTTTGCTGGGGGGTTCTTTGAATGTGTGGTGCAGCCAGCCATGCCAGTCCGACGTCACCCGACTGGCTTCAACCATGCCGTTGTAAATCACCCAACGACGTGTGCCATCCCGGGTTTCATAAAACACATTGCCTGCGTCATCTTCGCCAACGCGCACACCTTTTGCCCATGTGAAAAACTGTGTATTCAGGGTTTGCCCGTTCCACCATGTGAATAGTCGTTTTATAAACAGCATCGCTTCAGCCTTTTCGAGTTAAACAGTTTATGCCAAATTTCAGATAAAACGTCCAGTCAGATTAAGATGCGGATGCACTTTCATCCTGAGCCTTTGTATCACTGTAAACGATCAAGGGTTCAGCTTCATTGCGGGCGGCTTCTTCATTAACCACGACTTCTGTCACATTTTCCAGACTTGGCAGCTCGAACATGGTGTTAAGCAGAATATCTTCCAGAATAGACCGTAGCCCGCGTGCGCCGGTTTTGCGGGCGATGGCGCGTTTTGCAATGGCACGCAGGGACTCGTCCGTGAAGGTCAGCTTGGCATTTTCCAGCTCGAACAGGCGTTGGTATTGTTTTACCAGCGCATTTTTGGGTTGTGACAGGATGGTTACAAGCGCGTCTTCATCCAGATCTGTCAGGGTGGCAATCACCGGCAAACGGCCAACGAACTCCGGGATCAAACCGAATTTCAACAAATCTTCCGGTTCCAGATCACAGAACACCTCGCCTACGCCGCGCGTGTCCTCTTCTTTGACATCGGCGCCAAAGCCGATCGAAGACCCTTTGCCGCGTTGAGATATGATCCGGTCAAGCCCGGCAAAAGCACCGCCGCAGATAAACAGGATGTTGGTTGTGTCCACTTGCAGGAATTCCTGTTGCGGATGTTTACGCCCGCCTTGGGGCGGAATGCTTGCAACAGTGCCTTCGATGATTTTCAGCAAAGCCTGTTGCACCCCTTCACCCGAGACATCGCGGGTGATCGACGGATTGTCGGATTTGCGGGTGATTTTGTCGACCTCGTCGATATAGACGATGCCGCGCTGCGCCCGTTCGACATTGTATTCCGAGGCTTGCAGAAGTTTCAGGATGATGTTTTCGACATCTTCCCCGACATAGCCCGCTTCCGTAAGCGTTGTGGCGTCGGCCATGGTGAACGGCACATCCAGAATACGCGCCAGGGTTTGCGCCAGCAGGGTTTTCCCGCAACCTGTCGGGCCGATCAAAAGGATGTTGGATTTTGCCAACTCGATCTCGGAACTGCCTTCGGAATGGTTCAGCCGTTTATAGTGGTTGTGTACCGCTACCGACAAAACTTTCTTCGCAACAGTTTGCCCGATGACGTAATCGTCCAGAACCTTGCAAATCTCCTGCGGGGCCGGCACCCCTTCGGTGGTTGTCAGCTTGGAAGATTTTGCTTCTTCGCGAATAATATCCATGCACAGCTCGACACATTCATCGCAGATAAAAACAGTCGGGCCGGCAATAAGTTTGCGCACCTCGTGTTGGCTTTTTCCGCAAAATGAACAGTAAAGTGTATTTTTCGACTCACCGTTTTTAGTATCTGCCATCAGGTAGCTCCGCTTATAGTCTTAATCAGGTCAAATGCGTTACAGCGAATAACCGTTTATGTCGTCAACATTATGGCAGTTTTTCACGCTGCACAATGCCCATATTCCATACCGTATATCGGCAAAGCACTCAAAAAAGTGATGATGAAACCGGCTTTGGCTTACTTATCATCTTCATCATTGGTACGTTTTTGCACGATTTCATCCACCAAACCCCAGGCTTTGGCGTCTTCTGCGGTCATAAAATTGTCGCGTTCAAGCGCATCTTCCACGACTTTCAGTTTCTGATCACAATGTTTAACGTAAATTTTATTCAACCGGTCACGCAATTCCAGAATTTCCCGGGCATGAAGCGCAATATCGGATGCTTGCCCCTGAAATCCACCGGAAGGCTGGTGCACCATGATGCGTGAATTCGGCAAGGTAAAGCGCATGCCCTTTTCGCCGGCTGCCAGCAACAAAGACCCCATCGAGGCCGCTTGCCCGATGCAAAGCGTGGACACTTTCGGGCGGATATATTGCATGGTGTCATAAATCGCCAAACCCGATGTCACAACGCCGCCGGGGCTGTTGATATACATCGAGATGTCCTTTTTCGGATTTTCCGCTTCCAGAAACAACAGTTGTGCTACGATCAATGTGGACATGCCATCATGCACCTGACCCGAGACAAAAATAATGCGTTCCTTCAAAAGTCGCGAGAAAATATCATACGAGCGTTCCCCGCGAGAGGTTTGTTCCACAACCATGGGAACAAGGGTATTCATATAGGTGTCCAAAGGGTCTTTCATCATCTTGCCTGTCGTTGCTTTTTCGGGACTGTTTCGGGCTTATCGCACAAAAGTCTAACCAAAACATTAGTGCCCCCGTCAAAGAGAGGCAAGGCCCGTTGCCCCACGTTTCCCAGTATTTCCAAGATTTATCGAGCATGCTTTGATTTGCCTTTATTTTATCTTTTTTTTATAACTTCCGGTTGCAAAAATATCACAAAGCCAAACACGCGGCCTTGTAACGTTAGGTCACATTTGACTGACCCGCACCATCCCCAATAGGGTCGCCCTAGGGATATAAATTAGATGAGGGAGCATCTTGAAGATGACACTTAAAACAATAGCCGCAACCACAGCACTTGTTGCCATAGGTTCCGGGGCAGCCGTCGCAGGCGGGCTTGACCGCGTAACGTTCAGCTCAAGCATTTTATACGAACAAGGTACCTATGCCGAAGTCGGCTATGGCCTGACAACACCAAAGATCAGCAATGCGGGTTTAGCTACAGGTTTCGGAATTGGTACCGTCGCGACCAGTTTCAACACCGTAAAACTCGGTTTCAAAACCGATATCACCGATAAAATCGCCGTGGCCCTGATGTATAACAACCAACCGGTTGGCGCAGACATCAACTACGGCGTTCTTGGCATTGCAGGCACTGTCGACGCACAAAAAGTCACCGCTTTGGCTAAATACCAGTTCACCAAAAACGTCAGTGCTTACGGTGGCGTGGTTTACCAATATATCAGCGGTTCGGTAAGAATTCCGCCTTCTCTTGCTCTTCCTACCGGCATTGGAGTCATTGTGCACGGAAAATCAGAATATGGTTATATTGCTGGTGCCGCCTATGAAATTCCAGACATCAAGCTGCGGGTTGCGTTGAGCTATGAATCCAAGATTAAATATGCCTTACCCTCAACGGTAACCCCGGCCCCGCTGCCTACTACAGGCACGACAACAGCCGGAACACCCGAGGCTTGGACGCTTGAATTCCAGTCCGGTGTTGCGCCTAAAACTCTGGTTTTCGGTAGCATTCGCTATGCCAAACATGGTGACACTCAAATCACCTTACCCATCGTTGGGACTATTACTTCTTTCACAAACGTAACAACCTATGAATTGGGTGTTGCCCACAAATTCAACAAATCTCTGGTTCTGTACACCTCTATCGGTTATGAGAAACCGGACAACACGATACAAAGCCTGTTTGCCCCAACCGATGGCCAGGTTGATTTATCCTTTGGCGGACAACTTGACCTGAATCAAGGTTATAAGGTCGCTATGGGAATGACCATCTCACGTCGGGGCGATGCCACTACTTCCCTTGGTACCTTTAACGATAACACGGTCATGACCGCAGGGATCAAACTTTCCAAGAACTTCTAAGACAAAGATTTGTTTTAACGACAAAGGCCGCTCTGATGAGCGGCCTTTTTTGTTATTGGCGAAAGAAAGTTGATC
>JASFZB010000031.1:0-4374 GCA_045046705.1 Rhodobacterales bacterium | reverse complement strand
GCCCATGCCCATCACCCGTTGCAGGTGGGTTTGCACGGTGCCAGCAAAGGTCAGCGCAAAGGTCATGAACACCATGCCGCCCGACATCAGCCAGAACGACGCCATGTTCAGCACCTGATTATAGGGATCACGCCCCCGCAAAAGCGGCATCGCATAGGTGATGATCGCCAGATTGACGCTGACATAAGCCCCGTAAAAAGCCAGATGGGCGTGCGCCGCTGTGATCTGGGTGCCGTGGGTGTAGTAGTTGATCCCGTGCAATGTGTGCAAGAAACCCCAGACGCCCGCACCAAAGAACGCCAGCACTGCACAGCCCAGGCTCCAGAGCAGGGCGGCTTTGTTGGGGTGGTCACGCCGACCTTTCCAGACCATGATGAAAGCAAACGACATCATGGCAAAGAACGGGATAATCTCAAGCGATGAAAACAACGATCCGATCCACTGCCAGTAACCCGGCGTGCCGATCCAGTAATAGTGGTGGCCGGTTCCCAGAATGCCCGAAAACAAGGCGGTTGCGACGATGACATAAAGCCATTTTTCAACGACCTCGCGGTCAACACCTGTCAGTTTCAGCATCAGATAGGCAAGGATAGCGGCCATAATCAGCTCCCAAACACCTTCAACCCAAAGATGGATGACAAACCACCAGTATTGTTTATCCAGTGCCAGATTGCCGGGGTTATAAAAGGCAAACAGGAACAGCAGTGCCAGACCCCAAAGGCCCAAAAGCAGGATGTTGGTGATCGCGGTTTTCTTGCCCTTCAGCACGGTCATACTGACGTTATAAAGGAAGATCAGCGCAGCCACGACAATACCGACCTTGACCCATTTGGGTTGTTCCAGAAACTCGCGGCCTTCTTTGCCAAGGAAAAAGTTTCCGTCAAAAAGATCGAACGTATAGGTCAAAACCACACCCAAGGTGCCGATGATAAGGATTGCCAGTTGCAGATAGGCCAGCTTGGTTGAATGGATTTCGCACTCGGATTCTTCGGGGATCAGATAATAAGCCGCGCCGAAAAAGCCCAGAAGCAACCAGACAATCAGACTGTTGGTGTGCAACATGCGCAGGATGTTGAACGGCATGAGTTCCGACAGGAAATTGGGAAAGATATAGACCCAGCCCATAATTAGCCCGACAGTAAGCTGTATAGCGAACAGTCCCATAGCCACGGAAAAGTAGGCTAGCGCAATTTTTTGCGATTGATATTTCATGAGTTTTTCTCCTTAACCCGCATCATTCGGGGGCCAGTCCTGCGTGCGGATTTTGTTGGTCCACAACAGAAAGTCCGCCAGGTTTTTATAGTCTTCATCGGATAGATTGAATTGTGGCATCTGACGCCGCCCTTCAATGCCGGTGGGCATTGCATCCATCCATCCTTTAAGGGTGTCAAACGCCGCTTCCGGGTCGTCCTGAACCCCCCAACGGGTCATGACATTGCCAAGTTCGGGGGCAAAGTAAGCACCTTCGCCCAGAATTGTGTGGCAATCAATGCAGCCTTTGTTTTCCCAAATACGTTTTCCCCTGACCACGCTATCGGTCAAACTGGCCGTATCCGTTGAAGTGGTAACGATATATCGGTGGCTATTGATCGCCAGACCGATGAATATGGCTATGAAGAACAATGACCCGCCGTAAAAAATATTCCGGGCCATGCTCTTGGTCAAAATTTCGCTCATTGCGAATCCCCTCTTGGAGCAAGTTAAAAGTAGGCGAATTTTCGCCCATACAAGCGGTTGATGCCTTGTCAAAAGTCAAGGAAGGGTAAGTTTTTGGTAAATTACACCCTAAACCAGCGCCGCAACTGTGGTGTTCGGGAACATTTCAAGGGCCGCATCTATGGCTTTGCGATCCATCAGGCAAAAAGCGGTGGACAGCGCATCGGCTAAAGCGGCCTGATCGGCCTCGACCGAGGCCAGTTGCCAAAGCGGTGCATGCCCCGTCGGGTTTATGATATGCGCATGTTGTCCGTTTGGCCCGATCCGGGTGCCTGTCGGGGCCGACGTTGCCAAAGCCCGGTTTTGCAGGCTACGCCGCGCGACGGGGGTGCCTTGCGGTGTTTCTATCTCGGCCCGCCAGCCGCCACCATCGGGGCGTTGGCCAAGGGCGATCACTTCGCCCATGTCGATCATGACGTTGTCAAAGCCTTGCGCGCGCATCAGGGCCGCAATCCGGTCGGCGGCGGCGCCTTGGGCAATACCGTTGAAGGTCAGGGCCATTCCCGGGCGTTTCAGGCGTATTTCTTCAGTGGTGGCTTTAACATAGTCCCAACCCACCAGCGGACGTGCGGCAGAAATATCGCCCCCCGTTGCCACGGCCATCCACAAGGGCTGCACGCTGGGGTCAAACAATCCGCCGGTTGCTTTGTGAACTTTACCCGCAAGATCAAACAGGTCCAGCATATCGCGGGCAGGATAGGGCAGATGTCCGTCACGGTTCAACCGGCTTAGGCTGGAACTGCGGTGCAACGAGAATTGTGTCTCGATCCGCATCAGCTTGGCTTTGACCTTGTGAAACACCTTGCGGGCCTGTTGCGCGGTCGCCCCTGCAAGGGTGATCCGCACCTCCGAGCCCAAGGCAATGCCCTGCCAACTGTGCAGGGTTCCGGCATATGCAGGCGGTGCCAGGGATGCGGCGGCTGCGATGGTCAAGAAACGGCGGCGGGTCAACATGGGTTATGCTCCAGATGTCGGGGCAGGTGTCGGCCGCTTGCTTTGCGCACCGCGCGCCCTGCGTTTGAGAACCGGACAGGTGTTTGGATCATTCATCACCACCTGACAGCGCATACATAGAACACATTCATTGGGGTTGATCCGGCCCAGCGGATCAATCGCCCCAACGGTGCATTTGGTTTCGCACAAGCGGCATTCGCGGCCACATTGCGGGCGGCGGTGTAACCAGTCGAAAATTTTCAACTTTGCGGGAATTGCCAGTGCCGCCCCCAAAGGGCATAGATAGCGGCAATAGAACCGCTCGATAAATAATCCCGCAAACAGGATGACGACGACAAACAGCACAAACGGCCATGCGCGGATCATCCGCAGCGAGATCGCTGTTTTGAACGGTTCGACCTCGGCCAGAATCAGTGCGTTGTGCATCGACTGAAACGACAGCGCAAGGATCGCCATGAACAGGGTGTATTTTATCACCCAAAGCCGTTCGTGTATCGCTTGCGGCACAACGATTTGTTTGACCCCCAGTCGCACGGCGGCCAGGTTCATCAGTTCCTGCAATGCACCGAACGGGCAGAGCCAGCCACAATAAACCCCGCGTCCCCAGAACAGCAGACCCATGGCGACAAACGACCATAGCAGAAAGATCACCGGATCAATCAAGAAGGTCTCCCAGTGAAACCCGGTCAGCAAGGAATGTAAAAAGGCCACCACCTGTACCACCGAAAGCTGGCCGTTCAGGCCCCAGCCCAATAGCAGCAGTGTTGTCGTCAAAAATCCAATCCGTCCCCAACGCCACAAGACAGGGCGGCGGGTGATGCTTTCCTGGGCAAACAATGCCAGCGCCTGCACCGCCAATATGGCCAGCACAATCCCGATTGCCAGATGCTTTTGATCCCATATTGTGCGCCATAAAGGGACGCCTTCGGGTAATGGGGCCAGTTGATAGGCTTTTGGAAGTGCATAATCGGCAACGATCTTGAAGGTGACGGCCTGACCTGTGGTTGCAGGCCTGCTTGCGGTGACTTCAACCTGAAACGGCTTAAGCGGATTGATCCGCGGGGGCAGGCGAAACAGGCTGATCTCTTTTACTTTGGGGGCATTGGATGCGGCCAGTTTTTTGATAAAGATATAATCGTCTTCTTTGGGCACAAACCGTTGCGCATTTTGGACAATCGTCAAACGATCAAAGATGCCGGTTTTACGCCAGCTTATACCGCGATGTGAATAAAGACCCGACGAGATCACGATCAGCGCGGTTTGCTTCGGGCCAAGGGCCCCGATGGCGCGGGTGAATGACTGTTGCCCCAGCAGGTTCTGGCCAACCGCGGGCGGGTCGATCAAGCCGGTATAAAGATCAAGAAAAGCACCTTTTCCGGGTGTTACCGGCACTTTTGCCCCGACCATTTTTGTGGCGGCCTGATCCATGCTGACACGCTTATGTGCCAATGCGCCCGCTTTAATCAGTCCGGGCCAGTCGTTGGCGATGAATGACAGCCGGTCAATGCCGCCGCCTGATCCGATCAACCCGTTGGCGATGGCCAATGTGCGTGCGGTGCGTAATATCCCGTCGCGGATAACGCCGGTGGATACGGTTGCACGCGAAATAACATCCGGCAGGTCCGCCGAATTGTCCAGCGCCGAGATATGCGACGCGGCCAGATCAAAGCCCGCGAATCCGTTGACATAGCGGGTGATGTCGGC
>JASFZB010000030.1:0-23702 GCA_045046705.1 Rhodobacterales bacterium | reverse complement strand
GTGGGCGGTGGTGGAGCTTTCACAGGTGTGATCGTCGCCCATGAGCAGTAGAACGCCGCCGTTTTTAGAGCTGCCAGCAAGGTTGGCGTGGCGGATGGCGTCGCCTGAGCGGTCAACGCCGGGGCCTTTGCCGTACCACATGGCGAACACGCCGTCGTGTTTTCCGTCACCGCGCAATTCCGCCTGCTGGGTGCCCCAAATGGCGGTAGCGGCGATGTCTTCATTCAAGCCGGCCTCAAAGATCACTTGGGCATTTGTCAGGTATTTTTCGGCGCGGCCAAATTGCAAATCCAGGCCCCCCAAGGGCGAGCCGCGATAGCCGCTGACATAACCGCCTGTGTCCAGCCCTGCAGCGCGGTCAAGTGCTGCTTGCATCAGGCACAGGCGCACAAGGGCTTGGGTGCCGGATGTATAAATGCGGGTTTTGGTGAGATCGAATTTATCATCGAGTTTTGTGTCAAAAAGGTTCATGCGGGCAAATTACAGACGGCGCAAAGAACAGCAAGGGCTAAGCTTTGCGAAAGCTTAAAATATGTGCCGTGTCGGCGGCGTATTCATGGGTGTTTTTTGTGTAAATCGGAACTGTGTGTATTTGAGGGGGCATTATTTTTCCGGTTTTTTGCAATGTGTCCAGATACGCGGCAAAGCCCTGTTCTTTGAAATGGGCCGCATTGACGGTGACGCAAACCAATCCGTTTGATCGCACGAAGGCCAGCAGGTTGCCCAAATCTTCCGGCCCCAAATGGCCCAAGGTGAATGTGCCGGCTGAAATCAAAGCACCGTAATCATTTGGATAGGCAGTCAGGGGTTGTTTCAGATTGGCACTGTAAAGGGTTCGGTAGAGTTGCTTTTCGCGGGCTTTATCCAGCATCTCGGGGGAAAGATCATAGCCGTCAATACTGCCTTTGGGCAGGCCAAGCGCAAGGGCGGCTAACCCTGTGCCGCAGCCGATGTCGGCAACGGGGATGTCTTGATTCGTTGATAATTGGTGGAAAACTTTGGCCAGGGCGTTAGGGCTGTTATAGCCCATCGCATCGGCAAACCCGTCATCGTAGTGGTTTGCGAAACCTTTGTAATAGGCAATGTTGTCTTGTTCGTTTTCAAGGCCATATGCGCCTTCCAGAAGTTCTGTCGGGTTCTTGTTCATTTCAGTATAAAAATAAAATCAGGCCCGACTCCGTGAACTTTGTCATGGGGTCGGATAATAACCGATTTTGTCCCTTTGGGGATTTTGACGTCTGACAAAGAGCGGGTAAAGGGTTGTTCCTCCACATGCGGGTGTACCAGAACACGGTAGCCCAGTTCGGTGCCGTCAGGCAGATACACACCCCACCCGTCCGCGTAATGTTTCCAGCCGGTATCGGCATGTTTCAAGGTAACATCAAAACGCCATGTGCCACCCGATTTTGCAGCATTAACCGCAACCACTTCGGGTATGTTGGCAAAGGCTGAAGCGGGTAAAAATAGAACGGTCAGGGCAATTAGTATATATTTCATGGGTCAAACCTTTGTGCTTTTCAGGCACAATAACACTATTTTCACGTTTTGCCATTTCACTTATGCGTTCCATACGTTATAGCCCGCCCGTTCCCATCAGGGAACTGTCCAAACTTTAACTTTAGGAGACCTAGATATGGGTTACCGTATTGTTGTCGCGGGTGCCACTGGCAACGTAGGCCGCGAAATGCTGAATATTCTGGAGGAACGCGCGTTCCCGATTGATGAAATTGCCGTGCTTGCAAGCCGCAATTCACTGGGAACAGAGTGCAGCTTCGGTAACAAGACGTTGAAGACGAAGGATTTGGACACTTTCGATTTCACCGGCTGGGACATGGCTTTGTTTGCTGTAGGCTCTGATGCGACCAAGGAATATGCTCCCAAGGCTGCCGCTGCGGGCTGTATCGTGATCGATAATTCATCGCTTTATCGCTATGATCCCGATGTGCCGTTGATCGTGCCGGAATGTAATCCTGAAGCGATCCACGGCTATGCCAAAAAGAATATTATCGCCAATCCGAACTGTTCAACTGCACAGATGGTTGTGGCTTTGAAGCCGTTGCATGACCGCGCGACGATCAAACGGGTTGTTGTCAGCACCTACCAGTCTGTATCGGGGTCGGGGAAAGCCGCGATTGACGAGCTGTGGAACCAGACCAAGGGCAAATATGTGCCGGGTCAGGAAGTGGCGGCAAGCGTTTATCCCAAAGAGATTGCGTTCAACGTGATCCCGCATATTGATGTGTTCATGGAAGACGGCACCACTAAAGAAGAATGGAAAATGGTCGCCGAAACCAAGAAGATTATTGATAAAAAAATCAAGGTGACGGCGACTTGCGTGCGGGTGCCGGTTTTTGTTGGCCACTCGGAAGCGATAAACATCGAGTTTGAAGAGCATTTGGATGAGGACGAAGCCCGCGAAATCCTGCGCGCCTCTCCCGGCATCATGGTGATCGATAAACGTGAGGACGGCGGTTATATCACACCTGCGGAATGTGTCGGCGAATATGCCACCTATATCAGTCGTATCCGTCAGGACAGCACGCTTGATAACGGCATTAACCTGTGGTGCGTATCGGACAACCTGCGCAAAGGGGCTGCGCTGAATGCGGTTCAAATCGCAGAGCTGCTGGGGCGCGAGATTTTGAAAAAAGGCTGATCCAAAGCATTGCCAATGGCCCCGTCACCTGTCTGGTTGGCGGGGTTTTCATGTCTATTTGGTTTGTAGATTATAAGAAAGGCAGGCCTGCCGTTTGTAGCTGTATGGCCGAACAAGGGGGAAACCCCTGCACCTATATTCTTAACCGTTAAGTTTCGGTGGTTCTCGCATTTGACGCTGTTACCCGCCCTTTGAAAACCCGTTAACTACTTTTGTCGACAGAGGCGTTATATACTGCAAAACGTTTACGCTTTGTTAGGGGGGCGAACGGTTACACCTGTTCGAAGGCGTCGCTGTCCGGGTTGTATGCTTCCAGTCCGCCGCCGCGAATGTCCAGCCATAATCCGTGCAAGGCCAGGTCTTCGGCTTCGACGCGCGTGCGGACGAAGGGGAATGTCATCAGGTTTTGCAGTGACACCATAATGCCGGCGCGTTCCAGTGCGCTGATCTGTTCTTCGCGGGTGCCACCTTTGGCGGCGACGCTGTCATAGCTGCTGCGCAGAATATCCATCCAGCGGCCGATAAAGCTGCTGGCTTTTTCCAATTCGGGCGCGTTGCCCGAACACATGTCATGGCAACCGTTGATGCCACCGCAATGTGAGTGACCGATAACCATGATGTTGGTTACGTCCAGCGATGTGACGGCATATTCAAGTGCGGCAGATGTGCCGTGGTGATCGCCATCGGGGGCAAATTCCGGCACCAGATTGGCGATGTTGCGGTGGATAAAGAATTCGCCGGTTTCCGCCCCGAATACGGACGTGACATGCATGCGGCTGTCGCAACATGATATGACCATGGTGCGCGGCTTCTGGCCTTCATCGACCAATCTGGCGTACCAGGCTTTGTTTTCCTGAAATTGTGTTGCGCGCCAGCCGTGATACCGGTTTATAAGGAAGGTGGGCAGGGGTTTGATGAATTTCATAGCGTATATGCTCTTTCAAAGATCACGTTAATTTTCCTAGATTTGTTATTATAATACAAGGCCTGCGAACGCTTTGGTTAGGATTTATTTTCCCCTTATCGCTTAACTTTTGCCTTGGGGTAATAGTGAGCGGTGTGAAAAATGGCAGAAATTATTGTGTTTCGTTCAAACGAAATACCAAAGTTGGATTATCCGGAGATTGAAAATTTACTTGGGGCGCTGGGTGTTGAGCAAGGCTTGCGGGTTTTCGAGCGGGTTTTGTTCGAAATTTCCGACAAGTTGTGTGAATTGGAATTAGCGGTTTTTGATGGCGATCTGGAAACCGCGAAACGAACGGCAAAATCGTTGCACACGTTAAGCCCGCAAGTCGGGTTGGCGTGTTTGGCGCATGTAGCAAATGATCTGTTAGAGGTGATTTTGTTCGAAAATCCGGATGTGTTGGCAGCGGTTTGTCACCGCTTGGTGTGCTTGGGCGAGGCCTGTCTATTCCAGATGGCGGAACTGCCCCGGGTTTTGGCGGATCAATAAACGCTTTCGCTTGAAGCGGGGGGGGATTCGGATAGGATTGCTTGAAAAAGCAGGAGTCCCCATATGCCCCCTAAATTTGCTGGCAAAGCCCAAAAAGCCGTCCCGATTGATTTCATTGCAACGGGAGGGCTGGATAACTGGCTGGAAACCGCGGCTGAACCGGTTCAGGCTTGGGTGAAGTCAAACGGATTTACCGGCAGCTTGGGTCAGGTTTTACCGGTGCCGGATAAAGGCGGAAAAATCACTGGGGTTTTGGCCGGCTGGGGGGCTGCGGCTGACCGCGCCCGGGGACGCTATTGGGCGGCAGGCGTTGCTGCCAAATTACCCAAAGGCGTTTATGAATTTTCCTCTGGACTGGATAACTCCGAGTTGAATGAAGCCAGCCTTTCGTGGCTGCTGGCGCAGTACGCATTTGATCGTTACACGGTTAAAACAGGGGCAGCAGCCCGATTGAAGCCGCATCGGAATGTGGATGTGAAACGCTTGGAAATACTGGCTGCGGGCGAGTTTTTGACCCGCGATTTGATCAACACACCGACCTCGGACATGGGGCCGGAAAATCTGGAGGCAGCGTTTCGCGCCTTGGCAAAAATCCATGCCGCCAAGGTTGTTGTGGTCAAGGGTGACGCGCTTTTGAAAAACAACTTCCCGATGATCCATGCGGTAGGCCGCGCATCCGATCAGGCCCCAAGACTGTTGGACATGACTTGGGGGTGCGCCAAAGATCCAACGATCACGCTGGTGGGCAAAGGGGTTTGTTTTGATACGGGCGGCTTGAATATCAAGCCCGGCGCATCCATGGGATTGATGAAAAAAGACATGGGCGGCGCGGCGAATGTGATGGGGCTGGCGCATATGATTATGGCATTGAAACTGCCGGTGCGCCTGCGGCTGGTTGTGCCTGCGGTGGAAAATTCGATCTCGGCGGGGGCGTTTAGGCCGCAAGATATTCTGACGTCGCGCAAAGGTTTAACGGTTGAAGTCAATAACACCGATGCCGAAGGGCGGTTGGTTCTGGCCGATGCGCTGGCCTATGCGGATGAACAAAAGCCCGATTTTATGGCGTGTATGGCCACCCTGACAGGGGCTGCGCGTGTTGCCCTTGGGCCTGATGTGCCGCCCTTTTATACCGACGATGACATGCTGGCGACGGCAATTTCCAAAGCGGCAACAGCCCAGAACGATCCGCTGTGGCGGTTACCGTTCTGGCCACCCTATGAGCCGATGATCGAACCCGATGTGGCGGATTTGGACAATGCGCCAAAAGGCGGTTTTGGCGGGTCGATCACGGCGGCATTGTTTTTGCGCCGTTTTGTCGAACATGCCGGTAAATTTGTGCATCTTGATCTTTATGGCTGGACACCAACCGCAAAGCCCGGCCGCAGTCAGGGTGGGGCTTGCCAGTCTGCACGCGCCATGTTGCAAGTGATCGAAGAAGGCTATTGCAATGGCTGACCGGCGGCGGGTTCCCTGCAACGGGCATGTGGCGCATATCAGCCTGAAGGGGCAGATAAAGGGGGTTTCATTCCGGCAAGGCGACTTGAAAAGAATCACAAAACCCGTTGTCGGCCTGTTTGCGGACCCCAACGGGGCGATGGGTCGGCAACTGAAATTCGGCGAAGCGTTTCTGGAGCTGGAGCGGGATCAGGCTAGCGGGTATTCCTTTGGTCGCGCCGAACAGGATGGCTATGTCGGCTATGTTGCAAGCGATTGTCTGGGCGAAATCAAGGGCGTGACCCACAAAGTCACAGCGTTGAACACGCATGTTTATCCAGCCGCAAATATAAAAACGGTGCCATTGATGACGTTGCCCTTCGGGGCTGGATTGAATGTCGCAAATGTGGATAACGGATTTGCTGCGCTGCACACGGGCGGGTATGTTCCCGTGCAAGCGATAGAATTAAAGGACAGCTATGCGGCTGACCCCGTTGCGGTTGCGCAATTATTTCTGGGCACGGCGTATTTGTGGGGCGGGGACAGTTATCAGGGCATTGATTGTTCCGCCTTGGTGCAAACCTCGCTTCAGGCCTGTGGGTTGAAATGCCCGCGCGACAGTGATGTGCAGCTCGCTGAAGCAGGAACCGGGTTTGGCGATAATGTTCCTTTGCAACGGGGCGATCTTGTTTTTTGGGAAGGGCATGTGGGGATCATGGCGGATGCACAGACATTGATACATGCCAACGCGTTTCATATGCGGGTCGCGGCCGAGCCTTTGGCGGACGTTGCGGCGCGTATACTGCAGATGCAAGGATTGGAAATTGCCGGTCGCAGGCGGCCTTAACCGACCAGTTTGATCAGTTTGCGTTCCAGCACACGCAAAACCGCTTTTAGATCATTGCCACGTTTCAAGATGCGCCCATCCATGCCAACCACGGCATATATCCCCTGTTTGTTTGATAATTTGGGACGTTTTTCAATGCGATATATAGGGTGTTCTGCTGTGCGCTTGAAAATGGAAAATATGGCAACGTCCTTTAAGGGCGAAATACCATAATCGCGCCACTCACCCGCAGAAACCATGCGCCCGTAAAGCGAAATGATCAGGCTTAGCTCTGTCCGATGAAAATGGACCAGAGAGGTTTGTGGCCTGCCTTGGGCGGGATGTGCATCCTGAAGCATAGTATAAGTTTGCGGGTTTCGGGTATTAAAAGCAAGCGTAGAAAGTTTACGTTAAAGTAAACATCCCTCTTTTGCCTTATTCTCTGCAAAGCAAGGCCATCTTTAATAAGTACTTGGCGCTCTGAGTAAGAGTACTATGTGTAATGAGTAGCGCACGCCCCGTCTGTAAAGACGGGGCGTTGTGTATTTTTAGGGAAGCGTTCAATTTACATCACCCCCGCAGATTTATTTTTTCCCTGTTTTGCAATTTATATGAAAAGCCAAGAAATTGCCTTAATCACACCCATGTGTTGCCCTGATTTGCAGCGATAAGGTACGGGTAGCTAGCAATCAGCTTCCCTCGGCGTCATGGCTTATTTGCCCCCACTCTAGTTGTGACGTCGAGGACTACACTTTCCCGGATACTATTATTGGCCTTTGATGTTTGCAATCTTGGCGGGCAGGGTTCTTGTGATGCGGTTCGCGGGAAACCGGCAGATACGGGACAGAATATGAAAATGTCCCAAGGGGCCAGGTCTACGTCCTAGTTCATCTGAACTTCCAATTGATACTGCCCGTTGTTCATGTGGCCAAACAGACCCTCGACCTCGGGGTGTTCAACGGGTTTACCGGTGTTGTCCATTTCAAGGTTCTGTTCAGATACATAAGCCACATAATAGGACGAGTCGTTTTCTGCCAATAGGTGGTAGAACGGCTGTTCTTTGCTGGGGCGTATGTTTTCAGGAATGGAATCCCACCATTCGTCAGAGTTTGAAAACTGTGGATCGACATCGAAAATGACCCCGCGAAACGGATGTTTGCGGTGGCGGACAACGGTGCCAATTGCATATTTTGCGCTTACTTCTATCATAAATTAATCTCGAATTTCCAAATTCCAGTTTGCATCTATCTGTTCATGTGGCAATGAAGCCATAAAATGAGTGTAAAAATCAACAGGTAATTAGGAAACAGTCTGTGAGTTTATTGTTAACAGTCCTGCAAATAGTCGCCCCGGTTTTTTTATTGGCCTTGATCGGATTCATATGGGTTAAACGCGGGCATGAGTACCGTATTGGCTTTGTGACCCAGTTGGCCATGACGCTGTCGGTGCCCTGTCTGATATTTGTCGCTTTGATGAAAGCACAAATAGACCGCAATGCGTTAGCGGTGACGTTTATGGCGGCTTGCGTTGCCTATCTGGCCATTACGGTCGTTTTTGCCGTACTTGTCAAAGTAACCGGGTTGAAGATGCGCACCTACCTTGCGCCGTTGGTTTTCGGCAACACGGGCAATCTTGGATTGCCGCTGGCAATGTTCGCATTCGGTGAAGCGGGTTTAAGTTACGCGATTATCATTTTTGCGGTTATGGCGGTTTATTCCTTTTCTTTCGGGGTGTGGCTGGTTTCGGGGGGTGGCTCATTGTTCAAGGTCATCAAAGAGCCGCTTGTCGGGGCGACGTTGCTGGGGGCGTTGTTTTTGTATCAGGGATGGCAAACGCCCATATGGTTGACCAATACATTAGAGCTGATCGGCCAAATGGCGATCCCCATGATGTTGATCACACTGGGTGTCGCGTTGGCACGGCTTAAGGCCGATAGTTTTGGCCGCGCTTTTGGCCTGTCGCTTGTTAAGGCAGTGATTTGTACCGCTCTTGCGTGGGCGACGGGGCTGTATTTTCACCTGGAACCGGTGGCGCTTGCGGTTTTGGTCATGCAGGTTGGCACGCCCGTTGCCGTTACATCTTATCTGTTGGCTGAAAAATATGGCGCGGATGCCGGCGATGTTGCCGGCTTGGTTGTTGTCTCTACGCTTGTGTCGATAATCACAATCCCGCTAACGTTGGCATTTTTTGTCTAAACATTTCATGCGGTCTGGCCTATATTGACACAAATACCAGCGACAGACTGGGAAAGCGAGCAGATGAAAAAAACAATTCGACTGATGATTTTGGTGATTTTAACCGCCTGTTCCGGTGCGGGTTTAGGCCCGCCGCGTAATCTGGACAATGCCTGCGCGATAAAAGCACAACGCCCGGGCTGGTTCAAAGCCATGAAGGATGTTGAAAACAAATGGGGCGTACCCACACCTGTTTTGATGGCGGCAATCTATCAGGAATCACGATTTTCCCCGGGGGCCAGAACCCCGCATCGTTATGCCTTGGGTGTTATCCCGATGGGGCGCCAGTCATCGGCCTATGGCTATTCACAAGCGATAGACGGCACATGGAACGGGTATAAACGGGCCGCGGGCGGTTTTGGTGCAAGGCGGGATAATTTTGCGGATTCAGTAGATTTCATGGGCTGGTATATGGATCAAAGCGAAAAGCGTAACGGCATTTCCAAGTTTGATATGTATAATCAGTATCTGGCTTATCATGACGGTCACACAGGCTATGCGCGTGGCACTTACCGCAATAAAAAGTGGTTACGGCGCATCGCGGCCAAGGTAGAGGCCCGGGCGATTATGTATCAGGATCAACTTAGAACATGCAGTGGTTAGGCTTACCGGTCCACGGATTTGATCTGGCCTAAATCGGCAGCTATTTTTTCAATGTCAAACAGGCTGTCTTGTAGTTGGGACGTTCTATCCAAAGCCCCTAAAATGACCGTGGTTTTGCGTCCTGACTGGTCCGTTGTCGTCCATTGGCGCAACGCAATCGGATTTGCCGAAAAAGCCAGTTGTATTTTGCCATATTTGCGATGTTTGGGGTCTTGCGCGGTTATTTTGGTTAGCGGGCCGTCCTCAACATGGGCAAGGATCATACCGCTTGTCTCCAAATTGACATGCTTTTTCAAAATGATGTTTAGCGGCGTCACGATAAGAGGAAAACTTTGTGGCCCTGCCGAAGATTTTTTGTCGAAAACGGCAACCTGCCCTTCACCGGCCACCACCAAAGCGGGATTGGGTCTGGCATATTCAAACCGCATCCGCCCGGGGCGTTTTATCATAAAATTACCCTGCGAGCGCGTATTGTCGGGGTTCAATTGGGTAAAGCTGCCTGTGGCTGTGGTCAGCCGGTTCAGATAATCGGAAATTTGTTGCAATGACAGCTTTTCAGCACTTGCAACAGATGGCAACAGACATAAGGCTATCGTGGTTATCTTGGCAATGGTTTTCATATACCCTATTTAACTACTCCAGTGATATTTTCAAACGCTTTGCACCCTATGGGCCAGATGTCGCCTAGACTATTCCGGTAGCAGAATGTCCCTTTTACCCACATGGTTTGCGGCCGATACGATGCCTTGCTCTTCCATTTGCTCGACGATCTTGGCGGCCTTGTTATAGCCGACAGACAGTTTGCGCTGGATATAAGAGGTCGAGCATTTACGGTCATTGGCAACGATTGCCACGGCTTGATCGTAAAGCGCGTCTTCTTTGCCGGTGTTGCCACCAAGTCCCAACACCAGATCAATATCGCTTTCCCGGCTGCTTTCGGGGCCATCAACGATGCCGCTGATATATTCCGGTGTTGCGAAAGACTTCAGGTGATTGACAACCTCTTCGACCTCTTCATCACTGGCAAAAGGCCCGTGAACGCGGGTGATTTTGCCACCCCCCTCCATGTAAAGCATATCGCCCATGCCCAGTAATTGCTCGGCACCCATCTCACCCAAAATCGTCCGGCTGTCTATTTTTGACGTTACCTGAAACGAAATCCGGGTCGGGAAGTTGGCCTTGATCGTGCCGGTAATCACATCTACGGACGGGCGCTGGGTGGCCATAATCAAGTGAATACCCGAGGCCCGCGCCATTTGTGCAAGGCGCTGAATACAGGCTTCGATCTCTTTGCCTGCAACCATCATAAGATCGGCCATCTCATCGACGATCACAACGATAAAGGGCAGTTTTTCAGGCGTTATATGTTCGGTTTCAAAGATCGGTTCGCCGGTGTCCTCGGCGAAACCGGTTTGTACCGTGCGCTCGAAATTTTCGCCCTTGTTCAAGGCATCTTCGACGCGGGCGTTATAACCGGCGACGTTACGCACACCCATTTTGGACATTTTGCGGTAACGTTCTTCCATTTCACCGACTACCCACTTCAGGGCCACAACCGCCTTTTTGGGGTCGGTAACAACAGGCGACAACAGATGCGGAATGCCGTCATATACCGACAATTCCAGCATTTTCGGGTCGATCATGATCATCCGGCAATCTTCTGGCGACAGTTTGTAAAGAAGTGACAGGATCATGGTGTTGATGGCAACGGATTTACCGGCACCGGTTGTCCCCGCGATCAGCAAATGGGGCATTTTTGTAAGGTTGGCGATAATCGGTTTGCCGCCAATATCTTTACCCAAAGCCAGCGGCAGGGCCTGCCTACCGTCCCCGTATTCTTTGCCCGAAAGCATTTCGCGCAATAAAACCGTTTCGCGGTTTGCATTCGGCAGCTCGATACCAACAACCGACCGCCCCGGAACAGTGGACACCCGCGCTGACAGGGCTGACATAGAGCGCGCTATATCGTCGGCCAAACCGATTACCCTGCTGGCTTTAAGACCGGGTGCCGGTTCTAGTTCATAAAGGGTAACAACCGGACCGGGATGCACCGAGACGATCTCGCCTTTGATGCCGTAATCATCCAGGACGTTTTCCAAAAGCCGCGCATTTTCTTCCAGAGCGTCATCGCTTAGGTGATGGCGCACAATTGTTTCAGGGCTTGCAAGCAGGCTTAGGGGCGGGGTTTCATATGTGTTGGTTTTGGTCTCGTTAAACAGGCTTGGTTGGGCCTCTGACTTGGCTTTTTTGCTTATTTGTACCGGTTTTTGGGCCGTGTGTTGCACAACATTTTTGGGCTCTGGCTTTGAGGCTGCAAAAATATTTTCAATCGGGTCGTGTAAATCCAGCAAATCTTCATCAATCAGGGTTTGTTGCAAAACCGGCTCTACACGCGCAGCAAGGCGTTTGGCGGAAACTTTATTTCTTATCGCTTCCGTGATGCGCGACTTGACCCGGTCTTCCTGCGAACGTTCCAATTCTGGTTCTATATGCGCAGGAGGTTTGGGCGGTTGGTTTTCCGCACGTTTGCCCAGACCAAACCCCGGTAAACCCGGTAGTGGCAGTTTCAAGGTAAGTTTCGGGGACGGCGGATCGACATATTGCCGGGCTATTTCAGGTTCATGACGCGCGGTGGCAACGGGGGTCTGTTCTATCGGAATACCTTTGCGGCGTTTAGGGCGGGATGCTGCCTGTTTTCTGTAAATCTGGATTTTATGCGCGATTTTGATAAGTGCATTCACAAGACTGGCGTATGACAGAATGATTGCAATCGCACTATAGCGGACGATGATGCCCAATTCGCGAAGGGTGAAGCCCAACACAAACAACCCAGTTGAAATGAAAGCGACCCCAAGGATAAGGGTCATTAATGCCACGCCAAGCCCAAGGTTTAGCGGATTTAGATCAACCAATAACCCAAATACCATGTCGCCGAACAATCCCCCCAGACCAAAGCTGTGCCCCCAGCTTTCGGCAGGAACATGGGCGGCTAAAAATATCGCTGTGATGGCGGCAAAAATAGGCGAGAAAATTGCCCTGCTAACCGCGCGATTTTCACCGATATGCAAAATAAACCGCACCCCCCACGCCAGCACAAAACCCGGAATAACCCAAGCGGCCTTGCCGATGGTCAGCATTAATGTGCTGGCAGTGGCGGCCCCGAAAGTACCCAGCAAGTTTTGTGCAGGTTCCGAGGTTACATTGAACCGGTTTGGGTCGTTAGGGGAATAGCTCCACAAGATCAAGGTGAACGTCAAGCCAATCGCCAGCAGGCAAATGCCGATAAGTTCGGATCCGCGCTGCTGAATTGCCACCTGCATATGTTCTTCCAACAGTGGGCTGCGGGATTTGCTTTGATACGCCATTTTTTAAGTTACCTCATACAAACATGTGCGGATTGCTTTCAGGCCGCGTATGATTTCCTGCTCATTGGCCACAAGGGCCACGCGGATGTACCCCTTGGCGGGATCATCCTGTTTTGTTGGGCGTGCCAGATATGCACCGGGCAAAACCCGCACGCCGGTCGTTTGCCAGATTTTCAGGGCTGCCGCTTCGCCGTCTTCAACGGGTAGCCACAAGAAAAAACCCGCCTCGGGGCTGGTGTAGCCTTTCAGATTGCCGAACACCTGATCGGCAATATCGTATTTTTTCGCATAGGCTGCTCGGTTTGCAATAACGTGTTCTTCGTCGCACCAAGCGGCTACGGCGGCCATTTGCAAAGGCAGCGGCAAAGGCGCGCCGGAATAGTCGCGCAACTGCTTTAATTTAACCAAGGCATTTGGCCCGCCTGCGACAAAACCCGACCGTAACCCCGGCAGGTTCGAGCGTTTGGAGAGCGAGTGAAATGCCAGTACCCGTTCGGGGTCAGCCCCCAGATCTTGTGCCACCTGCAAAACCCCTGCGGGGGGATCCTTGCGGTAAATTTCGCCGTAGCATTCATCGGCAAAGATATAAAAATCGTGTTTTTCCGCCAACCGGATCAAATCGGCCCAATAGTCCGGTGTTGCCACCGCCCCTTGCGGATTGGAGGGCGAACAAATGTAGGCAATGGCGGTGTCGTTCAATACCGCTTCATCAAGTGAAGCATAATCCGGCAAAAAACCGTTTTGTTGATGGGCAGGTACAAAAACAGGTGTTGCATTGGCGGTGAGTGCGGCCACCGCATAAACCTGATAAAACGGGTTCGGGATCAGAACATTCGGCTTGCGCCGGTTTTTTTGTTCGGGGCAAAGCGCAAGGCAGGAATTGAACAGGCCTTCACGCGATCCGTTCAGGGCCATGATTTGATTGGTGGAGTCTATTTCGACGCTGTAACGGCGTTTCAGCCAGTCTGAAATTGCCGCCAATAATTCGGGGCAGCCCTGATTGGGGGGGTAGTTGTTAAAGCTCGCCGCATGTTTGACGATTTCATCAGTGATGAATGCCGGAAAAGCGTGTTTTGGCTCGCCGATGGTCATATGCACGACATCACCGCCTGCCGGATGATGATCCAACAGGGCGCGTAAACGTGGAAATGCGTATTCTGGCAGGTTCGAAAACCGCTCTGGAAACTGCATATACTGCCTCTTACTAAGGGTCTAAGTGCCCTATTTGCTTGCAGTTTACCTAAAAAACCCCGGAACGCCAAAGGGTTTTTGGGGTTTTCCCATTGTGGTAATGTTATGTGGCTTATTTGTCTAAGGCTTTGGTATCAGGTTAGAATAGGTGCAATATCTGCCCCTAACGCCAGCAATCTGCGCTCTGCAAACGGATTGCAGTAGATCATCAGCCCGCAAGACGGGTGTTTCGTGGGCAAGGTTAGCCCGCAAAGCCCCATCAGGTTGCCGATACGGGTGTTGCGCAAAGCCAACAGATTGGCGCGGATATAATAATCGCTGTCATTTTCCAAGCGTTCGATATTCGGCGGTAGAACCGCAGAAGACGGTAGAATGACGGCATCAAACCCTGCGGTGCGTTCAATGTAAGCCGTCCGGCAGCGATCCAGGGTTTGCCACGCACGCACGTATTCATGGCCTGTATAGGCTTTACCGGACAAAAACCGGTCACGGATTTCCGGAAACATAAGGTCGGAATGGGCGTCTATTTCGGGTTGCCATTGTGCATAGGCCTCGGTGGTGAAAAGACAGCCCGAAAGCGGCATGGCTTGCCCTATTTCGGGAATATCCAGCTCTGCCACTTCAGCCCCTGCATAACGCAGGGCTGCAACCGCTTCTTCAAAGGCGCGTTTTGGTTCCGTATCCAGATCATCCAGCGCAAGCGTGTTGCAAATAGCAATGCGCCTGCCTTTCAAGCCTGATTCTGCAAGCGTCATTGGTTTTGTACCGCCAAGCACTGCGACAAGTTGCGCCGCGTCCTCCACCGAGCGGCAAAGCGGGCCGACAGTGTCAAACTTTGCACAAAGCGGAATGACGCCTTTGGTGGGCAGCAACCCCGAAGTTGTTTTCAGCCCGACAAGATCGTTCCATGCGGACGGGATGCGCACAGAACCACCGGTGTCCGAGCCGATAGCGGCAGCGGCAAGATCAAATGCAACTGATGCCGCAGCACCTGATGAAGACCCGCCCGGGGCGGCATTCGGATCATTTATACAAGGCGGTGTTTCGGTGACGGGATTCAGCCCAAGGCCCGAAAAGGCCAGTTCCGACATATGGGTTTTTCCCAGACAAACCAGCCCCGCCTGAGTGGCGTTGGTCAACACTTCGGCGTCTTTATCGGGCACATGGCCCTTTAGAAATGCCGAGCCGGCTTCGGTGCCTGCGCCGCGCGTGTCAAACAAATCCTTCCAGGAAATAGGCACCCCGTCCAGCAACCCCAGACGGGTGCCGTTTGTGGCGCGGTCTGTCGCGGCTTTGGCCTCGGCGCGTGCGCGTTTTTCTGTGGTGCGTGCATAGATGCGGGGTGTTGAAGGGTGCGCGGCAATGGCGACCAGAAAACTTTCGGTAATCTCTGTCGGGCTAATGGTGCCCGCATCAATCATGCGCCCCAGCTCACTAGCGGTTTTTTTCAGTAGCTCATCGGACATATCAACACTTCCTTTTGTCGCAGAGTAGCGGCGCATTGACCGGTGGACAATCATAGATTTTAGGCCGTATTCTAGGGTATGAAAACAGATGCGGATATTATTATTGTCGGCGGCGGCCTAAACGGTTGTGCAGCTGCCTTGGCGTTGTCGCAAATCGGGCAGGATGTGATCCTGATCGATGCGCAACCGAAGGAAATTCTAACCGATCCCCAATTTGACGGGCGCGGTTATGCACTGGCATTGACCTCGAAGAACATGCTGAATGTTCTGGGCGTGTGGCCAGAGGTGGTAAACGACAGCTGTCCGATGCTGGACATCAAAATCAGCGATGGGCATGCGGGCACTGGCGCGTCGCCTTATTTTTTGCATTTTGATCACACCGAGATCGAAGAAGGCCCCATGGGGTATATGCTGGAAGACCGGTTTTTACGCCGTGCGTTGCTGCGGTTGATTGCGAAAAACCCTGCAATTCAACATTTTGATCGCACGACCGTTGTCGGTCAGCAAATAGATGGCGGGCACGTTTCGGTGATGCTTGCGGATGGCACAACACTTGGCGCAAGATTGCTGATCGGCTGTGACGGGCGCAAAAGCCAGGTGGCTGCGCGCGCCGGGATCAAGCGGTCGGGTTGGGATTATAACCAGACCAGTCTGGTTTGCGCCATTGCCCATGAGTTGCCACATAAAAACACGGCTCACCAGTTTTTTATGCCATCGGGGCCGCTGGCGATTCTGCCGCTGAATGAGAATACCAGCTCGATTGTCTGGACCGAAACCACCGAGCGCGCGGCTGAAATATCGGCGATGAATGACGCGGATTATATGGCCTGTCTGCATCCTTGTTTCGGGGATTTCCTAGGTAAAATCAGCCTGAAAGGCGGGCGGTATTCCTATCCGTTGAACCTGACCTTGGCAGATCGTTTTGTTGATCCGCGTCTGGCTTTGGTCGGCGATGCTGCCCACGGTGTGCATCCTTTGGCAGGGCAAGGTTTGAACCTTGGGTTGCGCGATATAGCGGCCTTAACAGAGGTTCTGGCCAATGCCGCGCGGCGCGGTGAAGACATAGGAACGGTGAATGTTTTGAAACGGTTTCAGCAGTGGCGGCGGTTTGACACATCCGCGTCGGTGGCTTCGACAGATACGATTAACAGATTATTTTCAAATGATAATTCACTACTGCGCACAATGCGTGATCTGGGTTTGGGGCTGGTTAATGCCACGCCCGATTTGCGGCGGGGCCTGATGCGGCAGGCAGCGGGGCTGACCGGCGAGTTGCCCAAAATGCTGCAAGGCAGGATGATTTAATCCAGTTGGCGGGCCTCATCCACAAGCATGATCGGGATGCCGTTGCGGATCGGATATGCCAGTTTTGCGGATTTCGAGAGCAGCTCGTTTTTTGCCGCATCATAGACCAAGGGCCTATGGGTTACAGGGCACATCAAGGCTTCCAGCATTTTGCCGTCAGGTTTTACTTCCACGCTCATTGAACTTTCCCGTCATTTTCATCCGAGCTTCGCAAGGCAAACTCCATCAATGTAGTAACGGTTTCACGACGGGTTTTCAGGCAGGGTGCTTCCAGCAGGGCCTGACGATCTTCGGGGTCAAAAGGGCACATCATCGAAAGGGAGTTGATCAGCATTTCAACAGGGGCGTCTTTCAGGCTGTCCCAGTCTGTTAAAAGATCGTTGGCGGTAAAATAGGTTTCCAGAAGCTTGATAAATACGTCACGATCAAAGCTGTCATCCTGTTCTTCGGGCCCCAGATCGCGCTCGAAATCCGCCCAGTTTACATCCGCCGTCAGATAGGGTTTGAAACCCTTGTGGCTATCCAAAAGTCTATACCGGCTGATCCCTTTTATCGAAATCAGATAGCGCCCGTCATCAGTTTCGGTAAAAGATGTGATACGTCCGGCGCAACCGATTTTTTGTAAGGGCGGGTCGCCGGCGCCGGTGGGCACATCGCGGGTTTGGATCATGCCGATTAAACGGTGTTCGGTTTTAAGCGCGTCATCAATCATTTGCAGATAACGTGGCTCGAAAATGTTCAGGGGCAAACGTGCGCGGGGTAAAACCAGTGCGCCCATCAGCGGGAACACCGGGATTGTGCCGGGAAGGTTTGACAGGGTGAACATTCTTTTCATTTAAGGCGTTCCTGCAATCAGGCAAATATCATTGATGAAAGCTTGCGTCGCCCCGATTGTGCCACCGGGTCTGTGGCGCCGAGTGCCTCGAATATTTTGAATAACTGGGTTTTTGCGGCGGCTTCGTTCCAGTCGCGGTCGCGGCGGAATAAATCAAGCAATGTTTCAACGGCGGCGGCGGCATTGTCTGCGGCAAGTTCGGCCATTGCCAGATCAAACTGGGTTTGGTGATCGTCGGGATTGGCATCCCATTTTTCTTTCAGCGTATCTATTTCCCCTGCGTTCTTTGCCATATTTGCCAGTTCAAGCTGGGCTTTCACGGCAAGAATTGCGGGGTCATTGGCAATATTTTCAGGGGTGGCTGCAAGGTTTTTTTCGGCTTGATCCGTATTGCCCAGTGCAATTTGGGCTTTGACGTAACCGGCATAGGCAGCGGCGTTTTCCGGTTCTTCACCCAAAATCGCCTGAAAGGTGTCGGCGGCATCGCTTGATGCGCCTTGCTCCAGCATTTCGGTGGCCATTGCGACGGCCTCTTGCAAACCACCGTCATTGCCGGTGGTTGCCAGCAGTTTTTCGACGAAAACCTTGATCTCGGAAGGGGCTTTTGCGCCCATGAAGCCGTCCACAGGCTGCCCGCCCGCAAAGGCGAAAACCGCCGGAATGGATTGTACGCGCATCTGGCTGGCCAGCATCTGGTTTTGGTCAATATCGATCTTGACCATTTTCACCTTGCCGCCCGCCGCTTTTACTTCCGCTTCCAAAGCCGGGCCCAGAGTTTTGCACGGGCCACACCAGGGTGCCCAGAAATCGACGATGACCGGGGTATCTTTACTGGCCTCGATGACATCTTGCATGAAGGTGTCTTCGGTGACGTTTTTAACCAGATCGGCTGTGGTTGCCGTATTCCCGAGTTCTAACATCGGATACTCCATTTATAACTTGTTTAACGCTACCTAGACTTGCACTGGCTAGATGTCAAAACTTGCAAACAGGGGTGCGTGATCGCTGGGTTTTTCCCATCCGCGTGCAGGGCGCAGGATGCGGCTGGAGTGACCGGTGTGGGCAATATCGTCTGTCGCCCAGATATGATCCAGACGGCGGCCCTTATCTGCCGTATCCCAATCGCGGGCGCGGTATGACCACCAACTGTATAGCTGGCCTTCGGGAATATCCTGACGGGTAATGTCGACCCAATTTCCTGCGGCTTGCATTGCGGCAAGGTGGTCGATTTCAACCGGCGTATGAGACACGACCCTGGTCAGTTGTTTGTGATTCCAGACATCATCTTCGCGCGGGGCGATATTCAGATCGCCGACCAGTACGGATTTTTTAGGTGGTTCAGCCTGAAACCAGTCCCGCATATCGGTCAGGTAATCCAGTTTTTGCCCGAATTTATCGTTTACATTGCGGTCGGGCACGTCGCCACCGGCGGGCACATAAAAGTTGTGGATGGTCAGGCCGTTGTCAAGCTGTCCGGCAATATGACGGGCATGATCAAGGCCGGCGAAATTCTTGCGCCCGACTTCCTGAATTGGCAGGCGCGACAGGATCATCACACCGTTATAGCCCTTTTGCCCGTTGGCAATCATATGGGCGTAACCCAGTTCGGCAAAACCCTTGGTCGGGATTTTATCTACGGGGGATTTGCATTCTTGCAGGCACAAAACGTCCGGAGCCTGTTCCGCTAGAAGTTTCAGAACCAGAGGCTCGCGCAGACGAACCGAATTGATATTCCATGTGCAGATCGTAACAGGCATTTTTATTCCCTTGATATGAGGGGGGATAATGCCGTGTCGGTGCGGTAAGCTCAAGCAAAAAAGCCCGACATATGCCGGGCCGATCTTGGGGATGAGGTATTGCGGTGTTTACGAAACCAAACGGTAGCCACCCGATTCGGTGACCAACAGGCGTGCGTTGGTGGGGTCGGGTTCGATTTTCTGCCGCAGACGGTAAATGTGGGTTTCCAGCGTGTGGGTTGTAACCCCTGCATTGTAGCCCCAGACTTCATGCAGCAGCACATCGCGGGCAACAACGCCGTCCTGGGCGCGGTAAAGAAATTTCAGAATATTGGTTTCTTTTTCCGTCAACCGAACTTTTCTGTCATCTTCAGTGATTAACATTTTTGCGGCCGGTTTGAATGTGTAAGGCCCCAGCGCAAACACCGCATCCTCTGACTGTTCATGCTGGCGTAGCTGCGCACGAATACGCGCCAGAAGCACAGGAAATTTGAACGGCTTCGAGACATAGTCGTTGGCACCCGCATCCAGACCCAGAATGGTATCTGCATCGGTGTCATGCGCGGTCAGCATCAGAATCGGGCATTTCACGCCTTGTTTGCGCATCAAACGGCACAATTCGCGGCCATCCATATCGGGTAGACCAACATCCAGCATGACCAGATCGTAAATCGCCTCGTTGGTTTTTTCTAGACCAGACGCGCCATCTTCAGCTTCGAATACATCGAAATCTTCCGTTAGGATTAGTTGGTCGGCAAGGGCTTCGCGCAGGTCTTCGTCATCGTCGACCATCAGGATTTTTTTCAGGTTGCTCATGATGTGAACTCCATTTCTTAACACTAACTTGTGTTCTTTTCACGGTTACGGCAAGACTTAGATTGCAAGGCTCACAGGCTCGTGTCGGAAATACCGGATTTATTTCATATTTAGATGAATGCGGGATATAGAAAGGCTCAGTTTGTTACAAAAACAAAGGCATCTAATGGCAATTCTGCTGACTGTTGAAGAAGAAATCGCCCGTATGCGGGCCGATTTGCGCATGGGTGTGCCGATTTTAGTATCTTCCGGGCCGACGGTATGGATGGCGGCGGCGGTGGAAACCCTTTCGGCGGGTCGGTTGCAAGATTTGCGGGATTATTCCCCGGATTTGCAATTGGCGATTACCGAGCGGCGGGCGAAAACCCTGTCGGTGCGGGTTTATGACGGCGATTTAGCGCGAATTTCGGTGCCTGATGCGGCAGATATAGGCTGGTTGCGTGCGGTTGCTGATCCGGTCGATGATTTGCAAAGCCCGATGAAAGGCCCGTTCGCCAGCATTCGGGGTGGCGATAGCGAGCCACATCGGCTGGTTTTGATGATCTGCAAACAGGCAGGACTCTTGCCGGCGGCGGCTTTAGTGCAAGTAACGTCTGAAGTTGCGGATGAATTACCCTACCTGCACCGCCTGCCGCTTGAAACGCTTGGGCCCTGTTTGCGTAAAAGCAGCCCGCTTGCTTTGGTTTCAGGCGCAAATGTGCCATTGGAAGTGGCAAAGCAGTCAAAAGTTCACGTGTTTCGTCCCGGGGATGGCGGCACGGAACATTACGCCATTGAAATTGGTAGCCCGGCCAGAAGCGCGCCTGTTTTGTCGCGGCTGCATTCGGCGTGTTTTACCGGCGACATTATTGGCTCGTTGAAATGCGATTGCGGGCCACAGTTGCACGCGGCGATGCAACAAATCGCGGAAAATGGCGGCGGTGTACTGCTTTATATGAACCAAGAGGGGCGCGGTATCGGTTTGGCCAATAAAATGCGCGCCTATGCGCTGCAAAGCCAGGGCTTTGATACGGTCGAGGCGAATCACCGGCTTGGGTTTGAGGATGACGAGCGGGATTTTCTGCTGGGTGCAGAGATACTGAAATCACTGGGATTTAATGCGGTGCGTCTGATGACGAACAACCCGAAAAAAGTGGAACGGATGAATGCCGCAGGCGTGCAAGTTGTCGAGCGCGTGCCTTTGCATGTGGGGCATAATCCGCTTAACAAGGATTATCTGGCGACCAAGGCCAAGAAAAGCGGACATTTGATGTGATGCCGCGATTTGAGGATCTGGTGGTCACGAAATGGGGTGCGCGTTATCGTGGCGTGACAATGCCATGTGCCATAGGGCGCGGTGGCGTTGGTGAAAAGAATGGTGAAGGTGATGGCATAACACCAAAGGGTGTGTTTCATTTGGCGGCGATAAAATTCCGCCCTGACCGACTGTCATTTCAGGCGCCTTTGGTGCCACAAAAGGCCATTCGTCTTTGCGATATTTGGTCGGACGACCCAAACGATCCGGATTATAATCACGGGGTTTATGGGCCGGATTATGGGTTCAGCCACGAAAAACAACGCCGCCCCGATCCGCTATATGACGCATTCGGCATTCTGGATTTTAACTGGCCCAAGGCGGTAGCAGGGGCCGGCAGTGCTATATTCCTGCACATTTGGCGTAAACCACGCCATCCCACAGAGGGCTGCATCGCATTTGAGCGGCGCAATTTATTGTGGATTTTTGAAAACTGGCAGCAAAGATCGCGGGTGATTATAGGTTAATAATCGCGGTCGCCAAAAATTGCCGAGCCCACACGCACATGTGTCGCCCCCAATGCCACGGCACGTTCAAAGTCACTGCTCATGCCCATGGAAAGGCCCGTCAACCCATTGCGCCGGGCAATTTTGCGCAACAGCGCGAAGTGCAGTGATGATTCTTCATCCACCGGGGGGATGACCATCAGGCCAATTATGGGTAAGTCCAAATCGCGGCATTCCTGAATAAACGCATCCGCATCCGCAGGGATAACGCCTGCCTTTTGCGGCTCTTCGCCGGTGTTGACCTGAATGAACATATCGGGGGATTTGCCCTGCGCCTGAATTTCGTTGGCCAGTTTTCGGGCTAGTTTGGGGCGATCAACCGTGTGAATGGCGTCAAAAAGATCTACCGCAGGTTTGATTTTGTTGGTTTGCAGCGGGCCGATCAGATGCACCTTAACATCCGCGAACTGTTCTTTGAACATGGGCCATTTGCCTTGTGCCTCTTGCACTTTGTTTTCACCAAACAGACGGTGCCCCTGTTTCAGCACAGCTTCTACCTTGCTATCGGGTTGAACCTTCGAGACAGCGATCAACTGGGCACTACCTGCGGGACGTTTGGCCAATTCCTCGGCTTTTTGAATGCGGGCTTTGATTTCTGAAAAAGACATAAGGTCTTTTGCCGTCTGAAGTTGAATTGGTAAACCCAAAAATGCAAAAGCCACATAGAATTGGCATGTTTCAACCTGAAACCACGAGAAACTTCACCAAACCCCTTGTTAGCTTAAAAACAACACGGTAGATGTTGGGTGAGAATTTTTAAGAGGCAGCAAACAATGTGGGGTAAAATGTCCAATAAGCTAGGTCTTTTGCTTGTCTTGGTTCTTATTGCAGGTTGCGGCAGGTTGAACAGTGGCGGTTCCGTTGGAAGCGGCGGTGGTTCTGGTAACAGCGGTGGCTCTGGCAACAGTAGTGCCGGAACTGCCAAAACAATCAATGATCCTAGGCCCACTGTGTATAATCAGGCAAGAAGGAACCCCACCGCAAATAAACCTCTGAACATAAAGGGTATCCTTAATCCGGCGAATGACAATGCGGATATTCGGGTTAACAAATATCTATGGCGCTCTGCGCTGGAAACACTGGACTTCCTGCCGGTTGAAGCGGCTGATCCGTTTTCAGGTGTCATTGTTATGGGCTGGGGCCGCGCCCCCGGGTCGCCAACGGAATTCCGCGCAACGATTCTGATACAAGACCCTGCACTGGAGGCGGGCTCTTTGAAGGTTGCCATGCAAAAGCGTCGTGGCCCTGCGAGTGCTGAAACCAATCGCAAGATTGAAGATGCCATTCTAACGCGCGCACGTCAGTTACGTATCCGGGGCGCAAAGCGGCGTTAGGCCCTTTTCGTTCCCGTGAAACAAGGTTAAATCGACAACGCCGGGCCTATGGTCTGGCGTTAAACGTATAAGGGTTAAGATTATGTCACGGTACAACGCAAAAGTTGTGGAGCCTAAATGGCAAGAAATGTGGAATAGCGCAGAGGTTTTCAAAGCAGAGCGCGATGAGACCCGCGAGAAATATTATGTGCTGGAAATGTTCCCCTACCCGTCTGGCCGTATCCATATGGGCCATGTGCGCAATTACACAATGGGCGATGTGGTGGCGCGGTATAAATCCGCAAAAGGCTTTAACGTGTTGCATCCGATGGGCTGGGACGCGTTCGGGATGCCTGCGGAAAATGCGGCGATGCAAAACAAGGTGCACCCGGGCGATTGGACATATCAGAATATTGCCGACATGCGCGGGCAGTTGAAACCGCTGGGTCTGTCAATTGACTGGAGCCGCGAATTTGCAACCTGCGATCCTGAATATTACGGACAACAGCAAGCCATGTTCATTGATATGATGGATAAAGGGTTGGTCTACCGCAAAAACGCGATGGTCAACTGGGATCCTGTGGATATGACGGTGCTGGCCAATGAACAGGTTGAAGCCGGGCGCGGCTGGCGTTCCGGTGCTTTGGTTGAGCGTAAAGAATTGACCCA
>JASFZB010000029.1:0-10749 GCA_045046705.1 Rhodobacterales bacterium | reverse complement strand
TGTTTTCAGTGCGCTGGCAAGCCCGTGTCGACTTTACACTTTACCTGTTGTTCTTCTTCCCCGGCATGATGGCCTTGTTCTGGTACGGTTGGGAAATTGCCGCTGATAGCTGGCGCTATAAAGAGGTAAGCTGGAATAGCCCTGCGCGTATCCAAATTTACTTCTTCAAGACACTGATCCCTGTCGCAGGCGGTTTGTTAATACTGCAAGGTCTGGCCGAGCTGTTGCGTTGCGTAAAAGCGATGAAAACAGGCGTCTGGATGGAACGGCTTGATGACGTCCGTGAAACCGAAGACATGCTAATGCATGAAATCGATCTCCCGAAATAAGACAGCACACCTGCAAAACGAAAGAATAAGACGATGACAAACCCCGAAATCGCAATTTTAATGCTGACACTGTTTATTTTTCTGGTGCTGCTGGGATTCCCGATTGCCTTTACCTTGCTTGCGATGGGCGTGGGTTTTGGCTATTACGCTTATTATCAAGGCGGATTTGAAAGCATATCCGATCTGTTTGACAACAATATCTTCTATTTATTAAACCAGAACACCTATTCGGTGATGGAAAATGACATTCTTGTCGCCATCCCGCTGTTCCTGTTCATGGGCTATGTGGTGGAACGCGCCAATATCGTGGAGAAGCTGTTTTACTCGCTCTATATGGCAGCCCGCAATCTGCCCGGCTCGCTGGCTATTGCGGCCCTTCTGACCTGCGCTGTGTTTTCGACTGCGTCAGGTATTGTAGGCGCGGTTGTAACCTTGATGGGCTTGCTGGCTTATCCGGCAATGGCCCGGGCGAATTATGATAAAAGCTTTGCGTCCGGCGTGATCTGTGCCGGTGGTACATTGGGTATCTTGATCCCGCCATCGATCATGCTGATCGTTTATGCCGCGATTGCGGAACTGTCACCGTTGCGTCTATACGCGGCGGCTGTGTTCCCCGGTCTTATTCTGGCCAGTCTTTATATCGTTTATGTGATTGCGCGGGTGTACTTTAACCCGTCATTGGCACCAAAGCCGAATCTGGAAGATGTGCCGCCACCAAAAGAAGTTTACCTTGATTTGCTGGTATCTTTTGTACCGCTGACACTTCTGATCACGCTGGTTCTGGGGTCGATCTTGGGCGGGCTTGCAACCCCTGCGGAAGCGGCGGCAATGGGTGCTTTGGGCGGTCTGGTTCTGGCGTTTCTTTACCGTTCGCTGACATGGCAGAAAGTAAAAGAAAGTGTATTTCTGACAGCCAAAGCCACGGCGATGGTTTGCTGGCTGTTCGTTGGGTCATGGACTTTTGCCTCTGTATTCTCTTACCTTGGCGGACATCAGTTGATTGCCGATTGGGTGATGAGCATGGATCTTGAACCATGGCAGTTCCTGGTCATGGCACAGTTGATCATCTTCTTCCTTGGCTGGCCACTGGAATGGTCGGAAATTCTGATCATCTTCGTGCCGATCTTCCTACCTATGCTGGATACTTTCGGTGTGAATCCGTATTTCTTTGCAATGCTGGTCGCTTTGAACCTGCAAACCTCGTTCCTGACCCCGCCAATGGCGATGTCGGCGTATTACCTGAAAGGGGTGCTCAAAAACCAGATTGAGCTGATGGATATTTTCAAAGGTATCATGCCCTATCTGGGGATTGTGATTCTGTCGATGGTTTTGATGTATCAGTTCCCCGGCATTGCGCTTTGGTTCCCTGATTACCTGTTTGGCAAGTATGTTCCCTAAACGGATATAAATGAGGATTAGACATGCCAAATGCATTATCTGCCACGGAAGCGGCACGCAAAATACGCGAAGGCAAACTGACATCGGTTGATCTGGTGAAAGCTTGCCTGAAACGGATCGAAGACACGGACGGCCAGTTACACGCATGGGCCTGTCTGAGCCCAGAACTTGCGCTTGCCCAAGCGGCAGAATTGGATCAGATACGCCTGAATGGCCGTCCTTTAGGCCCGCTTCACGGGGTTCCAGTAGGCCTGAAGGATATTATCGACACCAAAGATATGCCAACTGAGCGCGGCACAGAGATTTACCAAGGTCGCCAACCGGATGCGGATGCAGGCATTGTCGAGCGGCTGCATGAGGCAGGTGCAGTCATCCTGGGAAAAACCACGACAACCGAATTTGCCTTTGTGCATCCTGCGGATACCCGCAACCCGCATAATGTCGACCACATGCCAGGTGGGTCTTCAAGCGGTTCGGCGGCGGCGGTAGCGGCGTTTCATGTCCCGCTTGCCATTGGCACGCAAACCAACGGTTCGGTTATCCGTCCGGCCTCATTCTGCGGCACTTTTGGTTTTAAGCCGACACGTGGCATCATCCCCCGGCGCGGGGTGTTGCAAACCTCGAACTCTTTGGATCAGGTCGGTGTTTTTGCACGCACTTTGGCGGATGCAGCCTTGCTGACCGATGCGATTGGCTTTTATGATCCAAGTGACACAAAAAGCTATGCCCATGCGCGGCCCAAAACAGTAAAGGGCTGTGCCACAGAGGCCCCTGTTGACCCGAATTTTGTCTATCTGGACATGCCCTATCATAACATGATGGCAAGCGATACGATTGCGGGGTTTGACGAGATTATAACACTACTTGGCGGGCAGGTTGAACGTTTTGAAGCCTCACCCAATCTTGTAGATCTGATTGCTGTGCAGCATGTGATCCACGAATACGAGATCATCCAGCATCTGGACACGGTCTTTGTCGAACATTGGGATGTACTTAGCACAACACTGCAGCCCGTATTGGAACGGGCACGCAAAATTTCGTCAGCGCAGTATCAAGATGCGCTGGCGGTAATGCAGTCAGCCGAAGCATTTTTCGAAGCGTTTTTCCACGATTACGATGCGGTTCTGGCCCCGAGTGCGGCAGGTGAAGCCCCTAAATTCAGTGACGGGGGAACCGGTGATCCGATATTCAGCACGATCTGGACTTTGGCTGGTTTGCCCTGTTTGACAATCCCGCTTATGGTGGGGGGCAACGGACTGCCTGTTGGCGTGCAGTTGATCGGATCGGCACAAGAAGATGACCGCCTGTTCAGAACCGCAAACTGGATGCTTAAAAAGCTTGAAAGCGCCTGACATGCGCAAAAAGGAGAATAAACATGTTGAGTAGACAAATAAAAATCATGGTCGGGCTGATTGCGACCATAATGATAACTGTGTTCATCGTCGGGCTGGCCAGCAGTATTTCAACCGGGTTTGCCGGCTTTTGGGGCGGTCTGCCATTTTGGATAATCTCGATTACGGTGTTGTCGATGGCGATTTATAACTTCTGGGAAGAATGCATTAAAAAGAAAGACTAGGATGCCTGCCAAGCCAACCTTGTGGATTACACGCCGCTTGTCTGATGCAACCCTTGCACGGGCTGAACGTGATTATGATGTGATTATCAATCACGCCGACGGTACGTTTAGCGCCGACCAAATTATTGCGATGTCCACAAAGGTAGATGCAATTCTGCCCTGCCATTCCGAACTGTTCAACGCGGATGTAGCAGCAAGGCTGGATGCCCGCGTCAAGATCATTGCCAACCATTCTGTCGGGGTGGATCACTGCGACTTGCCGGCCCTGAAAGCGCGCGGCATAACCGTGACCAACACCCCCGATGTGCTGTCTGACGCCACCGCCGAAATAGCCATGCTACTGTTGCTGGGGGCGGCACGCCGTGCGGTAGAAGGTGACCGCTTGATGCGCACCGGCGCATGGGATTTCTGGTCACCGTCCTTCATGGTTGGCAAACAAGTCAGTGGTGCGCGTTTGGGGATTGTCGGCATGGGCCGTGTTGGCCAAGTAATGGCCCGCCGCGCACGCGGGTTCGATATGGACGTGCATTACTATAATCGAAACCGCGTTTCCGCGGAACTGGAACAAGGTGCAACTTATCACGGCAGCGTCGAAAGCCTGATGGGCGTTTCCGACTTTTTGTCGCTGCACTGCCCCGCAACCCCCCAAACCACAGGCCTGATGAATAAAACCATGCTGGCCCGCCTGCCCGACGGTGCGGTATTGGTAAATACGGCACGCGGCGCACTGGTTGATGAGACCGCATTGCTGGATGCCATCACATCAGGCAAATTGTCTGCCGCGGGCCTTGATTGCTTCCAAACCGAACCGGGCGGAAATCCGGATTTTGCCGCCCATGAAAACATCTTCATGCTGCCCCATATCGGCAGTGCCACCACCAAAACCCGTGATGCAATGGGCTTTCGTGCCCTTGATAATCTGGACGCGTTTTTTTCAGGCGACAAGCCTAAAGATCAACTTTAAGCCGGATTTAGAAATCAAAACAATACACAGCATTGTGGCTGCATGAATGTTCGACTGCATAGAAATGTGTTAAAATCCCAAACGTAAACATGCTAGAAACCGGATGCTGTTGACTTTGAATGACAGCAAAAAATGAACACCGAAGGCGTCTATAATAGAATAGAATAAAAACGAAACGGGGTTCTTTTGAAAATATTGTTGCGTTTTCAGGCGTTCAAAATTTCTTTTAGATAACGCGAACTACGCCCTGAACCGATCCACAAACCCTTACTGGTTTTGCCCTGCCGCACATTGATCCCGCCGTCCTCGATATCAGACCAGCGCATTTTGCGCACATCGCCGATCCTCTGCGCAGGATATTTGGGGGGCAGGTCAATGTGCGGCACGTAATGTTCATGCTGTTTCCCTGTACTCGATTGTAGCTCTGCTTGACGCTTACGATGCTTCCTCCTATGTAGTTATTCAGCGATACATTGCGCTCCATCTTGGCACAAATACCGCCAGAGAGGGCGTCCACCCCACCACCTAGCTTTAACAAACGGAGTAAACGTTTTAATAATGTCACTCACTGAAAAACTCAGCCAGACCGTTTTCGTAGATGGTGCGTGGATACGTCCCCTTATCCAGGGGGGTAAGGGGGTTGGCGCGACGAACGGTGTAAGTGCGGGGGCTTGGGCAGTGGAAAATGCAGCGGGTACCATTGCGGCCATTGGGGCTGCCATCGGCTATGATAAAGATGGTCGCGAGGTGCCTTATGCTTACGCGGCGAAGACACGTCATGGGCGCTTTGAAGAAATGCTGTCAATGACCGTAAAAGGCTGCCAGTTACAGGTCGAAACCGCCCATGATGTCTCTAACGGCAAGGGGCGCATCCGAATAAACTTTCTCAAAATGGCCGGTGGCTCCATGCGCATTATGCGCGAGGTTTTGGCGGCAACCCGTCTGGCCGGTGGTGGCAATAAAATTCATGCCGTAACTATGGGCGCAGGTCTGGCCTCTGAAGAAGACGCCAGAATTTGCGCCGATGAAGGTGTTTATCTGGATCCGATCATTTCCAGCGTCATGGCGTTAAAGGTTCTGTTAAGCCGTACTTATAGAAATTGGGCAGGCAGATACCATGAGGTTATCGGGGCTGTGGTCTATGAAGACCCATGGCTGGCCGGTGGACATAATGGCATCACCAGCCGGGAAAACTCCGACGAACCACAAGCCCCTTATGAACGCGTCAAGGCTTTGCGTAAAATAATGAACGCTAAAGGCATGCAGGATGTTGCCATCATCATGGCCGGGGGGGTTTGGTATTTACGCGATTGGCAAAACTGGCTGGATAACCCGGAAATTGGCCCGATAGCATTCCAGATCGGTACGCGCGATCTGTTGACCAAAGAATGCCCGATAGGCCAAGAGTGGAAAGACCTTTTATTCCATATAAAAGAAGAGGATGTGGTCCTCAACAAGTTCAGCCCCACCGGGTTTTATTCGTCGGCATACAAAAACGGTATGATGCACGAACTATATGAACGCTCGAACAGGCAAGTACCTTTTGCGCAAAAAATGTCCAACAGTATGAACCAACCCGTCAAGGGCCCCGGTGTGCCCGCCAACAGTTATGGTGTTGCACCGGAAGACAAAGGGATGGTTGATACCTGGATTGCAAATGGGTTTACAATCCCCTTGCGGACACCAGATGACACATTGATTTTTGTGACCAGGGAAACGGCACTGGAGATCAAGTCTCACAAGACCGAGTGTGTGGGTTGTATTTCCACTTGCAAACTTAGTACGTGGTGTGAAGATCCCGATAAGAAATATTCAACGGGCAAACACCCCGATCCCCGGGTTCATTGTATTCGCAAGGCGCTACAAGCGGCTATTGCTGGCAAGGATCTGGATAAATCCCTTATTTTTTCTGGCCACAATACATATAAAGCGGGTGATGACCCGTTCTATCGCGGTGAAAACGGCTGTGTTTTCATTCCCTCGACAAAGCAACTTATTGAACGCCTGACAACAGGCAATTAAGAGCTGTTTCTATCTTTCTCCCGAAGAATTTATGGAAATGTTTCAGCTGCCGTTCGGTAAATTATCACGCTTGGCGTTTCGTAGGAAACACCGCTTACAGATTAGGTGCAAAGGGTAAAACCTTTGTTCGGCACAATACCCACAACGGCAGGCCTGCCACCTTTAGGCAACCACCATATGAAAGAATATCCCCCCGCCAGCCAGATACGGCGACGGGGCAATAAGTCGTGGCGGCATCTTCCCCTCCCGCCCGCTTTGCGCTATCCCTCACCCCATGAAGATCAATGTTATAAATATCGGCTGCAAACGCGGCCCCCGGCAAGTGTTGCAAGGGGTCAGTTTCAACCTGACATCGGGGGACTGCCTGATCCTGCGCGGCCCCAACGGGGTCGGCAAATCCACCCTGCTGCGGGTCTTGGCGGGCCTAAGCCCCGCCAGTGAAGGCCGGTTGGACATGAACCCCGATGAGGTCGCCTATTCAGGCCACCTTGATGCGGTAAAATTCCAGTTGAGCGTCGCTGAGAACCTAAGCTTCTGGGCTGGAGTTTACGGCACCGATAAAACCGCCGATATTATCGCCCGTTTTGATCTGACCCACCTGTCAGACCGCCCCGCCGCGACCCTGTCCGCAGGCCAGAAACGCCGTTTGGGGCTGGCACGAATGGCCCTGTCGGGGCGTGGCATATGGCTGATGGACGAGCCGACCACCTCGCTTGATGTGCATCATACGGAGGCGATTTCACACAGCATCGCTGCGCATTGCGCCGCGGGTGGTATCGCGATTCTGTCGACCCATCTGGAGCTGGATATTCCGGACGCGCAAATCCTTGATCTAAGTGGGTTTATCCCGACCAAGGCGGATACCTCGCCCTTTCTGGAAGGAACATACTGAATGCTGGCCCTGTTCGCGCGTGATCTGAAACTGGCGTTTCGCTCGGGCGGCGGGTTCGGGCTGGCATTGGCGTTTTTCCTGATCGTGGTGATGTTTGTCCCGTTCGGGGTCGGTTCCGACCTTGCGCTTTTGGGCCGTATTGCCCCGGGCATCCTGTGGATCGGGGCCTTGCTGGCCTGCCTTTTATCGCTCGACCGCATTTTTCAACTGGATCACGAGGACGGCACGTTGGACGTGCTGGCCACATCCCCCCTGCCCTTGTCCGGCATCACCGCTGCCAAGGCCGCCGCCCACTGGATTACCACAGGCCTGCCGCTAACCCTTGCCGCAGTACCTTTGGGCTATCTTTTGAACCTACCCGCCCCGGCTTACGCATGGTTGGCCGCAAGCCTTGCCCTGGGCACACCCGCGCTGTCGTTTATCGGGGCGTTCGGGGCGGCAATCACCGTCGGCATCAAACGCGGCGGGCTATTATTGTCACTGCTGGTGCTACCGCTTTATATCCCGACACTGATCTTCGGGGCGGTTACCGTGACCAAATCCGTAGACGGCATTGACCCGCTACCCAGCCTGACACTGCTGGCGGGGTTAACCCTGTTTTCCATCGTTCTGATGCCTTTTGCCAGCGCAATGGCGCTGAAATCAAACCTGAAATGAGTGACGTTTCCACATGCGACATCTGCCCCATTGCCCTGCCCTGAAAAAAGGATAAAACCAAACGCATGACAGTTTCATCAAAACTCAATTCACTTTGGGAATATGCGAATCCGGTTAAATTCATGCGGCTTTCTGGCCGTCTGATACCAACGCTGAGCGTCCTAACGGTGCTTTCTTTGCTGATAGGCCTGTCATGGGGCTTTTTCGGCACGCCCGACGATTACAAACAAGGCTCAAGCGTAAAAATCATTTTCATCCACGTCCCCAGCGCGATGATCGCGATCAACGCATGGATGATGATGCTGGTGACATCGCTGGTCTGGCTGATCCGGCGCCATCATGTTTCCGCACTGGCCGCCAAGGCTGCTGCCCCCATCGGGTTAACCATGACGCTGATTGCCCTTGGCACCGGTGCGATCTGGGGCAAGCCGATGTGGGGCACTTATTGGGCGTGGGATCCACGCCTGACCAGTTTCATGGTTCTGGCGGTGTTTTATCTGGGCTATATTGCCTTGTGGAACGCCATCGAAGACAGTGATACCGCCGCAGATCTGACCTCGATCCTGTGCATGGTGGGCAGTGTTTTCGCGTTCCTGTCACGCTATGCGGTGAACTTCTGGAATCAGGGTTTACATCAAGGCGCCTCGGTGTCGGTAAGCAATGGCAAGCATGTGGATAACGCCTTCTTTTTCCCGCTTATGGTTTGCATCGCCGGTTTTGTTCTATTATTTGTGCTGCTGGTTCTGGTACGCACCCGCACCGAAATCCGCCTACGCCGTACTGCCGCACTTGAGGCAAGGAACCTATGATGCCAGACTTGGGAAAATATACCGATACCGTACTTTTGGCCTATATCGTTTCACTGACCTTTCTTATCGGGTTTTGCGCCCTGACATGGATGCAAAGCCGCCGCGCCAAAAAACGTCTTGCAACCGAGGAAGCCCGCCATGAAAAATGACAAACCCCGCTCTAGAATATCACCGTGGGTGGCGGCCCCGCCGATTATATTCCTGACCCTTGCGGTACTGTTCTTTCTGGGTCTGAACCGGCAAGACCCGAACGGTTTGCCCAGCACCATGATCGGACGGGACGCCCCCAAACTGACCCTGACCCAATTAAGCGACCTGCCCGAGCTGACCTCGGCGGATCTCAAAAAGGGCGGTGTCAAACTGGTCAATTTCTGGGCCAGTTGGTGCGGACCCTGTCGCGTCGAACACCCGACACTTAAAGCCATGGCAGATGAGGGCATAGTCATTTACGGCATCAACTATAAAGACCAAAAGAGAAACGCCATGTCGTTCCTTAATTCCTTGGGTAATCCTTACCTCAAAAGTGCCGCCGATAACGGCCGTACCGGCATTGACTGGGGAATTACCGGCGTGCCGGAAACCTTTATACTGGACGCCAAGGGTAAAGTGCTTTTCCGCTTTGCAGGGCCAATTACAAAACGGGTTCTGGAAAACACCATAAGGCCGGTTCTAGACAGCCAATAGCCGCTTTGAATTTAACCCCAGCAGCCTGCCCACTGGGGTTGCCCTGCAACCATATTAGGCCCTCGGGTATGGCGGCGACGTGCGCCCCCGTGAATTGTCTTATCCGTTTATAACTATTTCAACTATTTCAAAAAAAAATGCGCCGCGCTTGATCTATATCAAGTCACCCTTTGTGATAAGGGCCTATAGTTGCCGCATGAGCAAGCAAACTACCGCCACAGCGTTTTCGCGTATATTGCCCCCAAGCAGCCCGCCTTCGCTGTCGGAGGTACCGCTTTTGCCACTGCAACCGGTACTGAAACGGATCGTGCGGCGCATCGGGGCCCAAAACCCCGATATGTTCAGCCGGCTTGGGCCGCATACCCAAGCGCGGTTTCTGATTGATCCCACCAACATGCCGTTTACCCTTTTGTTGCGGCCTGATCCCGACAACCTGTCCATGACCGCCCATTTTCGGGCCTCTCCCCCCGAAAATGATGCGCGGATCACGGGTAGGTTCCTGGATTTGTTACAGCTTCTGGACAGCGATATTGACGGTGATGCGCTGTTTTTTGCCCGTGATCTGAGTATTACCGGCAATACTGAAGCCGTGGTTTGTTTGCGCAATGCTCTGGATGATGTCGACGGCTCTATCGCCCAAATGGTGGCCGATATGTTTGGCCCTTTGGGGAACGCCGCCCTGTCCCGATTGCGCCGTGCGGCTGAAAACTCCCATATGAAAGACCCCCGATGACCCCTCCCGAACTGGTTTGCCCCGCAGGCACGCCTGCTGCCCTGCGCACCGCCGTTGATGCCGGTGCCGATGCGGTTTACTGCGGCTTTCAGAACGCCACCAACGCGCGCAATTTTCCGGGGCTGAATTTCACGGTACCCGAACTGGAACGCGCGGTGACCTATGCCCATGAGAAAGGCACCAAGGTTTTACTGGCGATGAACACTTATCCGCCCGCAGGCAAACTGCCCATGTGGAAAGACGCAATAGATACAGGCATTCGTCTTGGCGTTGACGCCTTTATCGTCGCCGACATTGGTGTAGCGCATTACATCGCCACAAATTACCCCGATGCGCGCTTGCATCTGTCAGTACAAGCCGCTGCATCCAATCCCGAATCGATCCGCTATTACTGCAGCGAATTCGGCGTCAAACGCGTGGTGTTGCCGCGCATCCTGACTGTGCCGGAAATTCGCAACCTTGCCGCCGAAGTCCCGTGCGAGATCGAAACCTTTATTTTTGGTAATCACGGGCTGATGGTCGAGGGCCGTTGCAGCCTGACCAACTACATATCCGGCCTGTCAACCAATCTGGACGGGGTCTGCTCACCTGCGGCACAGGTTGAATACACACGCGACACCGCAGGCAACGTGTCCACCCGGTTAGGCGACTTCACCATTGATTGTTTCGGGTGCAGTGAAACCGC
>JASFZB010000028.1:0-20104 GCA_045046705.1 Rhodobacterales bacterium | reverse complement strand
AAAAACAATCGGCTTTCAAACCGACTGGGGGTTGGCTAGTGTACACCCAAGCGAAAACCGCAAGAATTAAGCTGGCCGCAATAAAAACCAAAAGCGACCATCAGGAGTGTTGGGCATGAGTAGTGTTGTATTTACCGGAAAACTTATGAAAGCAGGGCTGACAGTTATCCTTTCCATAACATTAACTGCCTGTGCGGATGGAAATATACCAAGCCTGTTCAAAGGAAACGGGCAAGGCGGCGGACTCTTTGAAAAAAAGCCCGCAACCGCCGCAAAAACCGGCACCATAGGGTCGATAAAACTGGTCGAGCGCGATGTCGAGGCGCCCGAAGTTTTTCAAGTGACTGAAAAGGCCCTGTGGGACGGACGCCCTTCGATAGGCGGCGTTTGGGTGGCGCATCCCGACAGCAAACAGCCTGAACGGGTGATTATTCGCAACAAGACCAACGGGAAATTCGTTATCGGTGCCTTGTTTAAACGCGAACGCGACAATCCCGGGCCCCGATTGCAGCTATCCTCGGAAGCCGCAACCGCCTTGGGGGTGTTGGCCGGTGCCCCGACAACACTGAATGTTACGGCCCTGCGCCGTGAAACCGTCAATGTTGAGGATCAGGCGCGCGCGCCTGCCACTCCCGAAACGGTGACAACAAAAGTGCTGGCACCAACACCTACACAAGAGATCAAACGCTCGGTTTTAAAATCGGTTAACCAAGCCGAGGCAAAACAGAAACCAAAAATTATCCCCAAAACCAAGGCTGAAGCAAAAACCAATACCGTAACTGAAACCAAAACCGCGACAGGCATAACCCGAACCGTTAATATCGGAACCGCTAAACCTAAGCAGGTAACCCCAGCGGTAACACCGCTAAAAGCCGCCCTAGCCCCTGTGGCAAGTTCCGGTCTTAGCCAGCCTTATATCCAGCTTGGTTTTTTCAACGTTGAAGCAAACGCGAAAAATACACTTAAAGCTTTGGAAACTCGCAAAATACCCGGAAAAGTAATCAAAGCAACCGCCAAGGGTAAAACTTTCTGGCGGGTTCTGGCAGGCCCCGCACAAACCAAGGGCGAACGTGCTGCCTATATGACCGAAATTAAAAAAATGGGCTTTAACGACGCCTATTTAACTGAAAAATAGGGGATCATAATGACTGCTCTTAGGGTCGTTTTATGGGCATTTCTAGTATTTGTAACAACGGTTTCCGCGCAAGCGTTTGAAACCCCCGCAACGGCGGCCTATGTTCTGGACGTTAACACCGGTACCGTGCTTTTTGAGAAAAATGCAGATCGGCCCCTGCCGCCTGCGTCGATGTCAAAGCTGATGACATTGAACTTGTTGTTTGAAGCATTGCAAAGTGGACGCGTGACTTTGGACACTGAATTTGTGGTTTCCGAACGCGCCTATAAAATGGGCGGCTCGAAAATGTTTTTACGCCAAGGCGAACGTGTCACGGTCAGAAACCTTATTCCAGGTGTCATCGTTCAATCCGGCAATGATGCCTGTGTGGTTATCGCCGAAGGGCTGGAGGGCTCGGAAGACGAGTTTGCCCGTAAAATGACAGTGCGCGCGAAAAAACTGGGGCTGACAAACTCGCGTTTTGCCAATGCCACCGGCTGGCCTGATCCGGGCCAGCGGATGAGTGCCCGCGATCTGGTTCTGTTGGCCCAGCATATCTTAGCAACCTTTCCAGATTACTACCCCTTCTTCAGTCAGAAATCGTTCACATGGGCAGGGATCACCCAGAATAATCGCAATCCCCTTTTAACGTTGGATGTTGGCGCGGATGGCATGAAAACCGGCCACACCCAGGAAGCCGGTTACGGCCTGGTCGGATCGGCAAAGCAGGGTGACCGGCGCGTGATCCTGATGCTATCGGGGATGCAAAGCAAAGCCCAGCGTGCCTCGGAGGGCGAGCGGGTGATGACTTGGGCATTTCGGAATTTTGTCGAAAAAACCCTTTATAAAAAAGGCAACATTATCGGCAGTGCCGATGTCTGGCTTGGCAAACAGGACAAGGTGGAGTTGTATTCCCCCACCGCCATCATCGCCTTGGTTCCCTATGATGCCGTCGAAGATTTAACGGCCGAGATCCGCTATAAAGGGCCGATCAGCGCCCCCATTGCCAAAGATGCAAAAGTGGCAACGCTGGTGCTGGAACGGGCTGGAAAACCGCTGCGCGAATACCCGCTATATGCCCGAGCCGAGGTGCCCAAAGGCGGGTTGTTTGTACGCATGAAAACATCCGCCAAAAAACTGACAGAAAAGCTGCTCGGCCCCTCGGCTGACCGCTAGAAAAAGGCACGGCACCCCCCATGTTTATCAGCTTTGAAGGCATCGACGGATCGGGAAAATCCACCCAGGCCAAAGCATTAGCGGCTAATTTGCAGGCCGCGAGATGCCCCGCGATCCTGACTCGCGAACCCGGTGGCTCGGACGGGGCCGAGGCCATTCGCAGGCTGTTGGTCGAAGGCGACCCTGACCGCTGGTCACCGGAAACCGAAATCCTTTTATTCACCGCCGCCCGTCGCGACCATTTGGAAAAAACCATCAATCCAGCCCTAAAGCGCGGCGACAGTGTGATCTCGGACCGCTATGTCGACAGCACCCGTATTTACCAGGGGGTAGCGCGGGCAGACCTTCGTCAAACAGTTGATATAATGCATGAAACCATGATCGGTCGCGAGGCGGATTTGACCTTTATCATTGATATTGATCCCGAAATTTCCCTGTCACGCGGGTTGGCACGGTGCAGCGGTGAAGATCGCTTTGAAGACATGGGACTGGGCTTTCAGCACCGCTTGCGGGCGGGGTTTCTTGCGCTTGCCACAGAGTTTCCCGACCGCTGCCATATCATTGACGGCGCACAAAGTCCAAGTGCCGTTGAACGCGCTGTTCTTGCCGTTTATGAAAGCACCCTGACGTGAGTGATAATGCCATCCCGCAATCCGATTGCGTCGACGGGGCCCCGCACCCGCGCGAAACCCTGCGTCTGTTAGGGCAGAACAAGGCGCAGGATGATTTTCTAGCGGCTTTCAATTCTGAACGCATGCATCACGCCTGGCTGATCACGGGCCCACGCGGGGTCGGAAAAGCCACTTTGGCGTGGAAAATCGCGCGTTTTTTACTGGCGCAACCGGGCAACAATGGCGGCATGTTTGCCGACACGCCTAGCGCGCTTGAAATTGCCCCCGATGATCCCGTCACACACCGCGTTGCAGCCTTGTCAGAGCCGCGCCTGTTCTTGTGCCGCCGTCCTTGGGACGAGAAGCTGAAACGGTTGAAAACCGTGATCAGCGTTGAAGAAACCCGCGCCCTCAAGGGTTTTTTCAACCTCTCGGCCACCGATGGTGGTTGGCGCGTGGCGATTGTCGATGCTGCTGACGAGATGAACGCCGCCGCAGCCAATGCGCTGTTGAAAATTCTGGAAGAACCGCCCGAAAAAACCGTACTCCTGCTGGTCAGCCACCAACCCGCCGGTCTATTGCCAACCATTCGTTCGCGCTGTCGCGAATTGCGCTGTGATAAACTGGCCGGCCCCGATTTGACCCAAGCCTTGCAAAATGCCGGGCTTGATGCAGGCCAAAACCCCGATGCCTTGGCAGAATTGGCCGAAGGCTCGGTCGGGGAAGCCATCAGGATGATCGCGGGTGACGGATTGAAGCTTTACACAGATTTGGTCAACCTTGCAGCAACCGCCCCGAATATAGATCGCCCGGCGGCCCTGAGACTGGCCAATGCCTGTGTCGGCAAAGGTAATGCGCCGACCTATGATCTGTGCCTAAGCCTGATCCGCCAGATGCTGGCCCGGATTGCGCGTTTTGCCGCCCTTCAACCCGCCACAATCACCGAGGCCGCTTTGGGCGAGGCCAGGATGTTGGCAAAACTGGGGCCGAACATTCATGCGGCACGCAAATGGGCCGATATTTCGGCAGAGCTGACCGCGCGTTCCGATCATGCCCGCGCCGTCAACCTTGACCCTTCCGGTGTGATCCTAGATATGTTGCTCAGGATCAACGAAACTGCCCGCCCATAAGGCCCTGCCATGACACACCCCGCCGCCATCACCGACAGCCATTGCCATCTGGATTTTCCGGACTTTGAGGGCGAAATACCCGACATCGTGAAACGGGCCATAGATGCTGGTGTCACGCGCATGGTGACGATTTGCACCAAGCTGAAAAATGAGCCAGCCGTGCGCGCCATTGCCGAAACCCACGCGCCGGTTTTCTTTGCCGCCGGCACCCACCCGATGAGTGTCGCATCCGAGCCAATGGTAACTTTAGACCAGTTGATAACCCTGACCAAACACCCCAAAATGGTCGGCATTGGCGAAACCGGTCTTGACTATCACTACACCGCGGAAAGTGCTGAAATTCAACAGAAATCCTTGCGAATTCACATTGCGGCTGCACGCGAAACAGGCCTGCCTTTGATCATACATGCGCGTGCCGCCGACGATGATATGGCGCGTATTTTGACCGAGGAACACAACGCCGGTGCCTATGATTGTGTGATGCATTGCTTTTCCTCCTCGTCCGCGTTGGGCAAAGCCGCGCTTGATCTTGGGTTTTATCTGTCGATGTCGGGCATCACCACTTTCAAGAAATCGCAAGAGCTGCGCGATATTTTCGCCACCGCCCCGATCGAGCGCATATTGGTCGAAACCGACAGCCCCTACCTTGCCCCCGTCCCGCATCGTGGCAAGCGGAACGAGCCCGCCTTTTCAGCCCTGACAGCACAAACCGGTGCCGAAATATTCGGGCTGGAATATGCCGATTTTGCCGCCCGAACCACTGCCAATTTCGACCGGCTTTTTTCGAAAGCGGCAAAGTGGCGTGCCGCATGAGCGGCGCGCTGAAATTCACCATCCTTGGCTGCGGCTCGTCCGGCGGGGTGCCACGACTGGGTGGAAACTGGGGCGAATGCAACCCTGAAAACCCAAAGAACAACCGCCGTCGCTGCGCGTTGATGGTTCAGCGCATCACCGATGCGGGCAGCACCAACGTCCTGATTGATACAACCCCCGATATGCGCAATCAGTTGCTGGACGCAGGCATCGCCCATATGGATGCCGTGATTTACACACACGCCCATGCGGATCATACCTCGGGTCTGGATGATCTGCGCCAATATGCACTGGTGCAACGGGCGCAAGTGCCGGTTTATGCGGATGATCTGACCCGTGATTCACTTCTTGAGCGGTTCAAATATGCCTTTGTGCAACCCGAAGGCAGCATATATCCCGCGATTTTGAAGATGAATGATTTGCAACAGATCACGCGCATCACGGGTGCAGGCGGGGCGATTGATTTCATGGCTCTCGATGTCGATCACGGCAGCATGCCCGCCAAGGGCTTTCGTATCGGTGATCTGGCTTATATCCCCGATGTCATCACCATCCCGGATCAGACATGGCCAATGTTGGCGGGCCTGGATTGCTGGATTATCGACGCATTACGGCGCACCCCGCACGCCACCCATACCCACTTGTCAAACACCATTGACTGGATCAACAAAGTAAAGCCCAAACGCGCAGTGATCACCAATATGCACATTGATCTTGATTACGACGATGTCATGTATGAGACCCCCGACAACACCGAACCCGCCTATGACGGTATGACCATAAGCTACCCGCTCTGATGCTGGCCAACCTGCAAATCATCCTGCCGGTATTTTTGCTGATCGGGGCGGGTTATCTGGCGGCGAAACGCGGGGTTTTCAGTTCTGATCAGGCGGATGCGGTGATGAAATTCACCCAAACCTTCGCCATCCCTGCCCTATTGTTTTCAGCCGTCGCGCGGCTTGATCTATCGGCGGTGTTCCAGCCGCAACTGCTGCTTAGCTTCTATGCGGGCAATACCATTGTCTTTATCGCAGGCGGCCTTATGGCCCATTATCTGTTCAAACGCACGCCGGGGGCGGCGGTTGCTGTCGGGTTTTCAGGCATGTTCACCAATTCAGTGCTGCTTGGCCTGCCAATTATCGAACGCGCCTTTGGTGCTGATGCCCTGAAACCGGTTTATGCCTTGATCGCCATACATGCGCCCTATTGCTATATCGTCGGGATTACCACGATGGAGGTGGTGCGCGCGGACGGGCAGTCTTTGGGCAAAACCATAAGGCGTATCTTGAAAGAGATATTTTCCAACAGTCTGACCATCGGCTTGTTGCTGGGCTTTGCCGTCAACCTCACCGGCATCACCCTGCCCCAGTTTGTCTGGTCACCGATCAAAATGATGGTCGCCGCCGCCATTCCCGCCGCGCTGTTTTCATTGGGGGGCATTATCACGCGTTACAAACTGGCTGATCGCATCGGGGAAACCTTCATGATATTGGGACTTAAACTGCTGGTACACCCGGGGATCGCCTATGTTCTGGCCACACAGGTTTTTGATATGCCGATCGAGTTCACCCGTGCTGCGGTTATGACAGGCGCAATGGCCCCCGGCATCAATGTTTATGTCTTTGCAAACCTTTATGATCGCGCCAAGGGAACGGCAGCCAATGCGGTGCTTTTAGGCACTGCCGCCTCGCTTATATCGGTTAGTTTCTGGCTTTATATCTTGGGGAGTTAGGCTTGGCTTAAACCTCAACCTTTATAAGTTTTACATCCTCGACCTGCAGGTTTTTGCCACCGGCAACGCAGGCAACCAGTTTACCATTCAGAAAAATATCACCTGATTTGCCATCGGTGGACGGGGATACGCTGATTTCGGGCGTAATGTAATCACCCGTATCCGGGTCACCTACAACCATGTATTCAACTTCAACGTAATCACGGGTATCTTCAAAACCCAACAACAAAGGCGGCGCGATAGGCTCTGCGGTTTTTGGTTCTTCGGCAGTGATCAAATCACTGAAATCATCACTTGGGCCTTCTTCGCCTTGGACTTCCCATGCGTTCAGGATTTTTTCCTTGAAGTATGTATTCAAAAAGTGAACGCGTCCGTCAGTTATATTCTGAAGGGCCTCAACAGGGTCAACCTGAGATGTTTCACGGGTGCGAATGCCATTGTAAAGCGGTCTGGTAAACTTGAAATCCAGCTCATTATCGATCTTGCCTGACTTATCAAAAATTGCAGCTTTTGCAGCACTTACCTTTTCAGCCCAGTCGCCGAATTTTTCTGTTGCATTGCTTATTTTTTGGATATTCCCCAACATGATACATACTCCTGATACTTGTTAAACCACGGCATACACACGCCGATAACCTGGGGTATAGCCATCAATTGCGGCAATATTTTGAAAGACTTGTGAAACTTTGGGGCAATTTGCCCCAAAGTTATGAGGGGCTAAGGCCGCGCATCCGTTCTGAACGCCTGCGCAACATTTCCACAACGGTCAGCAGAATGATGGAGATAAACACCAGAATCGTCGCCACCGCCAAAATAGTCGGGCTGATTTGTTCTCGAATACCACTAAACATCTGGCGCGGAATGGTGCGTTGCGTAACATCGGCCAGTTGCAAGACCACAACCACTTCGTCAAAGCTGGTGATAAAGGCAAAAAGCGCCCCTGAAATCACCCCCGGAAGGATCAACGGCATCTGGATCTTGAAGAATGTCGTGATCGGGTTTGCCCCCATATTTGCGGCCGCACGCGACAGGCTGTGATCGAACCCGACAAGCGTGGCCGTCACAGTGATAATCACATAAGGCGTACCTAAAATGGCATGTGCTATGATGATCCCTGTATAAGTTTTAGCCAAACCGATACTCGAGAAGAAAAAGAACATGCCCGATGCGATGATAACCAACGGCGCAATCATCGGCGAGATCAGCAAAGCCATAATCGGGCGGCGATACGGCATCTCGGGGCGCGATAGGCCAATTGCAGCCAAGGTGCCGATTGCCGTTGAAAGTATAGTAGCACTGGTTCCGATAAAGAAGCTGTTGCGCACCGACCGTATCCATTGCGCATGGTTCCACATATCAGACCACCAGCCGACAACCGCATCGGGTGCCGTCATGCCGTTGTGCAAAATATCCGCATACCAACGCAGGGAATAGGCTTCGGGGTCAAAGGATAACATGCCCGCAGTAAAGCTGAAATATGGTTCCTGATTGAAACTAAGCGGCATCACGATCACAATCGGGGCAATCAGAAAGAAGAAGATCAGCCCACAAATTGTCCGGAAGGTGTAAAACCATAAAACCTGGCCAGAGGTCGCATAGGGCGGTTGGTTCAACCGGTAATCCCCCGATGACAGCCAGATGGCTTGGCGTCCGATTATCCAGCCGATAAGCCCCATCAGGACGCCATAAGATATAACGAAAAAATATGTCCCCAGCATCAGAAAAACAACGGCCCCAACGACACCGGAACGTACCCGTGTTTTCAAAAACGTTATTGAAACAAAAGCAAAAACTGCAAATATCACCGCCCCGGTCAGCAAATACGGGATCATCAGGTTTGTCTGTCCCTGCGCAGTCAAGAAGCCGGCAAGGGCGCCAAAGCCACCAGTCCAGGCCAGATTGAACCACATAGGCGGGTGTGGCGGGATATACTTATATGCTTTTTGTTCACTCATCTGATTAACCCAACTTCATATTGTCGATGCCCACGATTTTATCGTAGAGATAGTAAAGGAATAGAACGATGGTCAGTAGAACCATGCCCAGTGCTGCGGCCAGTGACCAATTCAGCGATTTACGCATATGGAAGTCGATGAAGTTCGAAATCATCGTCCCGTCCTCACCGCCAACCAAGGCTGGTGTGATGTAGAAACTGATCGCCAGGATGAACACCAGGATGCCCCCTGCCCCGATCCCCGGGATGCTTTGCGGGAAATAAACCCGCCAGAACGCGGTCCAGTTTGTTGCTCCCATGGATTTTGCGGCGCGCACATATGTCGGCGGAATGGTTTTCATCACAGAATAAAGCGGCAGCACCATAAACGGCAGTAAGATATGCGTCATCGCAATCAACGTACCCGTTTTGTTGTATATCAACGAGAACCGGTTATCATCCGACGCCAAACCAAAGACCACAAACAAATCGTTCAGCACACCCTGACTTTGCAATATCGCAATCCAGGCGGTTGTGCGAACCAAAAGAGATGTCCAAAAGGGCAGCAACACCAGGATCAGCAACAGATTGGACGTGCGTGTGGACAGCGTCGAGAGCAAATAAGCAATGGGATAGCCCAATAAAAATCCCATCAATGTAACAATGACCGAAATTTGCATGGTACGCCCCAGCAATTTCATATGGATACGGCGATTCTCGGCCTTGCGCTGAAACGACCCGTCCGCATTGTATTTCATGTCCAAAGCCGATGCCAGATAGGCCGGTGTCAGGGATTTGGCAGAGATTTTCATCGCGTCCCAGACCTCTATTTTTGCCCATTTCTTGCTGACACCGATTAAGGCTTCCTTATAGGGCGGCTCTAGTTTTTTTGCCTTGCGGGCAGTCTTGGTGAATAAGGAACGCGTACCGGACAATTCCCGGTTCACCCGGCTGGCAACCTTACCGATTGTTTTGTCCTTTCGGGCTACAACCAAATCAGCAACAAGGGCCGCATACATGTCTTCGGTGGGTTCGCTTTTTGCATCCCATGCCGATAACATAGGCGATACATTTTTCATATTTTCAGCAAAAGTAGGGTTGTAAACGCCCCGCGTCAGGAAAACAACAAGTGGCACCAGAAATGCCAGCGTGATTAAAATCAACAACGGCGTTACCAATCCCAAGGCCCGCATCTTGCTGCGGAACATTGCCTGGGCAAGCTGCTTTTTCAGCGGCGTGCCATCAGCCGCTAGTGCCGGGCCCGAGCTATCAGTTGTTGCATCAGTCATTTTGTTACTTTCCAAATGCGCGTAAAATATAGTTTGCGGCGCAAGGGATCAAAAACCCCTTGCGCCAATAGTCCGTTTATTTAGCCAACCAAGTGTTGAAGCGTTCGTTCAACTGGTCAGCATTATCTGCCCAAAACTCGAAATCGTTTTGGATAGCGGTTTTGAAGTTCTCGGGTGCCGTTGGCATCTGTGGACCCATCGCAAGATCAGGCTTGGTGATGTAATTGCCAACCAAGGGTGCCGAAGACTTACGTGCAGGGCCGTACGAGATGTAAGACGCCTGTGCCGCCAACTGCTCGGTTGCAGTCGAGAATGCCACGAAATCCAAAGCGGCGGCCTTATGTGGCGCACCTTTTGGGATGACCCATAGATCGAAGTCAAAAATTTGGCTGTCCCAAACAATACCGAACGGTTTGCCTTCAGCGGCTACGGCATTGAAGATACGGCCATTATAGGCAGTCGTCATAGCAACTTCACCATCAGCCAGAAGTTGAGGAGGCTGCGCACCGGATTCCCACCAAACAGTATCACCTTTGATTGTGTCCAGTTTAGCAAATGCACGGTCAATACCTTCAGGTGTGCCCAGAACATCATAGATATCCCCAGGAGCTACACCATCTGCTGCCAGCGCCATTTCCAGGTTGGCTTTCGGGCCTTTACGAAGGCCGCGTTTGCCGGGGAATTTCTTGAGGTCGAAGAAATCGGCAATAGTTGTCGGGCCGTTCGGCATTTTTGATGTGTCATAAGCGAAGATAGTAGACCAAACGATGTTTGCTACAGCACATTCGCTAAGAGCACCCGGAATAAAGTCGTCAACAGCCGGAGTACCATCAGGTGCAGGTGGCAAAATCGATGCGTCAATCGGCTCTAGCAGACCTTCATCGCAGCCGCGGATAGCGTCCGACAATTCAACGTCCACAAGATCCCATGTGACATTGCCAGCTTCAACTTGTGATTTAATCTCGGCCAAGCCACCATTATAATCTTCGGATACAACCGTGTTGCCGGTTTTAGCCATCCAAGGCTTATGATAGGCTTCGACTTGTGATTTGGTGTATGCGCCGCCCCATGACACGACGGTAATTGACTCGCCGGCCGCCATTGCGGAAGATGCAAACAAAGCACCTGCTGCTGCACCAAGTAGTAGTGATTTAAGTTTCATATGTAGTCTCCATGTTGTTTCCCGTTCTCCCTTTATTTGCCTGGTCTCGGGTTAAACCAGCCAAACATTCGGGCGCTTATGCATCTAGCGCCCGACAATCCTCTTTTGCCCATGTTACAGTGGTCGTTTCACCGGATTTCATATGGGTATGGTGTGATGAATTCGGTATTTTAACGATGAAATTCTCATCGTTATGCACATTCATCCGACACCGAATGTGATCGCCCAGATAGATCGACTCTAGCACTGTGGCCTTTACGGCATCTTTTTTAGCCGCACCGCCGACGTTGACACGTTCGGGGCGGATAGACAAAGTGGTTCTGCTGCCGACATCTCCGCAGTTCACCGCCAAAGCATCCAGTGTTTTGCCATTATCCAGCTTCACGTTAACGAATTTACCTTTTCTGGACTGAATAACACCTGTCAGCGTGTTGTTTTCACCAATAAATTGCGCAACGAACGCATTTTCGGGCTTTTCATACAAAACATCCGGTGTGGACAATTGCTGAATGACGCCATCATCAAACACCGCAACGCGGTCTGACATGGTCAGGGCTTCCGACTGATCGTGGGTCACATAGACAACCGTAATACCCAGTTGCTCATGGATATGTTTGATCTCATATTGCATATGTTCGCGCAATTGCTTGTCCAGCGCACCCAACGGCTCGTCCATCAACACCAATTCGGCTTCAAACACCAGCGCACGCGCAAGGGCTATGCGTTGTTGCTGGCCGCCAGAAAGCTGTGCCGGACGCCGCCCTATAAAATCACCCATTTGAACCATGTCCAAAGCCCGTTTCACTTTGGCCTCACGCTCGTCTTTACCCATCTTGCGAACTTCCAACGGGAAGGACAGGTTTTCGCCGATCGTCATATGTGGAAATAGTGCGTAATTCTGAAACACCATGCCGATCCCGCGTTTATGCGGTGGAATGTTGTTGATGGGGCGTCCGCCCAACAGAATATCGCCGAATGTGGCGGTTTCAAACCCGGCCAACATCATCAGGCAAGTCGACTTGCCAGACCCCGATGGCCCAAGCATGGTCACGAACTCGCCCTTTTCAATTCTTAGATTAAGATCCTTAACAACCAGGACCTCACCATCATAACTTTTTTGAACGTGATCGAACACGACTGAACCGTCGCCGGTAATATTGGCAGCCAAGATCTTCTCCCTGAATTTATAAGGGCTTGCTTTGAGCCCTTTGTTTTTTTGTTAAAGTAACTAAACCTAAAAATTTACCTGTGGCAAGGGTATCTTTAACAATAAAACGACATGTAAAGTAAGTATCCCCCCCAAGGTACAGGTTTAATACACCTCAAGACTACGGCAAACATAAGCAGGTAGACGGGAGCAACCTTACCTCAAACATGACGCATTATGGGTCAAAAGCGACATCAATGGCGTTTTTATGTGTTCCAAATATGGCCATCGGCCATGATGTTGCCACATTCTACATCAACAGTATTTTCAACAGATGACCCGGTTTAGCCGCATGGGCCAATCCCCGTACACAGACTTTCGGATACTCTCCATTTGTTGACCTATTTTGACAATATCATCATATTTCAAAACGATTCAGAGGGTTACACCCATCAAACGCTTGCATGCCTTCGGGGTCTTGGCATCGTTAACTATAAGTGCGACCGGGGGAAAGGGGCACACCACATTATCCGATGAATTGGTTCACCCCCAAAAAAGGACTCACCCCCTAGTGAGCCCTTTCACAATCTCGTGTCTGGTTTCATACAAGCAAACTAAGATCGCTACCAGTTATCCTAAAAACGCATAGATAAGGGTAAAACTGATAAAACCCAATATCAAACCTACTACAATTCCCAGCGTGAACACCGTCGCAATTAACATTACTAAACTCTCTTTACTGGTTACTCTTACTGCGCCGAACTGGCCTGTCCTTTAAATCAATAAAGTTTGGTCTAAATGTGTTTTTATACAGTTTCCGAGCTATCCTTAAGTACAGGTTTTTAAAATAATCTGAATAATTACGCGACAATCTTTCTAAATTTGAACACATTATATTCACTATAGAAACAATCGCCAATCGGTAGGTTCAAGGATTCTAAAAAAATAGAATCATTTGTATGTTTTTATTTCCCTAGGGAAGGTAACAAACAATATACCCTTAAAAACATACCACTTCTGCCAGGTTTTGGGCAGAAGTGCTTTGCCATTGCAAAGCGGTTGTGGTGCCGCTGATAGGACTCGAACCTACTACCCCATCATTACGAATGATGTGCTCTACCTGATGAGCTACAGCGGCGCTGGCCCTGTCTAGCCTGTCATAAATCCAAGTGCAAGACAGTGTCGATTGCGTTTCGCGTAAAAAACCATATGACGGAAGGCATGAACCTTATTGCCCTGAAATACCCGAATTTCCGCCTGTACTTCATGGCGGGGATTTGTGCTGTCAACGGTTTATGGATCGTGCGCATATTAATCGGTTGGCTGGCGTGGAGTTTGACCGGATCGGCCAGTTTTGTAGGGTTTGTTGCAGCACTTTCACTGTTGCCACCGTTTCTTACCGGGCCGTTTTTCGGGGTGCTGGTCGACCGTGCCAACATTAAATGGGCGGCACTTGCTACCAACAGTGCGATGCTGATCTGTGTATTGACCTTGCTGGCTGCCCATATCACGGGGCATCTGACCCCGACAGTTTTGGCCCTGATCACAACCGCCATAGGGGTTGCTGCTTCGGCACATCATCCTGTGCGCCTGTCTTTGGGGCCACGTCTGGTGGATGCAAAGCATGTAGGCTCGGTGGTGGCTTTGGCGGCGTTAAATTTCAATACAGCGCGAATGATCAGCCCGGCACTGGGGGGCATCATCATTAACGGGTTCGGCATCACATGGGCACTTGCGCTGTCTATTTTGCTTTCTCTGCCCAGCCTGTTGGTGATTACCTTTCTCAAGCCCAGAGCCACCCAAAAGCCGACCTCCAAAGAGCCGTTTCTGGTGGCACTCGGTCAAGGGTTTCAATACCTCTGGCAGCGGCCGGAGTTGCGCACCGTCATAGCCCTGACAGCACTCATGTCGCTGTCAATCCGGGGCAGCAGCGAAATTCTGCCGGTGGTTGCAGACGGCATCTTTGCCAAAGGCGCATTGGGGCTTGGCCAGCTTGGGTCCGCCATGGGTTTGGGCGCACTTGGGGCGGCCCTGATCAAAAGCATGGGGGCCATACGCAAGGAAACCCCTGTACCTGCCATGACCCATGTCGTTGCCGCTTTCGGATTTGCAGCCGTCGCCCTGTTTGGCGCATCCACCGTATGGCCCGCCAGCCTGACGGCAGCAGCAGCACTTGGGTTTTGCAGCACCTATCTGGGCGTAAGCCTGCAATCGGCGGTGCAGGCCGATTTACCCGACGGGATGCGCGGGCGGGTGATGTCGATCTGGATCGTGGTATCCACCGGAGCATCTGCCTTGGGGGCCTTGACGATCGGGTTTGCCACCGAAAAGATCGGCCTGCCCGTCAGCGGGTTTGTCCTGTCGGGCTTTTGTCTTGTTCTACTGGGAAAACTTGTCTTGAGTTCAAAAAAAACGGGGGGATAATCCCCCCAGTTTAGTATTCAGGCTCTATTGTTAACCGCTCAAGTTAGTTGCCTGCGGCCTGAAATCGTCGGGACGGCAGGCCCTTGGGCCCGCGCGCCCCTAAGCTTTAGCTACACCCGCTAGTTGCCCCGCAGGTGTTGCATTTCATACATGTGCCATTGCGCACCAATGTGTAATTACCGCACTCACCGCACGCATCGCCCTCGTAGCCTTGCATTTTGGCTTTGCTGCGATCATCCATTTGGGGGGCAACCGCATCAGCAACCGCATCCGAATTGCTTCGGGCATGCGTCACGCCATCGAACAGATGGCTCACGCCGCCTTGCAACTCCACCAGTTCATGGGGCAGACGGTTGCGGTGGTAGCCGGACGACACCACATGGCGCAGCATTGCAACAGCTTCTTCCGAGGCGGGTGTGATGTTGCTTTTACCCTCTTCCACACCGCGCCCCAACTCGTCAAACGTGTCGCCTGTGGGTTTGACATGGGCCAGGTCGGAACGATCAAGATAGGATACCGCCAATTCGCGGAAGATGTAATCCAGCACCGATGTGGCGTTTTTAATACTGTCGTTGCCCTGCACCATGCCAGCGGGATCAAAGCGGGTGAAGGTGAAGGCATCGACGAATTCCTCCAATGGCACGCCGTATTGCAGCCCGACGGAAATCGCGATGGCGAAATTGTTCATCATGGCGCGGAAACCGGCGCCTTCCTTGTGCATGTCGATGAATATCTCGCCAATCGAACCGTCTTCATATTCGCCAGTGCGCAAATACACCTTATGGCCACCAACAACCGCCTTTTGGGTATAGCCCTTGCGCCGGTCAGGTAGCTTATCGCGGCCTTTTCGCACTTCCCTGACAATGATCTTTTCAACGATCTTTTCTGCCAGAATAGAAGCGCGGTCGCCTGCGGGGGCGTCCATCAGCACCTCGTCGAAATCTTCGTCATCATCCTCGATCAAGGCCGAGGCCAGCGGTTGCGACAGTTTTGATCCGTCACGGTAAAGCGCATTGGCTTTTACACCCAGCGACCACGACAGTTCATAGGCCGCCTGACAATCCTCGATGGTGGCATCAGTAGCCATGTTCACGGTTTTGGAAATCGCCCCCGAAATAAACGACTGCGCTGCCGCCATCATGGTGATGTGACTTTCGACCGACAGATACCGCGTGCCGATGCGCCCACAAGCGTTGGCGCAATCGAACACGCCATAATGTTCCGGCTTCAAATGCGGTGCGCCTTCCAGAGACATGGTGCCACAAACGTGATTATTGGCCGCTGCCACCTGTTTTCTGGTGAACCCAAGATGCGACAGCAGATCAAACGCGGGGTCGTTCAACTGCGCCTCGGGTATGCCCAGAGTGCCTTTGCAGAACGCTTCGCCCAGTGTCCACTGGTTGAACACAAAACGAATGTCGAATGCAGTGGGCAAAGAGGCTTCGATTTTAGCCAGCTCATCAGGGCCAAAGCCGTGCCCGGTCAAAGCCGTGCGGTTGATCCCCGGCGCATTCCCCATGGTGCCATGACCGACTGCATAGGAAATAATCTCGGCGCTTTCGGATGCGGAATATCCCAGCATTTCAAGGGCCGCAGGCACCGACTGGTTGATGATCTTGAAATAGCCGCCGCCCGCAAGTTTCTTGAACTTGACCAGTGCAAAATCTGGCTCGATACCGGTGGTGTCGCAATCCATCACCAAACCGATAGTGCCGGTGGGGGCAATTACCGATACTTGCGCATTACGGTAGCCATGGGCCTCGCCCAGACTAAGCGCATCGTCCCAAGCGGACTTGGAAAGGGCGATCAGGTCTTGGTCTGGACAGTTTGCATGATCTAAAGGGACAGGCTTCACTTCCAGGCCCTCATAGCCTTTTGTTTTTGCATATGCCGCGCGGCGGTGATTGCGGATCACCCGCAGCATGTGGTCTGCGTTTTTTGCGTGGCCGGGGAACGCCCCCAACTGTTTCGCCATCAAGGCGGATGTGGCATAGGCTGTGCCTGTCATGATCGCGGTAATGGCCGCGCATAACGCACGCCCTTCGGCACTGTCATAAGAGTAGCCCATATTCATCAGCAAACCGCCAATATTGGCATAGCCCAGCCCCAGGGTTCTGAAATCATAGGATCGTTGCGCGATTTCCTTGGACGGGAACTGCGCCATCATCACCGAAATTTCCAGTGTCATCGTCCAAAGACGCGTTGCATGGATGAAATCATCCGACTGAAACTTGGCATCCTTGTAGAATTCAAGCAGGTTCATCGAGGCCAGATTACAGGCGGTATCGTCAAGGAACATATATTCGGAACACGGGTTCGAGCCGCGAATGGCCCCGTCTGCGGGGCAGGTGTGCCACGCGTTGATAGTGTCGTGATACTGCACGCCGGGATCGGCGCAGGCCCAGGCGGCATGGCCAACTTCTTCCCACAGATCGCGGGCTTTCACGGTTTTGGCAACCTTGCCATCGGTGCGGCGGATCAGTTCCCAGTCGCCGTCACTTTGAACCGCTTTCAGGAACGCATCCGTCACCCGAACCGAATTGTTCGAATTTTGCCCTGCGACGGTCACATAAGCCTCGGAATCCCAGTCGGTATCATAGGTTGGGAACTCGATGCTGCTGTAGCCCTGTTTGGCATATTGCAGCACCCGGTTCACATAAGTCTCGGGGATCATGGTTTTCTTGGCCGAACGGATTGCCGCTTTCAGCCCAGCGTTTTTCTTCGGGTCAAACGCATCCAGCTCGGTGCCGTCCCATGCGCGAATAGCGGCAAAAATCTCGTTCAGCTTTTGCGCGTGCAGTTTTGAACCTGCGACCAACGAGGCAACTTTTTGTTCTTCCCTCACCTTCCAGGTGATGAACTCTTCAATATCGGGGTGATCCATGTCGCAGATCACCATCTTGGCCGCGCGCCGCGTGGTGCCGCCCGATTTGATCGCCCCCGCTGCGCGGTCGCCGATTTTCAGGAAGGACATCAGGCCCGATGATTTACCGCCGCCGCCAAGCGACTCATTGGCGCCGCGCAGTGAGGAAAAGTTGGTGCCGGTGCCGGAGCCGTATTTGAACAGGCGGGCTTCGCGCACCCACAAATCCATGATACCGCCTTCATTCACCAGATCATCGCCCACCGACTGGATAAAACAGGCGTGCGGTTGTGGATGTTCATAGGAACTGCTTGATTGCGTCAGCTTTCCGGTTTTAAAGTCCACATAGTGGTGGCCTTGTGACGGGCCGTCGATGCCGTAGGCCCAATAAAGCCCGGTGTTGAACCATTGCGGCGAATTGGGGGCTGCCATCTGTTGCGCCAGCATGAAACGCATTTCGTCGAAATAGGCCTTCGCATCCGCTTCGGTGTCGAACATCCCCCCTTTCCAGCCCCAATAGGCCCAGGTGCCTGCCAAACGGTCAAAAACCTGCTTGGCTGAAAGCTCACCCCGATATGTTTCACCGCTTTCCACTTGCGCCGCTTTGTCGGGTACAGAACGCCACAAAAATTCCGGCACGCCTTTTTCAGGCACCCGTTTTAAAGCTGTCGGCACGCCCGCCTTGCGGAAATATTTTTGGGCGATAACATCGGCTGCGACCTGTGACCAGCTTTGGGGAACTTCGACGTTTTCCAGCAAAAATACGATCGACCCATCGGGGTTGCGAATCTCGGATGTTGTACTGTGGAATTCAATGCTAGCGTATGCATCTTTGTCAGCGGTGGTGAAACGACGGTCGATCTTCATATTAGCCCCTATAAACGTTCAAGAAACCTTCGGCCTTGCCTGTTTTCAGGTTGCATGGTTCCCTATTCTTTTTAACGTCACCCTGTCCCGCCCTACTACATGTAGTGGATATTCAAGTGACCCCTACAACCTGTACCTAAGGGCACTACAGGTCAACGTAAATATTCACCAATTGGTTACATTTAATTGTTGACCCAAGAAAAACGAAACAGAGGCTGAACAAATAAAGGCAAAATTATGCCAAATTTTCGGCAATTCCATGCCGAGGCCGGAAACACTGAATTTCCCTTCAAATATAAACAATAATGCCGTTTGTCTGATTTTATTTTGCCCAAATTCAAGGAGAATTAAACCGCCCGAATCCACAGCGAATCTCCCGCTAAAATAATTGTAAAATAATTGTAAAACAGACGGGTTTTAGGTGCGCAAAAAGTTAACAAAAAGTTAACGCAGTTCACAGCAAAACCGTAGTCAACCACCAGTCATTTGGAAAAGCTTTCCATTTCTATAAAATGGCAAAAAACAACCAACGATGCAAATCGCACCTCATAAATGATTGTTTTTTAAAAATGGTCGGGACGGCTGGATTCGAACCAACGGCCCTCTGTACCCAAAACAGATGCGCTACCAGACTGCGCCACGCCCCGACTAGGGCGGGGTTTAGAACTGTTGAAAGCAAATGAAAAGCCCAAAAATGACCGGAATGTTATTTTTCACAGGGCCATGCGGCTTTTTTCTGGTCAAGGCGCGGATGTTGCATCATAGCCCCCGGCTGGATATGCAGCGTTTCGGCCAAACCGCCATTGATCTCCAGCACGGCCAAGATGTTATTTCCGCCAAAAACCGGGGTTTCATCCCCGGGAATAGCATTGGTGTGAACCGAAACCACCGTCCCGGTCGCATCCATAAAAATCATGTCCAGCGGGATCAATGTATTGCGCATCCAGAAGCTGACCGATTGTTCGCGCGGGTAAAGAAACAACATGCCCGAAAATTTCGGTAATGACGTCCGGTACATCAGCCCTTTGGCCCGACCTTTGAAGGTATCGACCACGTCGACATCAAAAGCCGCACGGCTGCCGCCCATCCTGAAGCTGGCACGCCCATCCGCGCAACCTGCCCACACCAAATGGGCCGGCAGCAGAAACAGGGCTATGAAAAGAAGTTTAAGATTTCGTCTCGGCGGCAAAATCCCAAGACCGGATTTCAACCGCAAGCTTGCCGCGAGGCCCAGTCGCCGTACGAATAGTGACCGCTTCGCCTTGTTGAAGTTCGGAAATACCGTAAGCTCGCAAGACCTCGGCATGAACGAAAATATCTTCCGTGCTTTCAAATACATTTAAGAACCCAAAGCCTTTTATTTTATCGAACCATTTCACCCGCGCCGGTGTCAGGGCAGAATGCGCTGATAAAGTCGACAGGTCAATACCGGCCTCTTCCAATCCGCGCAGGGCATTTTCCGGCACACTATCGGGTTGTTCCATTCGAATAATCTCGGATGCCTGTTGGCCCCGATCCGAGGCCACAACCACGACCTCGACCTCGGTGCCTTCAGACACCGAACTGCGGCCGTAGTTTCGTAAAACATTCGCATGTAATAAAATATCGGGGCCGCCTTCGTCATCCAAGACGAAACCAAATCCTTTTGTGGTATCGAACCACTTTACTTTACCCGTTTTGGTCTGCATACACTTCACCACCTGCTTCCACTCTATTTGACACCATAAAAAAGACAACTAATTTAAGGGCACCTCGATTAATGCCCTCATTTACAAAGAGTAAACCAACTCTGCCCTTAAAGAAAGGGTTTTGCCTTGGTGTCATGATTGTTTTCCGTTTGAGC
>JASFZB010000027.1:0-46091 GCA_045046705.1 Rhodobacterales bacterium | reverse complement strand
GCGGTCGGCATAGGGGCGGCCATCTTCGGCCGCCTCTTGTGCACGGCGCAGTTTTGCCGCGGCCACCATCTGCATGGCCTTGGTGATCTTACGCGTATTTTTTACGCTTTCGATCCGTGTTTTTAGGTCCTTGAGGTTTGGCATCTATCCAAACTCCTATTCCTTAAAGGCCTCGGGTTTACGCAAAATCTTTTGCAAAAGATTCTACAACGGCTTTGATCTTGTCTTCGGCATCGCCCTTGATTTTGGGATCTTCATCGGTGATCCAGTCCAAAATCTCGGAATGCTTGTTACGCATATAAGCCAATAAATCAGCTTCGAAACGGCCAACCGCATTTACCTCAATCTTGTCCAGATAACCTTTGGTCCCTGCATAAAGCACGATCACTTGTTCCGCTGTCGTCAGCGGGCTGTATTGTGCTTGCTTCAGCAGCTCCGTTAAACGTGCGCCACGGGCCAGAAGGGCCTGCGTGGAGGCGTCCAGATCAGAACCGAACTGGGCAAATGCCGCCATTTCGCGGTACTGTGCCAGTTCCAGTTTGATCGAGCCGGCCACAGATTTCATCGCGTTCGTTTGCGCTGATGAGCCAACGCGGGACACCGACAGACCTGTGTTCAGCGCAGGGCGGACACCTTGGTAGAACAATTCGGTTTCCAGGAATATCTGACCGTCGGTGATCGAAATCACGTTGGTCGGAATAAACGCGGACACGTCACCGCCCTGGGTTTCGATCACAGGCAAAGCTGTCAGCGAGCCGGAGCCGTTATCGGCGTTCAGCTTCGCGGAGCGTTCCAAAAGACGAGAGTGCAGATAGAACACGTCCCCGGGATATGCTTCACGTCCTGGTGGGCGACGCAAAAGCAATGACATTTGACGATACGCAACCGCTTGTTTTGTCAAATCGTCATAGATCATCAGGCCGTGCATACCGTTGTCACGGAAATATTCACCCATGGAAGTCGCGGCATAGGGTGCCAGGAACTGCATCGGTGCCGGGTCGGAAGCTGTTGCGGCAACGACGATGGAATATTCAATCGCACCGGTTTCTTCCAGCTTTTTCACCAACTGCGCAACCGTCGAGCGTTTTTGACCGATGGCCACATAGATGCAGAACAATTTCTTGCTGTCATCATCGCCGGCGGCATCGTTATAGGCTTTTTGGTTCAGGATAGTATCCAGCGCAATCGCTGTTTTACCGGTTTGGCGATCCCCAATGATCAACTCGCGTTGGCCACGGCCAACAGGGATCAAAGCGTCAACACATTTCAGGCCGGTCGCCATAGGCTCGTGCACCGATTGGCGCGGGATAATGCCCGGGGCTTTTACGTCCGCGGTTGAGCGGCGCTTGGCTTTGATCGGGCCTTTGCCGTCAATCGGATTGCCCAGACCATCAACAACACGCCCCAACAATTCGGGGCCAACAGGCACTTCCACAATCGCGTTGGTACGCTTCACTGTGTCGCCTTCTTTAATGTCGCGGTCAGACCCGAAGATAACAATGCCCACATTGTCAGCTTCAAGGTTCAAGGCCATGCCACGGATACCACCGGGGAATTCAACCATTTCACCGGCCTGAACATTGTCCAGCCCGTGTACACGCGCGATACCGTCACCCACGGACAGAACACGGCCAACTTCGGCCACCTCGGCATCGTTGCCGAAGTTCTTGATCTGGTCCTTGAGGATCGCAGAGATTTCTGCAGCTTGGATACCCATTATCCGACCTCTTTCATTGCATTTTGAAGATTGGAGAGCTTCGAGCGGATTGAACTATCAATCATTTTCGAGCCCACTTTTACGACCAAACCGCCGATGAGTGTATCATCAACGCTGACCGTGACTTTCACATCCTTGCCGACAGTCGCTTTCAGCGTCTTGGCAAGTTTGTCCTGTTGCGCTTTAGTCAGGGCCTTGGCCGCGGTCACTTCCGCAGTCACTTCACCGTTTTCCGTAGCGATCATTTGTTTCACCGTTTCAATCAGTGAAGGCAGCACGAACAAACGGCGCTTCGAGGCCATCAGCCCCAACGTGTTTGTCACATCCTGTGATAATTTCATTTTCTGCGCGATGGCGGAAATGGCCGCGACCATATCTTTGCGCGAATAGACAGGAGAAGCGATCAAATCGTTCAACGCATCGCTTTCATCCAGTGCTACAGCCAATGCGTCGAAATCTTTTTCAACCACAGATAGCTTTTTGGCCTCTTTTGCCAATTCAAAAATTGCTGTCGCATAACGCGCGGCAATTCCTGACGATATCGAACCAGTGTCAGACACTTAGACCCTTTCGAATTTGTGACCCAATGGAAAACAAAGGGCAGTGCATGGCGAGGGAAGCAAAATCCCCCGAAATCTCGGCGTTGATACCAAAGAGCCCCAGACTCTGCAACAGTTATGGTTACGTTAGCGAAAAAGCAGTTATCTATTAAAAACAATAGCTTAGTTAATTTACGCGACATCCCCCGCCAAATATTTCCAATTTATCGTCGAACCATAGCCAATTGGAATGACGATTCACAGCCTTAATTGTCGTTTTTGGCTAAAGTTCGGGTTTTTGCCGGCTGCTGCCGGGGACCGGATCACTCGCCGGCTTGGTAATACCCTCCAGCACCTGCAAGGGGCGGCGCACCGCCTGGCCCAAGCCCCTGCCGGTCGGGGCATAGACCTGTTTCGAGGCCTCGACCATCACCACACCGGCGGCAAAAGGCATGGCCACTTTCAGACTGAAACCTTCCAGAATCTGGGCCACTTTCAATCCGACAGGACGATGCGACGGTATGGCATAGAGGGCCGCAATATGGCGTTCGGGCAGAAACCGGTGTTTTTGCAGCAGGGATTCAAGCTGTTTCAAACTGTAGGGGCGGCCATAGCCAAACGGGGTGGCATCACGGCGTGCCCACAGGCCAGATCTGTTGGGGACAATAAACAAAACCCGCCCGCCCGGGCCCAGAACCCGCCAAATCTCGTCCAGCAGGGCAGCGGTATCGCGGCTGGTTTCAAGACCGTGCAATACGATCAGCCTGTCAATGAAGCCGGTTTCCACAGGCCACAGGGTTTCAGAGATCAATGCCGAGTGATTATCCATGCCTTCAGGCCATGCCATCACACCTTGGCGACCGGGCATAAAGCAGGTCACGCGGCGGGCATCTTGTAAAAAAGGCCGCAGCATCGGGGCGGCAAAGCCAAATCCCGCCACGGTCTGGCCTTTGACATCGGGCCAAAGCTTGACCACCTCTTCGCGCAAAGCACGCTGAACGATCCGGCCCAATTTGGTTCGGTAGTAAAACGCACGCAGTTTTATCACATCTAAAGGCATTGCATCCCGTCGGCAGATCAGTCAGAATCGTGGCCAAGCTAACAACTATCAAGCGAGAATTCTATGGCCTTAGAAATTATTACAATTCCTTGCCTTGGTGATAATTACGCCTATCTGATCCGTGACGTTAAAACTGGTCAGGTGGCGGTGGTCGATGTACCGGATGCAAAACCGATCCTGGGCGCGTTGAATGACTTGAACTGGCCGCTGAACCTGATCCTGATTACGCACCATCACTATGATCATATCGACGGGGTGGCGGAATTGCGCAAGGCAACAGGGGCTGCGGTTTACGGGGCAGCGGCAGATGCCCGGCGCTTACCAAAGCTGGATATGGCCCTGACCGAGGGCGACAGTTTTGAGCTGGGCACCGAGACCTGCGAAGTCATGGACGTATCGGGTCACACCGTGGGTCATATCGCCTATCTGTTCAGGGATGCAGGCGCGGTATTTTCCGCCGACAGCCTGATGGCTTTGGGCTGCGGGCGGGTGTTTGAAGGCGATTTTCCGATGATGTGGGGCAGCTTGCAGAAATTCAAGGCCCTGCCCGATGACACGTTGGTTTATTCGGGCCACGAATACACCGCCGCCAACGCAAATTTCGCCCTGACCATCGAGCCGGACAACCCCGACCTTCTAGCCCGTATCAAGGATATAGAGGCCAAACGCGCGGCAGATATTCCGACAGTGCCCGCCAGCATCGCACTGGAAAAAGCCACCAACCCGTTTTTGCGGGCAGACCTGAGCAAAGTGAAATCGCTTGTAGGTATGCAAGGGGCCGATGACGCCACCGTATTTGGTGAAATCCGCAATCGCAAAGATAATTTCAAGGGATAGCCATGGCCTTATCCGACTGGTTCAAGGATCAACCGCAAAACCCATCGCCACAACACACGGGGCCGGTGCAAATCGGCTGGCTGTTGACGGAAGCCAAATCGGGGGTGGTTTACTTCCCGCCCGAACGGGTGCGCTCGGTTGACGTGAACCGGGCCCACGCAAAATCCGCTTCGCGCTGCCCTGCCATCATCAATATGGAAAGCCGCTATTTCATGATCCGCGTGCCGTTCGATATGCACCTGCGCTTTGTGCGGGGCAAGGACGGCAAACCGGCCTTGCGCAATATGCTGGGCGATGCCAGCCCGGTGCGGGCCAATGTACTGGCCAAGAAGCTGCATGTCACCGCCGAGGCCGAGTGGCGCACCAAAGACCGGCCCACAATTCAGGTGTCTCTGCCCTATCTGTTCATCACCGATGAGCCCACCCACATGACGCAAGTGTCCGCTTTCATGCATTACCCCGAAACACCCCTGCCCGGCACGATCTTCGGGGGAAGATTTGCGATCCATAACTGGCCGCGCCCCTTGATGTGGGCGTTTGAATGGCATGATACATCGCAAGACCTGATCTTGAAGCGCGGAGATCCGTGGTTTTATGTGCAGTTCGAAACCACGCCGCAAGACCGCACTGTTTCCCTGATCAAGGCCGAATTGACGCCCGAACTGACACAATATCTGGAACATATCGCGGCTTCAGTGAATTATGTCAGTCAGACTTTTTCACTTTTCAAAGAGGCAAAGCGTGTCAGACCACCGATTTTACTGAAACCGGCACCGCACAAATAGGCGAAAAGCCACATATTTCGTTAATTTTTGGCATTGTGACCGGAATTGACAAAAAAACCCTTGAAGCTTCCCCAATAGTGACGAAGTCTAAAGGTATATAGTGTCAGATGTTCCAACAAACATCTGTAAGATCAAAAGGAGCAAAAAATGCCCTCATTCTCGAGCAGCCTTGAAACCGCCATCCACTCGGCTTTGGCACAAGCCACCGCGCGGCACCACGAATTGGCGACATTGGAACACCTGTTGCTTGCCTTGATCGACGAAGAGGATGCGCTGCGTGTGATGCGGGCATGCGAAGTCGACATCGGGGTTTTACGCAAGAATCTTATTGATTTTCTGGACAGCCAGCTGGACAGCCTTGTAACAGACGTGGACGGCGTTGATGCCTCGCCCACCACCGCGTTTCAGCGGGTTATTCAACGCGCCGCCATTCATGTGCAAAGTTCGGGGCGCAACGAAGTCACGGGGGCCAATGTTCTGGTGGCGATCTTTGCCGAACGCGAAAGCCATGCGGCCTATTTCCTGCAAGAACAGGATATGACCCGCTATGACGCGGTCAACTTCATCTCGCACGGGATTGCAAAAGATGCCGCTATGGGCGAAGCCCGCGAAATCACCGGGGCTGATGACACTGTTGAACACGACGAAGCGGAAACAAAACCGCCCGAGGATGAAACCGCCCTGGGGAAATACTGTGTAGACCTGAACGCAAAATCGTCCTCGGGGGCGATTGACCCTTTGATCGGGCGCGAACACGAGGTGGAACGCTGTATTCAGGTGCTGTGCCGGCGGCGCAAAAACAACCCTATTCTGGTCGGCGATCCCGGTGTTGGCAAAACTGCCATTGCCGAAGGTCTGGCCTATAATATCGTCAACGGCGAGATTCCCAAAGTTCTATCCGAAACCACGATTTATTCGCTGGATATGGGGGCCCTTCTGGCCGGCACGCGGTATCGCGGCGACTTTGAAGAACGCCTGAAAGCGGTTATGTCCGAGCTGGAAGACCACCCCGATGCGGTGCTTTTCATCGACGAAATCCATACCGTGATCGGTGCGGGAGCGACCTCGGGCGGGGCAATGGATGCGTCCAACCTGCTAAAACCCGCGTTGCAGGGCGGCAAACTGCGCTGCATGGGCTCGACCACCTATAAAGAATACCGCCAGCATTTCGAAAAAGATCACGCTTTATCGCGGCGTTTCCAGAAAATCGACGTGAACGAGCCTTCAGTTGAAGACGCAATCAAAATTCTGAAAGGCCTAAAGCCCTATTTCGAGCAGCACCACGGTGTGAAATACACCCTTGATGCGTTGAAAACGGCGGTTGAATTATCCGCACGCTACATTCACGGGCGCAAGCTGCCCGACAAAGCCATTGATGTAATAGACGAGGCCGGTGCCTATCAGCACATCATCCCCGAAAGCAAACGGCGTAAAACCATCGGTGTAAAGGAAATTGAAACCGTGGTCGCCCAAATCGCGCGCATCCCGCCGAAAAACGTCTCGAAAGACGACACCCAGTTACTGAAGGATCTGGACAGATCGCTGAAACGCGTGGTGTTTGGTCAGGATGCCGCGATCGAGGCTTTGGCCTCGGCCATCAAGCTGTCGCGGGCGGGCCTGCGCGAACCGGAAAAGCCCATCGGCAACTACCTGTTTGCCGGGCCTACGGGGGTTGGTAAAACCGAAGTGGCCAAACAACTGTCCTTCACGCTGGGGGTGGAACTTCTGCGCTTTGATATGTCCGAATACATGGAAAAACACGCTATCAGCCGCCTGATCGGGGCACCACCCGGTTATGTCGGCTTTGATCAGGGCGGGCAACTGACCGATCAGGTCGATCAAAACCCGCATTGTGTGCTGCTTCTGGACGAGATCGAAAAAGCTCATCCGGATGTGTTCAACATCCTGTTGCAGGTAATGGATCACGGCAAGCTGACCGACCACAATGGCCGCACCACGGATTTTCGCAATGTGGTGCTGATCATGACAACCAACGCAGGGGCCGCCGAGCAGGCCAAAGAGGCCATCGGCTTTGGCCGGGGCCGTAGAACCGGCGAAGACACCGCCGCAATCGAGCGCACTTTCAGCCCCGAGTTCCGCAACCGGCTGGACGCCACCATCAGCTTTGCCCCCTTGGGACCCGAAACCATCATCAAGGTGGTGGACAAGTTCGTGGTGCAACTGGAAGCGCAACTGATGGACCGGAACGTCTCGATTGAACTAACGCGCCGCGCCGCCGCTTGGTTGGCAGAAAAAGGCTATGACGATAAAATGGGCGCGCGCCCGTTGGCCCGTGTCATTCAGGAACATGTCAAAAAACCGCTTGCCGAAGAATTGCTTTTCGGCAAGCTTAACAAAGGCGGTCTTGTGAAAGTCGACACCAAAGACGGCGCATTGAGTTTGAGTATTATCGAGCCTGAAAAGCGGAAAATATCCAAAAGCAAACCGCCATTATTATCCGCTAAATAACCTGACAAACGCCCTTGGTTTGCACCCGAAGGGCGTTTTCGCTTGCATCCTTTGATCTATCCCCTAAAGATTTAGTAGTGGGGAATTAAAGTATGTTGAATGCTATAGGCGGTTCATGGGTTAAATCGGCACTTGTCACGTGGCTGCACATCGGCACAAAGGGCATGTCAAAACGGCGCGCACAACGCATCGTTTTAACCAATGTAATGACAAGCGTTACAGCAGGTGTGAGCTATTTCTATGTCCTGTTCTTCGTATTATACGATTTCCACCACCTGCTATGGCCCGTAATATTTTTAGTACCTATCGCAACGGCCCTGCTGGCAACCCCTTTTCTAAACAAAATACACCCATACCTTGGCTCGGTTTATAATCTGGTTCTATGGCTTATCTATGGCTGCATGCTGGCCATCACTTTCGGGGCGGTGAGCGGTGTGCATTTTGCTTTTCTGGCAGGCGTTATCAGTGCCCTTTTGATTATGGGGATACATCAAAATCCGTTGTCCGTGGTGTCAAGCACAGTACAACTGGGATTGTTTGTCTACTTTGATCGCGCAATGCTTCCCCCGGCCAGCTATTTGCAGCTACCTTCAAGCTTTTACGACATTCTATATTTTTCATCGGTGCTATTGTCGATCCTGTTCATTTTCTTCATGGTTTATTACGCCTTCTATCAGGCCCACCTTGCCGAGGATGCCTTAGAGCGTGAATACAAATATTCCGAAAAACTTTTGACCAATATGTTACCCGCCTCCATCGCGACTGAATTAAAGCGCAATCCGGGCCGGACAATTGCCGAAAATCATGATGATGTCACCATTCTGTTTGCCGATATTGTCGGCTTTACCCCGCGCGCCAAATCCCAAGACGCAGGTGACTTGGTGACGTTCCTGAATGGCCTGTTCACCCGGTTTGACAGGCTTGTCCATAAACACGGGCTGGAAAAAATTAAAACCATAGGCGATGCCTTTATGGTTGCGGGCGGGCTAACTGTTTCGCAATCCGACCACTTAATGCGCGTAGCACAAATGGCTATGGATATGATGGCGGAAACCAAAGACTATGCAAAGCAAATTGGTGAACATCTGGAGTTGCGCATCGGCCTGCATACCGGCCCCGTGGTGGCCGGGGTTATCGGCACAGACAAACCGTTTTACGATGTCTGGGGCGACACGGTCAACACCGCCGCGCGACTGGAAACCTGTGGCACAAACGGAGAAATTCAAGTGACCGCCGAAACCAAAGCGCGACTGGAAAACAGCCTTGCATTCACGCGGCGCGGCATGGTCGACATCAAAGGCAAGGGCGAACTTGACCTTTGGTACCTGCGCTGGTGTTAGTTATTTTTCCGTGAACTTCAGTTCGATGCGGCGGTTCTGTGCCAAAGCCTCGGGGCTGTCCCCCTTGGCAATCGGTTGAAACTCGCCAAAGCCTGCGGCGGCCAGTCGATTGGCGGCAAAGCCCAGATCATCAATCATATATTTCACCACCGACAAGGCGCGTGCCTGGCTGAGCTCCCAGTTATCGTGATATAACCCATTGCCACTAAGAGGGACGTTGTCGGTATGGCCGTCAACGCGCAAAATCCAGTCTATTTGGGGTGGGATTTTATCGGCAACCTGTTTGATAATATCCGCCACTTGGCGAATTTGCGCTTTGCCGCCGTCCCCCAGTTCAGCCGAGCCTGCGGTAAACAGAACCTCGGATGAAAACACGAAACGGTCGCCGACAATCCGCACACCTTTTTGCGCCCCCAATACATCGCGCAAGCGGCCAAAAAACTCCGAGCGGTATTTTTTCAGATCCTTGGCTTCCGCTTCCAGCCGTATGCGTTTTTCCTCTTCCAGCTTGGCACGGCGTTTTTGTTCGGCAGCAACGCGGGCCAAAGCTCTGTTCAAATTCGAGCCCAGACTTTTGATCTGTATCTGGGCAGTGCTGTCTTTTGCTTTGGCATCGTCCAGCAAGCCTTGCAGCGCATTCAACTGCCCGCGCAATGCGCTGGTTTGCTGGTTCAGCAAGGCCAGTTTACGTTGACTTTCGGTGGACAGGGCTTTTTCATTTTTCAGTAACTTATTGGCCTCTGCAAGCAAAACCGCCTGTTTTTGTTCCTCACTAAGATGTTGATCCGCAAGCTTGACCGCCGCCGTTTTTGCCGCGTTTGCCGCAGCCAGTAACGTCAGGGTGTTTTCAACCTGTTTGCGCTTGGCATCCAGTGCCAGTGTCATTGCAGTTAGCGCATCGTTCGAGGTTTTCAACTTTTCCCGCAGGGCTTTGGTTGCTGCCATTTCGACCAGACGCAATTTTTCCGCATCGCTTAGGGCTTGACGGCTTTCTTTCAAATCCGTTTCCCTAGCAGCAACTTCGGTTTGTAATTTGCTTAGCGCATCGACTTTTGATTTCAACCGTTCCTGCAACGCCAAAACTTCGGCGGCTTCTTTCAGCCGCTGTTTTTCCTTTTCGGACAGCTGCGTTTCAATAGACGCTATTTTCATGTCCTTTGCCGCCGCAGCCGCTTGCAGTCGTTCCAGATCGGATTGTTTCAACTTCAAATTCTGCTGCAAAGCCAAAAGGGCAGCCGCTTGTGTCAACCGCTGTTTTTCCTTTTCGGACAGTTGCGACTTGATAGACGCGATTTTCGTGTCCTTGAGTGCCGCCTCCGCTTGCAGTTTTTCCAGGTCAGTCTGTTTCGCCTTCAAGTTCTGCTGCAAAACCAAAAGCGCTGCCGCCTGTGTCAGTCGCTGTTTTTCCTTTTCGGACAGTTGTGTTTCAATAGACGCTATTTGGGTGTCTTTGGCAGCCGATTGCGTTTTCAGGTCGGCAATCAATGCGTCCAGAGCTTCACGCTTGGCGGCAGCCAGACGCGCCTGTTCGGTTTTCTGGTCTATTTCGCTGCGGGCCTGCGCCAACGCCAGTTGCACCGCCTGTTTTTGGGACAGGGTTTTGGCTTTTTCGGCTTCGGTAGCGGTCAAGGCGGCTTCGGTCTGTTTCAACCGCCCCGATAAATCACTGCGCTCGGCCAAAAGCCCCGCCACCTGTTGTTCAAACGAGGCAATCTTGTTCTTTTGCGCCTCGGTTTCGCTGGTAAGTGAAGATATTAACGCGGTTTGTTGGGTAATCTGATCCTGTGCGGATTGCAAGCTGTCTTGCGTGCTTGCCAGCTCGCCGGTCAAGCCCTTGCTGCGCACCTGTTCCAAGCCCAATGCCTTTGCCAAGCCGGCAATTTGTGCCGACAGGGTGTCCAGCTCAACGCTTTGCTGTGCCAATTCGATGGTTTTCTTTTTCAGCTCGACATCCTTGCCGGTGATGGTTTCACGCAGCACGAACTGCACCACCATAAAGATCGTCAGCACGAACATCAGGATCATCATCAGGGCGGTCATGGCATCGACAAAGCCGGGCCATATACTGCCGGAAACCTGCCTGCCGTTATGCCGCCTTAACGCCATGCGTTAACCCCTTTTGCCCAGGACTTTGGCAAGACTTGCCAAATCGCCGCGCAGTTCTGCAATCGAATCCCTGCGCCCCGACTGGGTTTCCTCGATCAAGCGCCCCAACTGGGTGCTGATACTGTGCAATTGGGCCGACATGTGTTCGGCTGCGGCAATTTCTTCTTTATGGGTCAGGGTCGCGACCTCTTCTTTATAGGTCAAGGCCGCAAGTGCTTCGGAAATATGTTCGTAGCTGGCCGACATGCGCTCCAGGATCTGTTGCGTGCTTTCATGTGAAATCGTTTGTATGTCGACCATTTGCGACACCGCCCCGCCCAAGGTTTCGATCCGTTGATCGCTGACCGAGCGGCGCTCTTTCAAATGTTCCAAAACAATCTGCTGGTTTTCAATCTGCTTTGCAGTCTGCACCAGTAATTCCGAAACCCAAGCATTCGACGCCCCATCATCGCTGTCCGAGGAAATCCCCAGATTGGTGATTGATGACAGCCATTCTTCCAACTCGCTGAAAAACCGGTTTTGCCCGCGTCCGGAAAACAAATCCAGCAGGCCGACCACAAGCGATCCGGTCAGACCGATCAGGGATGAGCCGAACGCCGTGCCCATGCCGCCCAACTGATGTTCAAGGCCGGTCATCAGGTTGTCGAAAATATCAATAGTATTCTGGCCTTCTTTCGGGGCCAGCGAGCGAATGGTTTCAACCACCGCAGGCACGGTTGTGGCAAGGCCATAAAACGTGCCCAAAAGCCCCAGAAAGATCAGCAGATTGACAATATAGCGGGTAATTTCACGGCCCTCGTCCAGCCGGGTTGCAACCGAGTCCAGAATCGAGCGCGTCGAGGTTGCCGTCAGCATCAGCCGCGCAGAGCGTTTATTCAAAAGTGCCGCGAGTGATGCCAGCAATCCAGGGGCGCGGTCAAATTCGTGCCCGGGGCGATCCAGCGCGAAACCTTCGATCCAACTGACTGCTTGTACCAATGTCGTCATTTGCCAGATACATGACAACAGCCCGAGGAAAAACACCATCAGGATAAACCCGTTCAAATAGGGTGACGCCAGAAAGATCGGTGAAACCGCGGGGTAGATAAAATACCCCCCGACCGAGGCCAGCACCACAACGCAAAGCATTAGAAATATATGTTTGACGGGCTGGGTGAATTGCGGCGCTATCGGCGGTGTTGCCTGTGACATGTTATTTGTTTGCCCTTTTGGCGAATGGTTCTGTGCCACAAGATAGCTTGTGTATCCGAATAATCCAATTGCAAAATTCAGCAGCAGGTGCCCCCCCCGTTTCACACTAATATCGGCCATAAACCCACTTTAAATCGCTTATTGATTGAAATGTTCAAATAAATCACCATGTATACAGTGAAATAATTTACGGATAAGAGGTTTCAAATGGATCAACTGCTGGGTTTTGCCGCAAATACGGGGTCTGCACTATTTTTACTGATTTTTGCCATCATCCTGATTGTAATGATGGTCAAATCCGTCTCTCAGGGCGAAGAATGGACGGTTGAACGTTTCGGGCGCTACACCCGCACACTGAAACCGGGCCTGCATTTTCTGATTCCGATCATGGACAAGGTGGGTGCTAAAATCAACGTGATGGAAACCGTTCTGGACATCGAGAGGCAGGAAGTTATTACCAAGGACAACGCCATGATCGTGGCCGATGCGGTGACATTCTATCAGGTGATAGACCCGGCCAAAGCGGCTTACGAGGTTCTTGATTTGCGCCGGGCCCTGACCAACCTCAGCCAGACCAACATCCGTTCAGTGATCGGGTCAATGGATTTGGACGAATCGCTATCCAACCGCGAGGTTATTAATGCCAAACTGTTGGCGGTGATCGACGATGCCGCGCACCCTTGGGGGGTGAAAGTCACCCGGGTCGAGATCAAAGACCTGGCTCCGCCACCCGACATCAACGAGGCCATGGCACGCCAAATGAAGGCCGAGCGCACCAAACGGGCCGAAATCCTGCAAGCCGAAGGCATGAAACAGGGGGCTATTTTGAAAGCGGAAGGCGAACGCGAAGCCCAAATCCGCGAAGCCGAAGGCCGCAAGGAAGCCGCGTTTCTGGATGCTGAAGCCCGCGAACGGCTGGCCGAGGCTGAAGCCAAAGCAACCCAAATGGTATCGGAAGCGATTGCCAAGGGAGATATACAAGCTATTAACTATTTTGTGGCACAACGATACACCGAAGCCCTGCGCGACATAGCCTCATCACCATCGACCAAAACCGTGATGATCCCGCTGGAAGCCGCCAGTCTGATCGGCTCGATTAGTGGTATTGCCGATATTGCCAAGGCGGTTACAGGTGATGGCGGTAAAAAGTAGACCGCGCAAAGTAAGGAGAACATGATGGATTTGCTGCAGATGTTAGACGGCATGTCGCCTTGGTGGTGGGTTATCATTGGTTTTGCGCTGGGCTCGTTGGAAATGGCAACGATGTCGTTTTTCCTGATCTGGCCCGGCCTTGCGGGCCTTGTGATGGCGGGCCTGATGATGTTGGCTCCGAACATGACGGGCAGGTTGCAAATCGCGCTTTTCGCGATTTTGTCGATCACCCTGACATTTCTGGGCCGTTACCTGTTGCACAAATACGGCGACGGGGCAGCGGCCACAGATCAAACCATCAACAATCGCGCGGCGCAACTGGTTGGGCAATCGGCGAAAGTGCTGGAGTTTAACGGCGGTCACGGGGTTGTTGAAATCAACGGGATACGCTGGCGCGCACAATGGGCGGCAAAGCAAAAATCGACCCCGGGTCAAAGCGTTAGAATAACGCAGGCCGATGCAATGTTGCTCTATGTGGAAAATCCCGAATGATATAAGCTGGCACCAGACACCCTTGAAGATTGCCTGCCACGCCTATGAAAAACACCGCCCAGATCAAAAATATCCTGTTGTTATCCCTTGAGGATTTGAACGACTGGATCGAGCCATTGGGCGGTCATCCCCAAGCCCACACCCCGAACCTGAGCCGCCTTGCAAAACGATCCACCGTGTTCGAACGGGCCTATGCCGCCGCCCCGGCCTGCTCGCCGTCGCGCACTGCGCCCCTTTTCGGGCAAGCCCCGTGGCGGACGGGGATTTACCATAACCGGCATTCATGGGCGATGGCGTTTGAGCCCGGCAAGCAGCTTTCCATCATCGGGCAAGCCAAAAAAGCGGGCTGGGATACATTCGGGGCGGGTAAAATTTTTCATACCGGAAAATCCGGGCTGGATAGGGCCGATTGGACTGAGTATTTCAACACGCCTGTGGATGTATTTGCCCCGATCAGCCGCGTTGTCAGCGGCAAGCTGCTAAACCCTTTGGATGATTTCGGGCCGATCAGCGATGACAGCCCGCCCTTGTTTGATGCGCGCAATCTGAACGCTATCAAAACCACTATGACAAAGGGGGCGACAAAGAAACTTTGGGCTTACGGCACATACCGCCCGCACCTGCCGTTTATCGTGCCCCAGCGGTTTTTCGACATGATAAAACAACCGGTAGAAAACCCACCCGGACTACAAGGCAAAATCTTTGCCCCGAAGGATTTCACCGAAATCAGCACCCTGCCCGCAGCGGCGCGCAAAATCATCCGCCGGGGCATGGGGCGCAAATTGTTTGAAACCGGAGAGTACAAGGATTTCCTGCACGCTTATCTGGCATCCATTGCCTATGCCGATTTTCTGGTTGGCCAGCTTCTGGATCATCTGGATGAAACCGGCTTAAGCGAAAGCACCATGATTGTGCTTTGGTCGGATCACGGCTGGCAGCTTGGTGAAAAGCTGGCTTTTCGAAAATTCACCCTTTGGGAACGTGCCTTGCGTGTACCGCTGATGATCTCGTGGCCCGGGGCAGCCGCAGCACGCATCACATCACCGGTGTCACTTTTGGATATATATCCCACCTTGCTGCATATCCTTGGGCAAACCCCACCCTATCCGCTGGACGGGCAGGACTTGCAAGCCGTTTCAGGTGGCACCCCGGGCCGTGGTTATGCACAATCCATGTGGGAACGGATTGATTTTAAACCCGAAAAAGAAAGTTTTCTGGCCTCCAGCGTGCGCACCGAGCAGTACCGCCTGATCCTTTATCACGACGGGTCAATGGAGCTTTATAACCACGAAAACGACCCCTATGAGCACAACAACCTGCTGGAAACTGGATTGGGCAATGCCGGTGAAAACATCCTGCATATCTGTTCCTACATGATAGATCTTCTACCCCAAACCCCGCATGACGCCTTAACGCCACGCGATTTTCGGGCCACACTTCAGGCCTTGCATCCCTATGATACCGGTCATATCCGGATTAACAGCTAAGCACTCCACGCATCCGCGCTAAACGTATCATCTACTTTAGTATGGGCCAAATGGTTGGTGTAATTCGACAGGGTTTTATAGCCGATCCCCAAAACCACCTCTAACATGGTTTGTTTTGTATAACCTGCGGCCAGTATCGCCGCCATGTCGGCCTCGGACGGCAAGCCGTGATTTTCCAACACAACAATGGTGAACTGCCGCAAGGCTTCCAGTTTCGGGTCAGCAATCGACGTGTTGTTGCGCAAGGCTTCGATTACATCTTCGGGGACACCGGCCTTGCGCGCGATCGTCGAATGTGCCGCCATGCAGTAGGTGCAGCCGTTCAGACGGTTCACCGACATCATAATGACCTGGCGTTCTGTAGCGGACAAATCCGCTTTTTCAAAAATACCTGCCAAAGTTGTATAAGCTTCCAATAGCGCGGGGGCTTCTGCCATTTTGCCCAGCAAATTCGGTACGAATGACAATTTGGCTTTTGCCCCTTGCAGAATTTTTTTGCTGGCCTCAGGTGCAGTTTCGGCGGTGTGTGTTTCAAATTCAAGCATGATTTTTCCTTTGTCTATCTTCCTAAAACGATTGATATGGAATTTAATTAAATTGTTTATACCGATTGGTCAATATACATATTGAACGTTCAGTTTAAACCTGATAGGATGGTCCCTGATAACAGTGAAAGCAGATACAATGCCCTGGGAAAAAAACTTTGATGTAGAAGATGCCATAAGCTGCGCCATCGCCGTTTTCTGGGACAAGGGCTATGCCGCCGCGTCGATGGCCGATCTGACGCGCGCCATGGGCATCAACAAGGGCAGTTTGTATAATGCCTTTGGCTCGAAGAAAAAGCTGTTCATACGCGCCTTGCAGCAATACGACCGCGACCGAAGCCAGCCGGCTTTGAACCAAATGCTCAAAAAAAAGACCCCGCTGGAAGCGATCAACGGCTTGTTTGACCATGCAATTAACCATAATTGCAGCAGCCCCGCCAATAAGGGCTGTTTGCTGGTAAACACCGCACTGGAATGGCCGCATCACGACGCGGACATTCAGGACATGGTCGCTAAGTCACTGAATAACCTGAAGGATTTCTTTGAACAAAATATCATACGCGGCCAGGTAGGCGGCACAATCCCTGCGCACATCAACCCGCAAACCACAGCCCATGTGCTGCGATCGTTGATCGTGGGGCTGCAAGTGCTGTCACGCGGGGCCAGTGATCCGGAAGCTTTCCAGGCGGTTAAAATTCAGGTTTTAAACACCCTGCGCGGTTAGGGAGCAGACGCTGTCAGTTCCGCCACCCGACGCTTCAAAAAAGCCAGATCGCCATCTTGCAAGCCCAGCGCATCAATGCCCTTGCAGGTGTTGAACAGATAGTCCGTGTTCGGCCCGCGCCCGCCTTTGGCGGTTGCGATAATCTCGGCCTGATGCTCCAGCGATAAACCGCCACAATATTGCACATGATCGGGGTCAACCACATAACAAAGGGCCTCGACTTTTTCGCCGGTGTCCAACATCACCGGATGGCTGACTTCCAGATACGCCGCCGAGATCAGCTCGCGCGCTCGCAAATCCGCCAAAGTCTGGGCCGCAGCTTCAGGAGCGACAAAAAAAGCCACCCCGTGACATTCGGCACCGGTCTGTTTGTCCAAAGCCAGAACCAGCCCGGGGGTTTCCAGCGTGCCGCGATGATGAATTGACCACATGCAAAAACTGCGCGCATAGCCCGTAAGCGTTGCGGTGTGCTTTTTGGCGTAGGGGAATTCCGGCTGCCAAATCAGCGAGCCGTAGCCAAACACCCAAAGTCCGTTTTCAATCATCCTGCTGGCCCTTACGTTTTTTAATGCTATAACGCGGGCGGATTTGGATGGAAACAGGGTAAGTTAGATGCGCATACTATTAGGCATATTCGGTTTTGCAGTGCTGGCCTGGTTCGGCTATTGGTTCATCGGGTCAAACGCGATGGAAACCGGCCTGAAATCCTGGCTGCAAGACCGCCAAGACAGCGGCTGGGTCGCAGATTATACTTCACTGGATGTGCAGGGCTTCCCCAACCGTTTCGATGCCACGGTGATCAACATTGATCTGGCTGACCCGAAATACGGCTGGGCCTGGACTGCCCCCGAGTTTCAAATCCTGACGTTAAGCTACACACCCAATCATTTCATCGCTGTTTGGCCGCACAAACAAACCGTGTCCACGCCTTATGAAACCCACATCATTACCAGCAAGGATATGCGGGCCAGCTTTGTTTTCGAGCCCAACACCTCGCTTGCGCTAAAACGCAGCACCCTGACCCTGAAAGACCTGACCGTTACATCAGGGCGCGGCGAGCAAAGCTCAATTGCGTCGGCTGTACTGGCTACGCGCCAGACAGAAGGAGTAAAATTCGCCCATGATATTGCCTTTGATGCCAAGGGGTTTATGCCGTCAAAATCGCTTAAGGCCAGGCTTGATCCTGCCGCCATCCTGCCACCGGCGTTCAAGACCGTATCACTCAGATCAACCGCCACGTTCGATGCACCATGGGATCGCTTGGCGATTGAAGATGTAAAACCCAATCTGACCCGTCTGGACATTACCGAGTTTGATGCAAAATGGGGCGAAGTTCAGATACAGGCCACCGGCAGCGTTAAGGTTGATGAAGAAGGCTATCCAACCGGAAGCATCGCGGTGCGGGCAAAAAACTGGCGCGCTTTGATCAGACTTGCCGTTGCGTCAGGGGCGCTTGATGCGGGCACGGCGCAGTCCCTTGAAACCGGTCTGGGCCTTATCGCCATGCTATCGGGCAATAACAACACGCTGGATGTTCCGTTGATTTTTTCAAAGCATATCATGAGCATAGGCCCTATCCCGATTGGGGCCGCCCCGCGTTTGAAACGTTATTAACGGCAATAAGACCCGTTACGGTACCGCGCCACATCAAGATGGAAATGGTCCTGGTGATGGCTGTCCGAGTTCGGGCCCAAAACTGTGCCAAACGGCCCACAGGCGGATTTGTGGATTTTGTGCAAAGCCACCCTGCCACGCCCGCGCCGCCAATTTCGCTTCACACTGTAAATCGTGCCGTCACGCAGCTTGAAACCGGCAACATCTACGGCATTGCCTTTTGCGTGTTCCGACAATTTGGCCCCGCGCTTGCTGTTACGCGTTCGGCATGAATAGCCGCCGATGATCTGCACCGCCTCAAGACCGCCACCTTGCCGTCCGATAATCGGCTTGACCGAGCGTTTGACCCAACTGTCAAACTGTCTGGCCGTTTTACAGTTTACCGTCAGTTCGCGGGTCAGCGATATGCCTGCTACTTGCGTGATTTTGACGGGGCGGGCTATTCCGCACCCCCCCGGCCCATTGATACGCGCTGCCTTCACGCCTTTGATGTCACGCACACCACAAACCGAACCGCGCAGTGAAACGATACGCGTTTTGATCGGTTTCGGATTGTTTCTTGTCGCCACAACAGGGCGCAAAGCACTTGATCGCAACCGTGGAATAAGCGAGGTTTTCAAGGCCGTCAGCCCAATAGAGACTTGGGACGTGTGCTGTTGCGCGGCACGGCGAAACAATGCTTCCTGGCGTTGCTGCTCGGCTATTTGCATCAATGTGGTGATTTCGCGTTCGTTTTGACGGGCGGCCGCGCTGCCTTTGCTGCGGCGCAAACGCGGGATCAACGAGCGGCGCACGGCGCCGGCAAAAACCGTGTACCCTGCCCCGCCGCGTAATTTCGGGATCGGGGATGTCAGCGGCGCAAAACCGGCCTGCGCACCCGATGCGATCATCAGAAACACTGCCACAGCTACGCTGCCCTTGACCATTACGATCAGCTCTCCTTGGTTAGATCACGCCCGAAATTCGGCGCGGCGGTGTCTTGCCCTGCGTCGATGATACCACGTCTAATCGCCCGTGTCCGTGTAAAATAATCGAACAGATAATCGCCGTCACCAGCCCGAATTGCGCGCTGCAAATCGAATAATTCTTCGCTAAAACGACCCAGAATTTCCAGCGTGGCATCTTTGTTGTTCAAAAATACATCGCGCCACATGGTAGGGTCAGAAGCGGCAATACGGGTAAAATCGCGAAACCCCGCAGCTGAAAAATTGATCACTTCCTTGTCAGTGACACGGCGCAAATCATCGGCCACACCAACCATGGTGTAGGCAATCAGATGCGGCGCGTGCGATGTGACTGCTAGCACCAGATCGTGATGCTTTGCATCCATCACCTCGACATTGGCGCCTATTTTCTGCCAGAAATCACGCAATTTTGCCAAAGCGGCCGCGTCGGTGTTTTCAATCGGCACAAGGATGCACCAGCGATTATCGAAAAGTTCGGCGAAACCGGAACGCGGGCCGGAATGTTCGGTTCCCGCCAAGGGATGCGCGGGGATGAAATGCACGCCGTCGGGGACAAAGGGCGAGACGTTTTTAATCACCGAGGCTTTCACCGAGCCCACATCGCTAAGCGTTGCCCCCTTTTTCAAATGCGGCCCGATCTGTTCGGCAACAGCCGCCATGGCGCCAACGGGAACGGCCAGAATGACAAGATCAGCATCCTTGACCGCATCCGCCACCGTGTCGCAAACATCGTCACAAAGCCCGATTTCACGCGCGGTTTCGCGGGTTTTGGGCGAGCGCGCAAAACCGCTGATGCGCCCCGCAATCCCGGCGCGGCGCATGGCGTGGGCTAATGAGCCCGCAATCAGGCCCAATCCGATCAGGGCGACTTTTTCGTAAACGATGCTCATTGCTTTACCTTAAATTCGGTCAGGGCCGTTACAAGTTGGCGACAGGCGGTTTCATCGCCAACCGTGATCCGCAGGGCTTCGGGCAAATTGTAATTCGCCACCCTGCGCACAATCAGGCCGTTGTCTTTCAAATGCGCATCCGCCGCCGCCGCTTCATCGGCGGAGGTAAATCTTGCAAGGATAAAGTTGGCAAAACTCGGGTCGGACGGGATGCCGATCTTTTCCAACTCGGCGGCCAGCCAGCCACGCCATTTTTCGTTCTCGGCGCGGCAAAATTCGGTGTAGGCCTTGTCTTCCAAGGCCGCTTTCGCCGCTGCCAAAGCAGGTGCGCTGACATTGAACGGCCCTTTCAGGCGGGCCAAAACATCCATCACATTATCGGGGCCATAACCCCAGCCAATACGCAAACCGCCCAAGCCGAATATCTTGGAAAAGGTGCGGGTCATCACCACGTTATCGCGGCTTTCCACAAAGGATGCGCCACCATCAAAGCCGTAAACATATTCGGCATAGGCACCGTCCAGAACCAATAGGCAGCCTTCGGGTAATCCATCCGCCAAACGGGCGATTTCCGCGTCTGGTGTCATCGTACCGGTGGGGTTGTTGGGGTTGGCCACAAAGACAAGCCGGGTGTTTTTCGTGCAGGCCCCAAGCAAGGCATCCACATCCGTGACACGGGTGTTTTCAAGCACAGAAACGGGCGTTGCCCCTGACAGCCGCGCGCTGATCTGATACATCCCGAAACCGTGTTCGGTATATAAAACCTCGTCGCCCACGCCGGCAAAGGCGCGACATAAAAAACTGATAATCTCGTCCGAACCACAGCCCATCAAAATGCGCCCTGCGTCCAGATGATAGGTCTGCCCGATCAAGTCGCGCAAAGCGGCATGGTTTTCGGACGGGTAGCGGTGCATATGGGCCGCTTCGATCTGATACGCCATCACAGCCTTTTGGCTTGGCCCCAGAGGGTTTTCATTCGCGCTTAATTTGATCGCATTGGCATTGCCTGCAATTTTGCTTATGCCACCGACATAGGGCTTCACCCCCATGATGCCCGGTTGAATATTCAGCTTTAGTCCCATCATCCATGTCCTTTCATGAAAACCTTCTAGCGGGGGCGTTTGTGAAAGGCTATAGTCAAAGGCGCAAACCGATTTACACTTTGTTCAAATACCTAATAAAAACTTTGTGGATCAATGTCGATTTGAATGCGCACATCGCGCGGCAGTTTTACCGAATTACGCCAAGCCGCCAAGGCGGATTGAAAGGCCACACCTTTGCCCGCCTTGACCAGAAGGCGCACCCGGTGGCGACCGCGCACCCGTGCTATAGGGGCCGGTGCCGGGCCGAAAACCTCGGCCCCCAAACGGTGCAAGCCAGCAGCATTGCGCGACAGGTATGTTGCCACATCGAACACCGCTTTAAGGTCGGGGCCAGACAGAACAATTCCGGCCAAACGGCCATAGGGAGGCATTGCCGCCATGCGCCGCTGATCGGCTTCGGCCTGCCAGAACTCTTCCTCTTTGCCCTGTAAAATAGCCTGTACCACCGGATGTTCGGGCTGGTGGGTCTGGATGAACGCCACGCCGCGTTTCTGCGCGCGCCCTGCTCGCCCGGCGACCTGGCGGATCAGTTGAAACGTGCGTTCCGCCGCGCGCAGATCACCACCCTGGAGCCCCAGGTCGGCGTCGATCACACCGACACAGGTAAGCTGCGGAAAGTTATGCCCCTTGGCCACCATTTGCGTGCCGATGATAATATCCGCGTCGCCGTTGGCAATCGCACCGATATGTTCCTTAAGGGCGCGGGCCGTCATTGCCATGTCGGAGGATAGCACCGCAATGCGGGCATCCGGAAACCGGCGTCTGGCTTCTTCTTCCAGGCGCTCCACACCGGGGCCAACGGCGGCCATGCGACCTTCGACACCGCAGTCAGGGCAGGTCACGGGGACAGGTCTGGTCGCACCGCACTGGTGGCAGATCAGTTGCCCGTGAAAGCGGTGTTCCACCATGCTGGCATCGCAGTCATTGCAGCCGATCTGATGGCCGCAAGCACGGCACACGGTGACGGGGGCATAGCCGCGGCGGTTCAAAAACAGCAAGGATTGTTCGTCTTTTTCCAAGCGGTTTTCAATCTCTTGCACCAGCTTGGGTGAAATCCAGCTTTGGGCTTCCATTTTCTGTGTACGCAGATCAATCGGCTGCATATCCGGCAGTTCTGCCGCACCATATCGCGCCTGAAGATCAATCCGGCCATACTTGCCCGCATCCGCATTGGCCCATGTTTCAAGCGAGGGTGTAGCCGAGGCCAAAACCACCGTTGCCCCCAGAATAGAGGCGCGTAACACTGCCATATCGCGGGCCGAGTAAAACACGCCCTCTTCCTGTTTATACGAGCTGTCATGTTCCTCGTCGACGATGATCAGCCCCAGATCCTGAAACGGCAGAAATAGTGCCGAGCGGGCACCGACCACCAGTTGTGCGCCGTCTTGCCCCACCATGCGCCAGCAACGGCGGCGTTCGGTCATACTGACGCCTGAATGCCATTCCGCAGGACGCGCCCCGAAACGTTTCTCGACGCGGTCAAGAAATTCCACCGTCAGGGCAATTTCGGGCAGGAGAACCAAAGCCTGCCGACCCTGTTTCAAACATTCCGCCACCGCTTCCATATAAACCTCGGTCTTTCCCGAGCCGGTCACACCTTTTAGTAAAATGGTGGCATAGTTTTTTGCAGCAACGGATGCCCGCAGTGCATCTCCGGCCTTTTGCTGGCTGTCGTTCAGCGGCAGGCCGGGGTGGGTTGGGTCAAGCTGCGGGTAGGGTAGATCGCGCGGGGTTTCTAATTCCAGCACCGCCCCCAATGTGACCAGGCCCGTCACCACCGAACCTGTAACCCCCGCCAGATCAGCCAGTTCTTTCTTGGTGAAACGCAGGCCGTTATGGTCGCGCAAAACATCCAGCACACGGGCACGCGCGGGTGTTACCCGATCAGGCGTTGCATCCCCCAAGGCATAGACTTTGCGCATCGAGGGCGGGTTTCCCAAGCCCGGCGCACGGGTTGCCAGACGCAGCATCGCACTAAGCGGTGTTAGCGTGTAATCCGCCACACGGGTCAGGAACTGGCGCATTTCGTCGCGCATCGGCGGCACCTCCAGAACGCCTGACACGGTTCGGATTTTAGCCGCATCATAATCGCCGCGCCCTTTGCCCCAAACAACCCCGATCACTTTGCGCGGGCCAAGCGGAACTTCCACAAACGCGCCCAGATACACACCGCCCACAGGGGCTTTGTAATCCAGAAACCGGTCAAGCGGCTGATCGGTCAGAACGCAGACAAGCGTTGTGGCGGCAAAATGGGTTGGGTCGCCTAAAGGTATCACTTTGTTTATCTACTTTGCATTCTTTTGTTTCACACGAGGCTAGCATACTGTAATACATTTGCGAGCACAGTAGAAAAGAACTGTAGAAACTTGAACGCACAGGGAAAGCCCTTATGAAATTTTTCGTAGATACCGCCGAAGTCGAAGCCATTGCAGAGCTGAATGATCTGGGCATGTGTGACGGGGTCACGACCAACCCGTCGCTGATCCTGAAATCGGGCCGTGATATTCTGGAAGTGACCAAAGAAATTGCCAATATGGTGTCCGGCCCCGTGAGTGCCGAAGTTGTCGCCCTGAAGGCCGACGACATGATTGCGGAAGGTCGCAAACTGGCGAAAATCGCCGATAATATTGCGGTCAAAGTGCCGCTGACATGGGATGGGCTTAAAGCCTGCAAAGTCCTGTCGGGCGAAGGCAACATGGTCAACGTGACCTTGTGTTTCTCGGCCAATCAGGCCTTGTTGGCGGCCAAAGCCGGGGCGACATTTATTTCCCCTTTCATCGGTCGCTTGGATGATATTAATCTCGATGGTTTAGACGTGATCGAGGACATTCGCGTGATCTATGACAATTACGGCTTTGACACCCAAATTCTGGCGGCTTCGATCCGGTCGGTGAACCATGCCTCGGAATGCGCTAAAATCGGGGCCGATGTGATGACGGCACCGCCTGCGATCATCAAGAAAATGGCGCATCATGTGCTAACCGACAAAGGGCTGGATAATTTCATGAAAGACTGGGCTAAAACCGGTCAGAAAATCCTCTGAGGGCAGTAAAATGACTGAAGCGGCTGAGAAGTTCAATAAGGTGCGCGCGGAAATTCTTTCGAACCCGAAAGCGTTCCTGGAAGATCATGACATCATGCGCGCCCTAATCAGTGCCGACCGTCAAAAACAAGCCAGCAATGTGATTGATTTGCGCTCGATTGCGATGGATCGCATGGAAGAGCGTCTGAACAAGCTTGAAGATACCCACCGCAACGTTATCGCGGCGGCTTACGACAATGTTTCAAGCATGAACCAAATTCACCGCGCCGTGCTGGCACTGCTGGAACCCGACGATTTCAACGGGTTTTTGCGGTATATCGAACATGATCTGGCCCCCACACTTGGGCTTGAAGCCACCTGTCTTTGCCTTGAAAGCCAAGCGGTTTCATCGGGCCAGGGCCCCTCGCTGTCGCGCGAATTCGGCACCGGCGTCACGTTCATGGCGATCGGTGAAATCGAGGATTACATCACCCATGGGCGCAATATGAATAGCCGCCCTGTGACCATGCGTGCCGTCAAACTGAACGGGACATTTCTGTTTGCGGATAGTGCCGGGCCGGTTCGTTCGGAAGCCCTATTGAAACTTGACCTTGGCACCGGCAATTTACCCGGTCTTTTGGTTCTGGGTTCAAAAAACCCCGATCAATTCGCCCCCGCGCAAGGCAGCGACCTTCTGTTGTTTCTGGGCAGCTTCTTTTCACGCCTGATGCGCCGCTGGCTGGCGTAAATGCCGGCCACTTCCGGCGCATATGACCTGATGGAACGCTGGCTTTCATCTGTGACGGCGATACGCGGGCAAGCTGAAAAAACCGCCAACGCCTACCGCCGCGATGTATCGGGGTATCTTGGGTTTTTAACCCATCATCTGGGCGGTGGGCTTGGCAAATCGGCCCTGTCGAAAATCACCATCAGCGACATACGCGCCTGGATGGCCTTTGAGCGCAGGCGCGGAGTTTCGGCCCGTTCGCTTGCACGGTCTTTGTCGGCAGTGAAAAGCTTTTACCGCTGGTTGTCGGAAACCGAAGGGCTGGAAGTGACTTCGGTTTTGGCAACACGCGCGCCCAAATTCAAGGCCGGATTGCCCCGTCCGGTGGCGGCAGTAGAGGCCAAAAACATGATCTGGGCGGCTGATGTGCAATCAACCGAGCCTTGGATCGGGGCGCGTGATACCGCGGTTTTAACCCTGCTATATGGCTGCGGTTTACGCATATCCGAAGCACTTGATCTGAAATTCGGCCAAACCCCGCTGCCCGAGGTTTTGACAATTCTGGGGAAAGGCGGCAAAGAACGTATCGTGCCGGTCATCCCCGCCGCGCGAAAAGCTGTTGCTAGATACCTGCAGCTTTGCCCACATATGCACAGCCCCGATACGCCCCTTTTTCTAGGCGTGCGCGGAAAGCGGCTTAATCCGCGCCAAATTCAGAAAGTCACCGAAGGTGTGCGCCTGCAATTGGGCTTGCCCGCAACGGCCACACCGCACGCCTTGCGCCATTCCTTCGCCACCCATCTTTTGGAAGCGGGGGGGGATTTGCGCAGTATTCAGGAATTGCTGGGCCACGCGTCGCTATCCTCCACCCAAAATTATACCGCCGTCGATCAGGCGCGTTTGATGGAGGTTTACAAAAAAGCCCACCCCAAGGGCGGCTAGAAACTGTGTTTTTATGCCATCCTTTTAGCCCTTATCTTTCATGATTTGCACAATTCGGTTGCGACGGAATAGGCGGTTTCCAGCAAGGGGGGCGCGTTGAATTAGTAAACTAGTTTACTGGTTTAGTATTTTTGTTCAAAAGCAGGCTTCGATTTAGCCGCGGTTCAAATCAATTCCGTGAGCATCTGTAATATTTGGAAATATCAGCGTTTTCTGTAATATTATATTTATAATCAGCATGTTACAAAATATATTCACCCCGGTTACACTCGGCCATATAATCCCCCCTTGGCCAGAATGCTCACCTGCCATGACCTTCAATTGACCATCCGTGCATGGCCCAACCCTTGTGACAACGCCCTAAACCATGCAGGCTGGCCGCCATGAAACCACCCCCGAAAGGAGTTCTAAAAATGTCCTTGAAAAATAAATTTATGCGCTCCGTGATACTTTGCGCTGCCGCGTTGGGCCTGATGGTCACTATGACCTCGCCGATACGGGCATCGGATAGTAGCGATGTTGCTATCGGTGTGTTTGCCGGCTTGTTGGTCAGCAGCCTGATATATCGCAACCAAATCCGAAAATCCAACCGTGGCTATGTCACATCGAGTGACCGGTACTATAACCGGCTCACGTTATGATTACGGTGCCCCTGGCCGTTATAATCGCTATGAGTACGACTGGTGGCAAAGCCAACGCCACGACCATAACAGGCAGAATCGACACACGCGTTATTAGCCGTGTTATATTAGGGCGCGTCCCCGCACCGCCGGGTCGGGGATCCGCCCATGTTGACCTAGATCAAAGCAAAAGCCCTTCAATCTTGGTAATCTTGGCCATACCACAAAACAGGAGAACTGTTTATGTTCAAGAAAATTACCGTCGCTATTGATGGCTCTGACGCATCCGCGAATGCCCTGCGCGTCGCTTGTGATCTGGCTGGAAAGTATGGCTCGAAAATTCACCTCGTACACACACCGCAAATGGAAACCACGGCTTACGCGGTCGGGGCCGGTGCCATGGTGGTCACCCCATCGCAAAAAGAACTGGATGCGGCAGGGGCAAAAATCATTGACGACGCACTTGCGATTGCCAAGGAATGCGGGCAGAAAATCGCAAAAACCCATTTGGCACATGGCAACGCCGCCGACCAGATATTGCACTGCGCCGAAGAATGGGGGGCTGACCTGATCGTTATGGGCAGACGTGGTTTGGGCAGTTTTGGGAGCCTTGTTTTGGGCAGCACATCATTGCGCGTCAGTCATTTGGCCGAATGCGCCTGCCTGACGGTTGAGTAACCTAGCCCGCCTGTCTTTGCCCTATTTGCCCGTGTATGACCCAGAAATGACCATATTTCAGTCCTTGGATTTCCTTGTTTCAACGTAATAACTAACCCATATAATTGTAATGAGTAAGGAAATGTAAAATGAGCCCGTTCAAACTGGAAGCCAAGCACATGATCAAACTGAATGACACAGCATTTAAAAAAGATGCCGCCACGAAACTGATGCGCGCCTTGATCAAACACCCCGATGCCGTTGTCGAGGCATTGCAAAACACCCATGTGCGTTTCTCGCTCATCCCACAAGAAAACTGCGCCCTGCGTTTGGGCTAACAGCCTGCCAATAGCGCTTGCATTCAGCACACATGTGCCGCAAACCCTAAGGGTAATTCAGCGTGGAGTGGCCTCTTATGCGTAAAGTTTTGATCACCGGTAGTGCCGGTTTTATCGGCTATCACCTTGCCGCCCATATGCTGGCAGAAGGGTTTCAGGTTATCGGCTTTGACGGCATGACGGATTATTACGACGTTAGGCTGAAACAACGTCGCCACCAGATGCTGTTGCAAAATCCCGATTTTAGCTGCGTCGAGGGCATGCTGGAAGACTTCGATTTGTTGCACAAGCTGGTCAAAGACACAAAACCCGACATTATCGTTCATCTGGCGGCACAGGCCGGTGTTCGCTATTCTTTGGAAAACCCTCGTGCTTATGTAAACACCAACATCGTGGGTACGTTTAACGTGATGGAATGCGCCCGTGAATTCAAGGTCGACCATTTACTGATGGCCAGCACATCATCCGTGTACGGGGCCAACACGGATATGCCTTTTGCCGAAACCGACAAAACCGATACGCAGTTAACGATTTATGCCGCCACCAAAAAGGCCAATGAGAATATGGCGCATTCATATGCGCATCTGTGGAAAATCCCCACCACGATGTTTCGTTTCTTTACAGTTTACGGGCCATGGGGCCGCCCTGATATGGCCTTGTTCAAATTCGTCGATGCCGCCCTGAAAGGCAAACCTATCGATGTTTACAACAATGGCGATATGGCGCGTGATTTCACCTATGTCACCGATCTGGTTCACGGTATCCGGCTGCTTTGTGATACCCCGCCGGTTGAGCCCGCAAGCCCGGACGACATCGCGCAGGGCGACAGTCTCAGTCCTGCCGCTCCGTTCCGCACAGTCAACATCGGCAACAACGACAAGGTACAGCTTCTGGAGTTTATCAACCACATTGAGGTCGCCATCGGCCAACCGATCGAGCGACATTATATGGAGATGCAAAAGGGTGATGTGCCCGCGACATGGGCTAATTCAGAACTGTTGCATAAGCTTACCGGCTATCAGCCGCAGACTTCGGTCAAAGAAGGCATCACAAAATTCGTCGAATGGTACCGCGAGTATTACAACGCTTAACTTAATGCGCCACAGGCAGGATTTTTTCAGCTAGATAATACCCCAAAACAGCCCCGATAAGGGCCAGCCACACAACGTAATTGACAACATTATTGGTTAACCGCTTCTCTTCCTCGCCAAGGTCCGGAAGCATCGCAGTAATTTTTTTGCCGGGCCAAACGGCTATTTTCACGATCAAACCCCAAATTTTCATGATTATCCCTAAAATTAGCTGGATTTATGTGTACATAAGCAGCTTTTTTCCGGCCTGAAAGTGCAAAATAGTCTGCACATTGCATTTAAACCTCGGACCCCTGCCCTAAAGAATAAAGTCACTGGCCGTCATGTCCGCCAGAGCAGTGCAGCGCAGTAGCAGAAAATCGCTGCCGCTGGTGAAAACATCATCCCCCGAACCGCCGCTTAGACAGTCACCCCCCGCGCCGCAGTGTTAAAACCGGCGCGCTACCTGCCATTATCGAATAGCCGCTAAAGCTGTTCGCAACCGGTGGGGGTTGATCTCCGAACGGGAAAAAGTGACTGCAAACTGTGCTGCCCCGGCTGCAAAAGCCAAATTCCACTTCCACGCTGACATCCTCAAGACCATCGCTGTCCAGATCACAACGGTAAACCTTTAGCTGTCCCAGCTTCCAAAAACTTTTCCCATAAACCGTTTTCCACATGGATGAAGCGGGCAAGCGGCAAAACCAGTTGAAATCACCAAACTGGTTTTCGCACGCCGTTTGACTGGCGATCATGCTGACAGGCTTTATGACCGTATCCGCCTTGGCAAAATTCATCCCGCAGACGAATATAACCACCCCGGTAAAAAGCTGCTTTAAGCGTTTCCTTATGATAACCAAACTGTCGCGCCCTTCACTTTATCGACCTGTTTCATCATAGCCAGAGGTATCGTTATTAAGCCCCAACAAGGTACGGGTCAGATGCGAATGGGGTGATGACAGGTCGTCAATGATCGTGAAGTGGTGTTTGCCTTCAACCATGACAACATCGGTTTTTGCCCCGTGTTTTCCCCAAACATCGCAGAGATGCTGGCTTTGACGCATAAATTCGGGCCGCTCATTTCGCCCGACCCAACAGGTTACATTTGCCGCTTTGATCGGCACGCTCAGGCAGGGGCTTTCCAAGGCGGCCTCGGGGGAGGTCAAATTCAGCGCATCATTCAGCTTGGTTTTCAACAGATTGCGTAAATCATGCAGACCGCTAATCGACAGGGTTTTGACGATGCGTTTTTGCAGCCGCCGATCCAGCGGGCTGTTTTCACAAACCATGCGCGTGGCCAGATGGCCGCCTGCAGAATGGCCGGTCACACATATAGGGCCAGCGATTTTATCTGCCGCACAGGCAATGGCTTGGGCTGTTTCGCGGGTCATATTGCTGATTTTTGCCTTCGGGGCCAAAGTATAGGACGGGATCGCCACGGCCCAGCCATTTGCGACCGGCCCTGCCGCAAGATGGGAAAAATAGCTACGATCCAGTTTTATCCAGTAACCGCCATGCATAAACACAACCAACCCCTTGGGCACATTGTCAGGCCAGAATATATCCAGCTTTTGACGCGGCTCTTGGCCGTATGCCAATGCAAGATCGGCCTTTACCCCGCTTTCACGAAAGGCTTTTGCCTGACCCTGCCAAGCATCCATATAGCTTAGCGCGTTCGGCACATGGCCCATATTGTCAAATGCGTCGTCCCAATCGGTCATATTCAGCATACCTGCCTATAAAAGTGAAAACTGTGATTGCCTTATAGCGTATAAACATTAGGTTTGATCAGGTAATCTGTGCAACAAAAAAGGAAAGTTCGATGAATGTGATTTTTGTCCAACTGCGCTGCAAACCCGGTACGGCCTATGATGTCGCGGATGCTTTATATGACCGCGAGATCGTGTCGCAGTTATATTCCACAAGCGGCGAATGGGATCTTCTGGCGCAGATTTACCCGCCAAAGGATCAGGATGTCGGCAAATGGGTCAACGACCATATTCTGGACATCGAAGGTATTGAACGATCACTGACCACACTAACCTTCAAGGCGTTTTAAGCGGGCTTGTTGGGGCCGCGCGGTTTAAGTTTCTTTGACCACAGCCACGGACCGACCTTTGCCAATATGATACCGTACCCCACTGTCCATAACAGAGCGGCAATTTCCAACCCTTGCACACCACCGAATTGAACGGATGGGGCCGCACTGCGGATAAGTGCCGCCAGCATGATCAAGCCAAAAGCCGCGATCAGGCTTGGCCCAAGATGTAAAGCGCGCCCCGTATGGCCCAAAGTAGCCCGTATAATCATCGCCGTTGTCATGCCGCCAATGGCCCCTATGCCCAGCAAATGCAGCCCCGCAATCTGCTGCCCCAAAGCCAGCACAATCATGCCAACAGGAATAAAGCCGTAAGCCACATGCAAGATCAGTAATATCGGCGCACGCATTGTTAGATAGCCACACCAGCGTATCAGGCGAATGGCATGTAAAACGGCAGCCGCCGCCAAAGCCCATTGGGAAAAAGCGGCATCGGGCACACCAACCCATGCAATCAACGCAACCGCCCCCGTCAACAGACAAACCGTATCATAACGGTTGAACGGAATGGGCAGGCGCATTGATCCCGCTTTCACCAGCCAGTTGCGGGTAAAACTGGGAATAACACGCCCGCCGATCAGGGTAATCAGGAAAATCACCACGGCAATGCCAAGCCTACGGCCATATACCGATGAGCCTTGGGTTATGACCTCGATATGAAACAGGATGTTGGCGGCCAGAAACAATAGCACCGGAACCACAACCATCAGATTGCGCCAGTTACGCCCGGCAATAACCTCTCTCAATATCATCAGGCAGACAGCCACCAGAAATGAACTGTCGATCACCATAATAATAACCGGTGGTCTAATCCCGCCAGTACCCGCCATGGCAATACGCCCCGCGACCCAAAGACCGACAAGTAGCCCTAGTGGCCAGCCACGAATGGGCATCCGGCCCGTCCAGTTCGGGATCGCGGTGAACAAAAAACCGCAAATGACAGCCGCCGTGTAACCGAACAACATTTCGTGAATGTGCCAATCAACGGTGGAAAACGAGCCATGCAGCTCAAGCACCCCTGAATAAACCGTGATCCACAACGGGATGACTGTTGTTGCAAACAAAAGGGCAAGTAAAAAGAACGGTCTGAAGCCGTAACTTAGCAACGTCGGGCCATAATAGGCTTTGCGTGATTTATGCGACATCCGGGCTCTATCTGCTTGGGTTCGGGTTGATTCTATCACACCTGTTGTGCAGCGTTCTTTGCGCTGGATCAAACGGATATTATGGCCTTGCCCCTTTTAACCCGATTGTAGATGTTTGGATTGATTCTAGTTTCGAGGTTTCCCAATGACACTGACCCCGCGCCGCGCTGCGGATTTTCTGGCCGAACGACTTTATCAGGCAGGTTGCCGCCATGCGTTCGGCATGCCTGGCGGCGAGGTTTTGACGCTGGTCGATGCGCTGCGCAAAGCCGGGATCAGGTTTACGCTGGTGAAACATGAAAACAGCGCGGGCTTTATGGCCGAGGGCACCTATCACCGCACCGGTGCGCCCGGTATTCTGCTGGCCACTTTGGGGCCGGGGGCGATGAACGGGATCAATTCCGTTGCCAATGCTTTTCAAGACCGCGTGCCGCTTATCGTGCTGTCGGGCTGCGTTGATGAGGATCAGGCGCAAACCTACACCCACCAAGTCATGGATCACCGCGCGGTGTTTGCGTCTATCACCAAGGCCACGTTTCGATTGTGTGCCAAAGCGGCGGATGCGGTCGCGGATAAAGCCGTTGCTATTGCCACCGAAGGCCAGCCCGGCCCGGTGTTTATCGACGTGCCGATCTCGGTTGCCGACATGCGTTGCGCGCCTACGCATTTGCGCCGCCGCCCTGCCGCCAGCCCAACCGCCCCAGCCGAAGGCCCTGACCTTGAACGTGCACGGGCTTGGCTGGCAAAGGCCAAACGCCCGGTGATGATTGCGGGCGTTGATGCGATGAACGACACTGCCGGTATGGACATTCAGGCATTTTGCGAACGCTTCAATGTGCCGTTGATTACCACCTATAAAGCCAAGGGGATCATCCCCGAAACCCACCCGCTTGCCTTGGGGGGCGCTGGCCTGTCGCCGCTTGCGGACAAGGTTTTGATCCCGTTTTTGCAAAGTGCCGATCTGATTATCTGCGCCGGTTACGACCCGATAGAAATGCGGGCAGGATGGCGCGACATCTGGGACCCACAAGTGGTGAATGTCATCGACATTAGTGCCACACCGAACCACCATTACATGCATCAGGCGACGCTGAGTTTTATCAGTGACACCGGTGCAAGCCTAAGGGCTATTGGAACGCCCGCCGCACAACCGACCTGGGATGCAGGCGAAATTGACGCCGCCAAAACGGCCCTGCAAAAGGCGTTCCCAAGGGATGAGGACTGGGGGCCGGCTGCAATCATCGACACCTGCCGCAAACACCTGCCCGAAAACACCCTGGCCACAGCAGACAGCGGGGCGCACCGGATATTATTGTCGCAAATCTGGACATGCCATGAGCCGCGCGGATTGGTGCAATCCACCGCCCTTTGCACCATGGGCTGCGCCGTGCCGCTGGCGATGGGGATAAAGATCGCCTCACCTGATCGCCCCGTGATCTCGTTTTCCGGGGACGCCGGATTTTTGATGGTCGCAGGCGAATTGGCCACGGCGGCAGAACAGGGACTAAAGCCGATTTTTCTGGTCTTTGTCGATGCAAGCCTGTCACTGATTGCCCTCAAACAGCGGCAACTTCAATTACCAAACCATGCAGTCGAGTTCGGCTTGCACGATTACGCCGCAATTGCACGGGCTTTTGGCGGCAACGGGTATTCGGTTGCCAGCCGCGATGAATTGCGCGCCGCCCTTGATCGTGCGCAAAATACAGATAGGTTCACCCTGATTGCGGCCACGATCCCTCGCGGCGCGTATGATGGCCGGTTTTAGATAGGACTAAAAATGAGCGGTGCTTTGGATGGATTGGTTGTGTTGGATTTGTCGCGCATTCTGGCGGGGCCAACAGCCACGCAGATGCTGGGCGATCTGGGGGCAACCATATTGAAGATCGAAAATCCCAAAACGGGGGGCGACGACACCCGCGCATGGGGGCCGAATTATGCGATTGATAAGGACGGCAATAAAACCGACCTGAGTGCCTATTTCATGTGCGCCAACCGCAACAAGAAATCCATCGCGGTCGATATAGCCACGCCTGAAGGGCAGGACATCATCCGCAAACTGGCCGCACGCGCCGACATTGTGGTCGAGAATTTCAAACCGGGCGGGCTGGCAAAATACGGGCTGGATTACGACACCATGCTCAAGGCCCACCCCGAACTGGTTTACTGCTCGATCTCGGGCTTTGGCCAAACCGGGCCAAACAAATCAAAACCCGGCTACGATCTGATGGCACAAGGCTACGGCGGCATCATGAGCCTGACCGGCGAGCCGGACGGCCAACCGACCAAAGTAGGTGTCGGTATCGCCGATGTGATGTGCGGCATGTACGCCACCATCGGCATTCTGGCGGCCCTGCGCCACCTGGAACGCACCGGCGAGGGCCAGCATATTGATGTGGCTTTGGTCGACACGCAAATGGCCTGGCTGATCAATGAAGGCACAAACTTTCTGACCTCGGGCAAGCTGCCCCAACGCCATGGCAACGGGCACCCCAATATCGTGCCCTATAGTGTTTTTGAGGCAATAGACGGTCATGTTATTGTTGCTGTCGGCAATGATGCACAGTTCAAACGGTTTTGCGATTTTATCGGTTTCCCCGAACTGGCAGACAACCCGAAATATGCCACCAACGTGGCCCGTATCGAGAACCGCACCCAATTAACGGCCCTGATAAGCCCACCGCTGGCACAGATCAAAATGGCCGAGATTATTGCAGGGCTTGAAGCCCTGAAAGTCCCTGTTGGCCCAATTAACAATGTAGAACAGGCTTTGCATTCCGATCAGGCAAAAGCCCGTGATATGGTTGTCCGTGTGGCGGATGAAGATGTTCAGGGCGGGACGCTAAGCCTGCTGGGAAACCCGTTGCATTTGTCACGCACACCTGTAACCTATCGCAGCCCGCCGCCGCATTTCGGGCAAGATACCGACGCTGTTCTTGCGGAATATATTGATCCTGAACCAGCTGAATAAGAAGACTTGAAATGCCCCGTTTTTTGATTTTCATCGCATTACTGGTGACACCTTTACTGGCAAACGCACAATCTATCACCCCGCGCGACGGCTGGATGGTTTTTCCGACAAAATACAGCTACAACCAATTGGTCAAACGCACCCGCTCCGCGATCAGCAAAGCCCCCATCGCGATTGTAACACAGGCAAGTGCCACGGTTGGGGCAAAAAGTCAGGGCATTAAAATCCCCGGAAATATCGTGATCGGGGTTTATCGCAACGATTACGCCCGCAGAATGCTGAATGCCTCTGTCGCCGCAGGGATTGAGGCCCCGATCCGGCTTTATATTACCGAAAACAAGGATAAATCGGCGACACTATCCTATAAAACGGCCTCGTTTGTGTTTGCCCCTTATATGAACGAGGGCGGGCAAAAGCTGCGTGATCTGGCAAAACAGCTTGACGGCGTGTTGCTGAAAATTGCGCAAAAAGCTGCCCCTGCAGGGTGAAAATCTACTGGTACAGGCCGTGGATTTTTGAAGTTTTGGTCACTTCAACGTTATCAAGGGTTACAAACTATTCTTATTTCAGCCCAAAGGCCGTATACACCGAATAGTTAATCTGCTGCTAGTAATAGGGAATATTGAATGCTGACTGATATTTTTGGGAACGATGTTTCACTTGAAACACCGGCTGCTCTTGATAGCTGGAACAAAATGCAAATCGGCTTTCTGGCCCATGCTGCAATAACACCAACGCATTTGGCCGATGTGCTGGAACGCGAACCTGATTTCGCGCTTGGCCATGCGGTCAAGGGCCTGTTCTATATGATGCTGGGCCGCCGCGAGCTGGTGCAAACCGCCGTAGACGCTGAAAAAACCGCCCGTAGTGCGCTGGGAAAAGTCACCTCAACCAAGCGCGAACGCGCCTTTGTTGCGGCCCTTGGCCTGTGGCTGGCGGGGCAATCCTATGCCGCACGCAACCGCATTGATGATGTCCTGAACAGCCATCCGCAAGATAGCCTGGCCATGAAAATATCCCACGCTATGTCGTTTATTCTGGGTGACAAAGCCAATATGCGCCGCTCGGTCGAAGCGGTATTGCCCGCCTATGAGAAACAGCACGCAGGGCGCGGCTATCTGTTCGGCTGCCATGCGTTTGCACTGGAGGAAACCGGCGATTACAGTCTGGCCGAAATTGCCGGGCGCACTGGTATGCTGCAAGCCCCCGATGACGCGTGGGGCTTGCACGCAATAGCCCATGTTTACGATATGACCGGCAACGCCAAAGCCGGAATTGAATGGCTGGATGGCCGTGATCATGCGTGGGCACATTGCAACAATTTTCGCTATCATGTGTGGTGGCACAAGGCCCTGATGTATCTGGATCAGGGGCAAATAGACAAGGTTCTGTGGCTTTATGATACCGAAGTGCGCAAAGACCAAACCGATGATTACCGCGACATTTCGAATGGCACGGCGATGCTTAGCCGGTTGGAACTGGAAGGCGTTAATGTTGGTAACCGCTGGGAAGAACTGGCTGATTTCTCGGAAAAACGCACCGAAGATGGCTGTCTGGTTTTTGCCGATTTACATTATATGCTGGCCCTTGTGGGCGGCAACCGTACTGACGCGGTCAAATCGCTGATGCGGCGCATGCACAAAGATGCGCAGCGCAGTAAAACCGATGTCGAAAAAACCATGGCCGACCCCGGGCTTGCCGCCGCTACGGGGCTGGCAGCCTTTGGTGAAGCGGATTATGGCACAGCGTTCATCAACCTTGCCAAAGCGCGGGGCAGTATCCAGACCGCCGGTGGCAGCCATGCGCAACGGGATATTTTTGAACGCCTGACGATTGACGCAGGTATTCGCGGCGGCTTCCTGAATGAAGCCGAAACCATCCTTGATGAGCGCAAAGCGAAACGCGGCGGCGCAGAAGATAGATACGCCGCGGTTCGCTATGATATGATTGCGGCCGGACGCGGCGATGATGCGGCAACCCTGCAGTTGCCCGCAGAATAGATTTTTGACACAACGCGACGACGCTTTGATCTAGGGAGTACCCGCCATGAGTTCGATCTCGGCTGATCCTGCTGCTACAGGGTTTGCGGCATCACACAGGATTGCAATACCTGCAACAGTGCGTGACCCGCGGTTGGATTTTTACCGGGGCATTGCGATGTTCATCATCCTGTTTGCCCATACCCCCGGCAATTTTTTCACCAGTTGGATCCCGGCGCGCTGGGGCTTTTCCGATGCCACCGAAATGTTTGTTTTTTGTTCCGGCATGGCCTCGGCCATTGCCTTTGGGCGCACCTATGATCGTGCCGGATGGATATTGGGTACTGCGCGTGTCGGCCACCGTGTCTGGCAGGTTTACTGGGCCAATATCGCGATGTTTTTCACCATCGCCGCGATGGTGGCCTATTTTGACAGCACCGGGTTGTTCCCCAAAAATTATGTTGCCAACCTGAATTTGGTGCCGTTCTTTAAAGACACCGCACAAAATATGATTGGGTTATTCACGCTGACTTATGTGCCGAACTATTTCGACATCCTGCCAATGTATCTTGGCATTCTTGCCATGATGCCGTTGATAATGGCCGCCGCGCGCATCCACCTTTGGCTGGTCGCGGCTTTGGTTATCCTGATTTGGTTTTTCGCCCAGCATTTGGTGTTGCAAAAACTGGGCAACCCCGAACTGGCCCTAAGCCTGCCCGCCGAGCCCTGGTCCGCGCGGCAGTGGTTTTTCAACCCGTTCGGCTGGCAACTGGTGTTTTTTACCGGCTTTGCCTTCATGCGCGGCTGGCTGCCCCGCCCCCCCGTACATACATGGCTGATCATATTAGCCGCCCTGATCGTGGTGGCCAATATACCGCTTTCCAATATCGGGGTGCGCGCCATCAGCCACAAATGGTTTGGCACATTCGATCACAACTGGGTCATTTCCTGGCGCATCGCACATAAATGGCTGTTTTATAAATCCGATTTCGGCATTTTACGCTATGTTCAGTTTCTGGCACTGGCTTATCTGGGCTGGGTCGCTGCCGGGGAAGGCGGCAAAAGGTTGATCTCTACGGGACAAACCAGACTTTCCATTCTTTGGGCCTATGTGGTCAAAGTGATCATGAAAGTCGGCTCGCAGTCACTTGCGGTTTTCGTCTTTTCAATGGTTTTTGCCCGCCTGCTGGGAATGACACTGGATTATATTGGCCGCACCACCTTGATAACGACATTGGCGAATTTCATCGGCATGGCTGCGCTTGTTGCGGTGGCCTATTTTGTGTCCTGGATCAAAAGACACCCTTGGCGAACGGCAAAGGTATAAACAATGTTAAGGCGCAACTTTCTGGCAGCACTGGCAAGTTTTGCAACCCTTGGATCCCAAGCGGCCAAGACAGCCCCTTTGGTGCTGGATACCCGGCCTTTTTCGAAAGAAGCCTTGATCAACGCGGCCCGCGAATTGGCCCGCCAGCCCTATGTCGCCGCTGATATGGTGCCAAAAATATGGCGCGACCTGACATATGACCAGTATAAATCCATCGTGTTCAAACCGGATCAGGAACTTTGGAAAAAGACTGATACACCTTACCGTGTAGATTTCCTGCAACCCGGTCTTTACTATAAGCGACCGGTTCAGATTTACAGTGTTGAAGGGGGCCTTGCCAAACACCTGAAATTCGACTTCGATCTTTTTGATAAAACTGCTAAAACATCTGACTTGCCGATCTCGGACAGTTTGGGGTTTTCAGGATTTCGTCTGCGCAGTGAAATAGAAAAACCCGGCGTTTTTCAGGAATTCATGGTGATGCAGGGGGCCAGTTATTTTCGGGCCACCGCCAAAGGTCAGGAATATGGCCTGTCGGCACGCGGGCTTACCATCAACACCGCTGATCCCGAAGGCGAGGAGTTCCCGGATTTTTCCAAGTTCTGGATTGAGCGCCCTGCAACAGGGGATGCCCGTATCCTTGTTCACGCCATGCTTGACGGGCCTTCGGTCACGGGGCTTTACAGCTTTACCATCACACCGGGCAGCCCCACCGTGATGGATGTAACTGCACATCTTTTTACCCGTAAAGAGCTGGACAATGTCGGGCTTGGCCCCTTGACCAGCATGTTTTTGTTTGACGAAACCAATAACGACCGGTTCGGTGATTTTCGTCCTGCGGTGTACGATTCAGACGGGCTTCTAATTCAAAACGGCGCCGGCGAAACCCTGTGGCGGGCCTTGGCAAACCCCCAAACCCTGCAAGTCAGCAGCTTTGTTGATGACGGGCCAAAAGGGTTCGGGTTGATGCAACGCGCCAGAAAATTTTCCGACTTTGCAGACATGGAAATTGCCTATCAAAATCGACCCAGCCTTTGGGTGACACCAGGCGAGAATTGGGGCAAAGGTGCAGTCACGCTGGTAGAAATCCCCTCGCAGCGCGACATATTCGATAATATCGTTGCCTATTGGCGCCCGCGCAGCCCGATCCCTGCGGCTAGCGAAAAAGTTTTCACCTACCGGCTTAGCTGGGGCGGTGAGCCTGCCAGTCCCAAGCCTGTGGCACGGGTAATCAACACCCGTATGGGCAAGCGATTTGAAGGTGGTTATATCGCCGCGATTGACTTTGAAAACCATGTCGCCATCCCCGATGATCTAGGCAGCATTTCCCTACATGTCAGCAGTAATACCGGAACGCTCAGCGCGGGCATTTTGCACCGCAATCCTGAAACCGGCGGTGTGCGTCTGGACTTTAATTTTGATCCCGAAGACGAAACCACAATGGAATTGCGCGCACAGCTTATGCTGGACGGACATTCCATATCCGAGGTTTGGCTTTACCGGTGGACAGCGTAATGAACCGGCCTGAGCCCCAAAACCACCCATGGATGCCGCCGCGCAATCCGGTGCGCATGCCTGTGCAGAATTTTCATGTCCCTTACCATGACAGCTTGGCCCCCGGCCCGCAAAGCGGCCCTGAAAGCTGGCTTTCAAGAACCCTGACTTTCGGCTCGGCCATCCTGACCACGCTTTTGCTGTTGGCCGCGTTTACCGACTGGCTTTCCACCGGTGGTTTCGGGGCTTTGGAGTATCTTTTGATCGTCATGGTCGGGTTGACGTTTTTCTGGATTTCCCTTTCGGTCAGCACGGCATTTATTGGACTTGTCAGTTTCGGGTTGAAACGCATGCCACAAAAAACCGGCAATGTGCCCTCCATGCCCGCTTTTGACGTGGCCCTTTGTGTGCCAATATACAATGAAAATCCGTCGGATGTCTTCGGCAATGCCGCCGCGATGCTGCAAGAGCTGCACCAGGCTGACACGGTGCACCGGCTATCACTGTTTATTCTTAGCGACACACAAGACCCCGATATTGCGACACAGGAACGCCGTGCGCTGGTGGTTCTAAAAGGCGAAATGCCCGCAAGCACCCCGGTCTACTATCGCCGCCGCGCCAATAATACAGACCATAAAACCGGCAACATTACCAATTGGATTGTCGGTTGGGGCGGCGGCTATGATGCCATGCTGGTGCTGGACGCAGACAGTTTGATGAGCAGCAAGGCGATTATCACTTTGGCCGATGAATTGGCCCATGACCCCTCCGCAGGCCTGATCCAGTCCTGCCCGAAATTGTTCGGGGCAAAAACCCTGTTTGCGCGCATGCAACAGTTTTCCAACGTAACATACGGCTGGCCGCTGGCCGAGGGGCTGGCCCTTTGGTCAAACCGCGAAGGTAATTACTGGGGTCACAACGCAATCATTCGCACCGCTGCATTTGCCTCTTCAGCTGGTTTGCCACGACTGAAATCGTTTCGCGGCAAAGACAAAATGATCCTGTCACATGATTTTGTCGAGGCAGGCCTGCTGCGCCGCGCCGGTTGGGCGGTTCGGTTTTTGCCGCGCGTTGAAGGCAGCTATGAGGAAACCCCCGCCACGCTGGTTGATTATGTCTTGCGCGACCGACGCTGGTGTCGGGGCAATATGCAGCATTTGCGCATTCTGCCCGCGGCAGGCTTTCATCCGGTGTCCCGCTTTCACCTGCTACACGGCGCGATCAGTTATCTACTGTCGCCGGCGTGGTTTATCCTGCTGCTGATCTGGGCCCTTCTTAGCAATGGCGAGGGGCGCAATGTGATCAGCTACTTTAGCGATACCAGCCCGTTGATGCCGATTTGGCCGCATATCAGCACCGTCAACAGCCTGCTGATTTTACTGTTCATGTACGGCATGTTGCTGGCCCCTAAATTTATCGGGGCAGCCGTGATGTGGGCCTCACCCCATATGCGCCGCGCTTACGGCGGCAACCTGCAATTTGGCGCATCTTTTTTGCAAGAGGTGTTCTTCTCGTTCGTCTACGCACCGGTGCTGATGATCCAGCAAACCATCGCGGTTCTGCGCAGCCTAGTCGGGTTTAGTGAAAAATGGGCCCCGCAAAAAAGAACCGGCGGCATTTATGCGTGGAAAACCCTGATCAAGTTTCATCTGACCGAAACCTTGATCGGGTTTTGCCTGTTGTTCGGCATGGGCGCGGGACTGGTATCATTGTGGCTATTGCCCATCGCCATCAGCCTGTCAGGCGCGGTTCTGCTTTCGGCCATGAGCGGGCTGAACCTGGCGGATAAAAGCTGGGGTCACAACCAGCTTAGAACCCCCGACGAGATCAATGTGCCGCGCGTTATATCGGCATCGCGCCACTACCGCGCCGAAATGCGCAGCGCACTCGATGCACCGCCTGCGTCCCACATTGCTGCTGAATAATGCGCTAATTCCCAGGCAGACCCTCGTACCAATTCAGCACCATATTGGCCCAGCCTTTGGGAACCTTATGCCCCCCCGGAAACAGCGCGAATTGAAGCGCACTGTCGGGGTCGCAACTTTGCCAGATACGGCGCATATAAATGCCCGTGGTAAAGATTTTATCAGGCTGCTGTTGGGAGCATAGATTGGTTTTCCGCCATAGCTGAAGGGCGTCGAAAACATCACCCTGAATAAATTCGGAATTAAACCCGCGGCCTTCCAGCGGCACCACGTTATCTTTCCAACCGTGAGTGTGAAACAGTTTCACCGGCGCTTTGCATGTCGTAGGCCGAGGTTTCCAGAAACTGCCGCTGACAGGGGCAAAGGCGGTAAACTGGCCGGGATTATTGCAGGCGATATAAGACACCATCGAGCCGCCGATAGAAAACCCCACCAACAAAATATGGCTACGATCCAGACCGTATTTCTTTGCCGCATCGTTAATGACTTCGGACAAAAACGCCACCTCATTACGACCTTGATTGATCTTGGGATGAAAATTCCAACTGGTCGCCCGCCCGCCTTTACGTTTCAACCCGTTGGGGGCGATAAACGCATAGCCCCGGGCCAATATCGGCCCGGCAATGCGTTTGTTGCGAACCATCGCATTACCGTTGCTGCCGTAACCGTGCAAAAAAAGCACAATCGGCATATCGTGGCGGCGTTCGGCAGGCAGTCTGATATGGTAGCTGCCATTGGCAACCTTGCAAGGGGCTTTGACATTCAAACATCCGGCCAATGCAGGCCCAGCCAATAAACTGGCTGCAAATGCCACTTTCCACAATAAACGGAATCCCATTTTTCAGTCCAATCACTGCACCACGGGCAGGTTTCGCTTCAACCACCCCGGCCCTGCTTTTGATCCCATCATGCCCTCGGGAACATCAATAACATGGGTGAAGCCTGCATTTTTCAAGCGTTGGCTGGTGCGATTTGAACGCACGCCGGTGGCACAAATCAACGCCACCGGTTTCGAGCGGTCACCGCCCATGATACCGTCCAAAGCGGTGATAAAATCTTTCCGGCGCATATCCAGCCTGCGCGCCCCTTCGCCGCTGCCGGTGCGCGCCCATTCATCGGGGCGGCGGATGTCGATCAAAGTCAGTTTGCCTTTTACCGCCAGATCATGGGCCGCCTTCGGGTCGATGGCATCCCCCTTGAAGGGAAATTTGTTAATCTCGCTCCATGCCACCGAACTTGCGGTAACAGCCAAAGCCGTTCCCAGAAAAATGCGGCGTGTCAAATGTGGGTTTTTGGTCAGAAATTGCATGTCTTTATCCCGTGTGGCAAACGATTTGACGGCAATCTTACAATGTTTCAGGCTGAATACAGCCCCCATCACGCAATCTTTATCACCATAAAAACAGCTGCGATCAATTTACATTTCACTCAAACGCTGCAAGTTGTATAGCCAAACCTAACCGGCACCGCGAAAAAGGAAAACTGACTTGCGAAAGAAGATCCTTATATCGAAAAACTGCTCATTTATTGCCCCGCTGCTGATATGCACAGCTTTATCAACTCCCGCCCTGTCAGCCGGTAAATTCACCTCTCCCGATATTCTTATCTTGGGGGATTCCCAGTTTACATTTGGCTCTGGCCCGTCGTTTCTGGACTTTTTCCAACACATAAAAACCTATTGCGTCCCCAAGCCCTCACAGGCAAAGAACCTTGAAAAGCTGGGGGATATGTCTGTGGCGGTGATCGGTGTGCGTTCATCCTCGCTGCCATCGTGGACGGCGCGTACCAAGCAGGGCAAAAGTGCGGTTTGTGATGTAGACCCTAAGTGGAAAGTAAACGCCGGGTCTTTTGGCACCGTTAACAAAACCAAGAATATCTACATCCAGATAGGGCAAGGCCCACAGTACCAGTTTTGCCAAAAGAAACAATCACCGTTTGAAGCCATGTTCGCGGATAACTACTATAACCCGAAACTATTGGTGATGTCGTTCTTGGGCAACTCATCCCAAGGCTGGGCCAACAGTTACGATGCCGCCCTTAGGGACGTGCAAAAAACCATGGCGCAGCTACCCAAAGACATGCCTTGCATTTTTATGACAACAGCACCGTCTTACAGCAAAAAAGTTAACAAAATGCGGGTGCGCGCCCAGAAAAACCTGGAGAAGGCCTTTCGAAAAACCAACAGCCGCTGTTCCTTTGTCGAAGGCCTGACAGCCGAAACCATTGCCGCAAACGCGGGCAACAAAAGTTTCTACCGGCGCAAGAAATCAGGCGCGGTCAAAGACCCGTATCATCCCAATAAAAGGGCGGCAAAAAAGTTCTTTTCGATAGAAAAAAACCAAATATGCAAAGCGATTTTCAAACAGGTCAGTAAATAATCCGTTTACACCCCAAAACCACCCGCAGTCGGCGTGACAACAATCACCGCTTCACCTGCTTTCAGGTCGGTTTGGGCGCAGCCCGCCAATTCTTCCAAATCACCGTTCAAGCGTCGAATAAACGTCTGACCCATTTCCCCTGAACCGCCGCCTTGCAACCCTTCGGGGGGCCGTGTGCGGTGTGATGACAGGATCGCCATGCCCATATCCGCCAAGAACCGCACCGTGCGTTTGGTGCCACTGCCGGCCGACCATTTACCCTTGCCACCGGAACCCGGGCGGATGACGAATTCTTCCAATAGCACGGGGTAGCGGAACTCCAGAATTTCAGGGTCTGTCATGCTGGAATTGGTCATATGCACCTGCACCGCATCGGTTCCATTAAAACCAAAGCCGGCAGGCGAGCCGGAACAGATGGTTTCGTAATACTGGTATGTGTCATTGCCAAAGGTGAAATTATTCATCGTGCCTTGCGAATTGGCCATCGCCCCCAGCGCACCAAAAAGCGTGTTGGTAACATGCTGCGAGGTTTCCACATTCCCCGCAACCACCGCCGCAGGGTAGCGCGGTTTCAACATGCAATCATCGGGGATGATGATATTGATCGGGCGCAAACAGCCCGCATTGATCGGTATATTGCCATCAACCATCATGCGAAAACAGTATAGCACGGCAGCGCGTGTGACCGGTTCTGGCGCGTTGAAATTGTTACCTTGCTGCGGGGATGTGCCGGTAAAATCAACCGTGGCTGTGCGGGCTTTTTGATCAACAGTGATCTTGACCTTGATCGTGGAGCCCTGATCGGTTTTGTACGAATAGGCACTGTCATGCAACACCCCGATAGCACGGCGCACGCTTTCTTCGGCGTTGTCCTGCACATGGTTCATATAAGACTGCACCGCCTTAAGCCCGAATTGCGTCACCATTTTACGCAATTCGCGAATACCCATTTCATTGGCGGCAACTTGCGCTTTCAGATCGGCAATGTTCTGCACCGGATTACGGCAAGGGTAGGCGTGATCGGTCAGGATTGTGTGCAAAGCTTCTTCCTGAAACACACCGCGATCAACCATGCGGAAGTTGTCAATCAAAACGCCTTCTTCATCCACTGTTGTCGCCAGCGGCGTCATTGATCCCGGCGCCGTACCCCCCACATCCGCATGATGCCCGCGCGATGCGGTATAGAACAGAATTTCTTTTTCGGCGTCGTCAAAAACGGGTGTTACCACGGTAATATCCGGTAAGTGGGTGCCGCCATTATAGGGCGCGTTCAGGGCAAAGACATCGCCAGGGTGAATATCGCCCTTGTTCAGCGCAATGACGGTTTCAACCGAGCGGTCCATAGACCCCAAATGCACCGGCATATGCGGCGCGTTGGCCACCAATGACCCGTCAGCGGCAAACACCGCGCATGAAAAATCCAGACGTTCCTTGATGTTCACCGAATAGGATGTGTTTTGCAACGTCACCCCCATTTGCTCGGCGATCGACATAAACAGATTGTTGAACACTTCCAGCAATATGGGGTCAGCTTCGGTGCCAATCGCATAAGTGGCTTTTTTTGCCTTCACCCTGCGCAGCACAATATCGTTGCGTGCAGTCACACTTGCCTGCCAGTCTGGCTCGATCACAATGGTTTGGTGCGGCTCGATAATCAGCGCAGGGCCGTTGATTGTATGGCCTGCACGAAACAGATCACGGGCTTTATAAACCCCTGCATCATGCCAGACCCCGCCCGCAAAAATGCGGGTGGTGCCGTTACTTGTCAGCGCATCGGTTTGGCCCGCCAGAACGGGGGCTTCAATGTCGGCACTACCGCCGAAACTTTCGACCTCCAGCGACTCGATAAAGATGCCTTTATCGTCAAAGGTAAAACCGAACTGTTGCTTGTGCAGTTTCAGAAAATCGGCGGTCATATTGTCAATGGAAGACAACGTCACCGCCAGCGATGTATCGGTACCGTCATACCGCAAATGCAGGCGGCTGACGGTTTCGGGGTCGGCCACGCCTTGGGCGGTCAGATCGGATTTATTCTGCGCACTCAGGGTTTCAACTGTGCCCTGAACCTCTGCCAGAATATCCTTGCCCAAAGGCTTTGCCACAGAGGCGGAACGTGCGGCGCGAATATCCGCAAGCCCCATGCCGTAAGCCGACAATATGCCCGAATGCGGGTGCAGGTAAACGGTTTTCATGCCCAGACTATCAGCCACAAGACAGGCGTGCTGCCCGCCCGCACCGCCAAAACAGGTCAGCGCATAATCCGACACATCATAGCCGCGCTGCACCGATATTTTCTTGATCGCATTGGCCATGTTTTCAATCGCAATGCTTAAAAAGCCTTCGGCAACTTCGTGCGGGGTCTTACCGTCGCCGATTTTTGCTGCA
>JASFZB010000026.1:0-9533 GCA_045046705.1 Rhodobacterales bacterium | reverse complement strand
TGCGGCTTGCGCGGCACGCGCACCCAGCAAACGATCCTTGGAAACCCATGTCGGGGCAAATGCAGCCAGCAACAACGGCTCATCCCCGACATCGTTTGCCGTGTGTTTGGTCGGATCAATTTGAACCGGGCCTTGCAATTGCCCCTTGAACCCTTTTGACACCACATGCGGGGCCTTGCCCATCGCCAACAATCGCGAAACCGTTTCTATTACCGTCGGTGTTTTACCGGTTCCACCCAGATTGACATTGCCCACACAAATAACAGGGATCGCCATTTTTGCATGCGTGCCCTGCTGCCAGCGCCGCTTGTCCGCCCATTGCCACAGCTTTGACAAGGGCGATAACACCCGGGGCCATAGCCCTGCATGCTTCGGATCCTTTTTCCAAAAGTCAGGCGGCTGCATCGTTTGTTCCCTTTTCGGCTAGCTTTTCAAGTATCTCCGCAATAACGATACCTGAAACTTCGCCCCCTTCCGAACTGATTTCCCAAGCAGCATGTGCCATTGTCGCGGCCACACTCGGGGCAATGGTGTGATTCACAGTTTTGGCCAGCTCACTACCATTTGACACCAGCTTCGTTGCACCGGCATCGTGGTAGCGTTGGTAATCATCCTCAAACGCACCACAGGCTGGCCCGTGGATAATTGCCGATCCCATAGAGGCCGGATGAAACGGGTCAATAGTGTCCCCGTTTGACAGCGTGCCGCCACAAAATGTGACCGACGCCAAACGCAGATATGTTGCAATATTTTCCACCTGATCTGTCACCAACACATCTGTCATCTCATCCACCTGATCGCCGTTTTCCTGCAAAGCAAAGTTCAGGTTTTGATGCTCATAGCGCGTTGAAATACGCACCCCCCTGTTTCGCTCGCGCGTATGCAAGATCAGCAAAAGACCCCGATTGCGGCGCATCGCCACTTTATGGGCATTCACAACAACATCTTCTTCATCCCGGTGCGTTATAACCGCCAGCCAAACCGATCTGTTGCCAATGGCCGAAGACAGGTTTGAATAAAGTCCCTCGTCATAATTCAACAGCATTTTCGGGTCGCTCATAATCCCTGTTATACGAATTTTACCACTTCGGGCACCAAGCCGCTTCAATTTTTTTGCCGCAGATTGATCTTGCACAAGTATAAGATAAAATGCATCCAGAGTCGGTTTTGATAGCCCGGGCAACCGCCGCCATGTTCGAAAAAGATCATCTGTCATTTTAGTGTTGATAGCGATTAAAGGTATTTGTAACGCCTTGGCTTTTTTCACCAAAACAGGCAAAAACTCGCCTTCCGATATAAGGCCAATATCCGGCCTCCAATGGCTTAAAAAGTTTTCTGTGGGCTTATCCAGATCAATCGGCAAAAGCTGGTGTAGCGTGTTCTTTGGAAGAAAATCAGGAAGCTCTTCGTGTTTCCGCGTCGTCACAAGAAAGGTCAAACCCGAATCTTGCTCGTTTAACTGCTCGATCAGGCTAATAAGCGGTAAAGCAGAAAAGGCATCACGGGCATGGAACCAGATTAAGTGACCAGAAGCCCTTGGATGCGAAGCGACACCCAATCGTTCATCGCTACGCTCTGTGGGGCGACCCCTTAATATCGTTTTATTTTTTAACTTGCGTAATAATTTCCGATGCCTCGCGCGGGCCGCAATTTTGTATATCCAAAACTCTATATAGCGTAACACCGCTAAATCTTAGCCCAACTCTTCGGTCGAACTTGCTTCGGCATCTTCATCGCGCAACCGGTGTATATGCGCAATAAAGTAGCGGGTGTGCGCATTGTCAACGGTCTGCTGTGCCTTGGCTTTCCATGCCGAAAAGGCCGAAGCGTAATTGGGAAAAATTCCGACAATATCTATTTCATCGACATTGCGGAAAACCTTTTTTGCCGGATCTTTCAATTCGCCGCCAAATACCAAATGCAATCTTTGTGACATGGTCTGCTCCTTCATCATTTATTCCGGTCTACTTAAACTTAACCACCGCGAATGGCAATTACTTCAAATATTCCAGCAATCCTTCATGTACCATCGGGGCTGCGGCAATCATGCCTGCCAATGCAGGCCTCCGCTGGTTGTAAACCGGTGTGTTTCTGTGCATGTCCGAAACTCCGGCACCGGCTTCCCGGCAAATCAAATCACCTGCCGCCACATCCCATTCCCAAGTATCACGCAAAGTGAGCATGCCATCGAATCGCCCCTCGGCCACAAGACACAAACGATAGGCCAGCGAAGACCTAAAGTGCCGCTCTATAGGCGGCGGGTTTCCGTGCCAAAGATCGGATTTCATTTGCGCCCCCGAGGCCAGAACCCGCGCGGATTGCACCGCTTTACGCTGACTGCTCAGTATTTTAGCCCCGTTCAAAAACGCTCCCTGCCCCCGTTCCGCCCAATAGGTCATCGCCTTGGCCGGACAGTGCACCACGGCAGTTTCGATCTGCCCTTTTCGGGCTATTGCAATCGCCGTGGCAAAATTCTGGTGCCCATTGATATATGATCTGGTGCCGTCGATCGGATCAACGATAAAAACGCATTCATGTTGCAGGCGGGCAGGATTATCCTCGGTTTCTTCCGATAACCAGCCATAGTCTGGCCGTGCCGCCAACAACGCGGCTTTCAGCATTTCGTCGATTTCAAGATCCGCCTGCGTCACCGGGCCTTGACCGCCGCCTTTGTCCCAAATCTCGACATCGCTTTTGAAATACTTCATAGCAATGTGCCCGGCGTCATTCGCCGCAGCAATAAGCAATTTCAGATCAGGCCCCGGCAATGGTCATGCTTTCCAACAGAAGACTTGGGATAACACGCGATAAATGCGCCCGACCATCATTGGCAGACACCATTCCGGCCAGCATCGGGATCAGATTACCGGCAATCGTGCAGCCGTTCACGGGGCGCATAATCTGACCGTTTTCCACCCAATATCCACTGGCCCCGCGCGAATAATCACCCGTTGTCGGGCTTATGGTAGAGCCGATCAAGCTGGTTACAAGAAGCCCCGTACCCATATCCGAAATCAGATCATCGCGGGTTTTCGCACCGCCCAAAAGCGTCATATTGCCAGATGCCGGCGAAGGCGGGGAACTCACGCCCCGCGATGCGTTGCCGGTGCTTTCAAACCCCAGCTTGCGCGCCGTTGCCAGATCAAGTGTCCAGCCCGTTAGCACACCGTCATCAACGATTTTGCGCAAACCTACAGGCAGGCCTTCCGCATCAAACGGCTTCGAGCCTGCAACCCGCGCCCGCGACGGGTCTTCAACCAGATCAATGCCTTTCGGCAAAACCTGTGTCCCCAGCGCATCTTTCAGCCAACTGGAACCGCGCACAATAGAGGCGCCATTGATCGCCGCCAATAAATGTCCCATCAGGGTCGATGAAACGCGTTCATCAAACAATACCGGATAATTCCCGGTTGGCGGCTTGCTTGCGCCATATCTGGCAACCGCACGCTCCCCTGCCAATTGCCCAACGCTTTCAGCCCCGGGCATATCCGACAGATGCGCCCGCCCTTCACCGCAATAATCGCGCTCCATTTGCAACCCGTCACCGGCTATCGCCACGCAAGTAGTCGAATAGGATGTCCGCCGATAACCGCCTTCAAAACCGTTAGAGGCTGCCAGATAAACGCCGGTATCGCTCCACCCTGCACTTGCCGCTTGTACTTTGGCCACACCGTTCACCGCCAAAGCAGCCGCTTCTGCTGCCTGCGCAATTTCCTGCAACAGGGCAGGCGTAGGTTTTTCAGCCGTATCCACCAGTTCCAACCGATCAGCATTCCAGCCATTTGCCAGTTGGTCAGGGTCCGCCAAGCCGATATTTTCATCCTCGGGGGCTTCCCTTGCCATTGCAACTGCACGCTCTGCCATTTGTTCCAACGTATAATCGCCGGTATCCGAGGCCGAAACACAGGCTTGCCGCTTGCCGATCAGAACCCGCAGGCCAACATCAACCCCTTCCGAGCGTTCCGCATGTTCCAATGCCCCTTCACGCACATTGATCGACACGCTTTGACCATCGACAAAAATCACATCGGCCGCCTGCGCCCCTGCGCTTGCCGCCAATGACAGTAATTTATTTGCAATTTCTTGTGGGGTATCAACCATGTCGCGCTCTTTTTGAATTCACCCACAATCTAACCCTTCTAATCTTATGCACAACCTGCATTTCAAAACAAAGCCATTGCAATTTTTGTGCCACCACTATTTTATCCATAAGGCTTGAAACAGAGGGATCACCCATGACCATCAAAGACAAAACCGTTCTGATTACTGGGGCAAGTCGCGGCATTGGCGCAGCTACGGCCCGCGCATTTGCGCAGCTCGGGGCCAAGGTTATGCTGGTTGCGCGCTCTGCCGCCGACATCCAGAAAATCGCCGACCAGATCAATGGAGCGGGGGGCAAAGCGGCAGCGAAAACCTGTGATGTTTCCGATCCGGCGCAAGTAAAGGCCGTGATTGAAACCTGTGTTGCTAGCTTTGGTGCTTTGGATGTTCTGATTAACAATGCAGGTGCGCTTGAACCGATCGAGCATTTGAACGGCTCCGATGTGGCAGCTTGGGCCAAGGTGATCGACATCAATGTCAACGGTGTCTATTATGCAATGCGCGAAGCCCTGCCACATATGAAAACCGGCGGCACAATCCTGACCATCGGGTCGGGGGCCGCGACCAATGCGCTGGAAGGCTGGAGTGCCTATTGTACCTCCAAGGCTGCCGTGCATCACCTGAATGCCTGCCTTGACAAGGAAGAACGCGAAAACGGTATTCGCGCACTGGTTCTGTCTCCCGGCACCGTGGCCACGGATATGCAAAGGGCAATCAAAGACAGCGGCGTGAACCCCGTTAGCCAGTTGGACTGGGCCGCACATATCCCGCCCGAATGGGTCGCCAAAGCCCTGGTGTGGATGTGCAGTCCCGATGCCGACGACTGGTTGGGTCAAGTGATCAGCCTGCGCGAAGATACCATCCGCAAGCGCATCGGTTTGATCTGAATGGTTGACCTATGCGTCATCGGCGCAGGCCCCGCTGGCCTTATGGCCGCCGAAGCCGTGGCCGATGCAGGCTACAGGGTGCTTGTCACGGACGCAAAGCCGTCTTTCGGGCGCAAGTTTCTAATGGCGGGAAAATCGGGATTGAACCTGACTAAGGACGAACCCTTAGCGGATTTCACCCGCGCCTACGGCCCCTCGGAAAGCTGGTTGTTGCCAATGCTAACCGCGTTTGACAATAAGGATGTCAGCACATGGGCGCGCGACTTGGGACAAGAGGTTTTTACCGGCTCATCCGCGCGGATCTTTCCCAAAACCATGAAAGCATCGCCCCTGCTACGCGCATGGCTTTTACGCCTTGCAAACAAAGGCGTGCAGTTCAAAACCCGCTGGCAGTGGACCGGCTGGCATGAAAATGCCCTTGCTTTCGACACCCCTGATGGCCCTGAAACAATAAACCCCGGCGCAACAGTTCTGGCCCTCGGCGGTGCCAGTTGGCCTAAACTGGGATCAAACGGGGCATGGGTTGATATTTTAGCCAAAAGGGGTATCGCCATTGCCCCGTTCAAACCTGCCAATATGGGCTTTACCCTGCCCTGGTCTGACCACATGCGCCCGCATTTTGGTGCCCCCGTAAAAACCGTTCAGCTTACGGCGGGCAATACATCCCTGCGCGGTGAATTCATCATCTCAAGCAAAGGCATCGAAGGCAGCGGGATTTATGCGCTCAGCCGCGAGATGCGCGGGGGCGCTTCGCTGGTGATCGACCTACTCCCCGACACATATCTTGAAACCCTTGAAAACAGAATAAACCGCTTGCCCGCCAAAGCCTCGCACAGCACAATCCTGCGCAAGGCCCTGCGTCTTGATGCCCCGAAGGCAGCCCTGTTCAACGAGTTTGCTAAAAATCTGCCGCGCCCTAATATTTCCGGCACCGCAAAAGCCTTAACGATCTGCCACACGGGCCCCCGCCCGATTGCCGAAGCCATATCCACCGCAGGCGGAATTCCGCAAGCGGCCTTGACAGATCAACTTATGTTGCGCCAGTTACCCGGCACGTTCTGCGCCGGTGAAATGCTGGACTGGGAAGCCCCCACTGGCGGCTACCTGATCACCGGATGCCTTGCGACGGGGCGTTGGGCCGGCCAAGGTGCGGTGCGTTATTTGGCTGCACGTAATGCAGATGCGCGCAAGTAGGCGGGTCGCTTAACCATACGTTTGAAATAGGCTTCAAGCGGCCCATCGGGCACGTCAAACCCTGCGACTTTCGCCCAGTCCCCCATATGCGTCAAAAGCAGATCAGGCACGGTTATTTTATCGCCCATCAAAAACGTGTTGTCGCCGATACGCTCGCCCAGAAAATTCATTGAACGTCCAAATTCCCATTTCAATGTATCCTTGATTTCCGGCACACGCTTTTCTTTGGGTAAAATAAAGCTGTTGCGTGCCGCGCACCAGATGATCGCATCCAGCTCATCGTTGATAAACTGGGTAAAACTGTCTTGTTGACCGCGCTCCACCGTTCCTGCGGCATAGGTCAGCCCGGCATGCTTATCGGCCAGAAACTGCATGATCGCAACACTATCAAGAATAACCTGACCCTCTACAATCAGGGCAGGCACTTTGCCTGACGGATTGATTTCCAGCATTTCTTTTGAACGCGGCGGATAGGGCAGATGTTCATATTTCAAACCCAGCTCTTCCATCATCCAAAGAACCCGCATGGTTCTGGTGGCGGCCATTCCTAAAACTTTATACATCTGGTTTTCCTTATTTCGGGCGCATCATCGCAAGGCGGATAAAGGCGCGTTCAACGACAGCCATTGCAGGAACAGGGCGCGAGGAACGCAGCATCAAATCCGTATTCATCAATTCTTGCAACGCTTTTTCCAACCGTGGCCCCCCCCATGCGCGGGCCTCACGCACAAGTCGGTCTTTGCGCGGCCCGAACACGGGCGGTCGCGCCCGGCTAAAGCCCACATCAGGGCCTTGCGGATCACTGACAGCCGCGTGCAGCATACGAAAATGTCGTGTCATTCCAATGCAAAGCGCGGTCGCGTTCACCCCTTGCCCGGCAAGACGGCTTAGGGTGGTTACCACTTCGCCGCTACGCGCCTCGGCCACCAGATGCAAGACATCATCAATATCCGCGTCCAGCGTTGCAGGGGCACATGCTTCAACATCGGCCACCTCAACGGGGGTGTTATCTGTCAGCTTATAAAGTGACAGCTTCAAGATCACCTGCTTTAGATCCCCCAAACCCATATCACGGGCCAAAGCCATCAGATATTTTTTGGCATCCAAAGACACCTGCGCCAACCCCGCATCCGCTAGTATTTTATCAATTTCTTCGGGCCGCGTCGGATCATCGTAAATGCCGATAGTATAAAAGTTCTGCGGCGCTTCGAACAATTTACGCAGTTTTGAGCGGGCGTTCAGAGACCCTGCCGTGACGATCAGATAAGCATCACCCCTTTCCCATTCCGCCACTGCCGCAGCCAATACAGGCGTTAGCCCGTCAGTGGCCCCTTCCACCACAACCGCACGCGACCCCGGGAAAAACCCTTGTGCTTTCAGCGCGTCCAGTACCAGGGCGGGGTCTTTACGCACATCGCCTGCGGACAGGCGCGTCAGGCGCATCTCGTCCATTGCGGCATCGCCAACTAAAGCCAAGGTAACTTCCTGCCGGCGCATGTTGATCTTTTCCGCATCCATGCCAAAGATCAAAAGCCCGCCGCAGGATTTATCAGGGTTTGCAAAAAAAGCCGTCGCTTTTGCACCCGCTAATTTCATTTGGCCCACGAATTTGCGGTTGACGAAATCCGTGTCACAATTTGATCCGCCAAAGTCTTCGCCAAACGCGAGCGCGCATCTTGTTCTGCAACCCGCGTCGGATATGTTTTAGCTGTTGCACTATAAGCCGTCGTTGATTTTACCGTGCCTTTTAACAACACCACATCACTTGCCGCATCGGTGATTTTGAAATTCGACACGCCATCAAAGTTATAACGGGTAATTTCGGCGGTTTTGGATACCGCCAAACCTTCGGACGTGGCCACAAATGTGAAGCTCAGAACATAACGCGGATTTTCCGCAAACCCGAACCGTTCCACCAGACGTTCGCGCATTTCAAAATATTCGCGCCCCTTTCCGGGCTTGATGGCGATTTTTCCCTGCAAGCCGGATGCCGCTGTGCCTTGTTTGTAAACCGGCCTAAAGCCGCAGGCCGTTAAAACGGCGCCAAGCATAAATGCGGCTAGGATGCGGCGGCGGCTAAATGACGACATTAACTATTCTTCCCGGGACAATGATCAGCTTTTTCGGCGCATTGCCATCCAATGCACGCTTTACAGTGTTGTGCGACAACACGATTTTTTCAAGCTCTTCCTTGGAAATATCGGCGGAAACTTCAATTTCACTGCGCCGCTTGCCGTTGATCTGGATCGGAAGCGTTACCATATCATCAACCAGCATGGCAGGATCAACCTGCGGCCAAGGGGCCTGTGCCACCAGACCTGTGCCACCCAAAACAGCCCAAATTTCTTCGGCCAGATGCGGCGTCATCGGTTGCATCATCTGCGCCATCGCCTTCATCGCTTCAACCTTGGTGGCCTTGTCGGCTTTTGATTTCGCTAGCGTATTGGTAAACTGATAAAGTGCTGCCACGGATTTATTGAAAGCAAACCCTTCAATCCCGTTTGTAACAGCATCAATCGCGTGATGCGTGGCTTTTTGTAAAGCAAGCACCCCTTTGGCATCAGCTTTCCCCGCATCACCACTTTGGCTGATCTCGTCCGCCAGCCGCCAAACCCTTTGCAAATGTTTCCATGCAGCATCGGCACCGGAAGCCGTCCATTCCACATCCCGTTCAGGCGGGCTGTCGGACATCACGAACCAACGCGCGGTGTCGGCACCGTACTGGTCAATAATATCATCAGGATCGACAACATTTTTCTTTGATTTCGACATCTTGATCGACGGGCCAACTGTCACAGGGCGGCCATCATCGGTTTCATACCCACAGGCAACCGGCTTTACCTCATCAGGGGTCAACCATTTGCCGTCAGGGTCTTTATAGGTTTCGTGGCAGACCATACCTTGGGTAAACAGCGCATTGAACGGCTCGGTTGCCGCCTTTGGCAGATGCCCTGTCAGGTTCATGGCGCGGGCAAAGAACCGCGAATACAAAAGATGCAAAATCGCGTGCTCAATTCCGCCAATGTACTGATCCACATTCATCCAATAGGCCACATCTTCAGCGACCGTGGGCGTGCTTGCATGTGGGTTGGTAAAGCGTGCATAATACCACGAGCTGTCAACAAACGTATCCATGGTATCGGTTTCGCGCAAAGCCGGCCTGCCGCATGAAGGACAGGCACAATTGCGCCATGTCGGGTGGTGGTCCAGCGGGTTGCCGGGTTTGTCAAACGTCACATCATCGGGCAGCTCGATCGGCAGGTTTGCCTTGTCTTCCGGCACCACACCGCAAGCGTTGCAATGCACAGATCGGAAGAGCACACGTCTGAACTCCAGTCACACGCACCTATC
>JASFZB010000025.1:0-62291 GCA_045046705.1 Rhodobacterales bacterium | reverse complement strand
CTCCGACGGTAGGGATCGAACCTACGACCAATTGATTAACAGTCAACTGCTCTACCGCTGAGCTACGTCGGAATACCTGTGCATCATATGTTGCGAGGCCGCGTATAGCAAAGCGAATTTGGGGCGTCTATAGGGATTTTGCCTTAAAGGTGAAAATAGTTGTTCTATCTCGGCCCTTGCACCGCGTGCCGCATCGGCTTAACCCTGATATCATGATCAGGGCCTGGATAAAATCGAAACTGCCGCGTAGCCTGTTTGGCCGCGCGATGCTGATTTTGGCAGTGCCTGTTGTGGTGATCCAGATCGTCGTCGCCGTCTATTTTGCCGAGCGCCTGTTTCGCAATGTATCGGAACAACTGTCAGGCTCTGTGGCACTGGACGTAAACTACATTGCCACATTGGCAAAAAATGCCCCGGACAGGTTTTCGGCCCTAAAAGACATGCGTAAGGTCGCCACGCCACTAAAAATCAGCGTCCGGTTTTTATTCGACACACCGGATAAAATAGATCATTACAGATGGGTGGATCTGGCGGGATATTATGTTGTAAAATCCCTAAAATCAAATGTAAACAATGTTATACAAGTCGATCTTATCACAAAGAAACAATTTGTCATAATAGACATTCAAACCCCCAAAGGGCCAGTTGAATTTACCTTGGAACGGTCCAGAACCTCGGCTACAAATCCACACCAGCTGTTGGTTGCAATGCTTTTCACCGCTTTGGTTTTTACCGGTATTTCGGTTTTGTTTTTGAACAACCAGCTCAAACCGATCAAACGCCTGTCCGATGCGGCAGAAGCATTCGGGCGCGGCTGGTCTATTCCGTTCAACCCGCGCGGCGCACGCGAAGTGCGCAGTGCAGGGCATTCGTTTCTGGCCATGCGCACACGCATTATTCGCCAAATCGAGCAACGCACCATGATGCTATCGGGTGTCAGCCATGATTTGCGCACGCCGCTGACCCGGATGAAACTATCTCTTGGCCTGTTGGAACCATCCGATGAGGTGGAACACCTAAAACGTGATGTGGACGAGATGGAAATGATGCTGACCGAGTTTCTGGAGTTTGCCAAGGGCGACTCAGAGGAAACTACCGAAACCGTCGGTATTAAATCCCTAAGCAACCGTATCGTGCGTAATTTCAAACGCGCGGGGCACGACATTAAACTGGTATTCAAAGGTATGCCACCCGCAGATGAAACCCTGAAATGCCGTGAACAGGCCGTGCAACGCGCCGTTGAAAATCTGTTGGGCAATGCGGTGCGCTACGCAAAGTCCGCGCGTTTAACAGCCAATATCGGGGCCGGCAATGTGGAATTCATCGTTGAAGACGACGGCCCGGGCATTCCCAAGGACAAACGCGAGGCCGCACTGGAACCGTTCACCCGGCTGGACGCGGCCCGCAATCAGGACAACGGCGTTGGCTCTGGCTTGGGGCTGGCCATTGCCGCCGATGTCGCCCGCAGTCACGGAGGCAAGCTGTATCTGTTGCAAAGCGATGATTTGGGGGGGCTAAAGGCGGTCTTGAATTTGCCTAGATAATGGTAGGCCCGGTAGGACTCGAACCTACGACCAAAGCGTTATGAGCGCTCTGCTCTAACCAACTGAGCTACAGGCCCGCCTTGGGTGTGGCAATACTGTGCAGTTTAAGTGCGGTCAAGACGCTTCACGGTTTTCATTTCAGAAAGCTTGGGTTAAAGGGGGATAAATGCACTTTGGGGGCGATTATGAGCGACCGGAAAAACTCACTTACCTATGCCGATTCGGGCGTTGATATTGATGCGGGAAATGCGCTTGTCGAGCGGATTAAACCTGCGGCTAAATCCACCAAACGACCGGGCGTCATGGACGGGCTTGGCGGCTTTGGTGCGATGTTTGACCTGAAAGCCGCGGGGTTCAATGATCCTATACTGGTGTCCGCCACCGACGGTGTCGGCACCAAGCTGCGCATTGCAATAGACACCGGCAAGCTGGATACGGTCGGCATTGATCTGGTCGCGATGTGCGTCAATGATCTGATCTGTCAGGGTGCTGTGCCTTTGTTTTTCCTGGATTATTTCGCCAGCGGCAAGCTGGATGTGGATAAAGCCACAGACGTGATCAACGGCATTGCCGAAGGCTGCCGTCAGGCCAACACTGCCCTTGTGGGCGGCGAAACCGCCGAAATGCCGGGCATGTACGAAGGCGATGATTTCGATTTGGCGGGCTTCGCCGTAGGCGCGATGGAACGCGGCGCGATGTTGCCTGCGGATGTGGCCGAGGGCGATATTCTGCTGGGCCTGCCGTCCAGCGGCATCCATTCCAACGGTTATTCCCTGGTGCGTAAAATCGTGGAAATGGCAGGCCTTAACTGGAATGACCCATCCCCCTTTGGCGACGGGCTGGCGCGGGATGCTCTTTTGGAACCGACCAAGATTTATGTACGCCCTGCCGTGGCCGCGTTAAAGACCGGTCACCTGAAAGCCTTGGCCCATATTACCGGTGGTGGTTTGACCGAAAACCTGCCGCGCGCCCTGCCCCAAGGTTTGGGCGCAGAAATTGATCTGGGCAGTTGGGAACGCCTGCCGATTTTCAACTGGCTGATTGCAAAAGCCGGCCTTGCGCAAGCCGAAGCATTGAAAACCTTTAACTGCGGCATTGGCATGATCGCGATTTGTGCGGCTGAAAACGTCGCTGAAATAGAAGCGGCGTTTTCCAGCGAGGGCATCGACCCCGTTCGTATCGGCGCACTCGTCAAGGGCGAAGGTGTCGCCTATTCGGGCCGTCTATGACCAAACGTGTTGCCATTTTAATCTCGGGTGGCGGTTCCAATATGATGGCACTGGTGCGGGCGATGGAAAATGGTGATATTGCTGCAAAACCGGTGCTGGTACTGGCTAATAATGCGGATGCGGGCGGCATTGCGAAAGCGAAAGCACAAGGCATTGCGACCGAAGTTGTGGATCACCGCCCCTATCAGGGGGATCGCGCCGCATTCGAGGCCAAATTACACGATACCATAGCCAAATATCACCCCGATATACTTTGCCTTGCAGGTTTCATGCGGGTGCTGACGGCCGGTTTCATCGACCGGTGGCAGGGTAAAATGCTAAACATCCATCCGTCCCTGCTGCCAAAATACACCGGCCTTCACACCCACCAACGGGCCATTGATGCCGGTGACAAAAAAGCCGGATGTTCGGTTCATCTGGTCACCGCAAAACTTGATGACGGGCCTTTGTTGGGCCAGGCTGAAGTGCCTATTCTAGCGGATGATACGGCTGAAACACTGGCGGCACGGGTGTTGGTGGAAGAACACAGGCTTTATCCCGCCACCTTAAAAACCTTCATTGAGACATAAAAAGGCCGCTCCGAATTGGAAGCGGCCTTGAATAGCCTAGGTGTGATTAAGATAGCTTAACCAACCAACTTTTGGCTCTCGGTCAATTGGTTACACCAATTAACCTGCCGCCGAACTCGTTGGCCTAGCCTACAAGTTCTAAACCCGAGAAGAAGTAAGCGATTTCTTCTTTTGCGGTTTCTGGCGCATCTGAGCCATGAACCGAATTTTCACCGATGGACAAAGCAAACTCTTTGCGGATTGTACCTTCTGCGGCATCCGCCGGATTGGTTGCGCCCATAATTTCGCGATTACGCGCAATGGCGTTTTCGCCTTCCAGCACTTGCACAACGATCGGCTCGGAAATCATGAATTCACACAATTCACCAAAGAAAGGCCGTTCTGCATGAACACCGTAAAAGGTTTGTGCCTGCGCAAGGGTCAACTGAATGCGTTTTTGGGCGACAACGCGCAAACCGCCTTCTTCAAATTTGGCAACGATTGCGCCTACCAGGTTACGTTTGGTTGCATCGGGTTTGACGATCGAAAATGTACGTTCCAGGGCCATGATTTTTTTCCTTTAATGGGGCTGAATTTCTGGGCTGCACTAACATAAGCTTTCCCACTTGGAAAGCCCGTGTTGACAGTTCCACCGCACTATAGCAAAGCACCCCCATGATACGTATTGATGACATCTCCTATTCGATTCAGGGCCGGCAATTGCTGGCCGGTGCTTCCGCAACCATTCCCACAGGCCACAAGGTCGGCATTGTCGGGCGTAATGGCACGGGTAAAACCACGCTGTTTCACCTGATTACCGGCAAACTGCATCTTGATGGCGGCGCCATCACCACAGGCCGCGGGCTGCGCATTGGCGGTGTCAGCCAGGAAGTGCCATCGAACGAGGTTAGCCTTCTGGACACAGTTCTGGCGGCAGACGTGGAACGCGCATCCCTGCTGGCCGAGGCCGAAACCGCGACCGATGCACACCGCATTGGCGAGATTTACGAGCGTTTAACCGCCATAGACGCCTATTCAGGCGAAGCGCGGGCTGCAAGTATCCTGAACGGTCTGGGCTTTGACCGCGACGCGCAATTACGCGCCTGTTCCGAATTTTCAGGTGGCTGGCGTATGCGGGTGGCACTGGCCGGTGTGCTATTTTCCCAGCCGGAAATCCTGATGCTGGATGAGCCGACCAACTATCTGGATCTGGAAGGCACCATCTGGCTGGAAAACTATCTGGCCAAATATCCGCATACAGTTCTGGTTGTTTCACATGACCGCACGCTTTTGAATAAATCGGTAAACTCGATCCTGCACCTGTACGACCAGAAGCTGACGTTTTATCAGGGTAATTACGACACCTTTGACAATGTACGCCGCTCGAAACTGGCCGAGCAGGCCTCGATGGCGAAAAAGCAGGATGCGGCGCGCGACCATTTGCAAGCCTTTGTTGATCGCTTTCGCGCCAAGGCATCCAAGGCCAAGCAAGCGCAATCGCGGCTGAAAATGCTGGAACGGATGCAGCCGATTGCATCATCGGTAGAAAATGCCGTGGCGGCGTTTAATTTCCCCGAGCCAACTGAGCTGTCGCCGCCGATCCTGCGTCTTGACGGGGTCGATGTGGGCTATGATGGCACGGCGATTTTACGCGATCTGAACCTGCGGATCGACCAGACCGATCGCATCGCATTACTGGGGGCTAATGGTCAGGGTAAATCCACGCTTTCCAAGTTGTTAGCAGATAAACTTAAACCAATGGAAGGTAATCTTGTCCGATCCTCGAAGCTGAAAATCGGCTATTTTGCCCAGCATCAGGTGGATGAACTTTACCTGGATGAAACCCCGCTACAGCATATCCAGCGCGAACGCCCGCAAGAAGGTCAGGCGCGGTTGCGCGGACGGCTTGCCGCGGGGGGGGTTGGCAAGGAACAGGTCGATACGCTTGTGGGCAAACTGTCAGGCGGGCAAAAGGCGCGGCTATCCCTGCTGTTGGCCACATTGGACGCCCCGCATCTGGTGATTCTGGACGAACCGACAAACCATCTGGACATTGAAAGCCGCGAAGCCCTGGCATTAGCCTTGGGTGAATACCAGGGCGCGGTTATTCTGGTCAGTCACGACCCGCACCTGATCAATGCCATTGCCGATCAGTTGTGGTTGGTTAAAGACGGCACTGTGAAACCGTATCACGAAGATTTGGACGCCTATAAAACCATGCTTTTATCAGAGCGTGGCGGTGGCGGGGCAGCCAGCGAGGCCAAGAAAAAGGCCAAGGGGCCAAAGCAAAAACGTCTGTCCAATTCGGAACGGCGCAAGCTGACCCAACCGTTGCAGGAAAATGTGACAAAATGCGAAGAACGCATTATAAAACTGGAAGCGATGAAATCGAAACTTGCGCAGCGCATGGCTAATCCGGCATTTTACAGCTCAGAAAGCACTGCTAAAATCGAAGAGCTGACCAAAAAACACGGTGAGATGTTGCAAGCAATGGAAAAAGCTGAAACCCTGTGGGAACAAGCAAGCGAGGCTTTGGACAAGGCAAAAAGACGATGATGGAATTTTATGTAACCGCCTTTGTGACGATATTTCTGGTGATCGACCCGGTCGGCCTGTTGCCGATGTTCATTTCCTTGACACAGGGCCGCGATACGGAACATTTCAGCATTGCCTTGCGCGCCTGCCTGATCGGCATCGGCATTCTGGCGGTTTTCGGCCTTGTCGGGGCACGGCTGCTGGATTTTGTCGGCATCGGCATGCCGGCATTTCGCATATCGGGCGGTTTGCTGCTGTTTTTAATCGCGGTCGAGATGCTGTTCAATAAACGCAGCCAAAGGCGCGAGCAGCAACAGGAAGATCAAAGCAGCGATGATCCGTCCGTGTTTCCCCTTGCAACCCCTCTAATCGCAGGCCCGGGTGCGATGACCTCGATGATCCTTCTGACCAATAATATGAAGGGTGATCCCGGTGCGACCCTGATTGTTATGGCCGCAATGGTCAGTGTGATTTTCATTGCTTTTATTGCCTTTCTGGCAGGTGGTGCGGTTGAACGGCTGATCGGCAAGGTCGGCATCAATGTTGTCACCCGCCTGATGGGAATGTTGCTGGCTGCATTATCGGTACAATTTGTGGTCGATGGATTAAAAGGACTGGGTGCTTTGTCGTGACCCCCGACAATAAGGCCTATGTGTTTTATCTCGGTATTTTATTGCTCTTTATCGGCAGCAGTTTTTTATACACACGACGGGAAAAGTTAAGCCAGACCTTGCAACAGGCGATGATCTGGGGGCTTATTTTTGTTGGCGCCATCATTGCATACGGCTTTAAGGATGTGTTGAAATCACAGATTTACCCGTCGCAAGCGGTACAAACCGCGACAGGCAGCATCACTTTGACACGGGCGCGTGACGGGCATTTTCATGCCGCTTTATCTGTCAATGGGCGCAGTGTTGATTTCATCATTGATACCGGTGCCTCAGGTGTGGTTCTGTCGAAGCAAGACGCGCAACGCATTGGAATTGATGTGAAAAACCTGAATTATCTGGGAACCGCAAATACCGCCAACGGCGCTGTTCGCATTGCATTCATCAAATTGGGCGTGGTGAAACTGGGAAATTTCGTTGATTACGATGTGACCGCTTCGGTAAATGACGGTGAATTGTTCGGGTCGCTATTGGGCATGGATTATCTGAACCGTTTTTCCGAATTCAAGATCAATGGCGATACTTTGACCCTGACCCGCTAACCGTTCTTTTCCGCCTTCATTTCCCAACGCCCCGAGGCTTGCGACCAGTATTTTGCCGCCACGCCCGCGCCCGTCAGAGTTTTCCAGTCATTGCGGGCGGCATCCAAAGCGTCGGTGTCATTACCGTTGAAGATCAAACTGACACGCTTGAATTTTGCCACCTCTTCAGGTGTGGTTTTAGCCCCCATAACCAGCATCAAAGTTTGCGCCCCATTGGCGTTGCCAGACCCTGTTGTCAGCAAAACCGGTTGATCCGCATCATGCGGGCCGCCCTCGACCCCGTGCGGTAAAAACTGTGGCGAGTTGCCCCCCCACAGTCGCGCATCCAGCCAGTTCATCTGATCCGCATCACAACACCTGACCACCGCACGCCAGTTGTTTTGCAATGTGCGTTCCAGCAATTGCGGCAGCATCCCGTCCAATGGCGATGCACTTAGGTGATAAAAGAAAACTTCCGCCATCAACCCGCTTCATAGTGGTCGGCAATCAGGCGATCAAGGGCCTGCACCCCCCATCCCGTCGCGCCTTTCGGGGCCATATCGGTTTCCTTGTTGACCAGGGCCACACCTGCAATGTCCAGATGGATCCAAGGCATGTCTTCTTTAACAAACCGTTGCAGGAATTGCGCGGCGGTGATTGCCCCCGCAGGGCGTCCGCCGGTGTTTTTGATGTCGGCAATGCGGCTGTCGATCAGTTTGTCGTAAGCTTTGCCAAGCGGCATGCGCCACGCGCCTTCGCGCTCTACCGCGGCCGCTTTGATAAATTTGCGCGACAGGTCGTCATTGTTGGAAAACACCCCGGCATTTTCATGGCCCAGACCAATGATGATCGCCCCCGTCAAGGTTGCCAGATTGATCACGCCGGTTGGCTTAAAGGTTTCTTGCGCATACCACAGCACATCGGCCAGAACCAGACGGCCTTCGGCATCGGTATTGATCACCTCTATGGTATCGCCCTTCATTGATGTAACCACATCGCCCGGGCGTTGCGCATTGCCGTCGGGCATGTTTTCAACGATGCCCACAAGCCCCACAACATTGGCACGGGCTTTGCGCAAAGCAAGCGTTTTCATCACACCGGCCACGACGCCGGCACCGCCCATATCCATAGTCATGTCTTCCATGCCTGCCGCCGGTTTGATAGAAATGCCGCCGGTGTCGAACACAACCCCTTTGCCGACCAGCGCGAAAGGCTGTTCCTGACCGCCACCCTGCCATTCCATCACCACAAGTTTTGACGGGCTACGCGAGCCCTGCCCGACCCCCAGCAAAGCCCCCATGCCCAGCTTCTCCATGTCCTTTTCTTCCAGAACCGTAACTTTAAGCCCAAGGTCTTTTAACGCCAGCAAACGCGCGGCAAACTCTTGCGTGGTCAGAATATTGGAAGGCTCGCTGACCAGATCACGGGTAAAAAACACACCGTCGGCCACGGCCGCCTTCGGGGCATAATCCCCTGCTGCCTCATCCGCCTGATTGGCCATAACGGTTATCGCCCCTTGTCTGGGCGCATCCGAAGTTTTGTGATCGTGAAAATGATATTGCCGCAAAGCGTAGCCAAAAGCGATTTCTGAAGCGCGTTTGCCTGTGCCTGTTATAACCAATAAATCTGCCCCGCCGGTGGCTTTAGCCAGATTAGCGCCGGCAAGACGGGCATCATCCACGGAAACGCGTTTGGGTATTTTAACCACCAGAACCTCGGTTGCCTTCATCCCTGCGGGCATCGACAGAGCGTGGCATGCGGCATTGGGCATATCTTCGAAAACTTTACTTTCCGCCAGCCGCGCAAGACTGCGTTTCATCAGCTTGTTAACCCGACGCGCCCCCAAGCCGATTTGCCCTGTAGGGGACATAAAAACAGCAATTTTACCTTCAAAATCGGCGATGGCATCTAGATCGGTCTCGATGAATGTGGGGGTAACGGGCGTATTCATGCTGTGCTCCTAAGGGTAAGGTGTTTTTATATTTCACAACACCTAGCGCGAAACAAAGCTTTTGGCCACAAGGGACTGTTACCCAGAATAAAATTCATATAAAGAATATGAAACTTTGTTTTCTGGTTAAGGGGCGTAAACACGTGACACTTGTTGATCGTTATATAGTGCGCCAGCTTACCGGGCCATTTGTATTCTTTCTGTTCATATTCGGGGGCATTCTGTGGCTAAACCAGGCCCTTTTGATCATTAATGTGGTTATCGAAAACGGCCAATCCGGCATGATTTTTCTGGAGCTTAGCAGCTATCTTTTGCCGCGTGTGATCGAGGGGGTATTTCCTGTCGCAGGCTTTGCCGCCGCCTTGTACCTGACCAACAGGCTTTATGCGGAATCGGAATATGCCGCATTGATGGCAGCGGGCATGACGCCGGTACAATTTGCCCGCCCGTTTATCATCTTTGGCGGGGTGATTTTTGTGATTGTCTCGATGTTGATCCATTTCATAACCCCGATCAGCAATCATGCCTTCCATACCCGGCAATACGAGATCCGGCAGGAATATCTGTCACAACTGATAAAAGTAGGTGAATTCGTTTCCCCGAAAAAAGGCGTTACCTTTTACTTTGGCAACATGAAAGACGACGGGCTTTTAGAGGATATTCTGATCCGTGAAACCAACCGATTAGGAAAGCGCATCATTCATACGGCCCCGACAGGGCGTCTGGTGGGAAGCGGAAAGGATGCCAAGCTGTTGCTGAATGACGGGACATTACAACAGTTCGATCAGGAAAATCGGCTATTGAATGTGGTACAATTTGACAGTTTTGCTTACGATTTAGGGCAATTTGCCAAAGATTTGGGTGTTCGACACATCCGCCCGGATGAAATCATAACGCCTCGATTACCTTGGGATATCGCCCACATCACCCCTTCAAAGCTGGATTATGCCATCACCGCCCAATTTCGCGTGGTGAAAGCTTTTTTCACACTTTTGATGCCTGTTTTGGGTGCCGCAATCCTGTTTTCGGGCAATTTCAGCCGATCAGGGTTTTTCTACCGGATAATTTTTGCCATTATGCTGTTGATGGCCCTGAACACATTAAACGGGTCAGCGCAAAGCTTCGTAACCAAATCGCCGTCGATGTCGTTCGTCCTTTATCTGCCGGCAATGCTTTGCGTTGTCATCACTCTGTTTTTGATCCAGGCAACAAGGAAAGGCTGGAATGGCCATAATGTGGTTAGAAATTTAACCAAAAGGCGGGCCCTGACATGACGCTTTACTGGTATTTCAACCGAAAATTCATCTTCGCATTCATCCGTGTATTCCTGATCATAGGATTTTTGGTTTTTTTCGTGGATACCATGGAAAACGTCAGGGCATTATCCTCGGCCGGGATTACATTTTCAAAAGCAGCGGCCCTTGCCAGCACACGCTCGCCTTCGTTCATCAGTGAGGCCATGCCTATTATCGTTATGCTGTCAGGTCTTACATTTTGTGTCGGGCTGGCCCGCTCCAATGAATTCATCGTGTCGCGGGCAGCCGGTGTTTCCAGCTTGAAATCTTTAGGATTTCCTATCGCCACCGCGTTTCTGATCGGTTTGATCTCGATCCTGTTTCTAAATCCACTGGTTGCAACTTTTTCAACCTATTACGACACCCTGAAAAACGAATATCTGGGGCGCGCCGGAAAAACTGTCACGGTGAATGAAAACGGTTTCTGGTTGCGGCAGAAAACCGAAAACGGCCATATCGTTATCATTGCCGATCAGGCAACCCAAAACGGCAAAAGCCTGCGTGACGTTACCTTGCTGATATATGATCAAAACAACAGGGATATCGGCCGCATTGCGGCAGATACGGCAATACTGTCGCATGGTGAATGGGTCCTTATTCGCACGAAAAAATGGGATTTATCGGCCCCAAGCGACAACCCCGAAGCAAATTCCGTTACCAAATCTATTTTGCGCATTCCGACAACCATCACAAGCCAGCAAATTCTAGAAGGCTACCCCAAGCCTGAAACCGTTGCGATCTGGGATTTACCCAAATTCATTACAGCGATGGATAACGCCGGATTTTCATCCCTTAGACACCGGGTGCATTTGCAAATAGAATTGGCCCGCCCGATACTTTTTGCGGCGATGATTCTTATCGGGGCTGTCTTTACATTACAAAATGCAAGGCTGGGAAATTTGGGGATTTCAGTTTTAATGGCCCTGTTATGCGGGTTTTCGCTACATTTCCTGCAAAACCTTGCTAGAACTCTAGGTGAGGCGGGAGAGATTCCCATATTTTTTGCGGCATGGGCCCCCCCATTGGCCGCATTGCTTGCGGCATTGGCGTTGTTTTTGCACTTAGAGGACGGGTAAATTGCAATGATCTTGAAAACTTTATCAAGCTTTTTCATGATGGCCGCATTTATCGCATTCACACCCCTTGGTGTTGCGGCGCAATCCAAAGACCCCGTCGGTCTGTTTGCTGACACGATAAACTACGACAGCACCTTACAAATACTGACAGCGCAGGGAAATGTGCGCATCATCTCGGGGGCGTATGTGTTAACCACAAATGCTGTTAATTATAATCAAAAAACCGGAAAACTGAACATTCCCGAAGGTTTCACCATTACCTCTACGGACGGTAGTATTCTGACCGGAAGAACCGCTGATCTATCTACCGATATGTCACAAAATGTCATACGCGGTGCCCGTCTGTTGATCGCCAAGCAGTTTCAAATGGCAGCGGATCAGGCACAATACAAGGGCAACCGCTTCAAAGTTCTTGACCGTGTTGTCGCCAGCACCTGTTACATTGGCAGGCCCGGGAAAGTATATCAGAAATCGGGGGGCAAATATTGCAAGGTGCGAAAAACACCGTTTTGGCAAATACGCTCGAACCGGGTGGTGCATGATGAGCTAACCCGGCAACTTTACTTTGAAAATGCCCGCTTGGAATTGCTGGGCGTGCCGATATTTTACAGCCCGCGCCTGCGCCTGCCCGACCCAACAGTTGACCGTGCGACGGGGTTTCTGACACCCACATTTTTCACCTCGGACATTTTGAATTTCGGGGCAAAAATCCCCTATTTTATTGCCATAGACGATCATTCGGATGCAACGGTTACCGCCTTTGTGTCTACCGGCGGCAGCTTTGTTGCAGAAGGCCAGTACCGCCGTGAAACCAAAAGGGGTAAATACCAGTTTGACGGGGCTTTGTTGCTGGTCGACGGGGTCGAAAACAATCCCTTTCGATCGACATTGAAAGGCTCGGGCAGGTTCCGTATATCGAAAGATTATGAATGGGGCTTTGTGGTGGATGCGGCATCCGACAAAACCTTTCGGGCGCAATACGGCTATGAGGACAAGAATAACATATCCGCCCAAGACCGGCTGTTTTCGGAACTTTATCTAGAGCGCAATCGCAAAGACAGTTTCATGAAAGTCAGCACCTCGATTTTCCAAAGCCTGCGCACCAATGAAATTGACGCGGAAATTCCGTTGGTACTGCCCGATGTCTACTATCGGGGCATAAAACAAGACCCGCTGCTCGGGGGCAAACTGGGCTTTTCCGGCTATACAACCACCCTTCTGCGGGCTGGCAATGATCGTTTTACCAGATTTGGCGGCACGCTAGACTGGCAACGGCAATGGCAATTGCAAGACGGCCTGTTATTGGGCGCACGCAGTCAGCTCGACGCCGTGTATTATTCGCTTAGTGACAATTACACCGGCTTTGCAGGAACCAGTGCCAATCGGGTGACCCCTACGGTTTCCGCCGACATCAGATGGCCTTTGTCGAAAATCACCGGAACCGCGACGCATGTCATCGAACCCGTTGCACAACTGGTCTGGAACCGGAACACTCAAACCGCAACGCCAAATGAAGACAGTGTTCAGGTAGAGTATGACGCATCCAACCTGTTCTCGACCAATCGCTTTCCCGGCATTGACAAACAGGAACTGGGTTTCAGGGCCAATGTCGGGGTGAACTATACGCGCTATGATCCCTCAGGCTGGAATATGGGGGCGACGGCGGGGCGCATTTTACGGGCGCAGAATTTGAACCAGTTTTCAAACGGATCAGGGCTTGCGGGTGAAAACTCTGACTGGGTCAGTGCCTTTACCTTAAGCTTCCCCAACAGTTTCCAGATGACCAATCGCACCTTGTTCAGCAGCAAATTCCAACTGTCAAAAAATGAAACCGGAATGGCGTTTAACATTAGACAACTTAGAACCGAAACCAACTATATCTGGCTGGAAAAAGACGTCGTCGCCGGGGCCAGTGACCGCCGCCAGGAAGCAACCTTGAAATTTGTTTTCACCCCAAGCGACAATTGGCAATATCTGGCAAAATGGCGCCATGATTTTATCACCAAAAGCCCGATTGAGGGCAAATTCGGGGTAAAATATACCAATGAATGCGTTGAAATCAATCTTTCCCTCTCGCTTCAATACGCGGCCTCTGGTAATGTCCGGACAACGAAAGAGTTGGGGCTGACGGTCGCATTGGTGGGTATTGGCAGTCAAGCACGGGCAGAGCGACGGCGCAGAAGCTGCGCCTTCTAGAATTTAGGTGAAACCATGAAAAAAAATACTGTTTTAATATGCGGGTTTCTAATTGGCCTGCCCTTGGCGATGCCGGTTTTTGCCGCCAGCATCTATGCCCCGGTTTACCGCGTGAACAACAGCGTAATCACTAACTATGAGCTGCAACAACGCATCAAAATGCTTGAATCCTTCGGCACCAAAGGCAATTTGAAAAAAATGGCCACGGATCAACTGATCAATGACCGCCTGCGCTTGCAAGCGGCAAAGGAAGCGGGCATTTCTGTCACCGAAGATGAAATAAACACCGGTATGGAAGAATTCGCCGCACGCGGCAGCTTTAGTACCGAACAACTTTTATCCTATTTTGATCAATTCGGTGTTTCACCCGAAAGTTTTCGGGCATTCGTTCGTGCCGGTCTGTTATGGCGCAATGTCGTACGGGCACGCTTCGCATCAAAAGTAAACGTCACCGACAATGAAGTCGATGCCACATTGAATGTAAACACGATCAGTTTTCCAAAAATGGTTAACCTGGCAGAGATCGTTCTACCCATCGCGCAACGCGGCCCGACCCGAACCCGCGCACTGGCAAAAAGGCTGTCTGAAACCATAAAAGGTGACGTTCAGTTTTCCATTGCCGCTAAAAAATTCTCGAAATCCGACAGTGCCATTCGCGGCGGCGTATTGGGCTGGGTGCCCGCGGACAGTTTGCCTGCGGCAGTATCCGCACAACTGTCTAAAATGGAAATAGGCCAGATATCGGTTCCGATCCCTCGTAACTTGGCCGCCAAAACAGCGGCAGGCCTTGACACGACCAGACCGCGCCCGACCGGCCAAGGCACAGCCAACCAAAACACCAGCAGCCAATACCCGACCAGTCAGGACAACACAGCCGGCCCGGATACAGCCAGCGAATACCCTACCAGTCAGGACAATACAGCCGGCCAAGATACGGCCAGCCAATACCCGACCAGTCAGGACACCGCCGCCCAGAATACACCCACCGAATACGCGACCTCACAAAATACGGCCGCCCCAATTATAGTTACCCCGAAAAGGGCACTTGTGATTTATCAGTTGCGCGGTATTCGCAAAGCAAAACCGGCAGGCAAACAGGTTGTATCGGTCAGTTATATGCAAGTTGCCATGCCGGCAAACAAATCCGGGCAAGCGGGACAGGTCGCAGCGGCTGTAAAACTTATCAATGCCAGTGATACCTGTCTTGATTTACAGGCCAATACGGCCAAATTCGGGGAAAAATCCGTCAGCAGCCAATCGCTTCCTGTAACTCAATTACCTGCGCGTATCGGTGTCGAGCTTGCCAAACTCGATCCGAATGAGGCAAGCTATTTTGTCGCCGATAATGGTGCTATCAACGTTGTAATGCTGTGTAACCGTGCCAAAGACCTACCGGCCGGTGCCCGCGATCAGATACGCAACGCCCTGCTTGGGCGGCGCATTGACAGTTTTGGCACGGGGTATTTGCAAGAATTACGCGGCGACGCCATCATTATCAAGAAATGACCGGTTTGATCGCCCTTACCTCGGGGGATCCCAGTGGTATCGGTTTGGAAATCACCGGCTATGCATGGCAGCAGCTAAAGCACCAGGTGCCGTTTTTCCTGATTGCGGATTATCGGCATGTCAAAGCCGCAACGGATGTACCGGTGCAAAAAATCACCGACCCCGATGAAGCGTTCCGTATTTTTCCCAACGCCCTGCCGGTTTTGCACCTGCCCTTTACGGCCCCGCCAAGCATCGGTGTTGCACAGCCCGAAAATGCCCGTGACATAATCCAATCCATTGAAATGGCAGTAAGTTTTGTAAAATCAGGGCAAGCAAAGGCCCTTTGTACCAATGCGATCAACAAAAAGGTTCTAAAGGACGGGGCACGGTTCCCTTACCCCGGGCATACCGAATTTTTGGCCCATCTAGGCGGTGTGAAAAATCCGGTTATGATGCTGACAGCCCCTGAATTACGCACCGTTCCTGTGACCATCCATATTGCCCTGAAAGATGTTCCAAAAACTTTGACCGAGACGTTGATCGAAACCACTTTACGCGTCACCCATCAGGCATTGATGCGTGATTTCGGCCTGAAAAACCCTGTTATCGCCGTTGCAGGCCTGAACCCGCATGCCGGTGAAGGCGCAACCATGGGGGTTGAGGAACGCGACATAATCGCCCCGCTTCTAGACAGGCTGCGGCAGAAAGGAATGTCCCTTATAGGCCCGATGCCCGCCGATACGATGTTTCATGCCAAAGCCCGCGAAAAATATGATGCCGCCGTTTGCATGTATCATGATCAAGCCTTGATCCCTTTGAAAACACTAAATTTTTCAGCAGGTGTAAATACAACCCTCGGCTTGCCCTTCATTCGAACATCCCCCGATCACGGCACCGCATTCGACATTGCAGGCCAAGCGGTTGCGTCACCCGATAGCCTGATTGCCGCCCTCCGGCAGGCCGGACAAATGGCGCAGAACAGGGCACAATATGACAAAATCGGCTGACGGTTTACCGCCTTTACGCGAAGTGATCGCCAAATACGGGCTGAGGGCGCAAAAATCCTTGGGGCAGAACTTTCTGCTGGATTTGAACCTGACCGGAAAAATCGCCCGCCAGGCCGGTGATTTAACCCAATGCGATGTGCTTGAAATCGGCCCGGGTCCGGGCGGTTTGACCCGCGCGCTACTGGCTGAAGGTGCGCGGCGCGTTGTTGCCGTGGAACGCGATGAACGCTGCCTGCCCGCCTTGGCCGAAATATCCGATCATTACGACGGGCGGCTTTCTGTCATCTTAGGCGATGCGTTAACCCTGAACCCATATGAGCACCTGAATGGCCCGATCAAAGTCGTCGCCAATCTGCCGTATAATATCGGCACCGAATTGCTGGTGCGCTGGCTGACCCCAGAAACATGGCCGCCCTACTGGGATAGCCTGACCTTGATGTTCCAACGTGAAGTGGCCCTGCGAATTATCGCGGCCCCCGGCAGCAAGGCATATGGGCGTCTGTCGATCCTTGCGGGTTGGCGCAGTGAGGCAAAAATCGTGATGGATTTACCGCCCCAAGCCTTTACACCGGCCCCGAAAGTATCCTCGGCTGTGGTTCATATCACAAAATGCGACAAACCTAAATTCGACTGCGATGCCAAGGTGTTAGAGCGCGTTGTTGCAACCGCGTTCAATCAGCGGCGCAAAATGCTGCGGGCCGGATTGAAATCACTTGCACCCGATATTGAACAGCGTCTGAAAGCAGCGGATATTGCCCCGACGGAACGCGCGGAACAACTGACCATTGAACAGTTTTGCCGATTAAGCCGGCAATTTGGCAAGCCCTGATTATTGTGTCGCCGTGTCCGGGGATTGCATGTCCGGGGATTGCACTTCGGCGGGTTTCGCGGCTTCCGGTTCCATAGGCTTGGCAGCTTGCCTGACCCGTTTCGGCTTGTTGGGCTTTTCAAGATGTTTTTTGTTTTCAGGAGTCTCTACCAGATTGGATTGATCTGCTGTCGCGGGAAATAAATCAGACGTGCTACCGGCTATACTGGGCTGGGCATCGTCTTTTTCTACTTTATTTTGCGGTCTTTGCTGTTGCTGCTGTTGGTTTTGGTTTTGCTGTTGGTTCTGCTGGCGCTGCGCCTCTTGCGCTTCGCGCCGTTCATTTATTTCACTTTGGGCCTCGGATAAAAGACGCGAATAATGTTCCGAATGCTGCAAGAAGTTTTCCGCATTCACCCGATTACCCGAAAGCGTCGCATCGTGGGCAAGCGACTGATATTTATCAATAATTTGCTGAGGCGTGCCGCGAACTTTACCTTCAGGGCCGGAACTGTCAAAGACCCGGTTCAAAATGTTGGTAGCATTGCCACGGCGGTTATTATTATGATTTTTATTGCGTGTGCGCGATTTATTGGAAGATCTCATCTGATCTGGCTGCCTTATCTCGAAAATTTGAAATTAACGTCTTTACGACGAAGTCCCGTTTTGCTGTGGGGTTGCTAAGGATGAGACACAATCAATCATCCTGAATGCGATAATTATAGCAAACTCGCCCGCCTATACAAGTCTAAAACAGGCATTAACCCGATTTTACACGAAATATCCGCTTTTAGACCCTTCTTATTGAAATAAAACAACACGGTCTTTGCCGGACATATCCTGAATACATCTACCATTGGCAAAACCGGCAGCGGCGAACAAGGCTAAAACTGCATCCGCCTGATCCCAGCCGATTTCCAAAAATATCCGCCCGTTGGGGGTAAGATACGCAGCCGCTTTTGCCGCAATTTCACGGTAGGCATCCAAGCCGTCGCCTTCGGGGGTCAGGGCCAAACGCGGTTCCCAATCCCGCACATCCGGGGCCAAAGTTTCCATATCCTTGGCCGATATATAAGGCGGGTTGCCGATAATCAGATCAAAGGTGCCACTGACTTGGGAAAACCAGTCAGAGGGTAAAAATTTGACCCGCCCGTCAACCCCCAACCGCCTTGCATTCCTGTTTGCCACCGTTAAGGCTTCGACCGAGCAATCCACCCCCTGCCCGCGCGCGTGCTGCCATTCGGCCAAAAGCGTCAGCAAAATACAGCCCGATCCTGTGCCCAAATCCAGAATAGTGTTGAAAGGCCCGGCCTTTAGGGCCGCTTCGATCAGGGTTTCCGTGTCCGGTCTGGGGTCAAGAACTGCCTTTGTCACTTCAAAATCACGCCCCCAGAATGCGCGTTTACCGATGATTTGGGAAACCGGCTGAAACCGGGAGCGGCGCGCAATCGCATCCTGAAAAGTGGCAATCTGTTCAGGGCTGACATCATCCGACATGCAGGCCCCTAAAAGTCCGCGCTCTATATCCAACGCATAAGCCAGCAATATCCGCGCATCATTTCGCCCCGCATCGCCCAATATCGGGACAAGTCTGGTAACACCCCATTGCAACACCTGTTTGGCCGTTTGGCTCACGGGTTCAATTCTGCCAGCTTTTGCGCCTGATCATTAGAGATTAACGCATCTATGGTTTCATCAAGATCGCCCTGCATAATCTGGTCCAGCTTATAAAGCGTCAGATTGATACGGTGATCGGTCATGCGCCCTTGCGGGAAATTATAGGTGCGGATGCGTTCTGAACGATCCCCCGATCCGACCTGCCCCTTACGGCTGGCGGAACGCTCATCATCGGCTTCCTGGCGTTTCATATCATAAAGCCGTGTGCGCAGGGTTTGCATGGCGATTTCACGGTTGCGGTGTTGCGACTTTTCAGCCGAGACCACCATGATACCGGTCGGAATGTGAACAATCCGCACCGCACTGTCGGTGGTGTTCACATGCTGCCCGCCGGAGCCCGATGCGCGCATGGTATCAATGCGTAAATCCGTGGCCGGCAGGTCAATATCAACCTCCTGTGCTTCCGGCAAAACCGCGACAGTCGCAGCCGAAGTATGCACCCGACCACCGCTTTCCGTGGTCGGCACACGTTGCACACGGTGCACCCCGCTTTCAAACTTCAGCCGCGCAAACACACCCTTGCCTTTGACGTTCGCCACTACCTCGCGGTAGCCGCCAAGCTCGGTTTCGGACGCATCTATGATCTCGATCTTCCAGCCGACAGAATCACTATAACGCTGGTACATGCGCAGCAAGTCACCTGCAAACAGGGCCGCTTCATCACCGCCCGTACCTGCCCGTATCTCCAAGACTGCCGAGCGTTCATCGGCTTCGTCCTTGGGCAATAGCGACAGTTGCAAAGCATGTTCCGCGGTAGGCAATGCCGATTTCAAAACCGGTAGTTCTTCTTCTGCCAGTTCCTTCATATCCGGATCATTCAACATATCTTCAGTGTCTGAAATATCTGTCACAAGACGCTGATATTCTGTAATTTTATCAACCACCGGTTTTAAGTCTGAATATTCTTTTGAAAGCTGGGCAAAATCATCAACCGCACTTCCATCCGCCATTTTGGCCTCAAGAAATTCAAACCGCGCGATGATCTGCATAAGTTTATCTTCTGGTATCATGGGGCTGACATTGCGTGTTGTTCGGCTTTGGTCAAGAGCAAGCAAGACATTTTTGCTAAATTATGCTAGTATGGCCGCATGAAGTTGCTTTTATCTATTATATTGACCTTGACCGCGACAGTGGCATTGGGCGGCGTGTACAAAGACTATAAAAAGCAATGGCCCAAGGTTAAATGGCCGGATTGTTACTGCACGGATAAAACCGGTGCGCGTGTCGAGCTGGGCACCATGGTCTGCATGAAAGTCGACCACCGCGATTTCATTGCCCGCTGCGAAATGTCGTTGAACAACCCGATGTGGCGCGAGATCAAACAGGGCTGCCTATCGTCCGGCAACCAAGCCAGTGATCAAGCCAACCCATTGCTCCACGCGCCGTTTGTTGACGCCTAAATCTGATCTGCCAAAACGCGCGCGCGACAGGATTTCCAGCTTTGATTTTTCATCACCTACCGGGACAATCTTGAAGGTAATGTAGTCGGGATAGCCCATCGACATCGAGCGTTGCACATAGGTCATCATCAATGTTTCAGGGCTTCCCGCCAATCGGGTCACACGCGCTTGGGCGGCAATAAGATTATCAACCAAAGTGGCCAAATCAGGCGCGGCCATATTAAAGATCGGGGCCTGACCCCCTATCAACCGGTATTCGTTAGGTTTACCTGTTGAAACAGCCGTTTCGGGATTTTGATGCCAAACCGCAGGATCGTTCGGGGCAAGGCGCACATAGGCCATCAGACCGATAACCCCCAAAAGCACTAGGTAAATTATCACCATCAGTTTGCGCCTCATTCTGCCGCTTGATCGGCGGTTGATTTCGCCTCTAGCGCTTCTGCGCGGGCCTCTACCAGATCAACGATGTGATCCACCATATGTTTGTTGCCAAGCTTGTGATCCTGTTTGCCCGCCACATAGACCATACCGGACCCAGCCCCGCCGCCGGTAAATCCGACATCCGTCATCAGGGCCTCGCCCGGGCCGTTTACCACACAGCCAATGATCGACAGGGACATCGGCGTTTTGATATGCTCCAGCCGTTTTTCCAAAGCTTCCACGGTTTTGATCACATCAAAACCTTGCCGCGCACAGCTTGGGCAGGAAATGATATTGACGCCACGATGGCGCAATCCCAAAGATTTCAGGATTTCAAAACCGACTTTGACCTCTTCAACCGGATCAGCCGACAACGAGACACGAATGGTGTCACCTATTCCCATCCACAAAAGGTTACCCAGACCAATGGCTGATTTTATCGTGCCGGATGTTAACCCGCCGGCCTCGGTAATGCCCAGATGGATCGGTGCATCCGTTGCGTCCGCCAAGCCCTGATAGGCCGCGGCCGCCAAAAACACATCCGAGGCTTTCACCGAGATTTTATAGTTGTGAAAATCGTTGTCTTCCAGAATACGGATATGATCCAGCCCGCTTTCAATCATCGCTTCGGGGCAAGGCTCGGTATATTTGTCCAGCAGATGTTTTTCCAATGACCCTGCATTCACCCCGATGCGAATGGAACAGCCATGATCTTTGGCCGCTTTAATCACCTCTGCCACACGTTCGGGGCTACCGATATTTCCCGGGTTGATGCGCAAACAGGCAGCCCCCGCCTCGGCCGCTTCGATCGCGCGTTTATAATGAAAATGGATGTCCGCCACCAAAGGGACTGGACTTTCACGCACGATGTCATACATGGCCGCGGTAGAGGCTTCATCGGGGCAAGACACCCGCACAATATCGGCCCCGGCTTCGGCGCAGGCCTGCACTTGTGCAATCGTGGCTTTTGCATCCGATGTCAGCGTGTTCGTCATGGTTTGCACCGTGATCGGTGCATCGCCGCCCACGGGCACCGGCCCCACATTAATTTGGCGGCTTTTACGGCGCTCGATATTGCGCCACGGGCGGATGGGGTTATGGGTCATAAGATGCCTGATTTTATGTGGAACTACCGCCTAGATACAACACACACAGCGGCGCGTCAAAGCCAATACCACCGCATCAGTTGCTTTGAATGTCTTTCAAGATCGCCTCGGCGGTCAGATCACTTCCAAGGTTCAAAGGCGGCGCAAGCGGTTTGGAAAACAGGTTCTTAACCTCTTTGTAGTTTTTTTCAATATCGGTTTGAGCCAATGATATATTGCGTGCCACGCCCCCCTTTGCGGCAATCGGACCATAGGTTTTCAAACCGACCATCAAATAAACCGCCCCCGAATTACCGGCTTTCAGCAGCGGGCCGTTCAAATTGGCCGGCAATCTGTAGCGTTCACCGGCATTCAATATTTTTTCAAACAACACACTGCCATCGTTCTGATAAACCCTTACCCACGCAGGCCGCGTTGCAACAATATCCACCGTTGGCTGGATTTTCTCTACTACAGAAATAGGGCTGTCCGAAGCGGTGTTTTGGGGCAAAACATCGTTTGGAACCGGGGCATATGTGCCAAAAGTTTCCGGATCAATGGTGGCAATAGGGCCATCACGGGCAATAACGCTTGGCACATCCAATTCCTGCGGGCGATATAATTGCGCAAGCGACAATGTCGGGCCAGGATCCGCGCGACTGGTGCGATCCAAAGCCGGGCTTGTGTCTTTTATCTTGCCGCCATCGGCAAGAACAGAAACATCAGAGGCAACACCCGGGGTTTCATTAACCGGCGCAAACTGTACTTTCTGCACTTCCTGCAAAACCTTCCAGCCACCATAGCCAAGCCCGGCGACAAGGATAAGAAGAACCAGCAAAGATCCGATTGCAGAAAATGAAACCTTTTCATACCAGCGTTGTTTTGGCAATGTAAGCGGCCCCATGCCGGTCAACCCAACATCGTTAGCGGCAACATATGGGCGAACACTGACAGGTGTTTTTTTGGCCGACACAACCGCGTGGGCGGGAATATCCGGCTTGAAGCCGTCAAAACCGGTTTCCGAGCAAAATTGCGCATAAGCCTTGTCGCCATCCATGTTCAGATAGCGTGCGTAGGATCGGACGTAGCCTGCGATAAACCCTTTGGTTTCAAACGCAGATAAATCGCCGTTTTCTATCGCCAGAATATATTTTACACCAACTTTCAGATCGCGCTGCACTTCTTCAGGGGATTTGCCAATAGTTGCCCGTTCGCCGCGCATCATATCACCCAACGAAAGCGGATATTCATCGAACCCCTTAGGTCGAAAATCTTTAGCCGATGTCACCATGCCTAAATTACCAGTCCCTGCGCCCAAATACCTCGAATCGAGGGGGTATTCCCCCTTCAATCCTTTGTTATCACAAAAAGGGCATCAAAGCACCCCCATGTTCTAAACTAAGGTTAACCAGATAATTTTGAGCGGTTTAACGCGCATTGACTCCATAAACCATCAAGGGCCAAAATCAATTCCCGGATCATCGTATCGGTGTGAACCGGTGACGGCGTAAAGCGCAACCGTTCAGTGCCGCGCGGCACTGTGGGGAAATTGATCGGCTGCACATAACAGCCATGGTCTTGCAACAGCATGTCGGACAGCACCTTGCATTTTACCGGATCGCCGACATGAAGCGGGACAATATGGCTGCCGAAGTCGGAAACCGGCATGCCCAATGCTTTCATTTGGCTTTTCAGGTTTTCAGTTTGCTTTTGGTGCACGTCTCTTAGCTCTGAATGTATTTTCAAATACTCGACCGAAGCTTTGGCCCCGGCTGCAATCGCGGGTGCCAGGGATGTGGAAAAAATAAAACCGGGCGCATAAGAGCGGATAGCATCAGCCATTTTTGCACTGCAAGCCACATACCCCCCCATGACGCCATATGCTTTCCCAAGGGTTCCGTTGATAATATCTATACGGTCGGCCAATCCATCGCGCTGGGAAACCCCGCCGCCATGCGCCCCGTAAAGACCAACTGCGTGAACCTCGTCCACATAGGTCAGGGCGTTGAATTCATCAGCTAAATCACAAATATCCGCCATTGTACCAAAATCACCATCCATGGAATAAAGTGATTCAAATGCAATCAGCTTTGGGGCGTCTTTTGGTGCCGCTTCCAAAAGCTGGCGCAGATGCGTCATGTCATTATGGGCGAATATATGTTTTTCCCCAAATCCATGACGAATACCTTCTATCATCGACGCATGATTAAGCGCATCGGAATAAATAATCAGCCCGGGAAACAGTTTGGGCAAAACCGAAAGCGTGGCTTCATTGGCGTTATAAGCCGAGGTAAAAACCAGAGCCGCCTCTTTTTCATGTAAATCCGCAAGCGAGTTTTCCAGGTCTTTATGGTAAGATGTATTGCCCGAGATATTGCGTGTGCCGCCGGACCCTGCCCCGGTTGAATCAATTGCATCTTTCATCGCTTCCAGAACAACGGGATTTTGCCCCATGCCCAGATAATCATTGCCACACCACACCGTAATTTCGCGTGTCTCGCCCGTTGGCAATGTCCAGATTGCTTTTGGAAACTGTTGATTTATACGGCGAATTTTGTGAAATACGCGGTAACGTCCTTCATCATGAAGGGCAGTTAACGAGGCATCTATTTTTGCTTGATAATCCATGCAGGTCCCTTTCGACTTAAGGTTTCTTACCTCGTATATAAAGACATCGCATCAACAAAAACGCCGCAGCACCGTTATATGGGTCTGCGCCCTAATAAATATACCTGATTTGATCCCCCCAATAGCGTTCCAAACGGTGCAAGGCCCGATTTAAATCACCCAAATCCAAATCGCCCAAAACATCCTTTCCCAAAATGCCGCTGGAATGACGGCCAAACAGTTCCGACACCACTTTGCGGATGTGCTGCCCCTTGTCAGACAAACGCACCCGCACGGAACGGCGATCAATTTCGCACCGCTTGTGTTCCATGTAACCGGTTTCCACCAGTTTTTTCAGGTTATACGAAACGTTAGAGCCCTGATAATACCCGCGCGATTTCAATTCACCTGCGGTCACTTCGTTTTCACCGATATTAAACAGCAACAAGGCCTGCACTGAATTGATGTCTAGCAACCCAAGACGTTCGAACTCGTCCTTGATCACATCCAGTAGCAACCGGTGCAGCCGTTCAACCATCGACAGCGTTTCCAGATAGGTTCCCAGAAATTTGTTACCCTGTTTGTCAATCGGGTCAACGCTGAGGTTTTTATGCATACTCATATTATACTCCGCCAATAGCTGCTCAGAGCCATCATTGACGGTAAAGTTCAAACAACTGGTTAAATTATGAGATGTTTTTAGATAAAAAATGCTGTCGAAGCCGCGAAATTGCCGATTTTAGCGCGTCGGGCGGGCTTTCACGGTCTAGAACCCACATATATAGGTCATGATCCTGCTCGGCCATCATGATTTCATGCGCATCCAGTTCGGCATCACTTAAAGACGATATCATTTCATCGGCAAACCGCCCTAAAATCATGTCCATTTCCTTGATCCCGCGGTGCCATGAACGCATCCGCAGTCGTTTCAATCTGGTGTCGCGGTCTTCTGTCATAATACCCCTCTTCTACCCCGTTAAATACGCCAGCCACAAAATTCCACAAGCCCGACTTGCACCTTTTTGTCCCCCACCTTAGACATTAAGCATTATTAGAAGGGGAACCCCATGTCATTTCTGTCCAAAACCCTAAGCCGGGTCAAACCGTCGCCGACCATTGCCATTTCCACCAAAGCGGCCGAGTTGAAAGCCTCGGGGCTGGACGTCATCGCGCTTAGTGCCGGCGAGCCGGATTTCGATACCCCAGACAATATCAAACAGGCCGCAATAGCCGCGATCAATGCGGGCAAAACCAAATACACCGCTCCTGACGGCATAGCAGAGCTGAAACAGGCGGTTTGTGCCAAGTTTAAACGCGATAACGGGTTGGATTACACGCCCAAACAAGTCTCGGTTGGAACTGGCGGAAAACAAATACTTTACAATGCTTTGATGGCCACTCTTAATGCGAATGACGAAGTGATTATCCCCGCCCCCTACTGGGTATCCTACCCCGATATGGTGCTGCTGGCAGGCGGCACGCCGGTGATTGCCGAAGCCACCTTGGAAAACGCTTACAAACTGACGGCGGATCAGTTGGAAGCGGCCATTACCGATAAAACCAAATGGCTGATCTTCAATTCGCCTTCCAATCCGTCGGGGGCAGGCTATTCACGGGCCGAATTAAAGGCCCTCACCGACGTTCTGCTGCGCCATCCGCATGTCTGGGTGATGTCTGACGATATGTATGAACATCTTGTCTATGATGATTTCAGATTTTGCACCCCCGCCGAGGTGGAACCGCAACTTTACGGGCGTACTTTAACCGTAAACGGCGTATCCAAAGCCTATGCCATGACCGGTTGGCGCATCGGCTATGCCGCAGGCCCCGAACCGCTGATTGCCGCGATGCGTAAAATCCAGTCACAAAGCACTTCAAACCCTTGCTCGATCAGCCAATGGGCCGCGGTTGAGGCCCTGAACGGCCCGCAGGATTATATTGAAATGAGTCGCCCCGTTTTCCAAGACCGCCGCGATTTGGTTGTTAAAATGCTGAATGATGCCATAGGCATAAGTTGCCACACACCGGAAGGTGCCTTTTACGTTTACCCTTCCATTGCCGGCTGCATCGGTAAAACCTCCCGCTCCGGCAAACAGATCAAAACCGATGAGGATTTCGCCACGGAACTTCTATCCGAACACGGTGTTGCGGTGGTCTTCGGTGCCGCCTTTGGCCTTAGCCCGAACTTTCGCGTCAGCTACGCCACCTCGAATAAGGCTTTGAGTGATGCCTGCACCCGCATTCAGAATTTCTGTGCTTCGTTGACGTAAGGCAGGTCGGAATGTATGCTGGGCGAAAAGAAATGGGCTTATATCCGTTATGACAAAAGAAACCGGCCTGTTTTTCAGGGTGCGCGAAAACGGGGCAGCCGTCTTCAGGATCGACACCGAAAATCGCCAACGCCGCCTGGAATTACAACAAATTGCCACTGTGAACATCCGCAACGGCTCGGTTAAACCCCAAGGCGACCGGATCCCCACGGCGGCCGAGTGCAACCAGATCGACGCGTGGACTGTGGAGCGGCGCAAACTGTTGGCGGCGCGCAAAGTCGATGATATTAAACGTACAATTGATCATTTGAACGAGACCGCCCAATGGGTGCAATCGGATGCCACCGATGATCAAATCAACCAGTTTTCCGATGATCTGCTGATGGCAATGCACGATTTGCGCAATGTTCTGGTGCGTAAAAAGTCGACTATATTGTTGAAAAAATAATGTCGGGGATCGGGGTAAAGGGGTGTTGGCGTTTTTATTCACCCTTGCGTCAGGGCAATCCCAAGTAGAATTGCCCTCAGGTGGTATTTTAGAATGCTGTTCGCATTCTGACGTCGATTTCTGCGAAATCGTCGTTAAATCATCGCCATGCCGCCGTTTACATGCAGGGTTTGACCGGTCACATAGCTGGCCTCGCTGGATGCCAGATAGGCCACGGCGGATGCAATCTCTTCCGGTGTCCCCATCCGTCCCGCAGGGATATTGCCAACCATTTTTTGCTTCACCGCATCGGGCAAATCTGCGGTCATTGCGGTTTCGATAAACCCCGGAGCAACACAATTGGCGGTAATCCCGCGTGTCGCAATTTCTTGCGCATAAGACTTGGTCATCCCGATGATACCCGCTTTCGAGGCCGCATAATTCACCTGCCCCGCATTCCCCGTCACGCCGACAATAGAGGTAATGTTGATAATCCGCCCGAACCGTTGTTTCATCATCGGGCGCATCACCGCTTTCATCAAGCGCATGGTGCTGGACAGGTTCACATCTATCACCTGTTGCCATTCATCGTCCGACATCCGCATGAAAATATTGTCGCGCGTGATGCCGGCGTTATTGACCAGAATATCCAAGCCCCCCATGACCTCGGACGCTTGCCCTGCCAATGCCTTGACCGCATCAATATCGCTTAAATTACAAGGCGTTACAAACGCCCGTTCACCCAGATCGTCAGCCAGGGCTTCCAGCGGATCAACCCGCGTTCCCGACAGGGCCACGCTTGCACCCAGGCTATGCAGCCCGCGCGCAATTGCCCCGCCAATACCACCAGAAGCCCCCGTAACAAGTGCTTTTTTACCTGTTAAATCAAACATATATCTTATCCTTTTAATTCAGCCGCAACAGCGGTCACATCCTCAGGGCCATTCACCGCCTTACACACAATCGCGCGGTCAATGCGCCGTATCATGCCTGACAAGGCCTTGCCCGCCCCTATTTCGTAAATTTCTGTCACGCCTTGCGCAGACATATAAGCAATACTCTCGCGCCAACGCACCGAGCCTGTCACTTGGCGCACCAGCAAATCCGCAATCGCATCTGCATCCCTGTTGGCACTTGCCAGAACATTGGCCACCACAGGCACACGCGGTGCGGCAATCGCCACATCCGCCAAAGCCACCGCCATCGCATCCGCCGCAGGCTGCATCAAGGCACAATGGAAAGGCGCCGACACCGGCAGAATAACCGCCCGCTTGGCACCCCGCCCTTTGGCAATCTCGCAAGCCCGCTCCACCGCCGCTTTATGTCCCGAAACCACAACCTGACCTGGATCATTGTCATTTGCCGCCTGACAAACCTCGCCCATCGCCGCTTCCGCCGCGACCTCTTGCGCCGTCGCAAAGTCCAGCCCCAACAGGGCCGCCATCGCGCCAACACCCACAGGCACCGCATCTTGCATAGCACGGCCACGGATACGCAAAAGCCGCGCGGTATCGGCCAGACTTATGGAACACGCCGCACAAAGGGCGGAATATTCGCCAAGGGAATGACCTGCCACATACGAAGCGGCCCCGATCTCTACCCCTTGTGCCTTTAACGCCGCCATCGCGGCCATGGACGTTGCCATCAGTGCCGGCTGCGCGTTTTCGGTCAGGGTCAGCTTGGCAATATCGCCGTCCCAGATCAGGCCTGACAGGTCTTGTCCCAAAGCCTCATCCACTTCGTCAAAAACAGCCCTGGCCGCAGGATAAGCATCCGCCAGCCCCTTGCCCATCCCGATGGTTTGGGCTCCCTGGCCCGGAAATACAAATGCACGCAACAGCCTGATCCTTCCAATTATATCACAGCTATTGCTGTAACGTTTGTTAAGCACAACGTCCAGTTTTCAAAAAGGATTTATATCACGGCAAAGGCGCAGGACTGTTGTCCGGCGCACTTTGCTGCCCAATTCAGGGCCTATCAATCTGAGATTGTATTTCAATCTTTATTCTTCCAAGGCTATTTTAGCCTTTAGCATTAGCCTTTTTTGCCGCTTTAGCCTTGGCTTTCTTGGCAGCCATCTTGGCCGCCTTAGCCGCAATCGCCGCTTTAGCCTTTGCCCTTGCCGCTTTAGCCTTGGCTTTCTTGGCCTTCACCGCCGCCTTGGCCTGCGCCGCTTTGGCAGCCTTACTATTAGCGATGTTCAAGGTGCTAGAAGTGCTGCCGGAACCGGTATTTCCCAAGCTTGCTGCAGCAGTGCTTTGCACCCCACCAAAGGAAATCGAACCAATGCTTGTATTAACCATATCTTGCAATTTCAACCCGACAGACGCAGCTATAATCGCCGCTCCTGCCGTCAAAATCACATACTCAACGGTTACAACGCCCCTTTTATCCGCAAAAAGATACCGTTTAACCTTGTTCATCAATTTATTTAAGCTGTACATCCTATATGGTCCAGAAATTATATGTTTCGACTAGAAACACGTTGGATTTAGAGGCGTTTGCAAAATTTTAGCGATACGTCAAAAACACAACGGCTTCTTCGCTATTCTCGTTATGCTGCAAAAAAGGCCAAACATTGCCTTGAAATAAAAAAACATAAAATTCTTTGAAAATGCGCCGTTTTTGCAACACCTTTAGAAGGTATATTTATTTCAATATAACTTAACGATATGTTCAGTAAATGCACGCATAAACCCCTCTCCCATGGTAGGCCACGATATACGGGAAGATATATTTTCAAAGGCCACACTATAATCTTCTCCATACCAAATGCGCCCAGCAGCTAAAGCTTGCGTTCACGCACAATCACAGTATAAGCCCCCCATCTTCCGCAAATATCTTTAACGCGGTCGCCTCTCGTACTTGGGCGCGGAAGATTACCCCGGGTTTTGAAGCACGCTTATAAAATGGTGAATAATATGGCGCTCTACGAGCACACATTTATCGCGCGTCAGGATTTGTCCAACGCGCAAGCCGAAGGTCTGATTGAACACTTCGGCGCTGTTCTGGCTGACAACGGCGGTAAAGTTGTCGATCAAGAATATTGGGGTCTCAAAACAATGGCCTATAAAATCAACAAAAACCGCAAGGGTCACTACGCATACCTGAAATCGGATGCCCCTTCAGCGGCAGTTCAAGAAATGGAACGCCTGATGCGCCTGCATGACGATGTGATGCGTATCTTGACCATCAAGGTCGACGCACACGAAGAAGGCCCATCCGTTGTCATCCAGGCTAAATCAGCCAAAGATGAACGCCGTAGAAACCGCTGAGAGAGGACTTAACCCATGGCAAACAAACCATTTTTCCGTCGTCGCAAGTCCTGCCCGTTCCTGGGCGACAATGCGCCAAAAATCGACTATAAAGACACCAAACTTTTGCAACGCTATATTTCAGAGCGCGGCAAAATCGTGCCGTCCCGTATCACCGCAGTCTCTGCCAAAAAACAACGCGAACTGGCCAAAGCCATCAAGCGCGCCCGTTTTCTGGCCCTGCTGCCCTACGCTGTGAAGTAAGGAGAAAATCATGGATGTTATCCTACTAGAGCGCGTCGCCAAACTCGGCCAAATGGGCGATGTTGTGTCCGTAAAACAGGGCTTTGCACGCAACTTTCTGCTGCCACAAGGCAAAGCTTTGCGCGCAACCGAAGCCAACAAATCCCACTTTGAAACGCAAAAAGCACAGCTTGAAGCCCACAACCTGGAAACCAAAAAAGAGGCCGACGCAGTCGCTGCCAAACTGGATGGTCAACAGTTCATCGTGATTCGCTCGGCGTCCGACGCAGGCGCGCTTTACGGCTCGGTCACAACCCGTGACGCAGCCGAAGTCGCCACCGAAGCCGGCTTTACCGTGACCAAAAAGCAGGTTGTACTGGACACACCGATCAAAGAATTGGGCGTACACGAAATGACCGTGGTTCTGCACCCGGAAGTGATTTGCACAATTCTGGTCAACGTGGCCCGCTCCCCCGAAGAGGCCGAGCTTCAGGCATCCGGCAAATCCATTCAGGATTTGGCAGCCGAGGCAGAAGCAGAAGCAGAGTTTGAAATTGCCGAACTATTCGACGACATCGGCACCGCCGCTGCCGAAGACTTCGGCGACGATGATGCGACCCCTGCGCCGGAAGCTGAGGCTGAAGAAGAAACCAAAGCATAAGCGTTTAACCTCGTACTGCTTTATGAAGGCCTGCCATTCCGGCGGGCCTTTTGTTTTGCTTGCACCAACAAAATAGCATAACCTGAATACAGATCGGCAAAACATCCCCCCTGAAAGCGGCCAAATGACAGATAAAAAGATAGCAATCGACGAAAGCATCAATGTGCTGGGCGAAACCCTGCGGCCCTGCTCGCTTAATCCCGTTACCGGCTTTTATCGTGACGGGTGCTGCAATACCGGCCCCGACGATAAAGGCATGCACACGATCTGCGTCGAGGTTACCCAAGACTTTCTGACGTTTTCCAAATCGCGCGGTAATGATCTATCCACCCCGCGCCCCGAATTCGGCTTCAAAGGCTTGCAACCCGGTGACCGCTGGTGCCTGTGCGCCGAACGCTGGGCCGAGGCCGACGCCTATGAGTCCGCCCCGCATGTGATCTTGCAAAGCACCCATATCAACACCCTCGAAATCATTCCCTTTGCAGTTCTGCGCGCCAAGGCACTTGACGTAAACTAACTGCCATTCCAAATGGGCCAAATATCCGCGCCGCAGGCATTAATCCTGTGTTGTTTTCCCCAAGTTTCACATTTCCCGAAACCGACACAATAAACCCCAAATCTATGGATTTTCGCCTGACAAGCCGCAAATTCCCTGCCATCTTCGCACCAGAGATTCTATATAACGGAGGTTCCCATGGACTATCTAGCAACCAACGACATCCGCGATGTCATCGAAAATGACCGCGAACATGTCTGGCATCACCTGACCCAGCATAAACCGCTGGAAACCAATGATCCGCGTATCATGGTCGAGGGCAAAGGCATGCGGGTCTGGGATCAGAACGGCACAGAATACCTTGATGCGGTTTCAGGCGGGGTCTGGACTGTGAACGTAGGCTACGGCCGGGAACGCATTGCCAACGCGGTGCGTGACCAGTTGGTCAAACTAAACTATTTCGCCCAATCCGCAGGCTCGATCCCCGGATCTATTTTTGCCGAAATGCTGCTTGATAAAATGCCCGGTATGAAACGGGTATACTATTCGAACTCCGGTTCGGAAGCCAATGAAAAAGTCTTCAAGATGGTGCGCCAGATCAGCCATAACAAACACGGGGGGGCCAAAAGTAAAATCCTGTTCCGCCACCGCGATTACCACGGCACCACCATCGCGTGCCTGTCCGCAGGCGGCCAACAGGAACGCAATGCACAATACGGCCCCTACACACCCGGCTTTGTCGAAGTGCCGCATTGTCTTGAATATCGCAATCAGTTCGACAATGCCGAAGACTACGGTGCCGCCTGTGTTGCAGCCACCGAAGAGGTGATTTTGCGCGAAGGCCCCGACAGCATCGGCTTGTTGTGCTTGGAACCGATCACCGCAGGCGGCGGCGTCATCACCCCGCCACAAGGCTATTGGGAAGGCATTCAGGCCCTCTGCGCCAAATACGAAATTCTGTTGCACATCGACGAAGTCGTCTGCGGCTTGGGCCGCACCGGCACATGGTTTGGCTACCAGAACTACGGCGTTAAACCCGACTTTGTCACCATGGCTAAAGGTGTTGCCTCCGGCTACGCCGCAATCTCGTGTACCGTCACTACCGAAGCGGTGTTCGATATGTTCAAAGACAACGCCTCTGACCCGTTAAGCTATTTCCGCGACATCTCCACCTTCGGCGGCTGTGTTGCAGGGCCGGCCGCAGCGATCGAAAACATGAAGATTATCGAGGAAGAAAACCTTTTGGAGAATTGCACCAAAATGGGCGATTACTGTCTGGATCAACTGCATGAATTGATGGCCAAGCACGCGGTCATCGGCCAAGTGCGCGGCAAAGGCCTGTTTCTGGGTGCCGAGCTGGTCAAAGACCGTGACAGCAAAGAGCCTGTCGACGAAAAACTGGTGCAGGCAGTAACCGGCGACTGCATGGCGAACGGTGTGATCATCGGGGCCACCAACCGCTCGGTACCCGGCTTTAACAACACGCTTTGCCTGTCGCCTGCGCTGATCTCGACCAAAGACGACATTAATCAGATTATTTCAGCGATGGATGCGGCCCTGACGCGGGTTTTTGCTTAAACCGTAATAGCACCAAGGGGCGACTTATTCGTTGTAGATTTACAACATATCGCCCCTTGGCTTCGCCTTAAAACACTGATTTCGCCGCAAATAAGGCGAATATTGGCAAAAATACGGCAGATTTTTCATACCACCATATCTGCCACATCAAAGTGGATATACTACAAGATACCCCAATAATAAGCTGTTTTTACTTATTATTTCCAATCCGGAAACACAATGTTTTGAAACACACTGCATTTTTTGCTTCTTATTTTCGCCACAATTGATAAACCTGTCCCCAGAAGACACTGAAAGATGGAAATACCCTGTGAAAAGCGCATAACGTAAACATGATGGCCTATATGTGCCCAACCTTGATCCTCCCCCCTTTGTACCCTCCAAGTTAACGGTCGGTTGGATCATTCAATTGGGCACCTGCTGCAAGACATTGTATAATGTCGCCCGCCATTAAAATTTACCCCATGCCATTCACACCCGCAAATGCCGTTCTAGCTACAACAACAATGGCATTTGCAAGCTCCAGCACAGGCGGTCATTACCGGGAGAGATGACCGCCTGCGCTGCGCCTTTTATATCCCGCCACGGGGTCAAAGCACACCGCCCTTTAACCTTTTTTGTTGAAGCCCGCATGCATTCGGGTAAACACTTGCATAGTTGCAGGGATACACATCATGTTGAAAAAAAGCGTCATAACAATCCTGAACGGCCTATCGGTCGCGGTTTTTGTCATAGATGCGGACCAGGTCATACGCTTTGGCAATATTGCGGCTCAAAAACGTTTCAAAAATAATCTGACAAAAACCAGGCTCCTTGATATTATTCCGGCCCAAGAATGCAGCGCGGCTGCAGCCCGGGTATTGACGGGAAATAAAACCGCATTGTCCCTGGAACTAACCCTGCAAGACGTGGTGCCAACCACATTTCGCCTGATCATTACCCGCCTGGACCCGGATATGAACGGTTCAAAGGCCCGCGCCATCATTAGCCTAGAAGATATCAGCCATATCCGTGAAGCCGAAAAAATGCGCATCGATTTTGTCGCCAATGTCAGCCACGAATTACGCTCGCCGCTAACCTCGCTTTTGGGCTTTATCGAAACCATTCAAGGACCGGCTAAAAATGATCCCCAGGCACAGGACCGCTTCCTGACCTTGATGGCAAATGACGCCAGCCGTATGAGCCGCCTGATCGGCGATCTTCTGTCCCTGTCGAAACTGCAAGCCAGAGAACGGGTCCCGCCCAGTGAGGTTGTGAATATATTCACACTTCTTCGCCGTGTTTCAGCCTCTCTTGAACCGCTGGCAGAGCGCGAAAAAACGACTATAAAACTATCCGTTTCTCCCGATTTACCGTATGTCGTCGGGGAGACGGATGAACTGACCCAAGTATTCCAGAACCTGATCGAAAACGCCGTTAAATACAGCCATCCGGACACCGAAGTTAGCGTTACGGCAGAACTCGACCCAAGTCACCAAAACCAGTTGCGTATTTCGGTGCGCGACCACGGTGAAGGTATGGATCCCAAACACATCCCGCGCCTGACAGAACGCTTTTACCGCGTAGACAAGGGCCGCTCACGCACCATGGGTGGCACCGGGCTGGGACTGGCCATCGTCAAACATATCCTGATCCGCCACCGCGCCTACTTGCACATCGACAGTAAAGTCGGGCATGGCAGCAACTTTTCCGTATTCCTGCCCATTGCCGCCGATTAGGCCGTATTCCTTTCAAAGATCACTGATTTTTCACATTCGTAACACCGTAAAGTGAATATAAGTTTAACTTAAGTTGAAATCCGACTCAGGCAAGACGTGTTAACCAAAGCATAACGCCGCCGCAGACAGGATTTCAGGGGGGGGAAACCTTGCCAATCCCGGAAATGAACCTGGCGAAAACTATCGATGTTCAAAAAAGACCTTTTTGGCCTAACCGGCCGTGCCCTTTTCATTGACCTCGACACCGTCATCACCGCAATGCTAAAAGCCCCCGGGGAAATGGTCGCGTTGGGGCCGTGGCCCGGTAAAATTCGTTCGCGATTTCTGGCTGGAGAACGGCAGCACCGACCCCACCTGATCTTGTGATTATGAATTGGGGCTGGATTATGCTACACTGACCCCGGTTATAGGGAGAACAACCATGATTATCAGCCCCAGTATCGAATTGCAAAACGGCCACTGTGTCAGCCTTCACCGGGGTCGCCTTGACGCGCCGCACATCTGGCATGTCGACCCGCTGGAAACCGCTAAAAAATACGCCGAAAGCGGTGCGGAATGGATCCACCTGACCGACTTTGACGCCGTCGCCGGAAATGACTGCAACACCGACCTTGTGCAAGACATCATCACGCATTGCGGCACATCCATCCAGCTTGGCGGCGGCTTTCGCTCACGGCAAGGCATCTCCGACTGGATTGACCGCGGAGCCGGGCGCATCGTCATCGGCACGCTTGCCATCATGGCCCCCGCTCTGGTCAAACAGGCGGCCAAACTCTACCCCGACCAGATCGTTTTGGCGGTCGACGTGTTCAAAGGCAAAATCATGGGCGACGGTTGGCGCAACCCCAGTGCCATCGACCCTGAAACCTTCGTCAGAACCTTCGCCAAAGACCCGCTTGCCGCCATGATCGTCACCGACATCGACGCCGACCTGAACGAGTCCGAAGACAGTCTGGCCCTGGTCACAAAACTGGCAGACATTGCCACCGCCCCCGTGCTTGCACGCGGCCTGTCACACTCGCTGGATGACCTCGCCCGCCTGAACTACGTCCCCCATGTCGCAGGTGCCATTCTGGGGCGCGCCCTGTTCGATCACAGCATCGAACTGGATCAGGCCATGGCCTTCGCCAGCCAACCCCCCGAGCCGGTTGCAGCATTTGTCTAGTCACCTGGATAGTTTTCACCAAAACTTTCCAATTGGCCCAAATATCCAAAACCCGACATCTGTTATACGCGCGGCGCACGCCTTGTGCGCGTCGGTCATACGCTGGTTTTGGCCCTAGCCCAGCAGCTCCTTGACCGCGCCACCGGCTTTGCCAAAGTCCATGCGACCGGCGTATTTTGCCTTCAAGGCCGCCATGACTTTGCCCATATCGCGAACGCAGGTGGCCCCGACCGCCGCGATGGCATTCTGAACCGCTTCACGGGTTTCATCTTCAGTTAGTTGCTTGGGCAGGAACTCTTCTATCACCTTGATTTCACTTAGTTCCTGATCCGCCAACTCCTGCCGTCCGGCCTGCGCGTAAGTGGCGGCACTATCAACCCGCTGCTTGACCATTTTGGTCATAATGCCCAGAATATCGTCGTCGGACACCCCGTCCATATTGCCCTCGGCGCGCGCCGCAATATCACGATCCTTGATCGCCGCGTTTATCAACCGTATGGTTCCCAAACGGTTCTTTTCCTTGTCCAACATAGCCTGCTTCATAGCCGCCATCAATCTGTCTCGCATAGCAAGGGTCTCCCGTCCCGAATATCGTATTCCAAGGCTGCGACTTTATCTATTTTCTTGGCAATAGACAATAAAAACCCTACGTTCCAAGTCTCTGAAATGTAGGCATTTTTGATTTTTTACCGATCTTGACCAACAGCTTGCAAACCCGTAGTTTGCGTTCGATTCACCCATAGGATAGCGATCATGTCGACAGTTGCAGCAGCCCAGAAATCACAGGGAAAACCAACCGCTTGTATCGTCCTGGCCGATGGCACCGTGTTTTACGGCCACGGGTTCGGGGCCACCGGCGTGATTCAGGCGGAGCTTTGCTTTAACACCGCGATGACCGGCTATCAGGAGATTATGACCGACCCGTCTTATGCGGGGCAGGCCATCACCTTTACCTTCCCCCATATCGGCAATACCGGGGTAAACACCGAAGACGACGAAACCGCCGATCCCGTCGCCCGCGCCATGGTGGTCAAATGGGATCCCACGGAACCCTCAAACTGGCGGTCGCAAGAGACCCTGCCCGCATGGCTGGCAAAACGCGGTCGCATCGGTGTCGGCGGCATCGACACCCGCCGCCTGACCCGCGCCATCACCCATCAAGGCGCACCGCATGTGGCGATTGCCCACGATCCAAAGGGTGATTTCGACATCACCGCCCTGCTGGCCGAGGCCCGTGCATTTGAGGGTCTTGAAGGTATGGATTTGGCCAAAGAGGTCACTTGCGCCCAATCCTATCACTGGAATGAACAACGCTGGGCCTGGCCCGACGGATACCCCGAAGGCAGCCCTGCGGGCAAGAAAGTCGTGGCCCTTGACTACGGCGCAAAACGCAATATTCTCAGATGCCTAGCCTCTGCCGGCTGCGATGTAACGGTGCTGCCTGCCACCGCTACGGCAGAAGATGTTCTGGCCCATAAACCTGCGGGCATATTCCTGTCAAACGGCCCCGGCGATCCTGCCGCAACCGGCGAATACGCGGTACCGATGATTCGCGAGATACTGGACACCACCGACCTGCCGATCTTCGGCATTTGTCTGGGCCATCAGATGCTGGCCTTGGCACTGGGTGGCAAAACCATGAAGATGAGCCACGGCCATCACGGGGCCAACCATCCTGTCAAGGAACACGCGACAGGCAAGGTTGAAATCACCTCGATGAACCACGGCTTTGCTGTGGATGCGCAATCCCTGCCCGACGGCGTGATCGAGACCCATGTCTCGCTGTTTGACGGCTCAAACTGCGGCATTCGCATGGTTGGCCGCCCGGTCTATTCGGTACAACACCACCCCGAGGCCAGCCCGGGGCCACAAGACAGTTACTATCTATTTGAACGCTTTGCCGCTTCTTTGGGATAAGTTAAGAAAAATTTAACACTATACCAGCAAAACTAGGGCAAAATACTTTGGTGTTAGCCCATGCCGCGTTCCACTTCGCATCTTAAACTTGTATCCTCTTCCACAGATCCATTTGCTATAAGCGCAAAAACGACCCCCCGTATCGGACGGGTTCTTTTACTGAAAGGCTGGGTCACCGAAGGCGATTTGCTGAAAGCATGGAGTATCCAACGTTATGAGGCCGCCCGCATCGGGGAAATTCTGGTCGGTATGGGAAAAATCACCCCGGCGCAGCTTTATAATGCTCTGGGTGAGCTGCATGATCTGCAACTGGTTGATCTGCAAAACCAGCCGCCCCTGACAAACTGGGTTGATTTCTCAAGCCCGCAAACATCCTTGCAACAAGGCTATATCGTTTGGCGCGATACCGGTCTTTGTCTGACCATCGCACTCAGTGATCCGGGAAAAATGGATGCGTTGCGCCATCGTTTTCAAACCGCACGCAAAGCTGTTGATTTCGTTTTGGTTACGTCCGAGAATTTACAGGCATTTATCGCCACAAACCAAAGACGTTTTTTACAACAGGCCGCAGAGACCTGTTGCCCGAAATCCATGAGCTGCCGGTCAACGTCATGGGGTTTAAGGGCAAATTTGTGGGGGCTCGTGATGATAATTTCTGTTATCATCTTGCTCACAATAAACCCGCTGATTGTGCTGGTCGCATCATTATCCTTTGTTTTCATAGCCTTAATCTTATTGATGGGGTTTCGGCTGGCTTGTCTTCGTAGCTTACAAAAACCAGACGAACCGGATGTTGACCGAAAATTCTCCCTAAAACCGATGAAACGACCAAAGGTATCAATTCTTGTCCCCTTGTTTCACGAAAGTGCCGTTCTGGAACGCCTTGTTGATCGTTTACAGGCTTTGGCCTATCCGGCAGAGCTGCTTGAAATCTGCTTTATCTATGAAGAAAAAGACCTGAAAACCAAGGCTACGCTGGAGGATATGACCCTGCCCGTGCAGATGAAAGTCGTCGAGGTGCCACATGGCAAAATACAAACCAAACCACGCGCGATGAATTACGCTCTAGATTTTTGTTCGGGCAGTATTATCGGCATTTATGACGCCGAGGATGCCCCCGAGATAGACCAGGTCGAGCGCGTCGTTGAAAAATTTGCCGCAGAGGGCGAAAATGTTGCCTGCATACAGTGTATTCTGGATTTCTACAATTCTGGCACCAACTGGATGTCGCGCTGTTTCACGATCGAATATGCGATACTGTTTCGGCTGATTTTACCGGCACTGGATCGTATGAAACTGCCGATTCCACTTGGCGGTACATCGGTGTTTTTCCGCCGCGATATATTGCAAAAACTGGGCCGCTGGGACGTCTATAACGTGACCGAGGATGCCGATTTAGGTTATCGCTTGTTCCAGATGGGCTATCGCTGTTCCTGGATCAATGCCGTGACCTATGAAGAGGCCAACTATCGTTTTGTCCCTTGGATCAAGCAAAGGTCACGTTGGCTAAAGGGTTTTTTCATGACCGCGGTTTTGCATTTCAGGAACCCGGTAAACTTGCAGAAAAAAATAGGTGCGCGCGCCGTTTTGACCATGCTGGCCCTTACGGTTGTGCCTTGGGTGCTTTGCCCGATGGCCCCGATTATATTACCCATGTGGTTATTAAGCTTCGGGATTGATCTACCCTACTATTCCAGCTTGCCATTGTGGTTTATAAACACTTTGATAATAACATTTGTAAGCACTGAACTGATGTCCTTGTATCTGGCATACAGGATCACAAAAACAGATCAGCATAAGCATCTAAGAGTTTGGTTATTAACAACTATATTATATTGGCCCATCGCCTTTCTGTCCTCTTACAAAGCCTTGTTCGAAGTTGTTTTCCGCCCCGCGTACTGGGACAAAAGCGAACATGGGTTAAACGACCATCTTTATACAGCCAAGATCACGGAATTGACCGGCAACCAAAGGATCAAAGGTTAGCTACACTTCGCCTGCATCAATTTTCAGGCGGGTTTCAAAGGCAAAAGACAGGTGGACTTTCAGGGCTTTATTTGCAGCAATACCGTCACGTTGCTCGATGGCTTGCACAATCACCTCATGTTCATTCAAGGCCATTTCTCCGCGCCCGTCGACCGCCAAAGAGGTGGACGTCAGCAAGGCCATGGACCGATGCACAAGTTTCAACTGGGTGATTAAATAGCGGTTCCGGCTGGCCAGATGGATTTGGTTGTGAAACCTGCGATTGGCTTGCGACAAACGATCCGGGTCGCCGACCAGTTTGCGATCCGATGCAATCATATCATAAAGCACGCGCATCTCTTCAGGGGTGGCATGTTGGGCTGCCAGTTGTGCCGCCAAACCTTCCAGTTCGGCGCGGACCTCATATAATTCGGCCAGTTGGTTGTGATCCAGCGACGCCACAATCAACGAGCGCCCGTCACGGGCCAGCATAGATTGTGTTTCAAGACGTTGCAAAGCCTCGCGGATCGGGGTGCGCGACACCTTGAAACGATCTGCCAATTCAGACTCAACCAACCGATCCCCGGGCTTGTATGTCCCCCGATCAATCGCATCCACGATCATCCTGTAGGCATCGGTCTGGTTTTTCATCAATCGGCCCTTTACGCTGCTATCTTGCGGTAAATATCATCTACACCGACAAATTCCAACAATTCATAGCCTTTTGTCGCCATGAATTGCGGTAAATCCGACGATTGCGTGTTATTTTCAATGCTGAAGATGTCGACGATATAGGTTTCAAACGGGAAATTGGCCAGAATATCCATCTCGCCGCCTTCCACATCCAAAGACAAATAGTCGATGTTTTTCAGGTTGTTTTCCTGCAAAATCGACTGAACTGTCTTTTTAGGCAGGTTATGAAGAACCTCCTTGTGCTGTGGGTTTTTGCGCACTTTCGCCAAAATATCCACGTCATAACTGCCTAGAAACCCGCTCATCTGGGTATAGCCAGAGGTCACTTCCATAAAATCCGCCTGCCCTTCCTGCCCGGCAACAGCCGCCCCCACACAGGGGCAACGCCGCGCCGCTTTTGCCCGCTCCACTTGTACAGGCGAAGCGTCCACCAGCAGCCCCGTCCAGTTACGAAACACCTCGAAAAACAGACTGTTCGAGCCGGTTACCCCGTCATAGCCGCCAATATCAACAAAGACACCGCCGCGTTTACCGTTCAACAACCGGTCAATCATGCGGTCTTGGCCGGCTTGCGAAAAGAACAGCGGGGCGGGTGACAGCATGTTGGATATGGTATGGATCTGGTGCAAAGCTTCGCCGCGCCGCCTGCTACGTTCGGTTTTCAAAAAACCGCTCAATTCCTTATGGGCTTCTTGCAAAAGGCTTTGGGCTTTTTGTATTTTTTCATGTGGTTTCATTATGTTACTTTCAGGCCTGAGCCGTTATGATCCATGCTTTGGTGGGCACGCGCACCGCGTCATCTTTTAGATAATTCAGATAGGTCTGGCGCAAAACCTGCCCGATTTCAAGCCGCCGCTCCGGGGCCATGCCTTGCAGGCTGCGGGCCAAAGGGCCGATGCGCAAGGTGAAATCCACCGCCCGCGTCAAAGGGTCGGGATCATCGCCCGTGGTCAGCTCGGCATCTGCCGCATGCGCCACCCACGTCAGATTTTTCCAACCGGCGGCACGCAGGATCGGGGCGAAATAATCGGGGTCGGCCCAGGCAAAGGGGCCGGGCGCGCCTTTGTCCGCCGGTGCCGGCATGTCGTCACCCAATAGCGGGCAGGCCGCATTTAGCGGGATAGACGCCCAACCGTTTTCAGACCCCGGACACCAGCAAACAATAACCAGATCGGCTTTCGGGGCCATTGCCGCGCGAATATGCGCCCAACCGGCCGCTGCATCGTCAAAAAACATCGCCCCGCAGCGTGAATAAACCGCTTCATAGCCCCCCCCCAACGGGGCCGATGCGGCATCTGCCAAAATATAATCCGCCCCGCCTGCCTGTTTTGCCAAAGCCAACAGGTCTTTTGACACATCAACACCGGTTACATCCGCCCCAAGCGCGGCCAAGGCACGGCTTGTGCTGCCAGCCCCGCAGCCCACATCCAGCACGCGCTTGCCCGCCACATTACCCAAAGCGGCAATGCCCGCGTCCCCCACCGGCCCCAGCAGGCAATCCAGCCCGTCCATACGTTTCGACCATTCTTTGCCGACACTGCCCTGCCAATCCAGCTTATCTACCATATTACCTCCTGAAGTATTTGCCATGACCCAACAGGAATGGCAAAATACCCGCTTAATTGCACGCCTATAGCCGCCCCCACTCATCTCGGTTCAGATATATTATGGATGCAACCCTAGACGCGGCCAAGGTGGCCCAATACTGTAGCCATATGCAACAGGCTTTTTCACATATTACCACTTGGGTGTTCGACCTTGATAACACGCTTTATCCGCCCACAGATGCGCTGTTTGATCAGATTGATGTGCTGATGACAAAATATGTCATGGACAACCTGAAGTTGGATCACCCGACGGCCAATAAACTGCGCAAGGATTACTGGGCAGGTTACGGCACCACTTTAGCGGGCTTGATGGAAGTCCACGGTCTTGACCCCGACCCGTTTCTGGATGCGGTTCACCAGATTGACCTGTCACACGTCAAGGCCGACCACGGGCTGCGTGGGGCTATTGACCGGCTGGGAGGGCGCAAAATCGTTTACACTAACGGCTCGCGCGAACATGCGCTGCGGGTCACCAAGGCGCGCGGGCTTGAAGGCGCATTCGATGCCCTATACGGGGTCGAGCACGCGGGCTACGCGCCAAAGCCGAAACGCATCGCCTATGAGCGCGTCTTTGCGCTTGACGGGATCAACCCGAAAACCGCCGCCCTGTTTGAGGACGACGTGCGCAATCTGGAAATCCCGCACGAAATGGGGATGAAAACCGTGCTTGTGGGCCCCTATGCGGCGCACCCGTTCATCCAGTATCAAACCGAGGATTTGACGGACTTTCTGTCGCGGCTATCAGACCTTTCCGCCACAGCCCAATCAGCCTAAAGTCAGCGGTATGGAACGTATTAGCACAGATATTCTGATCTCTGGGGGCGGCATTGCCGGCATGACGGCGGCTTGCGCCTTTGGGGCTGCCGGCCTTAAAGTCGTCTGCGTCGACCCTGCCCCGCCCGTTACCGTGTCTGACGCGGATAAAACCGATTTGCGCAGCACCGCATTTTTGCAACCGGCCCGCAACACGCTTAAATCCGCAGGGGTTTGGGCGCATCTTGAACCTTATGCCGCCCCTTTGGACATCATGCGGCTGGCGGATGCCGGTGGTGCGACAAATGAAGTGCGCACGGTGGCGGATTTCAACGCCTCGGAAATTTCGGATGAGCCGTTCGCATGGAACCTGCCCAACTGGTTGTTGCGCCGTGAGCTATTGACCCGCATCAAAGAGCTGGACACGGTCACTTTCCTGACCGGGGTTGAAACCAGCCGCATCACACCGCGTACCGCGCGCGCCCATGTGCAACTGTCCAATCAAAGCCAAGTGGATTGCAAACTGGTACTGGCCGCCGACGGGCGCAACTCGCCCACCCGCGAGCGACTGGGGATCGGTGCAAAAACCTGGCGGTTCGGGCAAAAGGCGGTGGTGTTTTGCGTCTCGCACCAACACCCCCATGAAAACGTCTCGACCGAAATTCACCGCGACGGTGGCCCGTTCACGTTGGTGCCGTTGAATGACAGGGGTGGCAAACATTATTCCGCTGTGGTCTGGATGGAAAAAGGCCCTGAGGCCGCCAAACTGATGGCCCTTGATGAAGCCGCGTTTACCGATGCGGCAAATGCGCGGTCTTGCGGTATTCTGGGCGATCTGAAACTGGAAAGCCGCCGGATGATCTGGCCGATCATCAGCCGTCTGGCTGATCGCCTATATGGCCCCCGCACCGCCCTGATTGCCGAGGCCGCCCATGTCATCCCGCCCATCGGGGCGCAAGGTTTGAACATGAGCCTGACAGATATTCAGTGCCTGCTGGATCTAAGCATTGAAAATCCAGATAACATCGGCACCCCGCAAATACTGGCGGCTTACGAAAAGGCACGTTTTAGCGACATTAAAATGCGGGTGAACGGGGTCAATATGCTGAACCGCGCCGCCATGACCGGCAGTGACACCCTGAAAGCCCTGCGCCTGAAGGGGCTGCAAACCCTGCACGGGATTGCGCCGGTTCGTAAAAGCCTGATGCGTAAAGGGCTGGGTAGCGTTTAAGCCACCTGGTCCAATACCGCTTCCAGGCGTGCCACGGTTGCGTCCACATCATATAGCTTGTCCAGGCCGAACAGGCCCAAGCGGAATGTGGAATAATCAGCGGGTTCATCACAGCGCAGCGGCACGCCTGCGGCGATTTGCACGCCTTGGGCGGCGAATTTACTACCGTTTTGCAGGCCTGCATCATCGGTGTAGCTGACCACCACACCCGGTGCGCCGTAACCTGCGGCGGCAACCGAGGGAAAGCCGCGTTCAGCCAGCAGGCTGCGCACGCGGTCGCCCAGTTCCTGTTGTGCGACTTTCAGCTTGTCAAAACCGTAGTCACGGGTTTCCAGCATGGTGTCGCGGAAATCTTTCAGCGCATCCGTTGGCATGGTCGCATGATATGCGTGACCGCCAGCGGTATAGGCGTTCATGATATTGGCCCATGTTTTCAGATTAACCGCAAAACTTGTGCCGGTCGTTTCCGCCATCCGCGCCATCGCCGCGTCGTTCATCATCACAAGGCCCGCACATGGCGACGCCGACCAGCCTTTTTGCGGCGCCGAGATCAGAACGTCCACACCGGTCGCGGCCATATCCAACCAGATACAGCCCGAAGCGATGCAATCAAGGATAAACAAGCCGCCAACAGAATGCACCGCGTCCGCCACCGCGCGCAGATAGTCGTCCGGCAGAATCATACCGCTTGAGGTTTCAACGTGTGGTGCAAAAACCGCTGCCGGCCCTTCCGCCTTGATTTTAGCGACAACCTCGTCGATGGGCGCAGGTGCAAAGGGCGATTGGTGCGCATTGCCGGTGCGGCGCGCTTTCATCACCAAAGTCTCTGACGGGATATCGCCGGCTTCAAAGATTTGGCTCCAGCGAAAAGAAAACCAGCCGTTGCGCAAGACCATCACCTTTTGGTTGGTGGCAAACTGACGCGCAACTGCCTCCATCCCGTAGGTGCCGCCGCCGGGCACAATGGCGCAGGACTTGGCGTTATAAACCTTTAATAGCATTTCATTGATGTCACGCATAACACCTTGGAATTGCGCGGACATGTGGTTCAATGAGCGGTCGGTGAAAACCACAGAAAATTCCAGCAATCCATCAGGATCAATATTGGGCAACAAGGCAGACATAGGCGACTCCATTTTCAAGTTTTGATGACATTAAACCGCTTTGGTCACAAAGAAAGCCGAAAAATGGCAATTCGCATGCAATTTGCCAAGTCAAAACCCATTGCCGTTCATCTGCCCAATACAACCAGCCATGCAAAGACAAGGAAAAGCACCAGAACCATAAGCACAAGGGCAATATCGGCGGCCTGACTGACCTCTTCATCAGGGTTTTCGCGATCAATCTGGGCTTTCAGGCTGCGCATCCGGTAATAGGCCAGAATAATGCCGATGCCGCCCACCACCAGCAATACCACCTGAACAAACATTGCCGCTTCCATCTGCCCCAGACGCGCGATGACCAGCCCGAAGCTGACAATCGCCATAATGGTGCGCACCCAAGCCAGAAATGTGCGCTCGTTCGATGCATGATCCTGATAATGTTTTGCCATGTCATTCCTCTTCACTATAGGCCCCAAGCGGCCCGAGACGGTGTTCTTCGGATAACAGCACATTTGCCTCGACGTTGGCAACACCCGGCAGGGCCATGATGCGGCGGCGCAAAACCCGTTCAAAATCTGCCAGATTGCGCGCCACGACTTTCACCCGATAATCATAAAGCCCCAAGACATGCTGCACCAGTTGCACCTCGGGTATTGCAATAATGGCCCGCTCGAAATCTTCCAATGAAACACGGCCCTTGGTGCCCAGCTTTATGCCCAGAAAGACCGTCACATCAAAGCCCAGACGTGCTTTGTCCAACACCAATCTGCGCCCCACGATAACGCCTGCGGTTTCCAGACGCTTCACCCGACGCCAAGCGGCGGGTTGCGACAGGCCTATTTTTTTGGCCAAAGCCGCCGCTGATAAGCTGCCGTCATGTTGCAGGGCATGCAAAATCGCGCGATCAAGATCATCAAGGTCGATCATATCGGCAGAACCTCGCGTTCCAGCACGTTCGAGATAAGCATCAAAGCTTCAATATCGGCGATATGGGGCAATTTCAGGATGCGGGCGCGGTAAATCTGTTGGTAATGCGCCATGTCGCGGGCCAGCACATTAAGGCGCACATCGACGCGGCCCAAAAAGGTTTGGATCTCGTTGACTTCCGGAATTTCATGGGCCGCTGCGATGAACAGATCAAATGCATTGCTATGGGTTTTATCCAAGGTGATGCGCAAAGACACCTCGACCTCATAGCCCAGGGCCTTTGGGTCGATCACAATGCGCCGCGCGGTTATGATACCGTCGCGTTCCAACCGTTCCACCCTGCGCCAGCACGATGCGGGCGCATAATTGACCCGCGCCCCCAATTGGGCGGCGGTCAAAGTGGCATCCTCTTGCAGGGCGCGCAGGATACGTCTGTCTAGATCATCAAGCGGTTGCATGATTTCTATGTTATTACTCCATTGTGCGAATGACTTTTACACCAATATGCAAATATATACAAATAATGAAATCGACCTTGCCGTCAAACAGGTATAAAAAACATTGAATTCGCTCATCTTCAGGAGGTTACCATGCGTGTTTATTACGATCGCGATTGCGATGTGAACTTAATCAAGAACTTGAAAGTTGCCATTCTAGGCTACGGCAGCCAAGGCCACGCGCATGCGCAAAACCTGCGTGACAGTGGCGCAAAAGACGTTGTCGTTGCCCTGCGTGAAGGCTCTGCTTCAGCTAAAAAGGCCGAAAGTGCCGGTCTGAAAGTAATGGGGATTGCCGAAGCCGCTGCCTGGTGTGACTTGATCATGTTCACAATGCCCGACGAATTGCAGGCCGAAACTTACAACAAATACGTCCGCGACAACTTGAAAGACGGCTCTGCCATTGCCTTTGCCCACGGGTTGAACATCCATTTCGATCTGATCACGGCTAAGCCCGGCATTGACGTCATCATGATGGCCCCCAAAGGCCCGGGCCACACAGTGCGCGGCGAATATGTCAAAGGCGGCGGTGTTCCCTGTCTTGTCGCTGTCGATCAGGATGCCACTGGCAAAGCCCTTGAAATCGGCAAATCCTACTGTTCCGCCATCGGTGGCGGTCGTTCGGGTATCATCGAGACCACCTTCCGCGAAGAATGTGAAACCGATCTCTTTGGCGAACAAGCCGTATTGTGCGGTGGTCTGGTGGAGCTGATCCGCATGGGCTTTGAAACCCTTGTCGAAGCAGGTTATGCGCCTCAAATGGCCTATTTTGAAACTCTGCACGAGGTTAAACTGATCGTTGATCTGATCTATGAAGGCGGCATCGCCAACATGAACTACTCGATCTCGAACACCGCTGAATACGGCGAATATGTCTCGGGCCCGCGCATCTTGCCATATGAAGAGACCAAAGCCCGCATGAAAGCGGTTCTGACCGACATTCAAAACGGTAAATTCGTGCGTGACTTCATGCTGGAAAATGCCGTTGGCCAACCGTCGTTCAAAGCCACGCGGCGCAACAACGACGCGCATCAGATCGAAGAGGTCGGGGCTGAATTGCGCGCAATGATGCCGTGGATTTCCGCCGGAAAAATGGTTGATAAAGAAAAGAACTGATATTTATCACTGTTTTTGAAAAATAAAGGCACGCCTTCGGGGGTGCCTTTTGCTTTCCTGCCTGTCGTAACGGGTGTAACAACCTGGTAAACAAATCACTTACACCGCTTTTGCAGGATAGCCTATGCCCCCCCAGAACCCTCACTCCCTACAAAACTGGGCCTCGCTGATATTCCTCGGTATCATTTGGGGCGGCTCGTTCCTGGGGGCCAAACTGGCCCTGTTGGGTTTTGGCCCGATGACCGTTTCGGCCCTGCGACTGCTTATCGCGTCAACCCTGCTGGTCAGTTTTGCCTATATTTTCCGAAACGGCTTGCCGAAATGGAAAACCGCCACAGACAGGCGCATCTGGCTGCATATCCTTGGCATGGGGGTTTTCACCAACGCTATCCCGTTCACATTGCTGAATTGGGGGCAATTACGGGTGGCCTCCGGATTTGCCGGGATCAGCATGGCGGTTGTACCGCTTTTGATCCTGCCGCTGGCCCATTTTCTGGTACAGGGCGAGCAAATGAACCGCAATAAAGTGCTGGGCTTTATCGTCGGTTTTATTGGCGTGGCCATCCTGTTAGGGCCTGAAAGTTTCTTTGGTACAAGCGGTGATCCGTTAGAGCCATGGGCGCGACTTGCCTGCATCGGGGCCGCGTGCTGCTATGCCATCGGCAGCATCATCACGCGCCGTTGCCCGCCTGTCGGCCTGTTGTCCTATTCTGCGGCGGGCCTTTTGGTCGGCACCATCGGCATGGTGCCGGTTGCGCTATATTTCGAGGGCATCCCGGCAATGCCCGATCAATCCGCCCTGTGGGGTATTATCTATCTGGGGCTGTTCCCCACCGCTTTGGCGACAATCTTGCTGGTCAATGTCATCACCCGTGCCGGCCCCACATTCATGAGCCTTGTGAACTATCAAGTGCCGATTTGGGCCATCACCTTTGGCGTGGTTTTTTTAGGTGAAGACCTGCCCGCAAGTTTCATATGGGCCTTGTTGTTGATCTTGGCGGGGCTTGGCATCAGCCAGTGGAAACGCCGCTAGGCCGCAGCTTTTACCGCTTCTGTTATATCGCCGATCACACGTTGCAACAGCCCCCTGTCTTCGCATTCTCCCATCACCCGCACCAAAGGTTCAGTGCCGGATTTGCGGATCAACAAACGCCCGTTTGATTGCAACGCGGCTTCGCCTTCGGCGATGGCAGCCACAACACCTGCGGCCAATAGCGGGTCGGTATCCGTATAACGGATATTTTCCAGCATTTGCGGATAGGGGTCAAAAACCCGCGCAAGTGCGCTGGCGGGTTTGCCACTTTCTACCATGGCATTCAGAAATTGCAGCCCTGCAATCAACCCGTCCCCGGTGGTCACATAATCATTCATCACGATATGGCCGGATTGCTCGCCGCCCAGATTGAAACCGCCCTTGCGCATGGCCTGCACCACATAGCGATCGCCCACATTTGTGCGCAGCAAGGCAATATCCTCGCCTCCAAGATATTTTTCCAGCCCCATATTGGACATCACTGTTGCCACCAGCGTGTTATGGGCAAGCGTGCCGCGTGCCTTCCACCGCCCCGCGATCAACCCCATGATCTGGTCGCCGTCCGCAACACTACCGTTTTCATCGATCACCATGACCCGATCGGCATCGCCATCGAGACAAATCCCAACATCCGCACCATGGGCCACAACCGCCTCGGATGCGGTTTGTGTCGCGGTCGAGCCACAACCGTCATTGATATTAAAGCCGTTCGGCGTAACCCCTACGGAAATGACCTCGGCGCCCAATTCCCACAGCACCGTGGGGGCAGCTTTATAAGCCGCACCATTGGCGCAATCGATTACCACCTTTAAGCCGTCCAGACGGCAGCGGCGCGGGAAAGTGGCTTTGGCAAATTCCATATAACGCCCCAAACCGTCATCGATCCGTTGCACCCGTCCGATATTTTCAGGCGAGGCAAGGGCAATATCCCCATCCACCAAATTTTCGATTTCCAACTCGGCCACATCCGACAGCTTATAGCCATCCGGCCCGAAAAACTTGATACCGTTGTCGTGATAGGGGTTGTGCGAGGCCGAGATCATCACCCCGACATCGGCGCGCATGGAACGCGCCAACATGCCAACCGCAGGGGTCGGCACCGGCCCGAGCAAAAACACTTCCATCCCGGTCGACGCGAAACCGGCCGTCAAAGCCGCTTCGATCATATAGCTTGACCGCCGGGTATCCTTGCCGATCACAACACGGTGGCTTTTCTGGTCTTTACGAAAATACCGACCCGCCGCGGCCCCCAGTTTCAAAGCCATTTCCGCCGTCATCGGGTGGGTATTTGCCTGCCCGCGCACGCCGTCTGTACCAAAATATTTACGTCCCATTTACCCTCACAAAGTTGTTTTCCATAAATTTATTGCCTGTCGCGTCTGCCAAACATCATGCACCCGCAAAAACTGTACCCCTTGTCGCAAACCCTCCTGCCCGATGGCAAGAGAGCCCGCCACCCGATCAGCAGCTTCTTGCGCAAAACCCAGCTTGCCAATAAAGCCTTTGCGCGAAACCCCCAGTAAAACAGGGCATCCAAGCCCGTGAAACAGCGACAATCCCCTAATCAGTTGCAAATTGTGATCCAGCGTCTTGCCAAATCCGATACCCGGATCCACGACAATACGGGATTTTGGCAGACCTGCAGCGACGCAAAGCTTAATGCGTGCTTCCAAATGGTCATAAATATCCAATAGAACATTTTCGTAATGCGGATCGTTCTGCATTGTCGCAGGCTCACCCGGACTGTGCATCAGGCAAACAAAGGGCTGCTTTTCAACCGCAAGCGGCAGGCTTTGCGGGTCATACTGAAATGCCGTTACATCATTGAACATGGCGGCGCCTGCATTCAACGCCGCCCGCGCCACATCCGCCTTGCGGGTATCAATAGACAAAGGCGCGGACAGGCCTGTGGATTGCAGGGCTTCTATCACTGGCAATGTGCGGGAAATTTCCGCCTTTTGTTCGACAAAATAGGCCCCCGGGCGCGTCGACTCGCCGCCAATATCCAGCAGGTCGGCACCTTCATCAACCATTGCGCCGGCCCGTGCGACCGCATCGCTGAACCGGTTGTGCTGGCCCCCGTCCGAAAAACTGTCAGGGGTCACATTCAGGATGCCCATCACCCGCGGGGCGGTCATAGCCAACCCGCAAATCGGGACGCGCGGATCAGAAATGTTGCGCAAAACTTCATCCGGAATATCACCCACTGGCACGATTTGCGAAGGCCCCTTGCGGCTGAGCATTTCAGCATGCGTAAACCACGCCCAGCCACCGGCAATGTCACGCGCCGCCTTTGGGCGACAACGGTCTGTTTGAACGATGGGCCGGTAATATGACATATTACTTAATCCAGAACTTTGCGGTAAAAAATCACTTTTTCGGTTTGCTCGAACCCTAGACGCTCATGCATCAGTTGCGACGGATAATTGTTTAAATCAACATCCGAGCCAAACTCCTTAAACCCTGCCAGTCGCGCCATTTGTTCCAGATAACTCACCAGAGCCTTTGCAATCCCCTGCCCGCGATAGGCCGCGTCAATCCAGACCCCTTCAAGAAACGGAACCGGTTGCGAATTGCAGCCGTTGGCATAATCGCGCAACGCATATTCGGCGAACCCGACAGGCACATCCCCCACCAAGGCGACATAGGCCGAGCGTTTCCCCGATTTGAAAATGCGGTCCATTTCCGCCAGTAACGCCGCGTCGGAATGCCCCGAAAACAGCTCGCGGTACATAGCCAACCACATGTCCTGATCGCTTCTGTGTAATTCCCGGATCAAAACGTCCATGCACTTACCCCCTACCGTGCCATCACCCTATAACCTGTCAGGCGACGTCACAAGCACCGCTTGCGCAACTTTTTCAGGCCCGTGATAATATTGAAGGACGTGGATATGTTCCACCTTCATCTGTTGTGCAAACCAGTTGGCCAAAGCCAGCGGCCCTGACGGCCCTACACGGGGCTTGTCAACCGCATCAAGAACGATTTTAGAGGGGGCCCAAACCGATATTTGCCCCTGCTTCATGGCCCAGTCCAGCTCGGTCCGGGTGGCCGCAACACTGCAACGGCTGTCTTTCGCAGACAGCACCCAGGCGTTTTGCTCGATTGCCAGCAAACCGATGCGCAAATCCACAAGCGGCTGATCTGTATTCAAGCCAAACCCCGCAAACGGTTCAAGGCAAATAATGGCAGGCATTTCATGTGCCGCCAGCACATCCAGCCAGCCAGACAGGCCGCCGCCGTGCAAAACCGCATTTGGCATGAACACCACCAAAGGCGCGACCAGGGCCCCGGCCCCGCTTTGGTGCGCAGCCGATTTACTGCGCACAATATCTATGCCCAACGCCCCGGGAATACGGTCAAGCTTTTCGATGCGTACGAAAACACGCAGGGCATTCGGGTGTGCCAAAATGCTGTCGGCAATACGATAGGCCAGTGTTTCAAGTAAGTTCAGGCGCTCAAAAGCAAGCTGTTCCTCGATTGCCCCGGTAATGCTGTCATAGGATAAAATCTGGTCTACATCATCCACAGGCCCGGCTGTGTCTGCAACCTCCAGCACCACATTGAAACGGATACGCTGCGTGGTGTCACGCTCTGCCTGAAACGCCCCGATCTCCACATGCTTGATAAAATCGCGCACACAAATACGATCCGGCGGGTCCCCCCGATGGTGCGCTGTTGCGCGTGCTTCCAGGCTGTCAAAGGCAACTGAAATATCATCATAACTATCATCGTTCATGGGCGGTACTTTCACACTCCTTGACCAAATATATCCCCGCCACAGCCAAAACAAGTGCGATTATACCCCTTTGCCATAAACCCCATAAAAAAGGCCGCCAAATGGCGACCCTAATGCGGTTTTTGCAGCCCTGTTAGGCGCGGTAGAAGTAGTGCCGCCCGACTTTTGCCGTGCGGGTAAATTTACGCGACCATCTTGGACGCACCGAGCCTGTATGATAGAATGTAGCGCCTTTGGTCAAAGTACGTTTTTTGCCGTTCAGCATAATGCGGGCAACTTTGCCGACCTGAATATAGGCGCCTCCCTCGGAGAACACTTCGGCGCGGCCATCGCATTTGTAAGAAAACTGACAGGCGTATTTTTTACCTGATTTTGTCCCTTGATTTACCACGCCGCAAACCGTGTCCGGGAACTTTTTGCTGTCACGGCGGTTTAATATGACTTCGGCCACGGCAAACTGGCCGCGCAACTGTTCCCCGCGTGCTTCAAAATAAAGCGCCTCGGTCAAACACCGCCATTCTGCGTTACCGTTGGCACGCGGCAGCGCATTAACCTGCTGCATTGTGGATATGCGTGTCACCGGCGAGGTGTTTCTTGCATATTTGAAAACAGGTGCCGTACCGCTTAGAACCGCCAGACGTTCCTTGCCAATGGACTGCATGGCACTATGTTCAATATCCAGCAAAGCCGAGACTTGCGTCCAGTTGTTAGGGGCACCCCCCGCAAACGCAGACGTGCTGACGATCAGGCCAGTAAAAGCAAAACCTATTGTCCGGGAAAGTTTGTAAAATATACTCTTCATATCAAGAGCCCTCGTTTATTCGTTACCCATACCAGGGTAAATCTATACGCGTTTTACAAAATCCTGCCCTGTCATGTCCAGTTTTTCATTTCTTGCACCCTCGACACTGTAACATTTATGTTAAAATAAGGTGCATATTATAACCGAAAGCCTAAAATTGTAACTTTATAACCTATTTTCCTGCGGATAATGCCGCTTGTGCCGCAGCCAATTTTGCTATGGGCGTGCGAAACGGCGAGCAAGAGACGTAATCAAACCCGGCCTGGTGACAAAACTCCACCGATTGCGGATTACCGCCATGTTCACCGCACAGCCCCAAAACCAGACCCGGGCGCGCAGCACGGCCGCGTTCACAGGCCATCAACAGCAACTCGCCAACCCCGTCCACATCCAACGAATGGAACGGATCTTCCTCGAACACCCCCAAACGGATGTAATCGCGCATGAACCGGCCACTGTCATCCCGGCTTAGCCCGTATGTCATTTGTGTCAGATCATTGGTGCCAAAGCTGAAAAATTCCGAGCTATGGGCAATTTCTCCCGCCCGCAACGCGGCACGCGGTGTTTCCACCATGGTTCCCAAAGAATAATCCATGGTAACACCGGTTTCATTCTTCACGGCAGCAAAAATAGCATCAACACTGGACTTGACCAGTTCGACCTCGCGGTTGGCCGACACCAGCGGCACCATGATTTCAGGCGCAATCAAGCCGCCGCCAGATTTTTGCACAAGTGCTGCCGCTTCAAAAATCGCGCGTGCCTGCATATCGTAAATCTCCGGCACCATAATGCCCAAACGTACCCCGCGCGTACCCAGCATCGGATTGAATTCACGCAAATCGTCCACCCGGGCAGTGATTTTCGACAACGGCAGGCCCATCGCATCCGCCAGGGATTGCATTTCATCGCGCGAATGTGGCAGGAATTCATGCAACGGCGGATCAAGCAGGCGAATACAAACCGGCAGGCCGACCATGGTATCGAACAATTCAACAAAATCAGAGCGTTGCATCGGCAACAGCAGATCAAGTGCTGCTTTGCGATCCTGATCACTATCCGCAAAAATCAGCTCGCGCATTACATTAAGCCTGCCCGCTTCAAAGAACATGTGTTCCGTGCGCACCAGCCCGATACCGTCAACTTTGAAATCGCGGGCAATACGCGCATCTTGCGGCGTATCGGCATTGGCCCGCACCCCCAGAACCCGAAATTCATCGGCCCAGGACATGAATGTGTTAAAGGCACCGCCCAAATTGGGTTGCACAAGCTTGGGCGCACCCAATAAAACCTCGCCCAGTCCCGCATCCACAGTAATGGTATCGCCGGCCCGCAGGGTTATGCCGTTTGGCAAAGTCAGGGTTTTGCCGCGCACATCGACCTTCATGTCCCTTGCCCCGACAATGCACGGCACCCCGATGGTACGAGCCACCACGGCGGCATGACTGTCACGCCCGCCTTTGGCCGTAAGCACCGCTTGCGCCGAATGCATGCCGCGCACATCTTCGGGCGAGGTTTCCACCCGCACCAATATGCACGGCTCTTCACGCGCCGCACTGGCCTGCGCCGCATTGGCGGTAAACACGATCTTACCCGTAGCCGCCCCGGGGCTGGAAGAAATACCGCGGGTCAGAACCTCGCGTTTGGCCTTTGGGTCAACAAGCGGGTGCAGCACCTCGTTCAGGCTGCGCGGATCAATCCCCATCAGGGCCTGTTCCTTGCTGCGGATGCCCGCCTCGACCAGACGCACCGCAATCGCGACCGCTGCCCGCCCCGACCGTTCCGCAGGCACAGCATCAAGCACCGCCATATGGCCGTCCTGCACGGTAAATTCCAACTGCATTTCATCACCGAAAGCCGCACGCGCGGTTTCGGAATGGGCTTTCAGTTCAGACAGAATTTCGGGATTGCTGTCTTCCAAAGACGGCCCGCGCGGATCTTTGCTTAGATAATAGGATTTTGCCTGGGCCTCGACCGCATCGCGGCCTTGGGATTGCGACATATAACGCCCGAATGCCGCTTCTTCACCGGTTTGCACCGAAACAAACTGGCCAATACCGGCCCCGCTTTCGCCGCGCCCCAGACCCAAAGCCATTTCCTGAATGATCAACCCCAGTCCGGCATCGCTGGGCGCACTTTGTGCCATGCGCAAAATCCGCGCCGTGGTGCCATCCCAGGCCTTGACGAACGAGCGCAAAGCCTTGCGCAACTGGCGCACCGGTTCCTGCGGAAACAGCTCGCCCACATTTTGATCATAAAGCGCAAGCGATGATCCAAGTACCGCATCGACATCGACCTTGCCTTTTCGATTGTGTAACAAAGATAACTCTTCAAACCATTCAGGGTCTAATCTAGCGACTTTTACCGAATAATCTTGCACAAACCGCAGATAAAGCGCCGTTGCCGCCTGTTCACCCAAAGGGGTTTTCAAAATGTTGCATGTGGCCTGGTTCATGCCCAAATTCAGCAACGCATCAGGCCCGCCCCATTCCCGCGCAATCGGGCTGGAGCGCACCGACACCAGACAGCCTGTGCTAAGCTCGTCCAGAAAAGGCCATTCGGTGGGAAAATCCTCATTGGCGATGGCTTTCACCGCATCGACCGACAGCCCCCATGCCTTTGGCACCGGCAGGCCCGCATCCATCAAGGCCACTTGCGTCGCTGCACGCGCCCCGTAAACCTCCGCTGGCGCGTCTGCCCCTGCGGTTAATGCCAATATTCGCGGATAATCTGCCATTTCAGGCCCTCTTAGATTGCCGTTTCAGTCTAACGGCATTTTGAAACGGCATTCAAGCCTAGCCTTCAATCCTGGTGAAATCCGCAACCGACCCCATGGTTTTGCGAATTTGGCCCAAAAGGTTCAAGCGGTTCCGCCGCACAATATCATTGTCGGCATTGATTTTGACCGCGTCAAAGAACGCATCAATCGGCGCGCGCAGGGCGGCCATAGCAGACATCGCGGCAGCAAAATCTTCCGATTTGATCGCAGGCTCAATAGTTTCGCCCGCCGTTGTAAGGGCCGCAAACAAATCCCGTTCCACATCGGTTTCGGCAAACTTCACATCTGCTCCGTAGGAATATTCAACCCCGTCCTTGGCCTCGGCCTGCGTCAAAATATTATTCGCCCGCTTAAAGCCCTGCAACAGGTTGGTGCCATCATCGGTTTTGATAAAGGCCTGCAGGGCTTCGGCACGGTTTACCAGAAGCGTGAAGTCATCGTTGTTCGGCATGGCTAGGCAAGCGTCGATGATATCGTGGCTGATGCCTTTGTCGCGCAGGTAGACCTTTAGGCGATCGTGGAAGAATGAGAGCAGGTCAATTGATTTAGTCTTCGCTTCAGAAAGCAACTCTTCCTTACTTTTTGCAAAATTTTCAATATTTTTATCAATTACACTTTCAATTTCAGCTTCACTCACCAATAATTGCCATTTAGTTTTACCAATTTCAAATGCCATACTTTGAATGTTCAAAGATTCTGCAATAATACAACGAACCAAGATTTCACGCTTCAGCCGGCTATAAGCATTTAATCTAACACCATTCTCCAGCACCAACCGAATAACCCCCAGCGCGGCTCGACGCAAAGCAAACGGGTCTTTCGACCCCGTTGGTTTCTCATCAATCGCCCAAAACCCTGTCAGCGTGTCGATCTTATCGGCCAATGCCACAGCCACGGTCACAGGCGCGCTTGGCACCATATCTGACGGCCCAAGCGGGGAGTAGTGGTCGGCGCAAGCATTGGCGATAGCATCATCCAGCCCCGCTTTTTGCGCATAATACTTGCCCATCACCCCTTGCAGTTCGGGGAATTCATAAACCATTTCAGACATCAGATCAGCCTTGGCCACCTTGGCGGCGGCCTCAGCCATATCCGCATCAGCCCCCACAACGGGTGCAATTTCACGGGCTAAGGCTGCAATACGGTCGACCCGTTCGGCCTGTGTGCCCAGCTTATTATGGAACGTCACATTTTCAAGTTTCGCCGCCATATCCGCCAGCGGCACCCGCAGGTCGTTTTCCCAGAAAAACTTTGCATCAGACAGGCGCGCAAACAGCACCTTTTGGTTGCCCGCAAGGATAGTCGCCCCGTGATCTGCAGTTTCACGGTTGGCCACAGTAATGAACTTTTCAATCCGTCCGGTTTTAGGATTGCGCACCGAGAAAAACTTCTGGTGTTCGCGCATCGATGTTTGCAGCACCTCGGCGGGCAATTCCATAAAGTCGTCGGCAATATCGCCCATCAACACCACGGGCCATTCCACAAGCCCCGCCACCTCGGCCAACAGTCCTGCGTCCTCGACCACTTCCAGCCCTTGGGCAAAGGCCAAATTTTTCGCGTCCTCGCGTATATGATCGGCACGCTCACCACTGTCGAGCATGACATAGGCCTTTTTCAATTCGGCGCGGTATTGATCAAAGCCGTTAACGCTGAACCATTCGGGCGCATGAAACCGGTGGCCGGCTGTCAGATTGGCGGCTTCAATGCCGTCTACATCAAACGGCACCACGGCAGCCCCGTCATCCCCCGACATGATACACAGGATAGAATGCAAAGGCCGCACCCAGCGTAAAGTCCCTGCCCCCCAGCGCATGGATTTCGGCCACGGGAAATTGCGGATCACTTGCGGGATTACCTCGGCGATAATATCGCTTGCAGGCCGCCCCGGTTTTTCGATCACCGCAAAATAGGTCTGGCCCTTCTTGTCGTCACGGATTTCCAACTGATCCAGCGTCAGCCCGACACCGCGCAAAAACCCAGCCAAGGCTTTTTCAGGCACGCCCACACGCGGGCCTTTGCGTTCCTCGCGCAGGCTTGGACTATGGGACAACAGCCCCTCGACCGTCAGGCACAAACGGCGCGGCGTTGCAAAAGCCGCAGCAGACGCATAGGTCAGCCCTGCATCAACCAAGCCATCGGTGACCCGTTTTTTCAGATCATCGGCAGCGCGCAACTGCATCCGCGCGGGGATTTCTTCGCTTAACAGTTCCAGCAGCAAATCAGCCATAATATGTCATTTCCCGGGTTTTACCGCCCCTTAAGGGCACTGTGTTTAAACTTTGATCTTGCAATGCGGGGGCGGGGCAACCTTTTGGCAGCACCTTGTCACTGAACTTTGCCTTGCCGCATTTGTTGATTTGACGCCACATATAGGCCCGCCCATCGGGGTATTGCATGATATAGGTGTCAAACCCGTAAGGCTTATTGTCCTTCGACAATATAGCGGTGGCTTTGCCGCTTTCCAGATCACGGGTCAGTTGGCCTGCGTCAAAACATTTGAAATTGCTTGGCGCAATCAGCGGTGTGGCTTCGCCCTTATATGCATCTGACGGGATATAATCCCAGTTCACCTTGAAACAGGCGCGCATTTTCAGAGGCGAGGTCACTGCATCAATCCCCTTGTAATCGCTGACAGGCATGGTTTTGCCATAGGCCTGAACCTCGGTGAGGCCCGAAACCTGATAATAATAGGCCCGCTCGATGGAATACCACAGGCCGAACCCCATAACGACGGCAGCAATCACCAGGATTGAAACGATGATTTTCCCGTTCATGCCGCAGCCCCGCCCGCTTCGGTTTCAACAAACGCATCGGCACAAAGCTTGGTCAGGGTGCGCACACGGCCAATGTAGGCTTGGCGTTCCGTGACCGAGATCACACCGCGTGCGTCCAGCAGATTAAACAAATGGCTGGCTTTGATACACTGGTCATAGGCCGGATGCACCATGATGATGTTTTTGCCGGTTTTGGGGTCAATATGGGGTGCGGCCAAAATACGCGCACATTCCGCTTCCGCGTCCTTGAAATGCTGCAACAGCATATCGGTGTCGGCGACATCGAAATTCCAGCGCGAATATTCCTGTTCGGTCTGTTTGAAGATGTCACCATATGTCAGCGGGATCGGCGCATCGGGCGCGTTAAACGGCATATCCATCACATGATCGACGCCCAAAACATACATCGCCAGCCGTTCCAACCCGTAGGTCAGCTCGCCCGAGACAGGGTGGCAGTCATGGCCGCCGACCTGCTGAAAGTAGGTAAATTGCGACACTTCCATGCCGTCACACCAGACCTCCCAACCCAGCCCCCATGCGCCCAGCGTCGGGCTTTCCCAATCGTCTTCGACAAAGCGGATGTCATGCAGTTCCATATCAATCCCGATGGCCTGCAATGACCCCAGATACAGGTCTTGCAAATCAGGCGGGCTAGGCTTGATGATTGCTTGAAACTGGTAATAATGCTGCAACCGGTTGGGGTTTTCGCCATACCGCCCGTCCGTGGGGCGGCGCGAGGGTTGCACATAGGCCGCAGCCCAGTGTTTTGACCCCAATGAGCGCAACGTGGTGGCCGGGTGAAACGTACCTGCGCCCACCTCTATATCATAGGGCTGCAAGATGGCGCAGCCGTGATCGGCCCAGTAATTCTGAAGCCGTAAAATGATCTCTTGAAATGATCGTGGTTTATCGGTGGTCATAGCCCTGCCCTTTGGCGGTGAATGTTTGGTTCTACTTAGGCAAAGCCGTGCGGCGGGTCAATTGGGGATGGGGGGGGATATGTCTGTTGTGGGGCGAAGTGGTCGATCATGCATTTTGTTGAATTATTATTTTCAGCCCAAAGTTGCCGTGCGTTTATAATGCACCCAATTGTATCTCCTATCCAAACCGCCAGTGGCAACATCAGGCCATGGCAACAGACTTTTCAACAGAATTTATAGCATCTTGCAACAAGCCCAATGCGTTTTGTTTGGAAAATATGCCGGAAGCTTTTAATTTGCCAAAAACCAAATCCACTTTAAGTTGTGCTGCATTGCGGTTCAACGTGCCCAAATTTACCATCTCATTGTTAATAAAAATTTCCATATTTTCCAGTATCACATTGTAAGATGTATGCGCAAAACATACGAAAACACCATTTCCTCGATAAGAGATAAAGTTTTTATTTCCCAACAAATTCTTCGAGATAATCTCGGCTATATCAGTCAGTATACCTTTAAATTCTGCAGGTGTGGTTCGAGAATGGATTTTCTGGATGTTTGCAATTTTTATGGCAAATATTTTGGATTTAAATAAAGCACTGTTAGGCAATTGAGAAATATGTTTTTCAAATGACAAAAAGTCGATAACTCTATCCACGCATTCAATATTTAAGGGCTCAAGGATATCATAATGATCACTTTTGGTAAGTTCTTCATTTAGAACATCAATGGTACGTTCTTTCTTGATTAGCTGTCTTTGTTTTTGAACCAGTGTTCCCGCTATTTTTATGCGAGTTCCTAATTCAAGAACATCAAATGGCTTAGTGATATAGTCCGATGCCCCAGCCGCAAATGCTCTGTTGATGTAGTCTTTAGTCGACATGGCCGAGATCATGATAATTGGTGTATCTTTGTAAATAGAATTTGTCTTGATCTTGGCGCAAAGCTCAATACCATCCATCTTCGGCATTTGAATATCCAGTAAAATACAGTCAAATGGTCGAAGTGTCTTATCGATCAATTCAAGAGCATGCTCGCCAGAATTTGACACCGCCAGGTTCGTGTGCCCTTCTTGCTCCAGAATAACACTTAATAGTTCAAGGATAACTTCATCATCATCGACTACCAGTATTTTCATTGGTTTACACATTTAATTTCACCTGAACCTAACTATAGATAATTACACGGAGATTATTACCTCACACCTTGATTCAATTTTACATTTTAATTTGGCCTATTTGTGACATGTCTGCGTCAAATGTAGGGTCGCAGAGAAGCCCGTCATCTTAAAAAAGCCACGGTCTACGAATGCAAGAAATCCCCGATAGGTTGCTTCGAGACAGATGCAATAACACGCAATTTCTAGCGCGGCCTTGAAAACTGTCGTCGGTTTGTTCGTGATGCTGCGTATCTTCAGTTTGTTATACCAGTAAATCCAGGTCAAAATAGAAGGTGGTTCCCTTGCCCTCTACACTGTCAAATGCAATTTTTCCGCCATGCGCTTCGACCATAATTTTTACGATGCTCAGGCCTAATCCGGTACCGCTCGTTTGTCTTTGATCGCTAGAGTCGGCTTGGGTGAATTTATCGAATATCGTCGCCTGTGCCGCTTCTGGAATTCCGCTTCCGCTGTCTTTAACCTGAACCCTTACCTTGTCTTTTATACATTTTAGAGAAATTTCTATGTCTTGGCCTTTTTTTGAAAATTTGGCGGCATTTGACATTAGGTTGGACATAACCTGCATCAATCTGCCCATGTCACCCTTGACCAGAATCTTCTTGTCCGGGCCATTGTATTTGAAGGCCACACCATGGGTTTTGGCGTACCCGTGATTGGCCTCAATCGCCTTATGAACCAGTTCACACATATCCATAGGCTCTAATTTGAATTCCATTTTTCCAGCAGAGTTTTTTTCAATATCCAAAATATCGTTGACCATAAATATTAGCCGGTCGCTATTTGAAAGAGCAACCGAAACAAGATGACTAAGCTTGTCATTTAAGTCGCCTACGGCACCTGACTTTATTAATCCCAAAGCACCTTTGATCGAGGTCAGCGGCGTGCGAAGCTCATGACTGACCGTCGCAAGAAACTCTGCCTTAGCCGTTTCGGCAATCTTACGCTCGGAAATATCCCGAACTGTCACAATCGCACCGGTCGGGTTTTCGGAGGATTTTGCCATTAAAGCACCCGAAAACTCGACGGGAACCACGGCGCCGTTGGCAGTTATTATTTCATCTTCGCGTAACATACCCTGGCCACGGGTCGTTGCGAATTGCGTCACTGCAGAATTAATGTCAAATTCGTTGAACAACCCTCGAAGGGTTGGTTCAGTTATTGTATCGGTGGCAAGGCTGTCCTCTTTGCGGATACAAACACAAAGCATGTGCGGTTGCATGCCAATTGTGAAGTGGGCCAGCCCAATGGACATTTCAATTTCGTGGCCGTCTTTGTGCTGTGCTGTTAAACCGCGACCATCGGCCATCAAGCGTGCGGTTTTCTGACTGAACCCAGTCGATACGTGGGAATGGTGATTTTTTCTGAACGCTTCAGGGATCAAAATTTCAATT
>JASFZB010000024.1:0-28568 GCA_045046705.1 Rhodobacterales bacterium | reverse complement strand
GTCGAAGGCGGCTGGCCGGGGGCCAACCCTACCGACAGCGATTTTTTCGATGCGGCCCCGAAACTGTGTGCCACGTTTACCGCCTTTGGTATGACAAAACGGGCGGGGCGTTCCGCGGCAAACGATGATGTTTTGGCCGCGGTTTTGAATGCCAACACGCCCGCCGTTTGTCTGGTCGGCAAAACCCATGATTTCCATGTGACAACCGCGCTTGGCATCACTTTGGACGAAAACATCGAAAATATAACCGAGAGCATCAAGCATGTGGTGGCGCAGGGCCGCGAAGCCCTGTTTGATTGCGAACATTTTTTTGACGGCTACCGTTCCAACCCTGATTACGCGCTGAAAGCGGCAAAAGCGGCTTATGATGCGGGGGCGCGCTGGATTGTGCTTTGTGATACCAACGGCGGGGCAATGCCGGCGCAGGTTCACGCCGCCACCAAAGCGGCGATTGCGGCGGGTATTCCGGGCGATCACATCGGCATTCACACCCATAACGACACCGAACACGCGGTGGCCAATTCGCTGGCGGCGGTGGATGCGGGGGCGCGGCAAATCCAGGGCACGCTGAACGGCCTAGGCGAACGTTGCGGCAATGCAAACCTGACCACGCTTATCCCGACGCTGTTGTTAAAACAGCCCTACGCCGGGCTTTATGAAACCGGTGTCACCCTTGACGCGTTGCAAGGCTTGACCGCGATCAGCCGCAAGCTGGATGATATTTTGAACCGTGTGCCGCAAAAACAGGCGGCCTATGTCGGGGCCTCGGCCTTTACCCATAAGGCGGGGCTGCATGCGTCGGCAATCCTGAAAGACCCCACAACTTACGAACACATCGCCCCGGAAGTAGTTGGAAATGAACGGGTTATTCCGATGTCAAATCAGGCGGGCCAGTCTAATTTGCGCAACCGTTTGGAAGCTATGGGTGTTGATGTGCCCAGAAATGATCCACGTCTGGCGCGGATTCTGGACAAGGTGAAAAGGCGCGAGGATCGCGGCTATTCCTATGATGGCGCACAGGCCTCGTTCGAGTTGCTGGCGCGGAAGGTTCTGGGCGAATTGCCGAGTTTTTTCAAAGTGAAACGCTACCGTGTGACGGTGGAACGGCGCAAGAACAAGTACAACAAGATGGTCAGCATTTCCGAGGCCGTTGTGGTGGTGAAAATCGGCAAGCATAAGGTCATGTCGGTGTCACAAAGCATGGATGAAAACGGCACCGATAGCGGCCCGATAAACGCTTTGTCGCGGGCTTTGGGCAAGGATCTGGGGCCGTATCAGGCATTGATCGACGATATGAAGCTGGTGGATTTCAAAGTGCGGATCATCAACAGCGGCACCGAAGCGGTCACGCGTGTGATCATCGACAGCCAGGACGGGCAGGGGCGGCACTGGTCAACTGTGGGCGTGTCTGCCAACATTGTGGACGCGTCTTTCGAGGCGTTGCTGGAGGCGATCAACTGGAAACTGATCCGTGATCAAGTGATGCCTGCATGAGCATTCAGGCCTGTGCAGAATTGGTGGAACGCGGGGATCCCGACCGGTTTTTGGCGGCAATGTCGGCCCCACCCGAAAGCCGCGCGGCCCTGTTTGTGCTTTATGCCTTCAATCTGGAGGTCGTGCGCGCGCCGTGGGTCACAAAAGAGGCGATGATCGCCGAGATGCGCCTGCAATGGTGGGCGGATGCAATAGACGAGATTTACAAGGGTGGTGCGGTGCGACGCCATGAAGTCGTGACGCCTCTGGCGGTGTTGATTGCGGAAAATGCACTGGAACGTGCGGCGTTTGATCGGCTGATTGAAGCCCGGCGGTGGGATATTTACCAAGAGCCGCACAAGGATCAGGCGGCGTTTGATCAGTATATTCTGGACACATCATCCGGCCTGATGTGGCTGGCAGCTCAGGCCTTGGGGGCGGATGAAGCACACCGGAATGCGGTGATGGATTACGGCTTCGGGGCCGGGGTCGGCGCCCTGTTTCGCGCCATTCCCGCATTGGAAAATGCACAGAAATACCCGCTGGTGGATGGCACGCCTGACGGTGTGACTGCGTTGGCAACAAGGGCTTTGAAACGGTTGGCCGTGGACGCTGTGCCTAAGCCCGCAAGACCAGCCTTGCGCAGCGGTTGGATGGCGCGACAGGTGTTGAAACAGGCAGCTAAATCCCCTGATCTGGTTGCATCCGGGCACTTGGGGACGTCTGAATTCTACAAGAAAATCAGTCTGTTATGGCTGTCTATTACAGGTGGTTATTAGGCCATTTTACGGCGCGTGTGTGTCACCAGCCACACCAAAGCCCCGCTTGCCAGCAAAAGCAGCGGCACCATTGCAATGTTGACCGCAGCCCAGCCCTGCTGCGCAGAGCCGCCTATGCCATTCATCAAGAAACCCGATGAAAGCGAGCCAAGCGTCACAGAGCCAAACACCAGAAAATCGTTCATGCCCTGTACCCGTCCACGCTCTTCAGGGGCATGGGCCCCTGTCAACATTGTGGTGGCCCCGATAAAGCCGAAGTTCCAGCCTAAGCCCAACAGGATAAGACCGCCAAAGAAATTCGCCAGTTCAAAGCCTGCCATATCGACCAGCCCTGCTGCGGTTAGAATAACCAGACCCAAAGCTATAATTCGTTCAACCCCGAATCGCACGATCAGCGCACCTGTGAAAAAGCTGGGGATATACATGCCCAAAACATGGGCCATCACGATGTCGGCGGCGTTGCCTTGGGTGAAACCGCAACCGACAACGGCCAGCGGCGTCGAGGTCATCACCAGGTTCATCAGCGAATAGGACACCATGGCACAGATGATCGCCACGGCAATGCGCGGGGTTTTCAAAAGCTCTATTCGCGAGCGGCCTGTGTGGGTTTTGGCACTTGGTGCATCCGGTGTGGGGATTTTAAGGAAAAAGAACAGCAGAGAACCGATGATGTTGATCGCCAAAACAGACATATAACAGCCAAAAAACGGGATGATAAAGCTGTCGGAGGTCAGTTTGACCAGTTGCGGGCCGATAACGGCTGATGCCAAGCCGCCGGCCATAACATAGGAAATCGCTTTGGGACGAAAACTGTCGGACGCGGTATCGGCGGCGGCAAAGCGGAAAAATCCCTGTGCGGACATATAGATACCAGAACAATAGCTGCCGATCAGGAACAGGGTGAAAGAGCTGCTATATAGCCCGTATGCGCTAATCGCTGCCCCGACAGTCCCGGCAAATGTCCCGATAAGAAAACCCGTTTTGCGGCCATAGCGTTGCATCACATGGCTTAACCACGGGGCCGTGGTCATAGAGCCGAAAACGATCATCGAAATCGGCATGGTGGCCCATAATATGTTTGGGGCCAATGACTGGCCTGCCAACCCCCCGATGATGAATATGATCGGCATCTGTGCGCCAAGGAACGCTTGGGCGATGACAAGGATGGTTACGTTGCGCTTGGCGATGCGATCTGAATGGGTCATGAAATCCGACGTATCTGTCTTAACCGGCGCGGTCAATGATGTGTGCAAAACTTCCCGAATGCGGCCCGTTGATCAGGCCCATGGCGGGCAGGGCCGTATCTTCGGCGTCGGTGGCGTCGAATAGCGGCGCACCTTCGGATTTTAGGGTGGTGGCATAGTGAAATTCATGGGCTTTCAAGGGCATATCCCACAAACCACCTTGGGGGATCAAATTGCGATACCCCAAATGCAGTTTTCGCTTGGCAAAGCTGGTTTCAAGCGGCAGAAGGCCCAGCATTTCATGGCGGTTGCCGCTGGCGTCCGTCAGACCTGTTCCCATTGTCATATAGCCCCCGCATTCTCCGTAAACCGCTTTGGCTTTGCGGGTGGAGGACAGAAAATTGCGGTTTGCCGCCAGTTTCCCCGCATGAAGTTCAGGGTAGCCGCCCGGAAAAATCACCAGATCACTTACCGCCGGTGCCTGATCCGCAAGAGGTGAGAAGAAAGTGATTTCCGCACCCGCTTTGCGCCACGCTTGCAACAGATGCGGGTAGGCAAAAGCAAACGCGCGGTCGGATGCGATAGCGATGGACTGGGCCGGTGGTGGCAGGATTGGTGATTGTTCCTGGGTTTTAAGTAAGTCTCCAAATAGTGACATAATGTCATCAATATTAAGCGAACTTTCTAAAATATTAGCGGAATAATCCAAAAAACCTTCCAAGTCATCCCGCTCATCCGCCTGCACAAGCCCCAAATGCCGCGATGGAGTTTCCAGTTTTGCATCGCGGTAAACTGTCCCCAGAACAGGAAGACCCACAGGGGTTAGCGCGCGGCGCAACATGGCTTCATGCCGTGGGCTACCGACCTTGTTCAGGATGACACCGGCAATGTTCACATCCTGCGCATGGCGCGAAAAGCCTTCAACCACGGCGGCAACGGATTGGGATTGTTTCGAGACATCGCAGATCAACACGCAAGGCAGATGCAAGATGCGTGCCACGTCAGCCGTGGCGCCTTTGCCATCGGGCGGGGCGCCGTCAAACAGGCCCATGGCACCTTCGATCAGGATGGGTGTGTTGCCAGCCGCAAGCGCGCGCAGGCGTGCAGGCGACATTGCCCATGCATCCAAATTGACGCAAACAGACCCGCTGGCGGCTTCGTGAAACCGCGGGTCGATGTAATCAGGCCCGCTTTTGCCCGAACGCATGGCGATACCACGCTTTTTAAGGGCGCGTAATATGCCCAAAGTCACGGTGGTTTTACCGCCCCCCGAGTTGGGTGCCGTAAGGATCAGGCCTGTCATAAGGCTTCGGCGGGTTTGCCTCGACCCAAAGGATCCAGATTGCGCGGCTTTTCACCCGCCATCATCGCCTGCCAGTCCAGCACTTGGCGCATTTTCACCGAACGGCCAACGCAGATGATGGCGGGCGGCGAAAGGGTCGATGCTTCAAGGTCAACGACAAGTTTGCCAAGTGTGGTCTCAAGCACTTTCTGGGCGGGCGTGGTGGCGTGTGTCACCACGGCCACGGGCTCGTCTTTGGCGCGGCCCGCTTGCAAAAGGGACTCTGCAATGGGGGCTATATGTTTCATCCCCATATAAATCACCAATACTTGTGAACCTTGGGAAATCGCCTGCCAATTCAAGGTGTCGGGCGTCTCGCCACTTTGATCGTGGCCGGTGATAAAGGTCACGGACTGGTTGACATCGCGGTGGGTGACGGGGATGCCCGCATAGGCCAGACCGCCGATGCCTGCCGATATGCCGGGGATGATACGGATCGGGATGCCGTGTTGCACAAGGGTTTGTGCCTCTTCGCCGCCGCGCCCGAAAACGAACGGATCACCGCCCTTCAGGCGAAGCACGCGTTTGCCTGATTTGGCAAGTTCCACCAGTTGCAGGGATATATCGCGCTGTTTGGCCGACGGTTTGCCGCCGCGTTTGCCCGCATAGATCAGCTCGGCGTCTTTACGCGCCCAGTTTATGATGCGGCTGTCAACAAGCGCGTCATAAATAATAGCATCAGCCTGGCGCAATGCGTTTAAAGCGTGCAAGGTCAATAGGCCGGGGTCGCCCGGGCCAGCACCGCACAACCAGACCCAGCCGGGCTTTAATTCCGGCCAGTCGTTGGGGGGAAGGGGATTCGTGCCTGTCATAGGGTTGTTATGGCCCAGAGTGCAGGATTTGCCAAGTAACACTGCGACGGAAATTGGGTGATTGGCGTCAGCTAAAATGATGCCTATAGTCGTGTCATGAGCCGGAAACCAACAGGGGATTTGCGCCGTGGCTGGACCACAGGGGCCTGTGCAACCGCCGCCACCAAGGCGGCGCTGGATGCGTTGTGGGGGGGGGGGTTCCCCCGCGATGTCACGATTACCCTGCCAAAAGGCGAGACGCCAATATTTCCACTGGCGCATCAGGCAGAAGGGGCCGGTTGGGCCGAAGTGGGTATTACCAAAGACGCGGGCGATGACCCCGATGTCACCCACGGGGCACTGATCAGTGTTCGGGTTGCAGCAAGTGATGGCGGTATTGTCTTCAAGGCGGGTGAGGGCGTGGGAACGGTTACAAAAGCAGGCCTGCCGATCGGTGTCGGGGAACCTGCGATCAACCCTGTACCCCGGGCGATGATGACAGCGGTGATTGAAGAACAGGCGAAGCGGTACGGCCAAGCTGCGGATATCTCGGTAACGGTTTCAGTGCCGGGGGGCGCTAAAATTGCCCTCAAGACATGGAATCCGCGCTTGGGGATTGTCGGGGGCTTGTCGATTTTGGGTACAACGGGTGTTGTCCGGCCATTTTCCTGTGCCGCATGGATTGCCTCTATTCATCGCGGCATTGATGTCGCGGTGGCAGGTGGTCAGGCCCATGTCGCGGGATGCACGGGGGCGACCTCGGAAAAAGTGGTGCAAAAGATGTTTGGTCTGCCCGATCACGCCATGCTGGACATGGGGGATTTTGCCGGTGGCATGCTGAAATATCTGGCAAAACATCCGGTGGAACGGGTCACCATCGGCGGCGGTATCGGCAAAATAACCAAGCTTTCACAAGGTGCTGTGGACCTGCACTCATCGCGTTCGCAGGTGGATTTTTCCGCGTTGAATGACCTGTCCCTATCGTTGGGATTAGCCGATGTGGGGGATGCAAATACCGCGCTGGAAGCGGTTGAACGCGCCGGTAACAAACTTGCTGTCGCGATTGCCAATCAGGCGCGTCAACAGGTGTTGTCTAAGGTGAAAAACACAGTGGAACATATTGATATTGTGGTTATAAATCGTTCTGGATTCGTGTTGGGAACAGCCCCGTGACGCTGCTGGTTCTGGCCGGTACATCCGATGCACGGCGGTTACTGGAAGCGGTGCGGGAGGTTGATGTCATCGCGTCCCTTGCGGGGGCGACGCGTGCGCCTGGTGCTTTGCCGGCGATTACGCGCATTGGTGGTTTTGGCGGGGTCAAGGGATTTCGGGATTACCTGCTAAAAAACCGCATTACCGGCGTTGTCGATGCAACGCATCCTTTTGCCGCCAACATGACGCATACGGCGGCCAAAGTATGCCGCGATCTGGGATTGCCGCATTTGATCCTACAGCGTCCCGCATGGCAGCCTGCGGTGGGTGACCGCTGGCATTTCGTTGATTGCGCTACGGAAACGGCCACTATCATCCCCAAAGGAGCAACGGTTTTTCTGGCAACGGGGCGGCAAAGCCTGGCTGAATTCTCATGTCTTTCGGGGCGACACCTGCTGGCCCGGGTGATTGACCCGCCAACCCCGCCGGTGCTTCCCGGTTTCAACGGGGCTTTTGTCATTGGAACCCCGCCGTTTTTCATAGACGAAGAAATCGCTTTGTTCCGAAAAATGGCAATAGACTGGCTGGTGGCCAAAAATGCCGGTGGCGATAAAAGCCGCTCGAAACTGGATGCCGCGCGCGCACTTGGCCTGCCTGTGGTGTTGATAAACCGCCCGAAACTGCCCAACGCGGCTGTGGTTGACACTGTTAAGGCTGCTTTGCATTGGGTGCAGGCGCAAAAATGGTAGGACGGATTATCAGATCAGAAATTTGCGTTGCCGAAGGGGCTGCCTATCTGGCGCAAATCGAGCCGCGTTTTGCCGCCGCATTGAAATTGACAGGTCCGCTGCCTTTGCGGCTGCGCCGGCATGGCTTCGAGGCTTTACTGGATGCGATCGTCAGCCAGCAAATATCGGTGGCGGCGGCAAGCAGTATCTGGAAGCGATTGTGTGATGCGCAGATGATTACTGCCCGCGATGTTCGCGCCGCAACTGAGGATGATTTGCGGGGTTGCGGTCTTTCGCGCCCGAAGATCAAATATGTAAAATCCCTGGCTGAAAGCGGGCTGGATTATGCTGCATTACGCGCAACCCCGACATCGGATGTAATCGCGCAACTGATTGAAATAAAAGGCATAGGGAACTGGACAGCGGAAATATATGCGATGTTTTCATTGGGCCGTGCGGATGTCTTTGCTGCAGGCGATTTAGCCTTGCAAGAGGCGGCCAAGGTTCTGTTTGAACTTGATGCGCGACCGTCTGAAAAAGCGTTTAACCAGATGGCCCAGGCATGGTCGCCCTGGCGGGCAGTTGCCGCGCGGTTGCTTTGGGCCTATTACCGTTTAATGAAGGATCGGGAAGGGATCAGGGGATGAGTTTGAAGGCTGAAAAACAGGCGGCAAAATCGGGTCGTGCGGACAGTTTGGTGGTGTTTGTGCACGGCTACGGGGCGGATGGTAACGATTTGATCGGCTTGGCCGATCCGATGGCGGAACATCTGCAAAATACCACGTTTCTGTCGCCGCATGCACCCAATGTTTGCACCATGAACCCGATGGGGCGCGAATGGTTTCCGATCCCGTCAATGGATATGACATCCGAGTCGTTTGCCCGCGAGATCATGTTGAAATCGGCAACGCAGTTTCAGCATTGGCTGGATGCGCAGATGGTTCATGAAGGGGTGACACCGGATCGTGTGGTGCTTGTCGGGTTTTCGCAGGGCACGATGATGGCATTGTATGTCGGGCCTAGACGAGCGGACTCTCTGGCAGGGATTGTCGGGTTTTCGGGGCGGCTGCTGCAGCCAGAGGCTTTGAAAGCCGAGACCCTGAGCAAGCCGCCCATTATACTGATCCACGGCGACATGGATATGGTGGTACCCCCAACGGATATGGGCAAGGCAGAGGCGGCCTTAAAGGATGCGGGCTTTGAGGTGGAAACGCATGTCTCGCAGGGCATGGCACACGGGATCGCCCCGGACGGGCTGGGGCTGGCTGTGCAGTTTATTCGAAGATGTCTTGCGTGTTGATGCAATACGCGTCCTAATTTTGCCATAAAACCCTGTATTCTGTCCAATGATACGATCAAAAAACAGGATTTTAGGGGCGCGGTCGATGAAAATGGCGATTTTTAAATCGGTGACGAAGGCAACTTTGTCATCTGTGATGATCTTTATCAGCATTGTGCGTTTGGGTATGCTGGCCTATCCACAAAACCCTGTTATGGCCGTTTCCCCCGAAGCAGTCACGTTGCCTGCCGTTCAAAGACAGGCCGTGAAACCCGCAGCCAGACGGCGTATTATCATGGGGAAAAATACGATCAAAAACCTACAAAAGGCAAAATAGTTTTAGCCTGTTATCGACTTGTTTCCCTGAAAATCATTTGCGGTATATCATCATATAGGGGGTTGTCAGGTTTAGACCCCTCTATATAGTGGTGCCCATATTGGGACGGGTTGTCCCGTTCTGGTGTCCTTGAAATGACAAAACAGAACAGGGTACAATGTGACTATGAATACTGACTTTTCTGAACATTTTGCGCGCAGTCCGGGGCGGTTGCGCGATTATCCATCTTTAGTTTTAAACGCCGATTTTCGACCCTTATCCTATTTTCCACTGTCTTTATGGTGCTGGCAAGACGCGGTAAAAGCGGCATATTGCGACCGCGTGACGATCATTGCGGAATACGACCGGATTGTGCATTCACCATCGGTTGAAATCCATATCCCATCGGTGATTGTGCTGAAGGATTATGTGAAACCGGTAAAAACCAGCGCATTCACCCGGTTCAATCTGTTTTTGCGTGACGGGTTTACCTGCCAGTATTGTGGCGCAATGGGGGACATGACCTTTGACCATGTGGTGCCACGGGCACGCGGCGGCAAAACCACATGGGCCAATGTTGTGGCGTCTTGCAGCCCGTGCAATCTGCGCAAAGGCTCGAAATCGGTGAAAGAAGCGCGGATGCATTTGAACAAACCCCCGCAGCAGCCAAGCCCGGGTGAATTGTTAAATGCCGGTCGCAAGTTCCCGCCGAATTTCATGCACGAAAGCTGGATGGATTATCTCTATTGGGACGCCGAGCTAGAGGCCTGAAGCCAAAATCCGCCTATTCCGATTTATAGACTGGAAATCTATTTTAGGGGGCATATATACTGAAACAGGACAGGTTGTTTTTTCAATCTCGCATCTCCCGGGACTGGCCTTGGTGACGCGGGTGCTGCACACCTCTCTCCCCCTGAGGTGCAGCACCGTCCTTTCCCCAAATCCCTTGATTTATCAGGTTCTAAAGGCTTTCAGCCAGGTAATCGCCAGAAAAAATGATATTATAGCGTTCCATGCCGCCATGCTTAGACCAAATAGCGACCAGACAATATCGTCGCAGCGCACAACCGGTGCGTTCATGATCTGGGTTAGCAATTGGTCGGTTGTCAGCCCTGCAATGGACTGGGACGTACAGGTGGTCGGGCCTTTCCACCACATCTGTTCAACCCCAGCATGATACACCCCAAGCCCGGATGTGGCCAAGGCGGCAAGCATACCCGCCAAGGCCCATTCGCGGCGTCCGGTTGCCAGACCAAATATGCCGAACAGGATAGCGGCGGCATGCGGCCAGCGTTGCCAGAGACACATTTTGCACGGTGACATATGGCCAAGATATTGAAAAGCAAAGGCCCCGCCCAGAAGGGCGACAGAGCCAAGAGTAGCAAGAAGCATTAGATTTTTACGGGTCATAGATATTTTACCAAATAGAAAGCCCCGATAAGCAGGACGATGAAGATTGTGAACATAAGCCCCAGGCGTTTTTCGATGAAATCCCTGATCGGCGTGCCGAATTTCCACAATAAAGCGGCGACAATAAAGAAGCGCAAGCCCCGCGCGATTATTGACCACAGCATGAACTGGGCAAAGGGCAGCCCCGTGACCCCCGATGTGATGGTGATAACCTTGTAGGGGAACGGGGTGACGCCGGCGATCAGCACCGCCCACGCCCCGTAAGTGTTGAAACGGGTTTGGAAGGCGGCAAACTGATCCATTTTGCCGTAAAATTCCAGCAGCGGTTTGCCGACGCTGTCAAACAGCTCGGCCCCGATATAATAGCCCAGCCCCCCGCCAAGCACGCTGGCGATGGTACAAATGCCCGCAATCAACCAGGCGCGTTTGGGCCGGGCCAGTACCAGAGGGATTAACAGCACATCGGGGGGGATGGCGAAAAACGAGCTTTCGATGAATGCGATAAATCCAAGCGCCATCAATGCATAGCGGGTCTCGGCCAGTGAAAAAGTCCAGTCGTATAGTTTGCGCAGCATAAAGGGGCCTTTTTGCCCCTATGCACCATGATGGGCGCATCAGGTCAAGCAAAACAGTGCATTTTGATTATATGGCAGCATGCAAATGGCCAAATCAATAAGTTTTCAAGATGTATTCAATTCGTGATTGACGCCATCAACAGGGCCGTTTAAACGGGCCTTCGTACCTGCCCGAGTGGCGGAATGGTAGACGCGGTAGATTCAAAATCTACTGTCGAGAGACGTGCCGGTTCGAGTCCGGCCTCGGGTACCACAGAACTGTTTCTAAAAATCCAATGACACCCTGAAATCCCTTTGTTGCGAAGGGTTTTAGGCATTTTATTGTCCAATGTTATCCCGCGCGCGGCCCCCGTGCGGGGCGTTCATCGGTTAAGGGCTGTACGGTGTCGCACGACGGTGCATCAGGCTTACAGGCCTTTTTCTTTCAGATGGCGTTTGCAATCTTTTGGCGGTTTTTTAGTGCCGGAATACGCCCTTACACCGCAGGCTTTGCATCGCCAAGGCTGTTGCCCGTCAAGGAGCGTTCCTGCTGTTTGCGGGGCAAAGGTTTTATGCCCCTTGTATCTTTGCATGAAAGATAAACCCGAGGAAATTCAGTAATATCTGTGCCGCCAGTATAGATGTCGATCCGGTTTGATCGTAATCGGGGGCGACCTCGACCAGGTCTATGCCGACGACCGCGTGGTTTTGAGCCACCGATTGCAGTAATTCCAACACCTCGTAATACAAAAAACCACCGTGGCTGGGAGTGCCTGTGCCGGGGGCGATGGAGGGACAAAAAGCGTCGATGTCCAGTGTCACATAAACCCGTGCGCCTGCGGGGATGCGTGCCGCGGCAGCCTCTATGCCCATTTTACGCAATTGGCGCACGGACTGGATGTCCGATCCCATGCTGCGCGCCGCCTCGTAGCCTTCCTTGGCGGTCGAGCTGACATTGCGGATGCCGTATTGAGACAGTCCGGTGACATAGGGCTTTTCCGCCGCCCGGCGCATCGGGTTGCCGTGGCCGTTGCGCACGCCGTGGCGTTCATCGACAAAATCAAGATGCGCGTCGATTTGCAACACATGAATATCGCCTTGGCCGTCAAAGGCGTTGATGCAGGGGATATTGATGGAATGATCGCCGCCGATGGTAACCGGCAACGCCCCTGCGGCCAGGGCTTTGCGCACGCCGTACTCGATATTGGCGTGGGATTGTACCGTGTCGGTGTGGATAATATCGGCGTCGCCCATATCGACGATTTTAACGTCTGCGCCCAGATAACTTGCGTCATCCTCGTGATCATAAGCCCCCGCATGGCCAAAGGCGAACAGGGTCGAGGCTTCGCGCACTCCGCGCGGCCCGAAGCGCGCGCCTGATCTGAATTGCGTGCCGGCATCAAACGGTGCGCCTAAAATCGCCACATCCGCTGCAAAATCATCCCAGTTTTCCACATAGGGTTTCTTGGCAAAGGTTGCGATGCCGACAAAAGGCAGGTTCAACCGACCGCTTTCATAACCGTGTTTGGTCATATGTGTCTCCATTCCGAAATCAAGGTTGCAACGGTTGTCGGGGATATTCAACGGAAATATGCTATCCGGTCTGGAAATTAAGCCGATCAAGCTATTTTTCCCTTTCCCTTTAGCCCCATCCATGAGATAGGGCAGCGTCAATACCGATAACTTTTGGAGATACCAAATGGAAATTCGTGAGGCCCTTACCTTCGATGATGTTTTACTTGTTCCGGGCGCGTCCAGCGTGTTGCCATCGGACGCGGACACAACCACGCATGTGACTAAAACGATTGCGATGAACATCCCGCTTCTGAGTTCTGCAATGGACACCGTAACCGAGGCGCGTATGGCGATTGCCATGGCACAGGCGGGCGGCATCGGGGTTTTGCACCGCAATCTTACGGAAACAGAACAGGCCGATCAGGTGCGCCGCGTCAAACGCTTTGTCAGCGGCACGGTTTATGCACCGATCACGCTGAATGCCCATCAAACACTTGCGGATGCCAAAGCCTTGCAGGAACGCTACCGTATCACCGGCTTTCCGGTGGTTGATGAGGCAGGCCATGTGGTGGGTATTGTGACCAACCGCGACATGCGTTTTGCCACTGACGACAGCACGCCTGTTTCGGTGATGATGACATCCGATAATCTGGCGCTTATTCACGAGCCTGCCGATCTTGACGAAGCCAAAAGCCTGATGCAGGCGCGGCGCATTGAAAAGCTGTTGGTGGTGGATGGCACCAATAAGTTAACCGGGCTGTTGACCCTGAAGGATCTGGAACAGGCGGTTTTGAACCCGCAGGCGTGCAAGGATGATCTGGGGCGTTTGCGGGTGGCGGCGGCGTCCACCGTGGGGGATGCGGGCTTTGCGCGGGCCGAACAACTAATTGACGCGGGCGTTGATTTAGTCGTGATTGACACCGCCCACGGGCATTCGATTTCGGTGGCGCAAACCGTTGAACGGATCAAGAAAATAAGCGGTGATGTACAAGTGATCGCCGGTAATGTCGCCACTGGTGAAGCCACTAAAGCCCTGATCGGGGCCGGGGCGGATGCGGTCAAGGTCGGTATTGGGCCGGGATCAATCTGTACCACGCGCATTGTGGCTGGTGTGGGGGTGCCGCAACTAACCGCAATCGACGATTGCACCAAAGCGGCAAGTGCCACAGGCACGCCTATTATTGCAGACGGGGGCATCAAGTTTTCGGGTGATTTTTCCAAAGCCATTGCCGCAGGGGCGCATTGCGCCATGGTTGGCTCGATGCTGGCAGGCACCGACGAGGCCCCGGGCGAGATTATCCTCTATCAGGGCCGCAGCTTCAAATCCTTCCGCGGCATGGGCAGCGTCGGCGCCATGGCGCGGGGCTCTGCTGACCGCTATTTCCAGAAAGAAGCCAGCAGCGATAAACTGGTGCCTGAAGGCATCGAGGGCCAAGTGCCCTACAAGGGCAGTGTTACATCCGTGGTACACCAGATGATCGGCGGCTTGCGGGCATCCATGGGCTATACCGGCTGTGCAACGGTTGAAGAGATGCGCCGGAAGTGCAAATTCGTGAAAATCTCGGGCGCGGGGCTGAAAGAAAGCCATGTGCATGACGTGCAGATCACCCGCGAAAGCCCGAATTACCGGATTGGGTAGATGACCCCCAACGCACGCTATGCGGCGGCAGTAGATATTCTGGGTGCTGTGCTGGCAGGTGCGCCCGCCGAAAAGACCCTGACCAACTGGGCGCGTTCAAACCGCTATGCGGGATCAAAAGACCGTGCGGCAGTGCGCGACATCGTGTTTGATTGCTTGCGCTGCAAACGATCCTATCAGTATGCGGCGGGTTTTGACGGCGCGCGCGGGCTTGTAATGGGGCATATTCTGGCTGCGGGGCATGCGGTGGCTGCGGTCTTTACGGGGCAGCGGTTTGCGCCGGATGTTCTATCGGATACCGAGCGCAAAAATCTGGAACACCCCAAAGAGCCGCCCTCTGATGCGGTACGTCTGGATATTCCCGACTGGATTGCCCCAAAGCTGCGCCATGCGCTGGGGGATGACTATGAGGACAGCTTAACCGCTTTGCAGGCCCGTGCGCCGCTGGATTTGCGGGTCAATGGCAAAAAAATCACGATTGCACAGGCACAAGCGGCATTGGCAAAAGACGGGATTGAAACCACTCCTGTAAAGGGCATGACGGGGGCGTTACGTGTCACCAGCAACCCCAGACGCGTGGCCCTGTCCGGGGTTTACCAAAACGGTCTGGTCGAAATACAGGATGCAGGCTCGCAAGCGGTGGTGGCAAACCTGCCGATGAACGGTGTTGTCCGTGTGCTGGATTATTGTGCCGGCGGCGGCGGCAAGACCTTGGCGATGGCCGCGCTGATGGGCGATACGGTGCAGTTTGATGCCTATGACGGAAACCAGACCCGGATGAAGGATTTGCCTGTACGCCTGAAACGGGCAGGGGTGCAGGCGCGGGTTTTGCCAAACGACCCCGTTGATGCGGGTGAAACCTATGATTTGGTGCTTTTGGATGTGCCTTGTTCGGGATCGGGGGCATGGCGGCGCAATCCTGACGCGAAATGGCGGTTTTCGGAGGCGGATTTGCAAGACTTGCAAAGGGTACAGGCGAAAATTTTGACCCGGGCACAGGCTATGGTTGCGCCAAACGGGGTGCTGGCCTATGTGACCTGTTCTTTGCTGCGGGATGAAAATGAAGCGCAGGCGGATGCATTTGTAAAAACCTGCCCGAATTTGGTCCTTGTGCAGACAAAGCGGTTTCATCCAAGTGCCGGAACTGATGGCTTTTTTCTAGCGATTTTTAAAAAACAACAACTATAGGTTGCATTTTTGTGTGATTTGATTCTAAGATGTAATTTTAGATGAGGTTCATTTGTGCAAGCCATTGTAACTAAAACTAAAAACCTGTTGGCGTTGAATTGGCGCATCGTGCTGGCCGCTATCGGGTTTGCAATCCTATTAGCCTTGGCCATGCAAGTTTTGGATGAGCCGTATAAAATTATTGCCATGATGATGCCGCTTGTTGTTTTTACAACGGCACTTTGTACTTACTGGTTGGTTGGCGCAGCCGGCTCACAAACAGGCGTGAAGCAGGCAACAAAGGCACGCGGTTTGACCGGGGCCTCGCGTTTTACGGTGCAGGAAGTGTTCGACGATTTGCCCATTGCCCTGCTGCGGGTCTCGAAACAGGGTAAAATTCGCCAAACCAACCAGTTTTCCCGCAATATTCTGGGCCTAAAGGAAGGCGCGCAGCCTAACTTGTCCGAGGTGGTTTCCGGCCTTAGCCGACCGATACCCGAACTGCTGGATGATCTGGGCAAACGCGCGGCGCGCGGCGAGCCGAAGTTGATGCAGGTCATGGGGCCGAAATCTGAAGTATTTTTGCATGTCTCGTTGATCAGTATGGACCCCAAAGGCGGCTCTGATCTGATTGCGGTGATTAGCGATGCGACCGAGCTAAAAACCCTGGAAGCGCAATTCGTGCAAAGCCAGAAAATGCAGGCCATCGGGCAGCTTGCGGGCGGTGTGGCGCATGATTTCAACAATCTTTTAACGGCGATTTCGGGTTATTGCGATCTGTTGTTACTGCGCCATGACAAGGGCGATCCCGATTATAGCGACCTGATCCAGATCAATCAAAACGCAAACCGTGCATCGGCATTGGTGGGGCAGTTGCTGGCTTTTTCGCGCAAACAGACCTTGCAACCCAAGGTGCTGAATGTGGATGAAGCCCTATCCGATATGACGCATCTGTTGAACCGGTTGCTTGGGGCCAAAATTGATCTGTCATTGGTTCATGCGGAGATCCTGCCAAATGTCTATGTCGATAAAAGACAGTTGGAACAGGTCGTTATGAACCTGGTGGTGAACGCGCGCGATGCGATGCCAAAAGGCGGGCGGGTCGAAATATCCACCCGCGAAGTCTGGTACGGCGATGATACCACCATCGAGCGGGTCATGATCCCGAACGGGAATTATGTAGAGCTTAAGGTCAAGGATAGTGGCCTGGGCATTGAGCCAAAACACCTTTCACATGTTTTTGATCCGTTTTTCACCACCAAGGATGTCGGCCAAGGAACCGGTTTGGGTCTGTCTACGGTCTACGGTATCGTCAAACAAACCGGCGGATTTATCTTTGCTGACAGTACGGTGGGGGCCGGTACTGCATTCAGGGTTCTGTTGCCTGCAACCGAGCACAAGGAAGAAGCCCCCGACGTGATAAAAAACGCCTCTGCGAAACTTGCCTCCGGTACCATGAAAGGCACAACCGTTTTACTGGTCGAGGACGAGGCCGCGGTGCGCAGTTTTGCTGCACGCGCCATGGCGATGCAGGATATAGAGGTGTTGGAAGCGGGCACAGGCGAAGGCGCACTTGCGCTGCTGCAAGACCCCACGCTAAAGGTCGATATATTTGTCTCCGATGTGGTGATGCCGGGGCAGGACGGGCCAAGTTGGGTGCGAGAGGCCTTAAAGACACGTCCGGGGGTGAAAGTTATTTTCGTCTCGGGCTATGCCGAGGAAACCTTTTCGCAAGAGTTCGGTGAAATTTCCGGCGCGGTGTTTTTGCCCAAACCCTTTACCCTGTCAAAACTGATACAAACCATTCATGATTTGCACGGCTAGATGCAAGGCGTGGCTAGTCAATCCGATTTGAATTAAGTAACAGGGGTAAAAGAAAGTCGGAGAACCCCAAAATGTCCACAACGGCCCAAAGTCGCAAAGACACCGCATCGCGCTGGTTTGAAGAGCTGCGTAATCGTATTTGTGACGCCTTTGAGCAGTTGGAATATGAACAGGTCACAGGCCCGCATGCGGGAGTGCCTGCAGGTCGTTTCGAGTTGCGCAAAACCACACGCGGGGGCGATGGCAAGGGCGGCGGGGGGCTGATGTCGGTGATGCGCGGCGGGCGTTTGTTTGAAAAGGTCGGAGTTAACATCTCGACCGTACACGGCACCCTTAGCCCGATGATGATCAAGGCGATGGCGGCGCGCAAAGACATCCCCGATTTGGCGGACAATCCGGTTTTCTGGGCCTCGGGTGTATCATTGGTGGCGCATATGAACAGCCCCAAAACCCCTGCGGTGCATATGAACACGCGAATGTTCTGGACGCCGGGCGCAAGTTGGTTCGGCGGCGGGGCCGATCTAACGCCGATGGTGGAAGTACCTGAAGATACGGCATTTTTCCATGACGTTCTGCGTAAAGCATGCGACAAACACGACTCTGCCTATTATCCTAAATTCAAAGGCTGGGCGGATGATTATTTCATGATCAAACACCGCAATGAACCGCGCGGCGTGGGTGGAATTTTCTTTGATGACCATGACACCGGCAATTGGGATGCGGATTTCGCCTTTACACAGGATGTGGGTCGGGCTTTTCTGGATGCGTTTTTGCCGATCACCCGAAAACGCCGTAATCAGCGGTGGACCGAGGCCGACCGCGAGGGGCAACTGATCAAACGGGGTCGTTATGCCGAGTTTAATCTGGTGTATGATCGCGGCACCCATTTCGGCCTGCAATCGGGCCACGACCCCGAGGCGGTTTTAATGAGCATGCCGCCGGTGGCAAAATGGCCCTAACCGGTGCCGGCTTGATGTTGTTGCCATGGGTTGCTGCCGAAAGTTGTTATTGCTCTAAATGCTGCTAAGATATTATCAGAATATTTTGCAAAGAATATAGATCATGGCCATGGATACCTTAAGAAAAGCAGGTTTCACTGCCAAAAATATCTTGGAAATGACTCGTAATCGGTCTTATTTATGCTGAATTATACGACGCATGTGCATACTACCCACGATAATTCCCTTTCTGGGTTATCCGGGGCAGCCCTTTAGAAAAAGGCCCCCGTTAACTTTAGCCCTGCCAGTAAAAAGGCAAAAGTTAATATGGACATTCCCAGAACAGTTATAGAATTCGGGCGCATTTTCTTAGTATGATCGCCATGCTCTGATTTACTTGGCATATCCACATGCGCGCTATGATCCTGTGCAGGGTTATCCTTTGACACCGTTAACATACCGTGTTTCAGATTATTCACTACCAGCCACCAATTAACCGGATAGGCCAATATAAACCCTATGAGCATCGCCATCGACATGGTGAACCAGAACTCGGGCTGCAATGGATCATTGGCACCTGTAATGCGTGCCATCAGGAATTTCATAGTCAGCATCATACCCGCCATTAACAGGTTCATGGATAATAGCTCGGGGATAAAGGTTTCCTTTAATGACCGAATATAAGAGCCACCGACCATATCCTTCATCGCAAAAGCCTGAAAATATGCCCATCCGAAACCAAAGCCCAGCGCATACTCCAGCGCGAAATCACCCCAGGGTGATAGTTCCAGAACGGCCCCGATCACAGCACCCGCAATAATCCCCACGCCGTCGCCTGCGGCGCAATGCATGGTCGAACCCAAAACCTGCCGCCATGTGGCTGAAACATATTGCGCATGTGTGCCTTTTATCGGTTCGCGGCAGCCCAGCACATAGAATAGAACCCCGAAAGGGCCGGTAAAGGCAACAAGTATGACAAAGGCCCATTTCAGCACTACCGCCTCGGGTGTTTTTGGGATATCGAATATAACGAATGCCAATGACAAGGCGGTTAACGTGAACCATAAAAGCATTATACCGTCGATCATGATAGTCTCCTTTGTTAAGGGGGGTATATCACACTTTGCTTAAAGCCGCCAGAATTCGGGCCCAACTGCGTACGCCTTTGTGAAAACTGCGGATATCGTATTTTTCATTCGGGGAATGGATGCTGTCATCGTCCTGGCCAAAGCCGATCAGCAGGCTTTCGATACCGATAATATCCTGAAAATGGCCTGCGATGGGGATGCTGCCGCCACAGCCGACAAACACCGCCTGGTTGGCCCATTCATCGGACAAAGCGCTGCGGGCGGCTTCGAATGCGGGGTGGTCTATTGCCATATTCGAGGCGCTGTCACCGCTTTCGTCGTGATATGTAACCGAACAATCTTCGGGCAGGTAGCTTTCAATATGGGCGTGAAAAGCCGCCTGTATTTCATCCGGATTCTGGTTGCCTACAAGACGGAAGCTGACTTTGGCATGGGCTTGTGAAGGCAAAACGGTTTTGAAACCTTCGCCGGTGTAGCCGCCCCAAATGCCGTTCACTTCTGCGGTCGGGCGCGACCAGAGCATCTCTAGAACACTGCGGTCTTTTTCGCCCGCCGGGTGCGACAGGCCGACTTCAGTCAGGAACTTCTTGCCGTCAAAATCCAGTGCTTTCCATTGTTTTGCAATGTTTTCAGGCAGTTCTTCGACGCCGTTATAAAAACCTTCCAGTGTCACCCGCCCGTTATCATCATGCAGATCGCCCAAAGCCTTGGTCAAAACCCGGATCGGGTTGATCGAGGGGCCACCGTACATGCCCGAATGCAAATCCTTGTCGGGGCCGGTAATGGTCAGCTCTTCTTTGACCATACCGCGCAGCATGGTGACAATCGACGGCGTGTTGGGGGCGACCATGCCGGTGTCGCAGATCAGGGCCACATCGGCGCGCAGCTCGTCTTTGTTGGCTTTCATATAGGGTATCAGTGACGGCGAGCTGCTTTCCTCTTCGCCCTCGAAGAAAATTGAAACCTTTGTCGGCAATTCCCCGGTCACTTCTTTCCAGGCGCGGCAGGCCTCGACAAAAGTCATCAACTGCCCCTTGTCGTCGGATGTTCCGCGCCCGCGCAGGACTTTGCCGTTCGGTGTGTCTTCGATTTGCGGCTCGAACGGCGGATTGTCCCACAGATCAAGCGGGTCAACCGGTTGGACATCGTAATGGCCGTAAAACAGCACATGGGTGCCGCCCGATTGTGGCCCGTGCGCCATCACCATCGGGTGGCCGGTGGTGGCGCGTTTTGTGGCATCAAAGCCGATGGATTTAAGATCCGCCACCAACCAGTCGGCAGCCTTGTCGCATTCGCCTGCATAGGCAGGATCGGTCGAAATACTTTCGATCCGCAACAGCTTCATCAGGCGGTCAAGGGCGGCATCTTGGTCGGCGTCGATATGGGCAAGGACTTTGTTCAGGGGCATTTGAAGCGGGTCTTTCTACTTTTGGGCCCGCTGCCGTCGCTTCAATACAATCGCTTCCACAGGGGTGGGGTTCGGGTTCCAGAACTGGCGCACCAGCGTGTCACTGTCAATCGTCTGAATGGTGACAGGGGCGGTTTTTGGCCCTTTTGCCAATACCGGGTCTGCAACCAGCCCGGCTACACAGATCAATATGCCCAATTTCATGACCATTTCCAGTTTTGCGAAAATATGGTGATAATTTTAGATAAACGGGCGCGGAAAACAAGGCGCAGGGCAGGCAATGGTTAACCGCGCGGTTTTTGGTCTTTCATAAAGCAGAACACAGCGTTGTGACGATAGGTTTTGCCGAAATAACCCCATATGATAGTCTGTCGTCATAGGCAGAAAACTGCCATTAACAGGGAAAGGAAAGAGTATGGATGGATTGCAAAATATAGCCCACCCGCTTGGGCGCATTATGATGGGGCTTTTGTTTTTGATAGCGGGCTTTGGAAAAGTTATGGCAGGGGCCCCAATAGGCGGTTATATTGAAAGCAAAATACCCGGTCTAGGCTTTATGGCATGGCCGGTTTCACTGTTTGAGCTGACCATGGGCATTTTACTGATCATCGGCTTGCAGACGCGGCTGGTGTCGTTGGCTCTGGTCGGGTTTTGTCTGTTTACCGGGCTGATTTTTCATGGCTTTGCCGATCAAACCGGCATGTTGAAAAACATCGCCCTTGCAGGCGGGTATTTGATCCTGTTCGCCAAAGGTTCGGGCGGGATGTCAATCGACAAATCCTAAACTGCTATAATTCTGATCAGGGGGCATTACGCCCCCTTTTCTTTTATCCGGTACTGCCCTAAACCCGCGCCCATGACACAGCCAATTCACATCATCGGCGGCGGCATGGCGGGGTCCGAAGCCGCTTGGCAAATCGCATCGGCAGGCCTGCCGGTGATTTTGCACGAAATGCGCCCAAGCGTTAAAACCTTTGCCCATCAAACCGAAGGTTTGGCCGAACTGGTTTGTTCCAATTCGTTCAGATCAGACGATGACACCGCCAACGCGGTTGGCCTGTTGCATTGGGAAATGCGCCAAGCGGGATCAATCGTGATGGAAATGGGGGCCGCACATGCGGTGCCCGCGGGCAGTGCCTTGGCGGTTGACCGAGATGCCTTTAGTCAGGGTGTCACCGAAAAGCTGTTGTCGCACCCCTTGGTGACATTGGAACGCGGTGAGATAACAAATCTTCCGCCTGAAAATTGGGGACAAACCATCATTGCAACAGGGCCGCTAACGTCGCAATCCATGGCTGAAGCGGTTTTGGCGGAAACCGGCGAAACCTCGCTGGCATTTTTCGACGCCATCGCGCCGATTGTTTACGCCGAAAGCGTCGACATGTCCAAAGCATGGTTCCAGTCGCGCTACGACAAAGGCGACACGGTGGAAGAGCAAACCGCCTATCTGAACTGCCCGATGGATGAAGCACAGTATAACGGCTTTATCGACGCGCTTCTGGCCGCCGAAAAAACCGAATTCAAAGACTGGGAACAAAACACCCCTTATTTCGAGGGCTGTTTGCCGATCGAGGTCATGGCAATACGCGGACGCGAAACCCTGCGTTGGGGCCCGATGAAACCGGTTGGTCTGACCAATCCGCACCAGCCGGACGTCAAGGCACATGCCGTCGTGCAGTTGCGCCGCGACAATGCGCTTGGCACGCTGTTTAATATCGTTGGCTTTCAGACCAAGATGAAATACGGCGAACAGGCGCGGGTTTTATCGATGATCCCCGGGTTGGAAAATGCCGAGTTCGCCCGTCTTGGCGGCATTCACCGCAACACATTCATCAATTCTCCAAGACTGCTGGATGATCAGATGCGCCTGAAATCACGCCCTGAAATCCGCTTTGCGGGGCAAATTACCGGTGTTGAAGGCTACGTTGAAAGTGCCGCCATGGGCCTGCTTGCAGGTCGTTTGGCTGTGGCGGAAGCCAAGGGTCTAAACCGCGCGTCCCCGCCCGACACAACGGCAATGGGGGCTTTGATCAGCCACATCACAGGTGGGGCGGATGCCAAGACATTCCAGCCGATGAACGTGAATTTCGGCCTGTTCCCGCCCTTGGACAATGTCAAAGGCGGGCGGCGTAATCGCAAAGACCGCTATCTGGCTTATACGGAACGCGCCAAAGCCGATTGGACAAGGTGGTTGCAGGACTAGGACCGCTTTGTTAACCTCTTGGTTATGAGTAGCCACAAAGACCATCTTTCGCACGCATATGACCTTACAAGCGTTGCCGAGACCCAAAAGTTTTACAGTGACTGGGCCGCAACCTATGACGCGGAAATACTGGAAAACGGTTATGCCACGCCTGAACGCTGCGCCAAAGTCTTGGCCGGTTTTACCCCCGAACAGGATTTGGCGGTTCTGGACATTGGTTGTGGCACGGGTTTATCGGGTAAATATCTGGCTCAGGCGGGCTTTACCCGCATTGACGGCTGCGATCTGAACGCCGAAATGCTGAAAGTCGCCGAAACGCGCGGGGTTTATGACAAGCTTTGGCAATCCACCCTTGAAGATCCCTTTCCGTTTGAAGACGGCACCTATGACGCCATCACTGCCGTTGGTGTGATTAGCATCGGCGGCGCGCCTGCTGATCTTTTGTATGCCATGCTGAAAAAGCTGAACAGCGGCGGGTTGGCGGTGTTTTCCTTTAACGATCACACACTGGATGTGCCGGAATATAAATGCGCGATGATGGCCCATACCGATTGCGGTGCGTTCGAGCTTTTGTTTAAGGAACACGGGGCCCATTTACCGGGAAAAGGCATAAAATCAACCGTTTATGTGATGCGTAAACGGTGATACGCGAACGCTTTGCGCCGTCACCTACGGGATTATTGCATTTGGGCCACGCCTATTCCGCCCTTATCGCATGGGATGCGGCGCGTGCAAATGGCGGCGAATTTCTGTTGCGCATGGAAGACAGCGACAAAGCCAGATGCAAAGGTGCCTTTGAAGATGCAATCTGCGCTGATTTAGCATGGCTTGGCATAAGCTGGCCTGAACCCATTTTGCACCAAACAAACCGCATGGCCGCGTATCAATCCGCTTTGGACAATCTGATCGCACTTGATTTGTGTTACCCCTGCAATTGCAGCCGCAAAGATATAGAAGCCGCGTTATCCGCCCCACAAGAGGCGGCACCCCATAGGCATGACCCCGATGGGCCGATATATCCCAAGACCTGCAGCAAAAGATCAATGACATCGCGCACCGAACAGGACGCTGTGCGATTGAACATGGCCAAAGCGGTAGACTATCTGGGCGGGCCAAGCGCGGTTGATGCTTTGACTTACACCGAGATCGGTCTTGGCAAAGCAGAGCTAATCCAGCTTGATGCCGATAAACTGATCAATGAATGCGGTGATATTGTTCTGGCGCGCAAGGATATTGGCACATCTTATCATCTGGCTGTGGTCATAGATGATGCCTTTCAAAACATCACTCATGTGACGCGGGGGATTGATATTGCAGCGGCCACCCCGATCCACCGTATTCTGCAAGCTCTCCTGAACTTGCCAGCACCGGTTTATCGCCACCACAGGCTAATCCGGGATGAAAATGGCAAGCGGCTGGCGAAGCGTCATGATGCAATGGCAATCGCTAAATACCGCGCACAAGGGGCAAGCCCGCAGGGTATTCGCAAAATGGTCGGGCTTTAGGCGCTTGGGGCCATAATCTCGACCTCGGCCCCGTCGCGCACTTGCCGGTAAAAACAACTGCGCCGGTTTGTGTGGCACGCAGGCCCGGTTTGATCAACCGTCACAAGCAGGCAGTCGCGGTCACAATCGATGCGCAATGAGATAAGCTTTTGCACATGCCCCGAGGTCAGCCCCTTTTCCCAAAACGCTTGTCGCGAACGCGACCAATAGGTCACGCGGCCGGTTTGCAATGTTTTTTCCACCGCCCGACGGTTCATCCACGCCATCATCAGCACTTCGCCGCTGTCAAACTGCTGTGCAATCGCCGGGATCAGCCCGTTTGCATCATATTTCAGGGATGCGGCGTCAAATTCGCTCATGATCACTACTTTCGCTTTGCTTTTTATCGTCTGCGCCCTAATTAGACAATTAACACCTGAATTGCAAAGGCCCGGGACATGGCAAAGGAACAAGATTTGATGAAGCTTTATTCGGGGCGTATCCTGGCCCTTGCGGCGGCCATTCCATTGACAGAACGGCTGCAAAATGCGCAAGCAACCGTGCGCAAACGATCGCCGTTGTGCGGTTCTACCGTCGAGGTCGATGTGGATATGGCAGACGGGCGCATCATCGCATACGGGCAGGACGTAAAAGCCTGTGCTTTGGGGCAAACGGCAGCGTCGATTTTAGGGGCGCATGTGCTTGGCTTATCAAAGCAGCAAATCACAACCGGTCGCGATCAGTTGTTTGCCATGCTCAAGGAAAACGGTGCCCCGCCTGACGCCCCGTTTGAAGACCTTGAGGTGCTGTTGCCGGCGCGTGATTATGCCAATCGGCATGCCTCGATCATGCTGGCGTTCAATGCGACTTTGGAAGCCATTGATATAATAGAAAAAACGCTGCAAACCAATAGGTTGCAGCGTTAAGTTTAAGCGGCTTGGTCTGGAAAGGGCACAATTTACAAAATTGGGCACCCATGAGGCATATACGATTTTAAACAATGCGAAGGGGGCAGTTGTTTAAAGACCAGACGAACCGCCAGGCGAAACCGGTGTTATAATCCTGGCAGATACAATCCAACCATCACAATAATAAATATCGATGCCAAACCAAGGATGTCTTCGACAATGGCCAGGGGCGCGTGGGTTGCGAGCTTGCTGATCTGTTTCATAATATTTACCAATTCCTGTTCCGTTGTTTCCACTTTGTTCTCATATACACTCCTTAATGTAAAGAACGTTAATAGAACAAATGTGAACGTTAAAGAACATATTGCGGTAAAAAACGGCTAACCCACTGATAACAATCGAATAGCCTTATCCTGCTCCATCAGGAACAAAAGTGTTCTTATGGCCTTGCCGCGTGGGCTATCCAAGCCGGGGTCGCTGTGAATTAACACTCTGGCATCATCATGCGCGGTTTTCATCAATTGGGTCTGTGTCTCCAAATCGCCAATACGAAACCTTGGCAGGCCCGATTGTGCGGTTCCCAGCAAATCCCCCGCGCCGCGCAGTTTCAAATCCACATCGGCGATGCGAAATCCGTCATTGGTTTCGCGCATCACCGTCAACCGGCGCAACGCCGTTTCACCCAAAGGCGGGGCATAGATCAGCAAGCATGTGCTAGCCTGCGCCCCGCGCCCGACGCGGCCACGCAACTGGTGCAATTGCGCCAGCCCGAAATGTTCCGCCTGCTCGATCACCATAATCGACGCATTCGGCACATCGACCCCGACCTCGATCACAGTCGTTGCCACCAAAACCGCCGTTTTTCCGCAAGCAAAAGCCGCCATTGCCGTATCTTTTTCAGCCACCGCCATGCGGCCATGCACCAAGCCCACATGCGCGTCCCCCAAAGCCAGACGCAAGGCGCGGTAGCGGTCTTCGGCGGCGGCAAAATCCACCACTTCGCTTTCTTCAACCAACGGACAAACCCAATAGGCCTGCCGCCCGTCTGCAATCGCGACTTTCAGCCGCGCCACCACCTGATCCAGACGCGTATTCGACACTAGAACCGTTTCAATTTCTTGTCGTCCGGGTGGTTTTTCATCCAAAATAGATACATCCATATCGCCGTAATAGGCCAGTTCCAGCGAGCGCGGGATCGGTGTTGCGGTCATCACCAAAACATCCGCTGCCTTGCCTTTGGCGCCAAGCTGCATGCGTTGATGCACCCCGAAACGGTGCTGCTCGTCAACAATCGCAAGGCGTAAGTTGTGAAACAATACATCCTTTTGAAATACCGCATGGGTTCCCACCAGAATGTCAATTTCGCCCTTCGCCAGTGCCGCTATCTTGGCACGTCTTTCCGGCCCCGAATTTCGCCCCGTCAGGATTTCCAGCACAACACCCGCCTGTTTCGCCAAAGGTTGCAGACTTGCCAAATGTTGACGTGCCAGAATTTCCGTCGGGGCCATCATTACGCCCTGACCACCGGCTTCGACCGCGGCCAGCAGGGCCATGAACGCCACAAGGGTTTTGCCCGAGCCGACATCGCCTTGCAGAAGCCGGTTCATGCGTTTTTGATCGCCCATATCCGCCAATATGTCCGTGATCGCGCGGGTTTGTGCGCCGGTGGGGCGATAGGGCAAAGAGGCCAGAACCTGATTGCGCAGCTTGCCGTTGCCTTTGGTGACAAAACCTTTGGCACGCCGGGTGTTTGCCCGCGCCAGAGCCAGCGTGGTTTGATGTGCCAGAAATTCGTCATAAGCCAGCCGTTCGCGGGCTTTGCTGGTTGCTGAAAGATCGCTCAAGGTTTCAGGATTGTGCGCCGCTAAAACCGCCTTTTTCCAGCTAGGCCATTGTTTTTGCTTTAGAACAGAAGGTTCAATCCATTCTGGTAAGTCAGGGGCGCGGGGCAATACACTGGCCACGGCTTTATGTAATATTTTTTGCGTCACCCCCGCTGTCAGCGGATAGACGGGTTCTATCTGCGGGATTTGATCGGCCTCGTCAGGGTGCAAAATGTAATCGGGGTGCACCATTTGCGCCACGCCGTCAAACACTTCCAGCCGCCCCGAAACAATCCGCTTTTTCCCAGAGGGCAGTTGTTTGCGCAACCAGTCTTCGCGCGCGTGAAAAAATACCAGATGAAAAGACGCCGCCGCATCGTCCACACTAACGCGGTAAGGTCGGCCTTTGGTGGCGTTGGGATGATGCAAACCGACCGTTATTTCGACCGTCACCACGCTTGGCAATTCAGCCTGAGTGATCGAGTCGATAAGTTTACGATCAATCAGCTTGTGGGGCAGGGTGAACAGTAAATCGCGTGGCTTTTCCACATCCATTTTGGCCAGATTTTCAGCCGAACGCGGCCCGACCCCGTCAAGGCCCTTTATGTCGGCAAACAGCGGAAACAGTATTTCGGGGCGCGTGCTCATGCGCGATTATTTACCCGTCACGGCGCTTAACGCAAGCCATTCATCCTCGCTTAACAGCTGAACCCCCAGTTCGTCAGCCTTTTTTGCCTTCGATCCGGCACCGGGACCGGCCACCACATAATCGGTTTTTTTCGACACCGAACCGGACACTTTTGCACCCAGATTTTCTGCCCGCGCTTTGGCTTCGGCCCGTGTCATCCGTTCCAGCGTGCCGGTAAATACCACGGTTTTGCCCGCAACGGGACTGTCCGAGGTGCCGTATTTTTCCATTTCCTGCACATCGAGTTCCGCCAATAGACGCTCTATCGCTGCGCGTGTGTCCGTGCCGTGAAATGTCTCGACCAATGCCGAGGCCATGACAGCACCAACCCCGTCAATGGCAATCAAAGCATCCCAGGCATCGCCCTTATGCGTCTTGGCGGCCTGCATTGCGGCCGCAAACGCGACCCAGGTGCGGTAGTTTTTGGCCAGAAGGGTCGCGGTACTGTCGCCCACATGGCGAATGCCAAGGGCGTAGATCAGTTTATTGAGGGGGATTTTACGTTTCCCGTTGATCGCTGCAAACAGGTTGGTCGCCGACTTCTCGCCCCAACCATCGCGGTTTTTAAGCTTGCTCAGGTTTTGCGCATCACGCGCTTCAAGGGTGAAAATATCCGCAGGCTCACGGATAGGTAAAACCGGATCATGATAGAACATCTCGATCTGTTTGGCCCCCAGACCTTCGATATCAAACGCGCCGCGCGACACGAAATGTTTTAATTTTTCAACAGCTTGTGCCGGGCAGATTAGTCCGCCGGTGCAACGCGCCACACTATCGCCCGCTTCGCGAATGGCAGGCGATCCACATTCAGGGCAGATGGTCGGGAACACATAGGGTTTGCTGTCTTTGGCGCGTTTCGAGATGTCGACATCTCG
>JASFZB010000023.1:0-16112 GCA_045046705.1 Rhodobacterales bacterium | reverse complement strand
TTATCTTTGCCGTCCTGACCCAGTATCTTTTGACCAATCAGGTCGCTACCGGCCTTGCCCTGACCCTATTCGGTTTGGGCTTTGCCGCCCTTCTTGGCCACAGCTACGCAGGGGTAAAACCCCCTAAATTCGGCCATCTGGATATTCCGGTTTTGTCGGATTTGCCAGTTCTGGGCCGCTTGCTGTTTTCGCATGATTACATGATCTACATATCGTTGATGATCATCGCAGGCGTCTGGTATTTCCTGACCCGTACACGCGGCGGGTTGGTGTTGCGCGCGGTTGGCGAAAACCATGACGCGGCACATGCACTGGGCTACAAAGTCATCCGCATCCGCATCATGGCCATCATGTTCGGCGGGGCCATGGCGGGATTGGGCGGGGCCTATCTGTCGCTGGTGCGCGTGCCGCAATGGACCGAAGGCATGACCGCAGGGTCGGGCTGGATTGCGCTGGCCCTTGTGGTTTTTGCCGCATGGAAGCCCTGGCGCATCATCCTTGGGGCCTATCTATTTGGCGGCATCACGGTTTTGCAGTTGAACTTGCAGGCGGCAGGGGCCAATATTCCGGTCGCATACCTGTCAATGACACCTTATCTGATGACCATAATCGTGCTGGTAATTATGTCTGCGGACAAAAAACGCGCCAGCTTAAACGCTCCGGCCAGTTTGGGCCGGATATTTCACGCCTCAAGCTAGGGGCGACACATAAGGGATGTGCGCCTCGTGCATCCCGCCAACAGGAGAAAGAGTAAAATGAAGCTGTTTAAAACATTACTGACAGGGCTTGCCCTTGCCGTCGGTTTCGCGGGTGCTGCAAATGCCGCCGAAAAACTGAAAGTCGGGTTTATCTATGTCGGACCCGTAGGCGATCTTGGCTGGTCTTATCAGCATGACCAAGGCCGCCTGGCCATGGAAGCCGCTTTGGACGGCAAGGTCGAAAGCACCTATCTTGAAAGCATCCCCGAAGGGGCCGACGCGGAACGCGCCATGACCCAAATGGCGTTGAGCGGCACCAAACTTATTTTTGCCACCTCGTTCGGTTACATGGATGCGGTGCTGAACGTAGCCAAGAAATTCCCCAATGTGAAATTCGAACATGCCACCGGTTATAAACGTGCCGACAACGTCTCGACCTATTCCGCTCGCTTCTATGAAGGTCGTACCGTGATCGGCCATATCGCCGGTAAAATGACCAAAACCAACACCATCGGTTATATCGCGTCTTTCCCGATCCCCGAAGTGATCCGGGGCATCAATGCCGCCTATATCGCCGCCAAGAAAGTAAACCCCGATGTGAAGATGAAAATCGTCTGGGTCTATACATGGTTTGATCCCGGCAAAGAGGCCGATGCGGCCAACGCGCTGATCTCGCAAGGGGCCGATATGATCATGCAACACACCGACAGCCCGGCAGCCATGACCATTGCCGAAGAAAAAGGCATCCATGCCTTCGGTCAGGCATCCGATATGTTGAACGTTGGCCCGAATGCGCGCCTGTCGTCGATCATCGACAATTGGGGGCCTTACTATACCAGACGTGCCCAAGCAATGCTGGATGGCACATGGGCCTCTACCGCCACATGGGACGGCATCACTGCCGGTATGGTTAAAATCGGGGCATTCTCGGATAAAATGCCCGCCGACGTAAAAGCCTCGGCCACCGCCATCAAAGACGGCCTTGCCGCTGGCACGCTGCACAGTTTCGAAGGCCCGTTGAACAAACAGGACGGTTCTGTCTGGCTGAAAGACGGTGAAGTTGCCGACGACGGCACATTGGCCGGCATGAACTTCTATGTGGAAGGCATCGAAGGCAGCATTCCGAACTAATTCGGGTTTTCCAATTAAAGACAGCGGCATCCTTTTCTTGAGTGTGCCGTTTTTTATGGGGTTTATAGCCCTAAGCCAATTTCCGCCATTTTCGCCCCTTAAAGCCAAAATCGCTACAGAATCACTTCAAAACGCGCATAATTACATGTGTAGTTGTAAAGTCTGGTAAAAGTTCGCCGTAAACAGATAAAAAACAGAGAACACAGATGCAAAACGATCCATTCAACGCCCTGCTTGCACGTTACCAAGGGCTACCGCTTTTCAACAACTGCCCGGTCAAAGACGCAAACGCTGTTGCCATTGATGGTGAAAGCATTCTGCACAAAGCTGTGATGATGAAAGATGTCATGGCTGTAAAAATGCTATTGCAACACGCGGCCAACCCGAACCAGGCGGGGGCTATGGGCGATACGCCTTTGCATCAGGCGGTGTTTAACAACAATCTTGAAATTGCCGAAATTCTGGTCAATTCGGGGGCAGACGTGGGCATTGCCAATGAATACGGCGAGACCATCCTTGATTTGGCAAAAACCCAGAAATCGAAAACCCTGTTTAATTTCCTAAATCAGGTTTAGGCTCTGGCCCGCCGAGCCGACCGGATGAATACCGCCAAAGCAATAAGCTCCAGTACCGCCGCCAGATAAAACGGCGCACCGGGGGCATAAAACGCGCCCCCTGCCCGGGTAAAATAACTGAACGCCCCCGTCATCATAAGCGGGCTGATGATACTGGCTATTGCGCCCACCCCTGTCAAAACCCCCTGCAACTCGCCCTGCGCATCATCGGGGGCGGACTTCGACATGATCGCCTGCAAAGCGGGCGTTGCCAGCAGGGCAAGGGACGTCAGCGGGATCAATGCATAGGCCATCCAGCCGGACCAGGCCATAGCCATGCCAACAAAACCCAGAACCGCAACACTCAGCCCCACGAATATCGTACGCACTTCGCCCAGCCGCGGCACAAACAGGCGGATCAGACCACCTTGAACGACTGCCATACCAAGACCGAACAGGCTTAGCGACAGGCCCACATCCCAAGCCGTCCAGCCAAATTTTTCCCGCGTATAGTAAGCCCAGACACTGGGGTAGACAAAAAACGCGACCTGATGGAAGAAAAACATTACAAGAAGCGGGGCAACGCCCGGCAAATGGCCGACATTCCTTAACGCCCGAAACGGGTTCATACGCCGCCATTCCAGTGTCCTGCGAATTTTATCGGTAACGGTTTCAGGCAGAACGAAAACCCCGAAGATAAAATTGGCGAAGGCCAATGTTGCGGCGGCAAAGAAAGGCGCGCGGGAACCATACTCTCCCAGAACCCCCCCCATAATCGGGCCTAGAATAAACCCGATCCCAAACGCCGCCCCCAGCAGGCCGAAGTTGGCGGATTTTTGTTTTTCATCCGAAATATCAGCCATATAAGCGGCAGCGGTGGATTGTGTCGCCGAGGCAATTCCGCCCACAAGGCGCCCCAGCAACAGGATCCAGATCGACCCCGTCAGCCCCATCACCGCGTAATCAACCGTCACAACCGCCAAAGACACCAGTAAAACAGGACGGCGGCCATATCGGTCGGACAGATTGCCAAGGCTGGCACCAAACAGAAATTGCATCACCGCAAACAACGCACTCAAGACCCCGCCCCATGATGCCGCCCGGGACAAATCCGCCCCCAGCAACTCGCGGATCAGGTCGGGTGTCACCGGCATAATCAACCCGATCCCCATCGCATCCAGCACCACGGTTATCAGCAAAAACAGGATGGGAAGTTTTTTGGGCACGCGAAAATCCGTGGCAATAATTTACATTATCCGCACTCAACAATACCCAAGGGCATTAAACAAGAGGTTCCGTTCGGCGTACGCTTGTCGAGGGGGCTTGAACGTATCGTTTCCCAGCAAAAACCGGAGAAAGGAAGCTTTACGTTTTGCAGAAATTACCGCCAGAGATACAGGACATCAGAGCGGTGTCCCGTTGGCACCTAGGCCTTAAAATTCCATGGTAGCAGGTCTTCAATATCACTTTGTTTGACGCAAGATCCGGCGACCCTGAACCAGACCAGCGAAGCGACACCGATCAAGGGGCCGACAGGCTTGGCCTTGGCTGCGATCCAGGTTTCAGTCTTTTCCCGCCAATGGAGCAACCAGCGGATCCAGAACAAAATACTTCCCCATATCATCGAGGCCAAGGCCGCTGTCAGATGACATCGGAAGATTTACGCATCAGGCTGTGAAATTTTTCGCCCTGAATGGCAATGTGGTCACGCAGCGCGTTGGCCGATGCCTCGGGGTCGCCTTTTTCAAGAGCCGCAACAATAGCCTCGTGCTCTGTCAGGGATTGCGCCATACGCCCCCGTAATTTCAACTGTTGTCGTCTGAAAGGTCGCAATCGCTTGTGCAACAAGGCGGTTTCCGATGCCAGAAACCTGTTGCCGGATTGCTGGTAGATAATATTGTGAAACCGCTCGTTTACCAGATAATAGGCATTGGCATCTTTTTGATCCACCGCAAGCTGACATTTCCGGTTGGCGTCACCCAAATCCACCAATGCCTGATCCGAAATGCGCATGGCCGCCAAACGTGCGCAAACCGCTTCCAGTTCGGCCATGACCTCGAACATCTCCATCAACTCGACCGGGCCGGGTTGACGCACGAACACACCCCTGCGCGGGATTTGCTCGGCCAGTCCAGAAAAGACCAGCCGCTGGATTGCCTCGCGGATCGGTGTCCGCGAAACGTCGAATTTCTTGGCAAGCTTGATTTCGTTAAGTCTATCACCATCACTGAACTGGTGGGAAAAAACCATCTCCTCCAGTTCATCAGCAATCCTGTCTGCACGACGTATATCCATTGGAGGTTAGTAACAACACAGATCACTGCACACAACAAGCAATATTATTGTATACAAAAATATTGACATTGCATCCAAATAAGAGAACAGTAGCTTCACCGGATGGGCTGGGAATCCCCAAAAATTCCGGGCAATATGGGAGCGAACAATGAAAATGAAATTTCTAACAGCGGTGGCGACAACAGCTATTATGGCTATTGTCAGCACTGCCAACGCCACTGAATTGCGCCTGTCGCATCAGTGGTCCAATAAGGATGTGCGCCACAAGGTTGCGCAAATCGTCGCTGATGAAGTGGCGGCGGCGAATGTTGATCTGGAAATCAAGATATTCGGTTCAAAGTCGCTGTTCAAACCGCGCGAGCAGTACAAGCCTCTGAGCCGTGGCCAGCTGGACATGACGATATTTCCGCTCAGCTATGCCGGCGGGCAGCGGCCGGCCTATAACCTGACGCTTATGCCGGGTCTGGTGAAGAACCACGACCACGCCGCGCGCCTGAGCCACTCGCCATTCATGAAGGCGATCGAGGCGATTATGGCCGAAGATGATGTGATGGTTCTGGTGCACGGTTATTTGGCCGGAGGCTTTGTCGGCAAAGATAAATGCATCACCAAGCCATCAGATGTAAAGGGTCTGCAAACCCGCGCGGCCGGCAAGGCCTTTGAGCAGATGCTCGCCGGGGCGGGTGCCTCTATCGCGTCGATGGCGTCTTCGGAAATCTATAACGCCATGCAAACCGGTGTTTTGCAGGCCGCCAACACATCGTCGTCATCATTTGTATCCTATCGCATCTATGAGCAGGCAAAATGCTATACGCCTGCCGGCGATGTGGCGCTGTGGTTTATGTACCAGCCGCTGCTGATGAACAAATCCACCTTTGAAGGGCTGACCCAACCGCAACAGGCCGCGCTTTTGGCCGGTGCGAAAAAAGCCGAAGCCTATTATCTGGAGGAGGCGAAAAAGCAGGATGCGGCATCCGTCGAGGTCTACCGCAAAGCCGGTGTGGAAATCGCCGAGATGACACCAGAGGATTTTGCCGCATGGCGCGCGATTGCGCAAAAAACCTCGTACAAGGCATTCGTCGCGGAAGTGCCGGACGGTCAGGCCCTGCTTGATATGGCACTTGCCGTAGAGTGATCCGGGGGCGGGTGCGACAAATCTTGTCGCGCCCGAAACCAATTTCTAACAAACCAAAGGGACAGTTTAATGACTGGTCATAACACAACCGCTGCGGCGCATGCCGGAGGCTATCCCTTCTTGCGCACGGTGGCCGCCATTTCGACACTCGCCGGGTGGGTCTCGGCGGCGATGATCGTTCTGGCCGTGGGCATCACGTGTCAGATGATTTTTGTCCGCTTTGTCCTGAATGCATCAACCATCTGGCAGAGCGAAATGGTGATCTATCTGATGATCGCCGCCACATTGGTTGGCCTGCCCTATGTGCAGCACTTGCGTGGCCATGTGAGCGTCGATCTGGTGCCGATTTTGCTGCCCAGAACTGCCCGCAAGGTGTTGGCGATCTGCACGCTGTGCACCTCGATCGCCATTGTAGCGGTGATGTTGTGGTATGGATTTGACAACTGGCATGTCGCCTGGGCGCGGGGTTGGAAATCAGACACGGTCTGGGGCGTCCGCCTCTGGATACCCTATCTGGCAATGCCGGTCGGGTTCGGTCTGTTTCTGTTGCAACTGGTGGCCGATCTGGTCGCTGTCATCCTGAAGATCGATTCCCCTTTTGGTCTGGAGGACGTCTGATGGATCCGCTGTTTTTGGGGGGCGTTGTTGCGGTCGTTACAATCCTCATCCTGTTTTCCGGTGTTTCTGTGGCCTTGGGCCTGCTGATCGTATCGGCCGGTTTTCTGGTGGTTTTCGACGGCATGCGCTCGCTTCAGTTGATGCCCGAAATCTTGTTTGGCAAGCTGGATAACTTCGCGCTGCTGTCGATCCCGATGTTCATCATCATGGGATCAAGCATTGCCTCGACCCGTGCAGGTGCCGACCTGTACGAGGCGCTGGAGCGCTGGCTGACACGGGTCCCCGGTGGACTGGTCATTTCCAACCTCGGGGCTTGCGCGCTATTCGCCGCCATGTCCGGATCCAGCCCCGCCACCTGCGCGGCGATCGGCAAAATGGGTATCCCCGAGATGCGCAAGCGCGGCTATCCGGACGGGGTAGCCGCCGGATCAATCGCGGCCGGTGGCACGCTGGGCATTCTGATCCCGCCCTCGGTTACGATGATCGTCTATGGCATTGCCACGGAAACCTCGATTGGCCGGCTGTTTCTGGCCGGCGTCTTTCCAGGCTTGTTGCTGGTTTGCTTGTTCATGGCTTGGTCGCTTTATTCCACCTGGAAATCCGGCAACACCGAATTGTTGAAGGCGGGTCGCTACACCTGGAAGGAACGGTTTGAAATCCTGCCACGGGTAATACCGTTCCTGTTGATTATTCTTGGTGTGCTTTATGCCATGTACGGCGGTATCGCAACACCATCCGAAACCGCCGCCGTTGGGGCGCTGCTTTGCCTGTTGATCGCCATGATAATCTATAAACTCTGGCACCCGCGTGACCTGTGGGTGGTGCTGCGCGACAGCACCAGGGAAAGCGTCATGATCCTGTTTATCATCGCGGCGGCGGGGGTATTTTCCTATATGCTGTCCAGCCTATTCATCACCCAGTCGATTGCCGAATGGATCGGCACGCTGGAGGTGAACCGTTGGGTGCTGATGGGCGTAGTCAACATCTTTCTGCTGATCGCCGGTTTCTTCCTGCCTCCGGTCGCTGTGATCCTGATGGCCGCGCCGATCCTGTTGCCGATCATCACCACCGCCGGTTTCGATCCGATCTGGTTCGCGGTAATTCTGACCATCAACATGGAAATTGGCCTGATCTCGCCGCCTGTGGGCCTTAACCTTTATGTCATCAACGGCATCGCGCCCGATATTTCGTTGAAAACCATCCTCTACGGCTCTTTGCCCTATGTGGCCTGCATGGTGCTGGCGATCATTCTGATTTCCCTGTTTCCGGGGCTGGCCACCTGGTTGCCGAATACTGTCATGGGGTCGGGTCTATGACCCTTTTCGCCGATCTTTTGTCGACGGTGTTCGAGCGACGTTTTCGCCAACCTGCCGCAAGGCAGCAGGACAGCCGCCCGATCGAAGAACTGGCCGATGATCTTGTTGGCTCTGCGGGGGAAGCCTCTGAACAGGCTCTGGCGGGGAGTATCATATCGGGGTTCCAGGATCTGTCTGATAGCCGGAAACTGGAATTTTTCAGGTATATCGCGACGGTCATGAACATTGCGCCCAAAATGGTGCGTACGACCCTGGCGGAGTATGAACGCAACCCGTCAAAGGCGTCTTACCGTGCCTTTATGAGCGCGGCGGAACCGCGCCGTCAGGAACTGATCCGCCGTCTCAACCATGTATCGGGGGCAACCGGTGCGCTGGTGGCCATGCGCGCCGATTTGTTGCGGCTGGGCAAATCAGAGCCTGAACTGGAGGCGCTGGACCTTGATTTCAGGCATTTGTTCGCTTCGTGGTTCAACCGTGGATTTCTGGTGTTACGTCCGATCAGCTGGGAAAGCCCCGCGCATATCCTTGAAAAAATCATTGCCTATGAAGCTGTCCATGCCATCGACAGTTGGGCGCATCTTCGCCGCAGGCTGGAACCCGGGGATCGCCGCTGTTTTGCCTTCTTTCATCCCGCCATGCCCGACGAGCCGCTGATCTTTGTCGAAGTCGCCCTCACCAAAGGGGTGCCCAATTCCGTGCAGGCCCTGCTGGCAGAAGACCGTGAGACACTGTCAGCAGCAGATGCCGATACCGCAGTGTTCTATTCGATCTCGAACTGTCAGGCTGGTCTTGCCAGTATTTCATTTGGCAATTCATTGATCAAACAGGTAGCGTCAGATCTTGCCGCAGAACTTGGCAACCTGACGACATTTGTCACCCTGTCGCCGATCCCCGGTCTGACCCGGTGGATGCAGGAAACCGGCGTGCCACGGGACATCGACAATCCGGCCGATATGCGCGCCAAAGCCGCCCACTACCTTTTGCACGCCAAGGATCGCCGGGGCCTGCCCATCGACCCTGTTGCCCGGTTTCATTTGGGCAACGGCGCAATCATTCATGCCGTACACAGCAACGCGGATGTCTCGGACAAGGGCCGGGCGCAGTCGGGCGGCACAATGGTCAATTACCTCTATGATCTGGCCAAAGTCGCCCAGAACCATGAAAAATTTGCAACATCCAAGGTGGTTGCAGCAACAGCCGAGGTGCAGGCGCTTGCCGATTTCGCTCCGTTGGCACAACCACAAGAAAGCTAAGCCCATGACAAATCCCCTTTATGACAGTCTCTTTGGCCTTCATACGGGCAAAAAGACCCCCTTTCTTCATCTGCCTGATGGCCGCACGATCACCCATCAGGATTTTCTGACCACGGTGGCTCGGATTGCCAATGTGATGGTGCAGATCGGTTTGCAACCCGGCGATCGGGTGGCCGTGCAGGTGTTTAAATCCCCCGAGGCCGTTGCGCTCTATGCGGCATGCGTGCAGGCGGGGCTGATCCTTTTGCCGCTCAACACGGCCTATACGGCGGACGAACTGTCCTACTTCATCAAAGACAGCGAGGCCGCGCTGATTGTCTGTGACGGGGCGCGTAAAGAAATGATTTCCGGCATAGCCGCGCAGTTGGGTTCAAAGGTCGAAACCCTGAATGCGGATGGCAGCGGTAGTCTGATGGAAAAGGCCGCCAATATGGCCGCCACCTTTGCCACGGTAGACCGAGACGACACGGATCTGGCGGCGCTACTGTATACCTCGGGCACGACAGGCCGCTCAAAGGGGGCGATGCTGACGCAGGCCAACCTGTTGTCGAATGCCCGCACCCTTGCCCAGGAGTGGCGTTTTACGGCAAGTGATGTGCTGCTGCATGCGCTGCCCATTTTCCATACGCACGGGCTGTTTGTTGCCCTAAATGTGACATTGCTGGCGGGTGGCAGCGTGATCTTCCTGCCCAAATTCGACGTCGATCAGATGATCGAAATGCTGCCCCGGGCAACCACCATGATGGGGGTGCCGACATTCTACACGCGCCTGCTGGAGGATGCGCGCTTTACCCGCGACCTGACATCGCGCATGCGGTTGTTCGTATCGGGTTCCGCGCCTTTGTTGGCCGAAACCCATATTCAGTTCGAGACCCGCACCGGGCACCGGATCCTCGAGAGATACGGCATGACCGAAACCAACATGAACACATCAAACCCTTACGAAGGCGAGCGGCACGCGGGCACGGTGGGCTTTCCCCTGCCGGGCGTCGAGTTGAAAATCACCGATCCCGAAAATGGCAAAACCCTGCCCGATGGGCAGATCGGTCAGATCGAAGTGCGCGGCGCCAATGTGTTCAAAGGATATTGGCGGATGCCTGAAAAAACCGCGGCCGAATTGCGCGAGGACGGTTTTTTCATCACCGGAGACCTCGGCAAGATCGACAACGATGGATATGTGCACATCGTTGGTCGCAACAAGGATTTGATCATTTCGGGTGGCTACAACATCTATCCAAAGGAGGTTGAACTCATCCTGGATGATCAGCCAGGCGTTCTGGAAACTGCCGTGATCGGTGTCCCGCATCCGGATTTGGGAGAGGTCGTTCTGGGCGTTATCATACCGGAAAAGGGCGTATCACCCGATCTGGAAAAGATAATGGAAGCGGTCGCGCAGCCGCTTGCACGCTTCAAACACCCCCGCAAGCTCGTAGTCATGGACGAACTTCCGCGCAATACGATGGGCAAGGTTCAAAAAAACCTTCTGCGCGAGAAATTCCAGGCAATGTTTGTTAAAGAAGGTTGAAAAACCTCGGCACGATGCCATGATATGATAGTCTCGAATTTAAAGATCAAGGAGTCCGCCGATGGGCTTTGTTGCACAAACCGGTGAGCCGCCCGTTGCCGGCCTTGAAGAATGCCACCACGACCGCCAGATCGTCAGCGCGGGGGATTGCCGTAAGCCGTTCCATAGCGGCGGAGCGGGCAATATCCGCCGAGACCTGGGTGCGCGATTGCCGAAAGTTCTCGGCGTCGCGGGTCTGGATATTGATGGTGATGTTCTGGGAACTGGCCGTGCCGGATTGCGCGGCCTCGTGCCGGTTCAGCGCCCGTTCCCCTTTTGCAGGATAGCGGGCACGTCGTCAGTCATCGGGTCTTTTGCATCGGCCATAGCTGCGCCCCTATAAGGCTGCGGTGTAAATCGCCAAAGCGGCGGCGTAGGTCATTTCGCGCGGGTTGTTGACCAACAAACGGGTTTGTTTCATACCGTCTTCGGCCAGCATTGGCAGGTCGTTGTGGTTGACGCCAACCGAACGCAGGGTCGCATCCATGCCAAGTTCGGGGCCAAGCTGCTTGAACCCCGCAATCATGCCTTGGCAAATGGCCCGGGTGGATTTACCGGCCAGCCCGGGGAAGATGATCGGGGCAATTTCGGCGTATTGCGACGCGGCCAAGCTGTCCTCCATGTTAAATTCCAGAACATGCGGCAAAACGATGGCGTTCGACAGGCCGTGTGGCACATGGAAGTGCCCCCCCAAGGGATAGGCCAGTGCATGCACCGCCGCCACCGGGGCGTTGGCAAAGGACATGCCTGCCAGCATCGAACCCAGCAGCATGTTTGACCGCGCTTCACGGTCTTCGCCGTTGCTGCATGCGGTATGGATCGCGCCGCCCAGCAGGTGCAGGGCTTGTTTAGCCAGCGTGTCGGACAGGATGTTTTTGGCGTGTTTGGTGGTGTAGGCCTCGATGGCGTGCACCATGGCGTCAATGCCGGTGGCAGCGGTGACTTGGGCTGGCAGGCCCACGGTCAGTTCGGCGTCCAAAATCGCCAAGTCGGGCAAAAGTACCGGCGACACCACGCCCTTTTTCTCGGATGTGCGGGTGGTGACGATGGAAATCGGGGTGACTTCGGAACCTGTACCGGCAGTGGTGGGTGCCAAGACCAGCGGCAGGCGGCCGCCTTTGACCATGCCGACACCGTACATGTCGTCCAGATCCTGCGGCGCATCCGGTTGCGACAGGATCGAGATCAGTTTGGCGGTATCCATAGAAGAGCCGCCGCCAACCGAAACAACGCCGTCAATATTTTGGGCTTTGGCCTCGGTCACGGCGGCGCGGATCATGGCTTCGGGCGGGTCGGCAACGACGTTGTCGATGACATGCACAGTGATATTGGCAGCTTTCAGCCCCTCAAGACAGGCATTTGCAAGGCCGAGTTTCAGGATCATGGCATCGGTAACAAAAGCGACGTTTTTGCAGCCCATATCGGCCATAATCCGGCCTATTTTAGCGGTGGAACCGACCTCTGACAGGATCGATCCTGTGGTTTGGAACTTAAAGGATTTCAAGGGCAGATGTCCTATTCTTCAAAAGGGGGGAAAGCGTTTCGGGACGACTGTAAACACCTACCATAAAGGCAGTATCCGGTTTGTAGCGGCTGGTGGCAAATTAAATGGAGCTGACCTGCGTTTATCATTGTGTTCTGCTTCATCTGTTCCTCCAACGACGGGGCAAACTGCCCAGCATGGCTCTATTTTATATATTTTGAGCCAACCTGCAACCGCCCATGATTTCGACTATTTCGCCGCGCAGATCTGCGACAAATACCGTGTGGTTTGCCCCGATGTTGTCGGCGAAAAAAGAAATCATCTAGCGGATCAGCCGTGGCAATGACTATCTGCAATATAACACGGATATGAACGCGCTGCTGGCACGCCTGAGCAAAGCTGAAGTCAATGATATTCGGCCCTACATAAAGAGACCAATAGATAAAATTGTAGGTATATCTTGGCGGAAATAATTTGATTGGTGGAAAACTAACGGGTTTCTTAACACCTTTATCCTAAAAGCAGGCTACTCAACGTTAATTCTATCGCCAGTTTGGGGGCCACATGAACCTGCTTAGAAGCTATTTTATCACCAGTAGACGCGCAAAATTACTGTATCTGTTAGTGCTGCTGATAATGGCAACAACCTCCCCGTTGTCTATGGCCAAAGCTGATATTACCCTGACGTTTGGGACTTATGCGGCAGACAAACCAACCGCAACAATCCGGAAATTCAAACCCTTTCTGGATTATTTGGGTCGTGAAATGAGCACCTATTTACAAGAACCGGTGACAATCAAGATCAGGCTTGCCGGCAATTACGATTTGGGAATTGCCGATTTAACCAAAGGACGGGTGGATTTTTCCCGGTTTGGGTCGGCATCTTATGTCACTGCAAAGCGGGATAATCCGGGGCTGAAAATTATCGCAATGGAATCAAAAAAGGGTAAAAAAACATTCAAGGGGATCATTGCGGTACATGAAGGCAGTGACATTAAAACCCTGAAAGATTTAAAGGGCCGTAGTTTTGCGTTTGGCGATCCACTTTCAACAATCGGGCGCTATCTTGCCCAAGCCCATTTACTGGATGCAGGGGTAACGGGTTCGGATTTAAAATACTTTGCATATCTGGGGCGCCATGACCGTGTTGGTGCCGCTGTTGGCAATGGGGATTTTGATGCCGGTGCCTTGGAAGAAGGTACTTTCAAACAATTACAGGCAAAAGGCACACCTATTGTGGCCCTTATGTCCTTCAACAATGTGACCAAACCCTGGATTTCACGCTCCGAATTGCCGCTCCGCATATTCAAAGCGTTAAATATGGTCATGCTAAATGCTACTGGTTCCAAAGCTTTGAAAAACACATCTAAATCAGGATTTTTACCAGGTGAAGATCACGATTATGACAGTGTCCGGGTGGCGATGAAACGCAGTGTGAAATTCAACTGATCTATGATGTTTGAAATGCGGAAAATAAAACTGTCTAAGCAAATTGCGCTTTCATTATTTGTGCTCGCGATTGTGGTCGGCATCGTGATTGGTGAGGTTGAGCGTTCTTTCGAAACCAAGCGCCTGAATGCCAGCTTACAGGAACAAGCGGATTTAACGATGTCATTGATCGGGGGGCTTTTAATCGAGTCGATACTGGTGAAGGATATTCCCGTAATTGATACCGCTCTTGAACAGGCTGTGGAACTCAGCCCCAAATTATTGGCCGTTAAAGTTTTTGACGCTAACGGCAAAATAATTTCCTATTTTCCGAATCTTTCAAATGATACGTTGCATGGCGTTCAAAAAACCACAAAAGATATATTATATGAAGGTCAAAAATTCGGCTCAATGGAAGTGATATGGTCAACGGCCGAAGGCCAGAAAATGATTGCTCGGTATGTAAACATAGCAAGGCTGAAAACATTTATCACACTGACAGTGATCTCCGCCCTTTTTCTGGCATTGATGTCCAGGCTTGCCATGAGGCCCCTAAGCATTGTGCACGACCGCATAACCCGAACAATTCATCGAAAAAACACAGAATCCGATCAATTTCCGAAATATGCTTCAATAGAATTTCAAGCTTTAAATGACAGCGTTTCAACATTGGAGATAGCTCTTTCAGAACGCGACGAACGCGAACGTGAACTGCAAATAGCCAGTGAAAAAGCCGAGCGCGCAAGTAAAACAAAATCCGAGTTCCTGGCAAATATGAGCCACGAAATCAGAACCCCGATGAACGGTGTCATAGGTATGGCAGAGTTGATGTTGGAAACCAAACTTGATAGGGATCAAAAATTATATGCGGAAACAATCGCTAAATCGGGCTCGGCACTTTTAACAATCATAAATGACATACTGGATTTCTCCAAAATAGAAGCCGGAAAAATGGAACTCGATCCGGAACCCTTTGATCTACACAAGGCCTTGGAAGATGTTGTATCCTTGGTCGCGACAAAAGCCAGCGAAAAAGATGTCGAAGTGACCCTGCGCTTTGACCCAAAACTGCCCAGCTCATACGAGGGGGATGCTGGGCGCATACGCCAAATCATGACAAATATAATCGGAAACGCTGCCAAGTTTACACTGGACGGATATGTCTTGGTGAATGTCAGCGGCCAGCAAAAATCCGATATCATGCAATTTAAAGTCGACATAATTGATACAGGAATTGGCATACCCGAAGAAAAAATAAACAGCATCTTTAATGAATTCGAACAAGTTGAAGGGGCCGCAAACCGCAATTTTGAAGGGACGGGCCTTGGCTTGGCAATATCCACTCGTTTAATCAAATTGATGGGAGGCAAAATATCCGTTACATCCAAAGTCAACGAAGGCTCTGTCTTCACCATCTGCTTTGAGCTGCCCATTGCCAATCATTCGTCCGATGAGCATCATGTACCAAACATCGAACTAACGGGAAGAACCGCCCTGATTGTAGATGATTTAGCCATAAATTTAAACATTCTTTCCGAACGCCTGCGCAGTTGGGGGATAGAATGCCACACCGCTGAATCCGGAAAAGCGGCATTGCGATGTTTGGAAGGAAGATATGGTTTGGGCTGTGCATTTGATTTCATTATTCTGGACTTTCAAATGCCTGAAATGGATGGCGCGACTTTGGCAGAATTTATCCGCGAAAATAAAAATTATGATGCCCTTCCCATCATTATGTTATCATCCGTTGACCAAGGAATTGATCTGGCCACAAAAAAACGTCTTCGCATAAATCAAACCCTGTTGAAGCCAGCCCGTGCCCATGTATTGCAAGACGCCATAGAATCTGCATTAAATATCGAAGTAACTATTTCCCAAACAGCCACAAAACACCGTCCAAAAAAGGAAAACACACAAACATCCTTACAGTTGAAAATATTGGTTGCCGAAGACAACAAAACCAATCAACTGGTCTTGAAAACAATGCTTAAAACAACCAACGCACACCTGACGTTTGCGCAAAACGGGCGCGAAGCAGTTGACATATTCCCCGATTTATTACCGGATTTAATATTAATGGACATGTCCATGCCGGAGATGGATGGTTTGGAAGCAACCCAAAAAATCCGGGAATTTGAGGCAAACGCGGATATAGCAAGAACCCCGATTATCGCCTTAACGGCAAATGCCATGAAAGGCGACCGGCAGCGATGCCTTGATGTTGGGATGGATGATTATCTAAGTAAACCAATCCGCAAGGACAATCTGCTTGAAACACTTAAAACATGGTTTGACACAAAAAACCCATCCCGGCCCGAAGATGACGCCGATCTCAAAAAAGCTGCCGATCGGTGATCGTGGAAACTCGTGGTAGTTGTTATCGCGGATCAGCGTATAGAGATGCCGGTTGGAAATAACGAAACTTAAGACCCATTTTCTTTTGCGCGGGTCAATCTGTTAGCCGGCAGGCGGTTTCTTGCAATCGCCGTAAGGCCGCCCTAGGCGCATCACTTTCTCAATCCGTTGCCTGACAGAGCATTATATACCCAACCTACACCAAAACCCGAAAGTTTTGATGTGATATGACGCGGAAATTGTCGGTTACTTGATCGCGGAAATTCCGCCATTCTTTTGGAA
>JASFZB010000022.1:0-73040 GCA_045046705.1 Rhodobacterales bacterium | reverse complement strand
CGAGTACAAACAACTTTCCGAATCCTTTGGCCGCTTGGGGCAATCCTTTGCCTTGGGGCTGGTGTTGCTGTATTTCATGCTGGTCATCACATTCAAGTCTTTCCTTGACCCGTTGGCGATCATGTTCAGCCTGCCGCTGGCCCTTATCGGGGCGGTTAGTGGCTTGCTAATTGCTGATAAGCTGGGGTCGATGCCTGCCTTCATGGGGATGATCCTGTTGATGGGGATTGTCATTAACAACGGCATTTTGCTGGTGGATTTTGCCAAAGTCGCCATGGCGCAGGGGCAGGATATGAAAACGGCCCTTATCGGGGCGGTTGAAAAACGTACCCGCCCGATCCTGATGACGGCGATTGCCTCGGCGGTTGGTATGATCCCCTTGGCCCTTGAATGGGCCGTGGGCATCGAGCGATTGTCGCCGCTTGCAGTGGTGGCTATCGGGGGGTTGATTGCAGGCACCTTCCTGACCCTGCTTGCGGTGCCGCTGTTTTTCTCGTTGACCTACGATCTGCGGAAGTTTTTTACATCATAAAAGTCAATGTGCGATCAACGGATTAAGAGACTATCCCGGCTTTAAGCTATGCCTTAAGTAAGAGGGGCAGTGTAGCATGGATGGTCGATGCTGCCTTGTTGCTTTAAGGATTATTGCGGCGATACTCTGACGCACGGGCATATGAGGGAAATTTGATGAAACAAGTGACAATGACCGAATTGCAGGCAGCTATCCCGCATATTCTGGCGGCTCCCAAAAACAATGCGTCGATTGAACAGCTCTGTTTGCGGCCCGATTTCGGCAAGCGTAATTTTGTCGATAAAATGCAACTGACCCGTGCGCACGGTATCCCCGGTGAACGCTGGAACTATGCGCCTTGGCTGAAGCTGGAAGACGGCAGCGCTGACCCGCGCATTCAGCTCTCTATTCTGGGCATACGGGTGCTAGATTTGGTCTGGCGCGACCGTGAAAACACCCTGCACCCCGGTGATAGCTTTATGGCAGATATGGATTTTTCCGAACAAAATATGCCCGTGGGGACATTGCTGAACATCGGTAGTGCCACGCTGCGGGTATCGGACAAATTCAATAATGCCTGCGTGAAGTGGAAAGTGCGTTACGGCACGGACGCCAAAGACTGGATTGTGCGTCCCGAAAATATCACCCACCGCTTGCGCGGGGTGTTGTGTGAAGTGGTGCGCGATGGCTGGATTAAAACCGGTGATTTGATTAAGAAAGCTTAACTGTAGACACCCCCCCGCGCCTTGGCTAAAACCCATTCAAACACACAAGCGGAAAATGCCATGACCAGCGTAAACGACATTCGTTCAACCTTTTTGAACTTTTTTGAAAAAAACGGCCACCGGATCGTTCCCAGCTCGCCTTTAGTGCCGCGCAATGACCCCACGCTGATGTTTGTAAACTCCGGTATGGTGCAGTTCAAAAACCTGTTCACGGGGCAGGAAAAGCGCGATTATGTGAGGGCGACAACGGCACAAAAATGTGTGCGCGCTGGCGGCAAGCATAATGATCTGGACAATGTCGGCTATACCGCACGCCATCATACGTTTTTCGAAATGCTGGGCAATTTTTCCTTTGGGGATTACTTTAAGGAACAGGCCATTATCCACGCTTGGGATTTGATCACCAAGGATTTCGGCATTGATAAGTCGCGTCTTTATGTGACGGTTTACCATACCGATGACGAGGCGGCGGCTATCTGGAAAAAATACGCCGGCCTGCCCGATGAGCGCATCATTCGCATTGCCACGGATGACAATTTCTGGCGCATGGGGCCAACCGGACCTTGCGGGCCCTGTACCGAGATTTTCTATGATCACGGCGATCATATCTGGGGCGGGCCACCCGGTTCACCGGATGAGGATGGCGACAGGTTTATCGAGATATGGAACCTTGTTTTCATGCAAAACGAGCAGTTCGCAGACGGCACGCTGGTGCCCTTGGAAATGCAGTCTATTGATACCGGCATGGGCATCGAACGTGTTGCCGCCCTGATGCAGGGCAGCCATGATAATTACAATACTGACCTGTTCAAAGACCTGATTGAAGCCTCGGCGCAAGCCACCGGTGTTGCGCCTTACGGCGATAAAAACGTGCATCACAGGGTGATTGCCGACCATCTGCGCTCGACCTCGTTTCTGATTGCGGACGGGGTTTTGCCGTCGAATGAGGGGCGCGGCTATGTGCTGCGCCGCATCATGCGCCGGGCCATGCGCCATGCCCATCTGTTGGGCGCCAAAGATCCGGTGATGCACCGTCTTGTGCCGGCACTGGTGGCGCAAATGGGGCAGGCTTATCCTGAATTAAGCATTGGCCAGTCGATGATCGAAGAGACACTTCTGTTGGAAGAAACCCGTTTCAAAACCACGCTTGAACGCGGCTTGAAGCTGCTGGACGACGAGGTGGCGGGGCTGTCCAAGGGCGGGTCTTTACCGGGAGCGGCCGCATTCAAACTTTATGACACATACGGCTTTCCGCTGGATTTAACCCAAGATGCCTTGCGCGAAAAAGGTCTGGAAGTGGACACCAGCGGCTTTGACGCCGCCATGGCCGAACAAAAGGCCAAAGCGCGTGCAGCATGGGCCGGAACGGGGCAGGCAGCGGATGAAAGCATCTGGTTTGATGTGGCCGACAAGCACGGTGTGACCGAGTTTCTGGGCTATGACACCGAGGTTGCAGAAGGCCAGATTGTGGCTGTGGTTGCAGACGGGGTTTTGGTTGAACAGGCGGATAAGGGAACGGGCGTGGAAGTGGTGCTGAACCAGACACCGTTTTATGCGGAAAGTGGTGGGCAGATCGGTGATAAGGGTGTGCTTAAAACCGATGGCGCCACGGTTTCCATAACCGATGTGAAGAAAAAAGCCGGTGTTTTTGTGCATATTGGTGAAGTGCTTGAGGGTCAGTTGAAAAAAGCTGACGCAGCCGAGCTGACGGTGGATCACAATATCCGTTCATCCATTCGCAATAGCCACTCGGCAACACATTTATTGAATGAAGCGCTTCGCACTTACCTTGGTGATCATGTGGCACAACGCGGTTCACTGAATGATCGGGATCGACTGCGATTTGATTTTAGCCATAATAAAGCGATGTCTGCGGATGAAATGAAAGCTGTAGAAGACACCGTCAACATCTATATTCGCGAAAACAGCAAGGTTGAAACCCGCATTATGACACCTGATGAGGCACGCGGTTTAGGGGCCCAAGCGCTGTTCGGTGAAAAATATGGCGATGAAGTACGCGTGGTTTCTATGGGGGTTCAGGCCGGGTCAGGTAAAGGTTTGGACAAGAACACATATTCTCTGGAATTATGTGGCGGAACGCATGTTAAACAACTGGGTGAAATCGGGTTGTTTGCTTTAGTCAACGAAAGCGCATCGGCATCCGGTGTGCGGCGCATCGAAGCCCTGACAGGTCGTGAGGCGCTTCGGTATTATAAGGGTAAAGAGGAAAGCTTAGGTTTTGTCGCAAAAACACTGAAAACGAGTCCCGAACTTGTCGCTGGCCGCGTGCAGGCTTTACTGGATGAACGTAAAACCTTGCAAAACGAAATGGCAGAACTGCGCAAAGCTGTTGCCATGGGCGGGGCTGGGCAATCGGCGGATGCGGTGGATGTGAACGGCGTACCGTTCTTTGCCCAAGTTTTGCAAGACGTGCCCGGCAAAGATTTGCGCGGGTTGATCGATGAACATAAAAACCGTCTTGGAACGGCGGTGATCTTGTTGATCTCGGATGCGGGTGGCAAAGCGGCGGTGGCCGCAGGGGTCACGGGTGATCTGACGGATAAGATCAGCGCGGTGGATATTGTCAAAGCCGCCGCAGCCGAGCTGGGCGGTAAAGGCGGCGGCGGTCGGCCTGATATGGCACAAGCGGGAGGGGCGGATGCTTCAAACGCAAAACAGGCGGTTGAAGCCGCAAAAAACTTATTGGGAGACAAATAAATGGCAGCTTATTGCATGGTGCATATTGATGTGCATAACGATGCGGAATACGCGAAATATGCCGCATTGGCAGGCCCCGCAGTGGTTAAATACGGCGGCGAATTTCTGGCCCGCGGTGGTAAATCCGTGACCAAAGAGGGCGATGAGCGGGCGCGCAATGTGATTATCAAGTTCAAGGATTTTGAAACCGCCACTGCGTTTTACGACGGACCGGAATATCAAGAAGCCTTGAGCTTTGCTTTGGCGGACGGCGTTTCAACCCGCGAATATACCATCGTTGAAGGCCTATAGCGGCAGGGCCGTTGTTTCCTTGATCTGTTCCATCACAAAGCTTGCCGAGACATCCGCAAGCGTTATGTGTTTGATCAGCCGCTGGTAAAACCGGTCATAAGCGGCCATGTCGGCAACTTGGGCGCGGATCAGGTAATCCAAATCTCCGCTCATCCGGTAGGCCCCCAATATTTCGGGCATCATCCGGGTGGCGGTGGCAAATTGATCCAGCCAGTCGGGGTCATGTTGGTTGGTACGCACCGAAATAAAGACGCTTAACCCAAGGTTCAGCTTGCCTGCGTCCAGTATGGCAACACGGGATTTTATCACCCCTGCATCATTCAGGTTTTTCACCCGCCGCCAACAGGCATTGCGCGATAGGCCCACGGCCAAGCCCAAATCCTCTAAGCCTAGGGATGCGTTGCACTGCAGTTTTTGCAATATCTGGCGGTCTATGTGATCAATTTCCATAAATACTATATATATTGGGATTATTTCACAATAAAGAACAAAATTAAGCAACCTTTGGGAAGTTATCGCGCGGGCTAACCTGTATCAATAAACCAACCAAGGAGGCCCCGATGATCAGCAAACTATTCCTAGACCACCCCCGTTCCGTCGATGAAACATTCGGCGAGCATTTTTTATTCGCGATGGGGTTCTCGATGACCTTGTTTGTGGCGGCATTTGCGGCCTTGCTGCATGCGTTTATCCCGGCGGTTTGTGAAAAAACCGCCAGCACAATCATTAAGCGTTTATATGGCCGTGTGGCCAATCGTGGTTAATGGCTGTTGCCGGAAAACACATTGATCACAATGACACCCGCAAGGATCAGGGCGATGCCCATATAGGCTGCAAAATCAAGGTGTTGTTTAAAAAAGAACGTGCCGATCAGGGCGACCAGCACAATACCCAGTCCTGACCAAATGGCATAGACAATGCCGATGGGCATGACTTTTAGCGTGAGAGCCAGAAAATAAAGTGCGGCTGCAAAAAACAGCACAGAGCCCACAGCCGGCCAAAGTTTGGTGAAGCCGTCACTGGTTTTCAAACAAGCCGTTCCAAGGGTTTCGGCAATGATTGCTACCACCAAAAGTATGATCGTTTTTGACGGCATTTCGGGCTCCAATTAAAAAAGGGCGGCCATCTTGGGCCGCCCTGAAACGCTAGTCTGTATTTGCTTATCCAGCCAGAGCTTTGTTCAGGTTTTCGTCGATTTTTTCCAGGAAGCCTTCGGTGGTCAGCCAGCCTTGATTCGGGCCAACCAGTAGGGCTAGATCTTTGGTCATATTGCCATTTTCAACCGTATCGACGATGACTTTTTCCAGTGTTTCGGCAAAACGCATCAAGTCGGCGTTATCATCCAGCTTGGCGCGGTGTTTCAAGCCGCCAGTCCACGCGTATATAGAAGCGATCGAGTTGGTCGATGTGGCTTCGCCTTTTTGATGTTGGCGGTAGTGACGTGTCACTGTACCGTGTGCGGCTTCCGCTTCCATGATTTTTCCGTCGGGGGTCACCAGTTGCGAGGTCATCAGACCTAACGAGCCATAGCCCTGTGCTACGGTATCGGATTGCACATCACCATCGTAGTTTTTCAAGGCCCAGACATAGCCGCCCGACCATTTCAGGGCCGCCGCGACCATATCGTCGATCAGGCGGTGTTCGTAATGGATGCCGGCTTTTTTGAAGTCGGCTTCAAATTCGGTTTCATAGACTTCCTGAAAAATATCCTTGAAACGACCATCGTAAATTTTCAGGATGGTGTTTTTGGTGGATAAATAAACGGGCCAGCCGATGTTAAGCCCGTAATTCAGTGATGCGCGGGCAAAATCGTAAATTGATTTGTCCAGATTATACATTGCCATTGTGATGCCGGAACCTGGCGCATCAAAGACATCGCGTTCAATCACGGTGCCGTCTTCACCTTCGAATTTCAAGGTGACTTTGCCGGGACCAGGAAAGCGAAAATCGGTGGCTTTATACTGATCGCCAAAAGCATGGCGCCCCATCACAACGGGTTTTGTCCAGCCGGGAACCAACCGTGGCACGTTGCTGCAAATGATCGGTTTGCGGAAAATAACCCCGCCCAGAATGTTGCGGATGGTGCCGTTGGGGCTGGGCCACATTTTTTTCAGACCGAACTCTTCTACACGCGCCTCATCCGGGGTGATGGTGGCGCATTTCACACCCACACCGTATTTTTTAATCGCTTCGGCTGCGTCTACGGTGATCTGGTCATCGGTTTCATCGCGCACTTCCATGGCCAAATCATAATATTTCAGGTCTACGTCCAGATAAGGCAATATCAGTTTATCTTTGATAAAATGCCAGATGATACGGGTCATTTCATCGCCGTCTAATTCGACGACCGGATTGTCTACTTTGATCTTGGTCATGTGAAACCTCTGTTTTGGAATTGGAATTGGAACTTGGGGCCTGATAGCCTATCTGCGCACAAATGAAAAGAGCGGTATACAAACGTATACCGCATTTGTGATATGCCGCGCGGCTTGCACTTCATTTATGTCCAGCGTATCACGCCTGACATATAAATTGGAGCCCAAAATCTATGTCAGGTACAGATCATGCCCGCGCCGCTGAATGGGCGGGGCCGCAGCCCAGCATTATTCTTGTAAAACCCCAAATGGGCGAAAATATCGGCGCGGCGGCGCGTGCGATGTATAACTTCGGGCTGGAATGGATGCGCATTGTTGATCCGCGTGACGGCTGGCCCAACCAAAAAGCCGTTACAATGGCGTCCGGCGCCGCGCGGGTTCTGGATCAGGTGCGTTTGACCGAGACGGTTTCGCAAGCTTGTGATGATTTGCACTATGTATTTGCCACCACGGCACGCACACGGGATTTGACCAAACCGGTGATGACGCCGGAACGCGCCATGGCACATGCGCGGGCTTTGATTGGCGAGGGCAAAAAAGTCGGTATTATGTTCGGGCCGGAACGGGCAGGGTTGGCCAACCCGGATGTGGTGCGGGCGAATGCGCTAATCTCGGTGCCGGTGAACCCGGCTTTTGCCTCGCTTAATCTGGCGCAATGTGTGTTGCTTTTGGCCTATGAGTGGCGCAGGCAAGAGACGGATGTGCCGCCCGAGGCGATGGCACTTGCAGGCACCGAATTTGCCACCGGGATCGAGATTGAAAAACTGTCGGAGAAGCTGTCAGAACGTCTGGATGAACGGGGCTTCTTTTGGCCAGATGACAAGGCGGAATCGATGCGGTTGAACCTGCGCAACCTGTTTTCACGCATGGCCCTGACGGGGGCGGATGTGCGCATTTTGCACGGGGTTTTTCGATCGCTGGTTAAAAAGACGCAAGATGACTAGCGGTTCTTGTTTGAAGAATGGAATACGCCTAGATTACCGCAAAACGGAGACAGCCCAATGAGCAAAAAGCGTAGTATTTTCGAAGATGTGTCCAGTGATACACCACAGAAAGTTACCCCGAAAGGGGGCTTGATCGACAAGGGAAATGGACGCGGGCGCAAGGCCGTGTCCCTATGGTTGATGATCCTGTTCGGGCTGGTTGCTTTGATGATTGTTGTGGGCGGGTTGACCCGTCTGACCGACAGTGGACTGTCGATTACCGAGTGGAATTTGATCAAAGGGGCGATACCGCCGCTAAATCATGCTGATTGGGTGGCTGTGTTCGAAAAGTATCAGAAATCACCGGAATACACCTTGCAAAACACCGGAATGACGTTGGAATCGTTTAAGGGGATTTATTGGTGGGAATGGAGTCACCGCCAGTTGGGCCGCTTTATCGGCCTTGTCTGGGGGCTGGGTTTCATTCTTTTTGCCGTCACAAAACGCATTCCCAAAGGCTGGGTTCGGCGGCTGTTGTTGATCGGCTTTTTGGGCGGGCTGCAAGGGGCTATTGGCTGGTGGATGGTGTCCTCGGGGCTTACCGGGCGCATGGTGGATGTGGCCTCGTACCGGTTGGCGACGCATCTGGGGCTGGCGTTCATTATCCTGTGCACCATTGCGTGGTTTGTCTGTTTGCTGCGCCGCTCTGAGGCGGATTTGTTTCAGGCCCGCAGACAGGCGGATGCAAAGCTTGTGCGCATCGGAAAAATTCTGCTGGCACTGGCCTTTGCGCAAGTAATTTTGGGGGCTTTGGTGGCCGGGATAGACGCAGGGCGCGGCTATATTGACTGGCCGATGATGAACGGTGAATTTTTACCGCCGGAAAGTTTCGATTATACCCCGTTATGGACAAATTTCTTCGAAAACCCCGCACTGGTGCAATTCAACCACCGCATACTGGGCTATCTGGTGTTTTTCACAACCCTGCTGGTCTGGTTTAAAAGCCGCAACTCTGCCCTGTTTTCGGTCAAACGCGCTTTTAACTGGGTGATGGCCGCAGTCTTGTTGCAGGTCGTTTTGGGAATAGAAACGGTTTTGAACGCGGCCATTTGGCATATCGCCATCGTGCATCAAATTGGCGCAATATGCGTGATCATTCTGATCCTGAAAGCAGTTTTCGAGGCGTCCTACCCCAAGGGTCAAAGCCTGCGCTAAAGCCTTATGGGTTCTGCCAGGTGGGCGCGCGTTTTTCCAGAAAAGCGGCAACGCCTTCGGCGGTGTCTTCATACATCATATTGGCGACCATGACTTCGCCTGTATAGCTGTAAGATTTGTCTATAGGCATTTGTATTTGCTCATAAAAAGCCTGTTTTCCTGCCGTCACTGCTTTGCCCAGCTTGCCAGCCACGGTTTGCGCCAGTTTCAAGGTTTCAGTGGCCAACTCATCCTGAGGCACAATGTGGTTGATCAGACCGAAAGCGGCGGCTTCTTCGGCGGGCATAAAGCGGCCCGTGGTCAGCATTTCAAAAGCTTTTTTGCGCGGGATATTGCGCGTAAGGGCAACCATCGGGGTGGAGCAGAACAGGCCGATATTGACGCCGTTCACCCCGAACCGTGTATCATCCGCGGCCACCGCCATGTCGCAGGTGGCAACCAACTGGCAACCTGCGGCGGCGGCAATGCCGTGGACTTGCGCGATCACCGGTTGCGGCAGGGTCAGGATGCGTTGCATCAGGGCACTACAGCGCGAAAACAGATCGGTAAAATAGGCCTGCCCGCCATCCCCCAAAGCCCGCGCCGCAGTCATTTCCTTCAGATCATGTCCGGCGCAAAAGGCTTTGCCGGTGCTGCACAGGATTACCGCGCGAATTTCGGGGGTGTCAGCAATGCTGTCAAGCTGTGCATGCAACGCTGCCAGCATCGCATCGGACAGGGCGTTCAGGGATTTTGGCGTGTTCATTGTCAGGCGCGCCACGTCCTTTATGTCTTCGCGCTGTAATATATCTTGGGTCATCGGGTAAACCTTGTTAATCAGGAGTGTTTGATAAAAAGGTGGCATATGGAACTGAAAATGACAATCGCGGAAATGACCGCATTTTTGGAAAAAGTGTTTCCGCAGATGGATGGGGATTTCGAAGTGGTCTCGTTGGCGGTGGCCGCGGTGGTGGTGCGTATGCGTGTGCAAGACCATCATTTGCGTCCGGGCGGGACGGTGTCCGGCCCCTCGATGTTCGCGCTTGCGGATGTGTCCTATTATATCGCGACACTTGCCCTGATCGGGCCTGAAGCATTGACCGTGACCACGAACTGTTCGATTGATTTTATGCGTAAACCCGCAGCCCACCGCGATATGATCGCGAAGGCACGGGTGCTAAAACTGGGACGCAGCTTGTCTGTGGGCGATGTCATGCTGTATTCGGAAGGCATCGCGGCACCGGTTGCCCATGCCAATTTGACCTATTTTATTCCGCCGCGGCGTTAAGTGTATGGGGTATTATTATACCTAATTTATAAGGCGTTGTTATTGTTGAGTAAATACCACATTACCCACATTGACTTGGCCCGTTAAAGCCTTAGAACCCCCCCTATCAGTTTCGGTGCGGCAGTCGCGCCATCATCAAAGGTATGAACCCCATGAAAACTTTTTCAGCAACACCTGCTGATATTGATAAAAAATGGCTTATCATCGATGCCGAAGGTATCGTGTTGGGTCGTTTGGCATCTATTATCGCAACGCGCTTGCGCGGCAAGCACAAACCAACATTCACACCGTCCATGGATATGGGCGACAATGTGATTGTTATAAATGCGGACAAAGTCCAGCTTACGGGCAAAAAACGCACCGATAAAATCCATTACTGGCACACCGGTTATCCGGGCGGCATCAAACAGCGCACGGCTGGCCAGATCCTGGAAGGTAAATTTCCCGAACGCCTGTTGGAAAAAGCCGTTGAACGTATGTTGCCGGGCGGCCCTCTGTCGCGTGAGCAAATGCGCAACCTGCGGATTTATGCAGGCGCCGAGCATCCGCACGAAGCCCAAAACCCGGAAGTTCTGGATGTAAAAGCCATGAACCCTAAAAACACACGGAGCCAATCATGAGCGACGACATCAAATCATTGGACGACCTGAAAGAAGCCGTCGGCGACATTTCCGCTGCCGAAGTCGTTGCAACGGCAATTACACGCGAACCCGTTCGCGACGCATTGGGCCGCTCCTATGCTACCGGCAAACGTAAAGACGCGGTTGCACGGGTCTGGATTAAACCGGGTTCCGGCAAAGTGACTGTAAACGGTCGTGACCAGTCTAAATATTTTGCCCGTCCGGTGTTGCAAATGATTCTGGCGCAACCTTTCAGCGTTGCTGGTGTCACCGGTGAATTTGACGTGATGGCCACCGTAAAAGGCGGCGGTCTGTCAGGTCAGGCTGGTGCGGTGAAACATGGCATTTCAAAAGCTTTGCAGCTTTATGAACCATCTTTGCGCGGTGTATTGAAAGCGGCAGGCTTCCTGACCCGCGACAGCCGTGTCGTTGAGCGTAAGAAATACGGTAAAGCCAAAGCGCGCAAGAGCTTCCAGTTCTCAAAACGCTGATTTACTTGCGATATTATTCAAAGGGCCGGCGTTTCGCTGGCCCTTTTTGTTTATAGATACATGAAGGATCATTCCCATGCCCGTAGGTGTATTTGACAGTGGTTTGGGTGGCCTGACGGTTTACCGCGCCATCCAGAAACGCATGCCCGATCTGACCCTTAGTTATCTGGGCGACAATGCCAACGCGCCTTACGGGGTGCGCGATGCCGATGATATTTATCACCTGACCTGTCGAGGGGTTGAACGGCTTTGGGACGAGGGCTGTGATCTGGTGATTTTGGCTTGTAACACGGCCACGGCAGTGGCGTGCAGGCGGATGCAGGAAGGTTGGGTGCCTACGGATAAACGGGTTCTGGGGGTGTTTGTGCCGTTGATCGAGGCGGTCACTGAACGTGATTGGGGGGATACCTCGCCCCCGCGAGAAGTTGAAGTGAAGCAAATCGCTTTGTTTGCCACGCCTGCAACCGTGGCAAGCCGTGCGTTCCAACGCGAACTGGCGTTTCGCGCCATTGGTGTGGATGTGGAAGCACAACCTTGCGCAGGTCTTGTAGATGCGTTGGAGGACAATGATCTGGAGCTGGCCGAAGCCATGGTGCGCAGCCATGTGGGGGCATTGCTGCGCCGTATGCCCAACCCGCAATCTGCCGTGCTGGGCTGCACCCATTACCCCATATTGGAAGATATTTTTCAGGCCGCACTGGGGGCGGATGTAAGGGTGTTTAGTCAGGCCAATCTGGTTGCGACTTCATTGCAGGATTACCTGAAACGCCACTCTGATATGTCGGGTGCGGGCGGGGCGGGGCGATTGCTGACAACGGGCGATCCGCAATCGGTCAGCGATGCCGCCACGCGCTTTCTGTCGCAGTCGCTGCATTTTGAAGCAGCCTGATTGTAAACCCCGTAAAAATCGCTTACATGCAAACTGACTATCAGGAGCAAGCTAATGTCCGCGCCGAAAAATATCGCAATACTAGGGGCCTCGGGCTATACGGGGGCCGAATTGGTGCGCCTGATCTCAAGCCATCCGATGATGCGTATTGTGGCGATGACAGCGGAACGCAAAGCCGGGCTGAGCATGGCAGAGGTTTTTCCGCATCTGCGGCATCTGGATTTGCCCAAGCTGGTTAAGATCGAAGCCGTGGACTTTTCGGATGTTGATCTGTGCTTTTGTGCACTGCCGCATGCCACCAGCCAAAAGGTCATCGCGGCCTTGCCAAAGGATTTGAAAATCGTTGACCTGTCTGCCGATTTCAGACTGCGCGACCCGCAAGAATACGCCAAATGGTACGGCGGTAAACATGATGCACTGGAGTGTCAGGCGGAAGCGATTTACGGGCTGACAGAATTTTACCGCGATGATATAAAAAACGCGCGTCTTGTGGCGGGCACCGGCTGTAATGCCGCCACCGGACAATATGCGTTGACGCCGCTGATCAAGGCCGGCGTGATTGATCTGGACGAGATCATCATTGATCTGAAAACCGGGGTCAGCGGGGCAGGGCGCGCGTTGAAAGAAGGCCTGTTGCACGCGGAACTTTCCGAAGGGGCACACCCCTATGCCATTGGTGGCACGCACCGGCATCTGGCCGAGTTCGATCAGGAATTCAGCGCGGTTGCAGGCCGCCCCGTCAAGGTGCAATTCACCCCCTCACTGATCCCCGCCAATCGCGGCATCATTGCCAATGTCTACGTCAGGGGAGATGCGCAAACCATCTATGAAACGCTTGCAAAGGCCTATAAAGACGAGCCGTTCATCGTAATGTTGCCATTCGGGCAGGCCCCCAGCACGCGGCATATTCGCGGCTCGAACTTTTGCCATATCGGTGTCGCCGCTGACAGAATAAAGGGGCGTGCCATGGTATTCGCGGCACTTGATAACTTAACCAAAGGCTCATCCGGGCAGGCAGTTCAAAACGCCAACCTGATGTTGGGATTAACAGAAGGGATGGGACTGAAAATGGCCCCTGTGTTTCCATAATGGCTATCGGATTGAAGAAAAGACGCCGTGTGCAGTTGATCGTGATCGGCTTTGTTTTGATGGCGGTCGCCACGGCCCTGATCGGGTATGGTTTCAGGGACGGGATCGAGTATTTCCGTAGTCCTTCACAGGTGACGAAAGCCCCGCCACCGCCAAACGAGACATTTCGCATAGGCGGTCTTGTGAAAGAAGGCAGTGTGAAAAAGCAGGGGCATACGGTTGATTTCGTGGTCACAGACGGTGGTGCCGATGTGCCGGTCAGCTTCTCGGGCATCCTGCCTGATCTATTCAAAGAAGGCACCGGTGTTGTGGGCACAGGAAAACTGGTGAACGGGACATTTGAAGCGCGTGAAATTCTGGCAAAACATGACGAGAATTACATGCCGAAAGAAGTTATCGACGCGCTGAAAGAACAAGGTATGTACCAACAGTCCGCTGAGTAAACCATTTATCAGGAAGTTTGGCCAAGGCTTATCCGCAAACTGAAAATGCGGGAAGCCATGCAAACCATAGATGAAATTGCCAGTGAAATCGTGCGCCGTGAAGGCGGTTATGTGAATGACCCCGATGATCCGGGCGGGGCCACGAAATTTGGCGTCACCATACACGCCATGCGCCGTTTGGGGCTGGATTTGACCCATGACGGGAAAATTACGGCGGCGGATGTAAAAGCTCTGAGCATTGCCCGGGCCACCGCAATATTCAAGAAACATTACTTTTACGGGCCGAAAATAGATCGGTTGCCACAGGCTTTGCAGGCCAGTGTGTTTGATATGCAGGTCAATTCCGGAAACATGGCGATAAAAATACTGCAACGCCTGTTGATCAAATTCGGCGAAGATATTTCCGCCAACGGGGTGTTGGGGTCGCGCTCTGTGAATGCTACCCGCCATGTCTGGGCCAAAGCCGATCATCATATGGTGGATGCCTACGGTATAGAGCGGCGCAATTATTATTACCGGCTTGCCGACCGTAGACCGGGATTGCGCAAATACGCCCGCAAACGCGATGGCGGCAAAGGTGGCTGGATTATCCGTGCCGAACACTTTATTGCGCCGCGATTTCGCCTGACACCTGAACAACATATGAAAAGGACTTCGGCATGGGTTTGATCGGAAATATTTTGGGAATTGGCCGGGGCGCCACAAAAATAGGCAAAGCGATTGAGGGGGTGTCCGAGGTTTTTGTGCCCAATCGCAGCAAATCCGAGGCTTATCAGTTCCAGCGAGCCCAAGCCTCGTTGCAACAATTGTCAGCCGAGTTCGCCCTTGCCCAAAACGGGTATTTTGACAGCTTTGTCAACGGGTTGAACCGGTTGCCGCGGCCGACATTGGCCTTGGGGACAGTCGGGTTGCTGGTTTATGCCATGGCCGATCCGGCTGGTTTTACGCTGCGTATGCAAGGCTTGAATACCGTCCCGCAACCGCTTTGGTGGTTGCTGGGGGCAATTGTCTCGTTTTATTTCGGGGCGCGTGAAATGCATTACAAACGCGAAGACAAAAAACCGCTGTTGGCGCAACGCAACTCCGCAACCCCCATAGCGCAACCCAAAACCGAAGATAACGCCGCCCTTCGCGAATGGCATGAAACGCAAAAATAGATAGCCCGATTTCGCATGGGTAGAGGTAAAGTGGGGGGCAGGGTGTAACTTCCGGCCTGCACCCCTAAATGGACCTGCCGCGGTTTTATTCCGTTCCTTTGATAGTCTATTCTGCCACAAAAGAGATAAACCATGGCATCTGTACATTCTGAAGAATTAAAGCGTGACGCAGTTCATATTGCGCTGACCAGCGGCCTGACCCTAGACTTCCAAACCACAGAAGGGCGTGCCCACGAGGCTTGATCTGGATGCAAAAAGGTATTAGCACCAAACCGGTGGGGTTCTACTCGGGGAATGCCGGATGAAGGAAGTGCTATGAGCAGGGTGAAAAATCAACAGGCACGTGAAAGCTGGATCGGTAAAACGCTTGAAGCCCTACCGGAGGGCAGTTCTCTGTTGGATGTGGGGGCTGGCGAATGCGCGTATAAAAAACACTGTGGGCATCTGGAATACCTGGCGCAGGACATAGCCAAATATGATGGTAGCGGGGACGGCAGCGCGTTGCAGACCAAGGTTTGGGACACGTCCGCGCTTGATTTTGTCTGCGACCTTTATGATATCCCCGAAGATCGGCAGTTTGACACAGTATTTTGTTCCGAGGTTTTAGAGCATGTAGTTGATCCGGTGCGTGCGGTTGAAAAAATGGCGCGATTGGTGAAACCCAGCGGACAGATTATATTGACAGCACCGTTCAATTCGCTGACACATTTTTCACCGTATCATTACTGTACCGGGTTCTCTCGGTATTTTTATGAGATCCACCTGAAACGTCTGGGATTCGAAATAAATGAGCTGACGCCAAATGGTGGTTTCTTCGATTTCATGGATCAGGAGATCGGTCGCATGGCGCGGGTGCGTAAATTGTATAATGCAGGCTGGCGCGGTCCTTTGACGGTTATCTTCACTCAGTTGTTACGCCTGAACGCACGGGTTTTAGCCGTTCAAGACGGCCCCAGAATGGCCCGTGGTTCGAGTGAGTTGCAGTGTTTTGGCTGGTTCGTAATTGCGCAAAAATCGGATCAAACCTAATCACTCCTATAGCTGTTTATTCACTATGTATACCGTTAGCTATCTGGGACGTCGTCATAAATCCGTGACAGGTCCAGTGGAAGCATGGGCCAAGCCCCATACACAGAAGACCGGCGTTACCAACTTTTGCGGCTAACTTATCTAAGGTTGCACACCCACCAGCTCTTCCCACCTGTGACAAGAGACATTATGGTTGGCTGTTCCCGCGGTTCGTAACTCAGGTTCGTCTTTGCGGCATATATCTATTGCGAAAGGGCACCTTGTCTGGAATTTACACCCGGGTGGCGGGTTCGTTGGCGATGGAATTTCGCCTTCAAGTTTCTGAGATTTGCCGCGATCATCAGGATTTAAGGACGGGATAGCAGATAATAAAGCCTTGGTATAAGGATGCTTGGGAGATGTAAACAATTCGCGCGTCGGCGCGGTTTCCACCAAGCGGCCCAGATACATCACCGCGACATGGTCACAAATGTGCGCGACCACACTTAAATCATGACTGATAAACAGGAATGTCAGGCCCATTTCCTGCTGAATATCCTTCAGCAGGTTCAGGACATCGGCCTGAATCGATACGTCCAACGCCGCCACGCTTTCATCGGCAACCACAAACTGCGGTCGCGATACCAACGCGCGCGCAATTGAAATCCGTTGACGCTGGCCGCCTGAAAACGCGTGCGGAAAGCGGCGCAGGTGTTCAAGATTAAGGCGGCATTTCGCGGCAATTTCGCGGATACGCGCGTCGGTTTCTTCGCGCGATGAGGTTAATCCCATTACCTCGATCGGCTCGGCGATAATGTCACGAACGGTCATACGCGGGCTAAGGGCTGCATACGGGTCTTGAAAAATAAGCTGCGCACGTTTGCGGTAACTTTTCAATTCAGCGGAACTTAATTCCGTCAAGTCGTACTGCTCTTCACCGTCATTATATGAAACACTACCGTTGGTAATGGGGGCTGCTTTCAACAGGGCCTTGCCCAATGTTGTCTTGCCCGAGCCGCTTTCGCCCACAAGGCCGAAAAACTGGCCCTTGCCAATATCGACATTGATGTTTTCAACCGCACGCACCACCGGTTTAGGGCCGAATAGGGTTTTACTGCGAAGCGGGTAATGAACCGACAGGCCACGGATTTTTATCAGAACGTCGTCATTCATTTTGGCGCCCCTTCATCATAAAGATGGCACGCCACCTGATGGTCTTCTGTAATTTTAGAGAAATCCGGTATTGCCGACGTGCAGACATCGCCGATAATGGCAGAGCACCGCGTGTTGAAAACACAGCCAGGTGGCCGCTCCAACGGGGACGGAATATCGCCGGGAATCGGTGTTAACGGGGCATCTAGATCATCAAGTTGCGGCAATGCGGCGATCAGGCCCTTGGTATAGGGATGCGCTGGCCTGAGAATAACGTCCCGCACCAAACCTTGCTCCACAAGGCGGCCTAGATACATCACCGCCACTTTATTGGCTGTTTGTGCAATCACGCCCAGATCATGGGTGATAAAAATAATCCCCATACCGAAATCCTTGACCAAATCGCGCATCAGATCAATCACCTGGGCCTGGATCGTGACATCCAGTGCCGTTGTCGGTTCATCCGCAATCAGCAGCTTCGGCTTGGTGGACAGGGCCATTGCAATCATGGCGCGCTGGCGCATGCCCCCCGAAAGCTCAAACGCATATTGCTTGAAACGTGTACCGGCATCGGAAATGCCAACACGGTCCAGCATTTCCAGAGACAGCTCGGTCGCCTGTTTCACAGTCATATCGGTGTGAATTTGTAACTGTTCCACCATTTGGCTACCGATTGTGATCGCAGGGGCAAAACTGGCCATTGGCTCTTGAAAGATCATCGAGATCGACCCGCCGCGCACCACTTTCATATCTTTATCGGTTCGCAAGGACATCACATCAACCGGCCCGTCATCCAGATGCAGCGTTATCTTGGTCTTTTCGCCGTAAACAGCATTGCCCGGATTCAATTTCATCACCGACTTGGCGGTGACCGACTTACCCGAGCCGCTTTCGCCCACAAGGCCCATGATCTCGCCGGCTTCCAAACTAAACGATACATTATCAACGGCAGTGATCCTGCCTTCGTCTGTATCGAACTGAAGTGTCAGGTTTTCTACATCAAGTAGTCTTGTCATTTGCTGCTATCCGAATAAGGGTCGGCAGCATCGCGTAATCCGTCACCGACGAACACAAAGGCCAACACAAGTACAATAAAGAAGATCACCGGGATAAAATACCATTGATAATTCAACAGCACGTCCGCTTTGGTTACATTTTGTAACATCACCCCCAGCGAATTTACCGGATCTTTCAAACCCAGCCCGATAAAGCTAAGCGCGGTTTCCGACAACACCATATACGGGAACGAGATCACCAGATCGACGATGATATAGCTGGTGAAACTTGGCAACAGATGTCGCCGGATAATATGGGCCGGTGACGCACCGCAAAGCTTGGCTGCCAGCACATATTCCTGGTTTCGTTCCGTTAAAAGATGGGTTCGGATACGCCTTGCCAGTGTCGGCCATCCGATAAGCCCCAACACCATCGAGATGAAAAAGAATCGCGCCTCTGCACTCCAGGTGTCCGGGATAAAGGCAGCCAGGGCCATAAACAGCGGGATACTGGGAATGGTGCGGACGGTATCGGTTATCATTTGCAAACCCGAGTCTATCCAGCCGCCATAATAGCCGGCAACCCCGCCAATTATCAGGGCCAGCACAAAGGCAATAAACACCCCGATTGTGCCCACCGCCATTGATGTGTTGATCGCGGTCAGGGTTCGGGAATAAATATCCTTACCGGTCGAGTCGGTGCCGAAGATATGGATCATGCCTTTATCGACACCAAACAAATGGGTTTTGAACGTCATGCCTAAAAACTTGTAGGGGCTTCCTTCGGTGAAAAATTCAACATATCGACGCGCTTCAAGGCTGGTATCGGTCTTGGTTACCCAGCGAAAATTGGTTTTGATCGACCGGCTGCGCTCGCTTGTATAGATGAACGGGCGCAAAGAGCAGCCATTGTCATCGCAAAACGACGGAACTTGCGGTGCGCCGTTTAGATATTCCTTGTCGCGGCCGGATATGGTTGCATCATAAGGTGTCAGAAACGGGGAAAATATTCCTGAAAGGATCAGGACAATCAAAACCCATGCCCCGATCAGGGCGGATTTGTTTTTCTTGAACCGTTGCCAGATCAACTGGCCTTGCGAGGCGGTAAAATATGCCTCTTTCAGCTTTTGATCAGAGGTCGCGTTTATATTCGTAACATCGCTCATATCTTTATCCTATAATGCTGTGCCGAACGCGTGGATCGGTCAGGGCCAAAAGGATGTCGGTTATGAAATTGATCCCGACAATGCTGGCGGTTAACAAGAAAATGATCGCACCGGCAAGTTGCTGATCGTTTGATCGGGCAAGGGCCTCGATCAACAAAGAGCCAGCTTCGGTCAGGGTCAGGATCAATGCCACAATGGGAAGCTCGTTGAAGATGCGGTTCAAATCGAACCCCAGCGAGTTGATAATCGGGCTTAATGCATGCCGTGCAGGGTATCGCATCAGCAAGCGGCGCCCCGATACTCCGCGTGCAGCGGCGGCCGTAACGTAGAGTTTGCCGATTTCATCCGACATCAACGCGCGCACTGTCTGGATGGCAAAGGCCGTTGCCGACCAGCCCAGAATAAAGATCGGCAGCCATGCATGGCCAAGAAAATCTTTTACACGGGCATAAGACCACGCCGCATCCCTGAATTCTTTTGAAAACAGACCGGTCAGGCTATCCCCGTACATAATTGTGGAAAACAGCATAATCATCAGGGCCAGCAAGAAGTTTGGCAAGGCCAATCCTAAGTAACTGACCAGACGCAAGCTATTGTTCAGGAACGCATTTTTAGAAGTTGCGGCCAATATCCCGACGGGGATTGCAATCGCGTATGCCAAAATCAGCGATGACAAACACAGACCAAGGCTTATCCAGTATTTTTGTCCCAGAAGTTCGCTGATGTTAAGACGTAGAATGCAGCTATCGCCAAACTCGCCCTGGAAGGCATTCACAACCCAGACGGCCCAGCGTTCAATATAGGGCTTGTCCAGACCAAGACTGACACGTTCGGCTTGAATATCGGCAAGTGTAATAACCGCGCCTTGAGAGTTCTTGTAAGACAGATAACGCTCGGCGCAATCGCCAGGTACCAGTTCCATCAATGTAAAAACAATGAACGAGACAAGAATTAGGGTAAAGATCGCCAGCACCGCACGGATCACAACAAATCTGACAAATTGTAACATGGCTAGTCTAATTCCCCCGTGGAATTTTTTTATTTTTGCAGAAGTGCCTTGGGCAAGGCAAATTGCCCAAGGTTAATGTCAAAGACATAAAGTCCGGCTTATTTGGTTAAAAACCACTGTGTCGGACGGTAAGGATATGCCCGGTAGTAAGCATATGACGCTGTCTTGAAATCTGTAAAGTTCTTCAGATTGTTGCTGTGATAGATCGGAGCAACCGCTTTCACAGTCCCGATGAACAACAGGTGATGCACCATGTTCTCTACCAGAGCCTTACCAAGTTTATTGGATTCGTCAGTACCAACCACAGCACCTTGGAATGCATTGATGTCTTTCATCATCTTATAAACATATTCGGGTGGTTTCACACCGGACGCACCGTTCGTGTCGATGTATTCACCCCAAAGCATACCGGTACGCAGGTTGAAGTAGTTATCAAACGGAGGCTGGAACACTTCAGAGTTACCAAGGATGACCGCCAGAGGTTGGCCTTTACCATACATGGTCACATCCAGTTTGTTTGCCGACATGGCAGACCGGAATTCATCCGTGGTCACTTCTTTCACAGTGTTGTTGATGCCCACGTCTTTCCAGTTTTGGCCAACCAGTTCGACCAGTTTGATCGAAATGCCTTGGGTCGCAACTTGCAGGTTCAGGATCAATGTATCACCATTTGGCAACTGGCGCCAACCGTCGCCATTTTGATCGACCACACCGATTTCATCCAGCAAAGCTTTCGCTGCAGCAGGATCATACTCGGTTGCATAGGTTTGCAGTTCCTTGCTGATAAACGAAGGTGCCGGCGAGAACGCAGTATACTGTACCGGCGTGCCAAGACCGAAATAAACCACCTTGTTAATCTCGTCGCGGTTCATCGCAATAGACATCGCTTTACGGAATTTCACATTCCCGAAAACCTTACGTTTTTCCAGATTTTCCGAAGTAACATTGAATGCGAATGTGGCCACCGCAACTTCAGGCTTCAGATCAACCGTGAAATTGCCCTTTTCCTGATTTTCCATCAGCATCGGTGCATAATCAAGGTTCAGTGCTTGTGCCTTATAGGAAACTTCAGAGTTGATCAGTTTCAGCAGACGCACTTCGCTTTCACCTACAAACAATTCATCTTGCTCGTTGATATATGGCAATTGGTTGCCTGCAGTATCAACCTGGAAGAAATACGGGTTTGCAACCAAATGGCGGCCTTCCGTGGTTTCCGAGATGATGATGTGGCTTTCCAAAGTCGGCACAGTTGCTGCGGGCAAGCCTGCAACCAAAGTCGGATGGTTCAACATAGGTGTTGAGGTGTCCATCCAGTCAGAGTTGCCATAGTAGGCTTTAATCGCATCATAACCGTCTTTAAACCCGAGCGCTTTTGCATTTGCATCGGCGTTTTTATTATAGGCCGGGTGGAATTGACCCAGAAAATGCTCTGGTTGAAAGGCTTGTGCATAGTGGTTGGCAAAGTGTGACAACAAACCGGGTTTTGGTGATGGCAAATTGAACTGGATAGTTTGTGGATCAACCACAACCAAATTCATTTTTTCACCGGCAACCAGTACATAGTCTTTTGGCTTTTCGCGTACATGTGTATCCGTTGCCAGACCGTCATACCAGAATTTAACATCTTCTGCTGTGAACGGTGCGCCATCTGACCATTTCATGCCTTTGCGCAGGAAGAAAGTAAGCTGCGTGAAGTCGGCGTTCCATTTCCAGCCTTTTGCAACATTTGGCACAATGGTTTGAAGGTCGTCGGAATAACGCACAAGATTTACGTGACGAACCGACATAAAGTCGGATGTACCGGACTCGGTCGCATTTGACAGCGCATCGAATGTCCCGCCGTATGTGCCGATTGCATCATAAGGTGCAACCACCAAAGGCTCTTCCGGCAGACGTTCAGCAAGGGACGGCAACGGGCCGTTGCCCTGGATTTTAGCATTCAACTCAGCCGCAGCAGGGTTGGATGCGAATGTCACGGTGCAATTGCCCAGAGATTGGAATTCGGACAGTTCGTATTGCTCCGGATAGGCACCGGCAGCGACACCTTTAGCATCGCTTACGGTCACGGCCGGACATGTGGCTGCAAAAGCCCCACTTGTCAGCGCAACCAGCGCGATGCTGGAATATAATAGTGATTTCATCATTTAGTCTCCCTAAATATAGTTAATTCAAGCAGTTGCGCTTGAACGCTTTGCTTTAGCAGCAATTTATAGTCATGCATTCTGTATATATAATTTTGCACACAGTTATGTAACACTTATAATATATCAGATGTTCCCTCCCTTTTTTACCAATCAGGAAGAATCCCACGACCGATAGACAATCTTTGTACAAGAGTTATAGGTCTGTCAATAATTTTTCACCCCAACCGGCGCATCAGAGCGTGTTCATCGACGTATTCAGGTCTCACTTACATCAATGGGCGCTACATGTTCTTAGGCGTTTGCAGATGCGAACCAAAAGCTGTGCAAAAATTGTGGACAAAAGACATCAGAACGGTGATTTTTCAGCCAACAAAGCAACAGATATGAACACAAGGATTGCAACCAGGTGCAGGCGCTCAAGCGTTTTGTCCGGCAAATTGCGCCTGCATTTCGTCACGCGCATCATCACTGATTTTCGCGAACATCACATCGGGCACGCTGAACTTGTGACCGGCGGGCAGGGTTTTCAGTGCAGTGGCCACATTTTCGGGCCATGCGGCCTGAGTGTTCACGGCGTCCAGCATGGTGGCGGCGGCATCGGGGATGAAGGGTTCCGACAGCACCGCGTAAAGCGGGATCAGATTGAGGGCAAAGCGCACGATGGCGGCAGCGGCGTCCGGGTCGGTTTTGAACACGGTCCAGGGGGCGGCGGCTTGCAGGTATTCGTTGCCTGCGGCCCATATGGCGCGCAATTCCGCCGTGGCCTTGCGGATTTCCATGGCTTCCATATGGGCTTCATAAGATTTCAGGCGTTTGCCGATTTCGTCAATCACCGCCTGTTCAGCCGCCCCGTATTCACCGCCCAAGGGCACTTCTTCGCCGAATTTCGCGCGGCAAAACTTGGTGATGCGTGAAACGAAATTGCCCAGCACATCGGCCAGGTCCTTGTTCACCGTGGCTTGGAAGTTTTCCCAGGTGAATTCACTGTCCGAGCTTTCGGGCACATGGGTCAGTAACCACCAGCGCCAGTAGTCACTGGGCAGGATTTCAAGGGCCTGATCCATAAATACGCCGCGCCCCTTGGAGGTGGAAAACTGGCCGCCGTCGTAATTCAGGTAGTTGAAGGATTTGATGTAATCGACCAGCTTCCACGGCTCGTTTGATCCCATAATGGTGGCCGGAAATGACAGGGTGTGAAACGGTACGTTATCCTTGCCCATGAACTGGACATATTTCACATCACCAGCCCCCTTGTCGGTACGCCACCAGCGTTGCCATGCGCTTTCGTCAAGCCCTTGCGCCTCGGCCCATTCGGCGGTGGCGGCAATATATTCGATCGGGGCGTCAAACCAGACGTAGAAAACCTTGCCTTGCATGCCTTCCCAGTCCTGATCGCCGCGTTTGACCGGAATACCCCAGTCCAGATCACGGGTGATACCGCGATCACGCAACCCGTCGCCGTCATGCAGCCATTTTTTGGCGATAGAGGTGGTCAGGATCGGCCAGTCTTTTTTGCTGTCAATCCACGCATCCAGTTTTTCGCGCATGGTGGATTGTTTCAGATAAAGGTGCTTGGTTTCACGCACTTCCAGATCGGTAGAGCCGGATATGGCAGACCGCGGATTGATCAGGTCGGTGGGGTTTAGCTGTTTGGTACAGTTTTCACACTGATCGCCGCGCGCACTGTCATAGCCGCAATTCGGGCATTCGCCTTCGATATAGCGATCCGGCAGATAACGGCCATCGGCATTGGAATAAACCTGCTTTTCACTGACTTCCTCGATCAGCCCGTTGTCAGCCAGCTTGCCCGCCAAATGTTGGGTCAATGCGTGATTTTGCGGACTGGAAGAGCGGCCAAAATAGTCGAAGGACAGGCCGAAACCCTTGGCCAGTTTGGCTTGTACATCGTGCATTTCGGCACAATATTCCGCCACATCCTGTCCCTTTTTCGCGGCGGCCAGCTCGGCGGGGGTGCCGTGTTCATCCGTGGCACAAATAAACATTACCTCGCGCCCCAATGCGCGGTTGAAGCGGGCGTAGACGTCCGACGGCAACTGGCTGCCGACAAGATTGCCCAAGTGTTTGATGCCGTTGATATAGGGCAGGGCGGAGGTGATCAGGATGCGTGTCATTATAAGGCCGATATTAAGTTTCGACCCTGATGTACCCCAAGCTGTGTGAAAGGGCTAGTCGAGATTTTTGCGTCGCAACAATTTCCCAATGGTGAATGTGGTTCTGGGCGTATAACGGTATCCGGTTTTGTCGGTGGATGCTCGGCGTGCCCGCATCCGTATAAGCCCGAAGACAATCAATCCCACATGGGCGACCGCGATATAGCTGAACAGGGCGGAGGGGCCATAAACCTGGATCAGAACCGAGGCAATAAACGGGCTGAAAATCGCCCCGATGCCGTAACAAAACATTAACGAGGCATTCAGCTCTACCCGCTGTTCAGCCGTGCAAAAATCATTGGCATGGGCCACCGAGATTGAAAAAATCGGGTAGGTGAACAGGCCGAATAAAAACGCCATTGCATAAATCATCTGCGGGTTTTGCGGGTTAACCACTGCAAAACCGAAAGAAATGGCAACACTTGCGGCTGACATCCAGATCAAAACCCAGCGGCGGTCGTATTTGTCGGTAAGCCAGCCTATCGGTATTTGGATCAAGGCCCCGCCGATCAGCACAATCGCCAGAAACTGTCCGATCTGGAGCGGGCTTAATCCAACGTCCTGCCCGTAAATCGGGCCAACCATGCGAAACGACGAAGAACTGACCCCGGCGATGATCACCCCCGCGACCCCCAAGGGCGATGTGATGGCGGTGCGAATGGGATGCAGGCGCGGGCTTGCGGGGGCCTCGGGTTGTTTTGTGGTGGTCAGGGCCAGCGGCAAAAGACTGGCGCAGGCCAGAATTGCCAGCAGGTTGTAGGAAACATAGGCGGCAGGGGTCAAAAACCCGATCATCAACTGGGCAACCGATGATGCCCCGATGTCGACCACGCGGTACACCCCCATCACGCGGGCGCGGTTGCTGTTGGTCAGTTTGGCCTGAAACCAGGCCTCGATCACGGTGTAACACCCGGCCACGCCAAGACCCGTCAGGATGCGCAGGAAAACCCAGAACGGCACATTGATCAGCATCGGGTGCGCAATCGCCCCGATTGTGACCATAGCGGCAAAAACCGCGAATGTGCGCGAATGCCCGACCGAGCCGATCAGACGCGGCGACCACCAGCAGCCGATAAAGAAGCCGAAGAAATGCGCTGACCCCAACATCCCGATCTGGGTTTTGGTGAACCCGACTTGCAGACCCGAAAGCGCATCCAGCGGCGAAATCGAGCCGGTGCTAAGCTGCAATATAGCGACGGATAGCATCAGGGCGGCGAAGGAAATGATCAGGCGCATAAAGAGATCGCTTTATCGTGTCCGGGCCAGAGTGGCGCAAGAACGAAAAGGCGTCTAGGGGGACATGCGACACCGCATGTCGTCTTTGTCAGTTCGGGCGTAAATTTTGTAAACTATTTTGTGAAGGCTTCTGGCTGTGTTTCATGGGCCATATGATCCAGCACCGCGTTGACAAAACTTGCCTCGCGGCCTTCGGGAAAAAAAGCTTTGGCAACATCGACAAATTCACTGATTGCCACTTTTGGCGGCGTTTTGCCGACAATAAACTCGGCCCCCGCTGCCCGAAACAGGGCGCGCAAAGTGCTGTCGATACGCTCGATAGGCCATTTTGCAACCAGGGCACGGTCGGTCATCTGGTCAATTTTAGCCTGCTGGTTGACCGCTTCATAGATCAATGTTTCAAACAAAGCGACATTGCCGCGGATGAAGATGCCTTCTTCGGTTTCTTCCCCGAAACGGTGGTTGACGAACTGGTCGCGTACCTCATCCAGGGATGCGCCGCCCGCTTCCATCTGGAACAGGGCCTGCACCGCATAAAGCCGCGCGGCGGATTTCATTTGTCTGCTGTCGGGCTTTTTCATGCGGTTTTATGTCCGTCCGTTTCGGTTGCCATGATGATATTCTCGGAGGCGGGTTTGAACCCGATGCCTTTGGTCGGCTTATTGAAGCGATTGTTCAGCGCAATCAAGTGCAAAGCGGCGTTTGCAGCCCCGCCACCTTTGTTTTGTCCAGTATGATCGGCCCGCACGTCCGCCTGGGCGCGGTTTTCAACCGTCAGGATACCGTTGCCAAGACATAAGCCTTGCAAACCCAATTCGGATAACCCGCGCGAGCTGTCGTTGCAAACCGTGTCATAATGGGTGGTTTCACCGCGAATGATACAGCCCAAAGCGACGTAACCCTGATAGGTGTTGCTGTTTGAAGCCAGACGAATGGCAATCGGCACTTCCAACGCGCCAGGCACTTCGGCCACATCATATGTCGCCCCCGAGGCGGTGATGGCGGCCTTGGCACCGGCCAGAAGATTGTCGGCAATGTCTTTGTAATAGGGCGAGATAACGATCAAAAGATGCGGTTTTTTGCCCTCGAAGGTCGGCGCGGGCAGGCTGTAGTGGCTTTCGGTTTGGGCCATTGGGTTAATCCTTGGTTAAGGGCTGCGTGCCAACGATTTCAAGATGATAGGCGTCAAGCCCGACAAATTTGGGCAAAGGCGTATCGGTCAGCAGGATGATTTTGGTCAGCCCGAGCGTCGACATGATCTGCGCCCCCAATCCGGTGTGGCGCAAGGTGCGCGGTTGGTGATCTTCCTGAACCGGCAGTTTTGTGTCGAGATCGCGAAACAGGATCACAACGCCACGACCCGCTTTTGCGATATGCTCCATAGCCAAAGACAGTTTGTCGCCGTTGCCCGGGCCAATGCCAAGCGCATCCTCGTAGACGTTTTGCGCATGGGTGCGCACCAACACCGGTTCCGCTGTGGTAATGTCGCCTTTGGTCAATACAATATGTTCGATGCCTTCGGTCTGATCGGTGAAAACCCGAAGCTGCCAGTCACCGCCATATTGGGACGTGACGGCCCGGTTATCGGTTTCGCGCACCAGATTGTCATAGCGCAGCCGATAGGCAATCAGATCGGATATCGTCCCGATCTTCAGGTCGTGCTTTTTGGCGAATAAGATCAGGTCGGGCAGGCGGGCCATGGTGCCGTTTTTATTCATGATCTCGCAGATCACACCCGACGGGTTCAGCCCCGCCAGACGCGATACATCAACGGCAGCTTCGGTATGGCCGGCACGCACCAGAACGCCGCCTTCACGGGCGCGTAGCGGGAAAACGTGGCCCGGGGTGGCTATGTCGACTGTGCGCACTTGAGGATTGATCGCAACAGAAACCGTGTGGGCGCGGTCATGGGCGGAAATGCCTGTGGTCACCCCCTCGCGGGCTTCGATTGATACGGTAAACGGGGTTTCGTGGCGTGACGAGTTGGAACTTGTCATCATCGGTACACCCAGACGGTCGATTTGTTCGTTGGTCAGGGTCAGGCAGATCAGCCCGCGCCCATGCGTGGCCATGAAATTCACCGCTTCGGGGGTGGCCATTTGTGCCGGGATCACCAGATCGCCTTCGTTTTCGCGGTCTTCGTGATCCACAAGAATAAACATGCGCCCGTTGCGGGCGTCCTCGATAATGTCTTCGATGGGTGAGATGATGTTTGTCATTCAGGTGCCTTGCATATCATTCAGCCGCGCCACATAGCGCGCCAGTGTGTCTATTTCCAGATTTATCGGAACCCCCAGGGCCAATTGCCCCCATGTGGTTTCCGATTTGGTGTGGGGGATGATGTTCACATCGAAACGTGCCCCCTTGACCCCGTTCACAGTCAGCGATGTGCCGTTTAGCGCAACCGAGCCTTTGGGCGCGATGAATTTGGCCAAGCTTTCCGGGGCTTCAAGGGTCACGCGGGTGCTGTCGCCCTCGTCCGTAATGGCGGTGACGGTGGCAACCCCGTCGACATGGCCTGAAACGATATGGCCGCCCAACTCGTCACCGACCTTCAGGGCGCGTTCCAGATTGATCCTGGCCCCGACCCGCCACATCGCCCCGATATTGGTTTTTGATGTGGTTTCTGCGGAAATGTCCACATCAAACCAGCTTTGGGTGTCGGTTCCGCCCTTTTCCACGACCGTCAGGCAGACCCCGCTACAGGCAACCGAGGCCCCGAGATCAAGGCTGTTATGGTCATAACCGGTATTGATCCGGGCCCGCAAATCACCACGTTGTTCCAGCTTATCAATTCTGCCGATGTCGGTAATAATTCCTGTGAACATAAGCTTATCCTTAGGCGCGGGGCAGGTGGGTTTCATCTGTGGTTTCGTTACCTGCAAGCTTTCGGGGAGTCAATTATGGGAAGGGTTCTTTGTTTTGCTTATTTAATATCTCGAAAAAATCCGACAAAAATCGGTTTTGTTGAATATGTCTTTGAGGCCGCAGGCCACCTAAACTACTAAACTCGTTTACTAGTTTAGGAATTCAGTCGAATAATCCATTGTATTCAGGCCGTTATGCCTTTTGTTGGTGGATTTTAGGTGTTTGAAACCCGCATAAACCACACCTGGTTTAACCCAGCGTCGGGATGCTTTGCCTTTTGTCAGGATCTCTTATCTTTTATATAAAAAACAGGTATGTAATAAGTCTATATTAATGTGAAGTAATTTGACGGTTACGTGAATATGATAATAATCAACAGGATGGCCCCAGATGACAGAGCGTAAATTCCTGTTTTTGCAAGGCCCGCACGGGCCGTTTCAGCATTTTTTCGCAAAACGGCTTATCGCCCGCGGGGTGGGGGTACACAAAATATGCTTCAACGCAGGCGACAGCTTCTTTTGGCGCGATGTGGCGACGCGAACAAATTTTACCGGGACAAGTGATGACTGGCCGGAATTCATCGAACAGACCTTGGCAGAAGACTATACCGATCTGGTGGTTTACGGCGATAATCGTCCGGTTCATGTCACGGCGGTAAAATATGCAAAATCGCTTGGCATAACCGTGCATTATCTGGAAGAGGGCTATCTGCGACCCTATTGGGCCACTTACGAGCGGGGGGGGGTGAACGGGGCGTCATGCTTGACCCGCACCTCGGTCAAGGAAATGCGCAGGGCCTTGATGGGGGTTGACTTGCAGCAACCCTCGGGGCCGGTCCACTGGGGCGATATGCGCCAGCATATTTTGCTGGGGGCGATTTACCACTGGTTTATATTGTATAGGAACGGTGGTTTTCCGAATTACCGCTCGCACCGCGAGAATTCGGTGCGCAGCGAGTTCCGCTTGCATTTCATGAAGCTTTTGAACCGCATCCCGCATGCCATTCAACGCAACATCAGCACCCGACGACTGATTGCCAGCGGTGTGACCTATCATTTGGGGGTTTTACAGCTCAGCCATGATGCCTCGATCCGCCGCTACAGCCGCTACACCGGCATGGACGCGTTTATGCGTGAATGTGTGGAAAACTTTGCCAAACATGCGCCCAAACACCACCATCTGGTTTTCAAAGCCCACCCGCTAGAGGATGAACGCAAACCGTTGGCGCGGGTGGCGGCCGATTTGGCCCGGGAATTCAACGCAGAGGGGCGGATCCATTATATCCGCGGCGGTAAGCTGGCCAAGATACTGGATGCGGCTTATAGTGTTGTGACCATCAACTCGACTGCGGCGCAACAGGCTTTGTGGCGGGGGTTACCGCTAAAAGCACTGGGGCAAAGCGTTTATGACAAGCCGGAATTTACCTCAAATCAGGCATTGGGCGGATTTTTTCGCACCCCTAAAAAACCTGATTTAGCAGCCTACCGCGATTATCGGCAGTATTTACTGGCGACATCGCAAATACCGGGGGGGTATTATTCGCGGGTCAGCCGGCAGAGGTTACTACTACAGCTTGTGGATTTTGTGCTGAATTCTGAAGATACATACCAGATATTGAAAAACACAAGCGCGGCCCCCGTGCAACAGTCAGTGCTTGGAAACGGTTAAATTAAACAATTACTGGTAAAATTTATCGAAGTTGATTAGTTTACAAAGAAAAAACCGAGGCAGTTTAGACGAGAAGGGCAGGTTACATGTCACGTCGCAGTAAATCTTGGGCCAGAAATATGGCCTTGTTCACCATGGTATTCGTGATCGCATCTTGTGGTTTGCCACGCTCCGGCCCGAAGAAAAGAGAAATCTTTGCGGGCAGTGTGCAAAGACAGGGCAATGCTTATATTGTGACCATGAACGACAGAGTTGTGCAGGCAACAAAATCAGCCCCTGCGGTCGGTTTTGACACAGCCTTTCAACGTGCGGGCCGTATTGGTTCCGACACCATACGTCGGGGCGACAAGCTGACCCTGACAATCTACGAAAATGTGAAAGACGGACTTTTAGGCGTCGCCGGTGTGCCTTCTAGTTTGACCCAGCTTCAGGTGGATCAGGCCGGTTATATCTTTGTGCCTTACGCAGGCCGGATCAGGGCGGCGGGCAACACGCCTGAAGGGCTGCGCGGTATTATTACCCGTAAACTGGACAACCAAACCCCCGATCCGCAAGTGATCGTGCGCCGCGCTCCGGGCGATGGCTCGACCATATCTATTATCGGCTCGTCCATGCAGGGTGTTTACCCGATTGAGGCATCCACCGCGACACTGTCTTCAATGATCGCAAAAGCCGGCGGCGTTACAACCCCGCCCGAAAACACCCGTGTAACGGTTATTCGCGGCAAGCATAAAGGCACGGTTTGGCTGGAAGACCTCTATGCCAGCAACAAGCAGGACATTGCTTTGCGCCCGGGCGACCGTATCTTGATAAAACAGGACAAACGGCGGTTCACCGCCCTTGGGGCCACGGGGTCGCAATCTTTGGTCGAGTTCCCGGCCCCCCAAATCTCTGCCATAGAAGCGATTGCATATATGGGCGGGCTGAACAGTAATCTGGCTGACCCGACGGGGATTTTCATCTTCCGAAACGAGACCGCAGAATTTGCCAACCGGGTTCTGGGACGCAATGATTTTGTCACCCCGAAACGCTTTGCCTATGTGCTGGATTTGACCAAGCCGACAGGAATTTTCCTGGGCCGGGATTTCCAAATCCGCGATGGCGATACAATTTATGTCACCGAGGCACCGTATACTCAATGGACCAAATCTCTTAGCGTTCTGACCGGCTCCGTTGGTGCCCTGTCTTCGCTCACGACAACGGCAAACGCGGTTAAAAACGGGTTGTAAATAGATGACAAAATTCACAGGCGCGCCCCGAAAAAATATCGGGCCGCGCCTGTTTTATTACAGCTTGGGTTTCCTGTTCCAAAAGCGCGTGCGGCGAATATTATGGTTACACGGATGGCATCTGACACTTGGGTTGCCAAGTGCGCGATCGGATGCGGTTGTGGTTTGGGGCCGAACCAAGGTTGCAAGGCGCGGTATGTTTCTGGCGCGTCGTTTCAAGACCCCTTTGGTTACGGTGGAAGATGCGTTTCTACGCTCGGTTTTGACTGGCCGACAGGGGGGGGCGCCTATTGGTTTGATCCTGGATCAGAGCGGTATTTATTTTGACACGAACAGCCCAAGTGATGTGGATGATTTCCTAAAAGACAGCCTGAATTTGTCAAATGAAGCGCAACAGAATGCTGCCGACCAGTTGGCCCTTATGCTGCGGCTTAAACTGTCTAAATATAATGATTTTACCGCGCAACCGGATGATTTACCGGATGATTTCATCCTTGTCGTCGATCAAACCCTGAACGATGCGGCAATCCGCTTGGGGGGCGCAAAGGGGGCTGATTTTGCCAAAATGCTGGCCTGTGCCAAATCCGAGAACCCTGATTGTAAAATCCTGATCAAAACCCACCCCGAAACCAGTGCAGGCTTGCGCCGTGGTTATTTTTCTCTAGGTGACTGCGATGCCCGGGTGGATATGATCAACACCCCCGTTGCCCCTGCAATCCTGTTTGAAAAAGCCCGTAAGGTTTACTGCGTGACCTCGCAAATGGGGCTGGAAGCGATCTTTGCAGGCCATAGGCCGCAGGTTTTCGGGCGTCCGTTTTATGCGGGCTTGGGCTTAAGCGATGATCGCGGGCCAAAGCCGGAAAAAGATTTACGCCTGACTGTCCCCCAGCTTTTTTGGGCCACGCATTTGCATTATTCAAAATGGTATGACCCGTATTTTGATCGTGCTGCGGATTTCAAGGCGGCAGCTTTGGCATTGCACGCAATAACCCGGCAACATCAGGATAATCAGGCACAAACGGTTTGTATCGGCATGCGGCTGTGGAAGCGCGGATTTATCAAACGGTATTTGTCGGGGCAGGGCGTGGCCCCAAGGTTTACCGATGATGCAACGCGGGCGGTAAGGTTTGCCCGCGAAACCAAGGGCCGCGTTTTGGTTTGGGCCGGACGCGAAACCAAAGAATTGGCCAAGGGCTGTGCCAAGGCGGCTGTGCCCCTGATCCGGGTTGAAGACGGTTTTTTGCGCTCGGTCGGATTGGGGGCCGGGCTGGTGGTGCCGGTGTCTTTGGCGTTTGACAGATCAGGGATTTACTATGATCCGACACGGGCCAGTGATCTGGAAAACCTGATCAACGCAAGCGGTGGTTTGGCGAAGCTGGATTTGGCGCGGGCTGAAGCCCTAAGGGCGCGGATTGTGGCTTTGAAAATGACCAAATACAATCTGGCAAACCGGTTTGCAAAACTGCCTGTTCCGAAGGGTAAACAGGTTATTCTGGTGCCCGGGCAGGTCGAGGACGATGCCTCTATTCAAAAAGGTGCAGGTCAAAAGGGGGCGGGCGGTGTGAAAACCAATCTGGAATTGTTGCAGGCGGTGCGCAAGGATTACGCGGATGCCTATATCGTCTACAAACCGCACCCCGATGTGGAAGCCGGCTTGCGTATCGGGGCGATCAAAGCCGGCTCTTTGGCCGATCATGTGGCGGATCACGGCAATATGGCCGATCTGTTGGCGCAGGTCGACAGGGTGGCGACGATGACCTCTTTGGCGGGGTTCGAGGCGCTTTTGCGTGGCATTTCCGTCACCTGTTACGGCCAGCCTTTTTATAGCGGGTGGGGGCTGACCGATGATAAGGCCGCGCCGGTCAAGCGGCGTCAGGCGCGCCCGACTTTGCCCGCCTTGATCCATGCCTGCCTGATCGACTATCCGCGCTATTGGGATCCCGTAAGCAAACAGCCGTGTCCGGTCGAGGTTGTCGTGGAACGTTTCGAGCGCGGCCAGATGCAGGCTAAAGGCGGCATCGGGATGCGGCTATTGGCAAAACTTCAGGGCGCCTTTGCCAGCTACGCTTACCTATGGCGTTAATCCGCGTCCCATTCGGCCACCAGATCATCGCCCAAACACCTGAACGAGACCAGCTTGAAACGGCTTGCCTGATCCAGCCTGTCGACACCAAGTGCTGCCAAATTGGCGATGCCGTCCGCCCCTATGGCCAGCCCTGCGGTCATGGTGATCAGGCGGTCAACAAATCCTGACCGGATCAGGCTTGCGGCCAATGTGCCGCCGCCTTCGCAAAATACCCGTGTGATGCCCAGATCGGCGATTTTAGCCAGCGCATCTTGTAGTGACAGATGTTGGGTTTCCGGCGCACAAGGGATCAGTTTTGCGCCGGTTTTTTGCCATGATTCTGTGGGTGCGCCGGCTTTGTGGCATAACCACACGGGCGTTTCTTTGGCCGAGCGGCCCAGATGGCTGTCAACGGGGGTTGCAAGATTACTGTCGATAATGATGCGCACCGGATGGCGGCTTTCCAAGCCTTTCAAGCGCACGTTCAGGCTTGGGTCATCCGCGATACTGGTGCCGCTGCCGACCATTACCGCATCATGTGTGGCGCGTAACATATGCACATAGGCGCGGGCTTGTGGCCCCGTAATCCACTGGCTTTCACCTGTGCGGGTGGCGATTTTTGCGTCCAGGCTATTGGCAAGTTTCAGGGTTATACAGGGCCTGTTCTTGCTCATGCGGGTTAAAAAACCGATGTTGGCTTGGCGGGCTTCCTTTTCCAAAACACCCAAACGCAGATCAATGCCCGCCGTGCGCAGCTTGTCAAACCCCTTGCCTGCAACACGCGGATCAGGGTCACGCAATGCCGCCACGACGCGGATGATGCCTGCATCAATCAGGGCGTTGGCGCAGGGCGGGGTTTTGCCGGTGTGGGCACAAGGTTCCAGCGTGACATAGGCACTTGCCCCGCGTGCGGCGGCACCTGCTTGCGCCAAAGCCATGGTTTCCGCATGGGGCCGCCCGCCTGCTTGCGTCCAGCCCCGACCCAACACGCGGCCTTGGTTGACGATGACACAGCCCACCGCGGGGTTCGGCCATGTGGTGCCCAGACCGCGTGCGCCCAAGCCGAGTGCCAGACGCATCCAGCGTTCATCGGTGGAACGTGCCGACATGGGTTATTCGGTTTCAGCTTCGGGGGGGCATAATTCGTGGACGAAATCCTCGAAGTCGTCAGCGGCCTGAAAGTTTTTATAGACGGATGCAAAGCGCACATAGGCGACGGTGTCGATGCGCGCCAGCGTGTCCATGACAATGGCGCCGATCTTGTTGCTGTCGATATCGCTGTCGCCCATGCTTTCAAGACGTCGCACGATGCCCGAGATCATCTGTTCCACGCGGTCCGGTTCTATCGGGCGTTTTTGCATGGCAATGCGGATCGAGCGGGCCAGCTTGTCACGGTCGAAATCCTCGCGCTTGCCGTTTTTCTTGATAATCACCAGATCGCGCAGTTGCACGCGTTCATAGGTGGTAAAACGCCCCGCACAGGCCGGGCACAAGCGGCGGCGGCGAATCGCGGCGTGATCTTCAGCGGGACGCGAATCTTTGACTTGGCTGTCGGTGTTGCCGCAAAATGGACATCTCATGCGCTGTTCCTTATCATTAGTCTTGTGGATAACTATACAAAGAACTCTAGCATTTGGGTAGAGAAAAGTGTTCCTCTGCTAAATGTTGTGCTCATTACATTTTATGGAGGTTTATATGTTGCAAGGACATTGTAGTTGCGGGGCAGTTCATTACCAGATGCAACGCGCCCCGATGTTTGTGCATTGTTGCCATTGCCGCTGGTGCCAAAGGGAAACCGGAAGTGCCTTTGCGCTGAATGCGATGATCGAGACAGATGCGGTGCAGGTGATAAAAGGTGCGCCCGGGGCGGTGGATGTGCCAACCGAAAGCGGGCGCGGGCAACGGATGTTTCAGTGCCCTGATTGTGCCACCGTGTTATGGAGCCAGTATCTGGGGTTGGGCACGGAAATTTCACTTGTGCGGGTCGGCAGCCTTGATGATCCCGACGCCTGTCCGCCCGACATTCATATTTTCACCGAAAGCAAGCAAGCCTGGGTGTCCCTTGGGCAGGGATTGCCGGTGCGCGAACGCTATTACAACCGTGCCAAATACTGGCCCGCGGATGCGCTTGCGCGGTTTCATGCGGTGATGGGCTAATCCGGACTGGAAATGCGGGTCGTGGTGGCTTTGTTAAACTACTAAACTACTAAACTACTAAACTGGTTTTCTGGTTTAAGGGGGGCTTCACCGCATATCACGGCAGGCGGATCACAACTTCAAAGCCGTCGTCGCGGCCCTGTGCCGGTGAGTGGATCGTCATCTCGCCGCCAGAGCCGGATGCGATTGTGCTGGCAATGGCAAGCCCAAGGCCGGTGCCCGATGCTTTGGTGTTGCCGCGGGTAAACGGGCGGGTGAGTGTTTCAAGTTTTTCTGCGGCAATTACGGCACCGCCGTTTGCAACGCAAAAGCTGCCGTCCCAGGTTAATTCGATGCGAATTTTTTCATCTGGGTCGCCATGTTTCACGGCGTTTTCAATCAGGTTCCTTGCCAAAATTGCAAATGCGTTGGTGTCGATACTGGACAATACGGGCGTGTCGGGGAGTGCGATCTGAATATGCCCGTTGCCATTTCCGGAAAGGTTAAAATCCTTTAAAACAAGGGATAGAATTGGCACCACATCCTTTTTGTTGGCAGAGATCAACGCGCTGCCTTCGGATTTGGCCAGTTGCATCAGTTTTTCCGAAAGACCCGCCAACCGCCGAAGGGCCTGCTCGACCTGTTCGGCACGTTTGCGTAATGCCGGATCATCGGTTTCCGCGATCAACCGCTGTGTTTGCGCCAAAGCTGCCGCAACCGGAGTGCGCAGTTCATGTGCGCTATTGGCGGTAAAGCTGCGTTCAGATGCAAGGGCAAGCTGCAATCGGCCCATAAGCTGGTTAACTGCCTCTGCGACCGGTTGCATTTCTGTGGGCAGATCCGTTGTCGAGACCGGCGCAAGATCAGCGCTGTCACGGGCCTCGATTTCGGCCTTGAATGCCTGCAGGGGGCGCAAGGAAAAAGGAACGATTATCCAGACCCCGAACAGGCTGACCGGGATCAAAAACAAGAGCGGCGTCAACAAACCTTTCAAGGCTTCATATGTGGCTTCGGAGCGGTGTTCCAAAGGTTCGGCGACGGCAATGATTATGCTGCCTTGCATGGCGGTATCGAAATAGACACGGTGGGTTTTTGACGTGACAAAGCCAATCGCCTTAAAGGCGGGGAAAGCCGTTTTATCGGCGTCGTGCGAACGCATCAAAACCTTACCGTTGGCATCTTTTACCTGATAAGTGATCAGTTCTTTGCCGTTGCGTAAGGTGGACATGCGTTTTGTCAAACCCTGACTCTCGTTTTCAATGATGTTGTTGACGGCTATCGGCAAAATGCGTCGCGCGGTTTCTTCAAGTGCTGCATCAAAAACCTCGGTCATTTCACTTTTGATGATCTGTATCGTGATGATTGCGGCGATCAGCCACAACAGGGCCAAACCTGTGGCAAGACCGGCGGAAAGCCGCCATTGAAGGCTTTTTATACGTCTCATCCAGCCGCCAGACGATAGCCGACACCACGCTCTGTCTTGATCACATGACGGCCAAGCTTCTTGCGCAAACGGCTGATGTGAACCTCGATCGTGTTGCTTTCAAATTCAGTGGAAAACGAGTAAAGCCTATCTTCAAGCTGTGATTTTGAAAACAACTGGTCAGGGCGTTGAATAAAGGCTTCAAACAAGGCCCATTCCCGCGCCGTCAGGCTGACGCGCTTGCCTGCGCGTGTAATGCTGCGGTTTGCAATGTCGATTTGCAGGTCATCTATCTGAAGCAAAGGATTGGGATTGCCGCAATAACGCCGGGCCACCGCGTTCAGGCGGGCGGAAAGTTCGGATAGATCAAACGGTTTAACCAGAAAATCGTCCGCCCCCGCATTCAGCCCGTCGATGCGATCCGATATTTGATCCATCGCGGTCATGATAATCACCGGCGTCACATCGCCCTTGCCCCGCAAGCTGCGCAAGAATGTCAGCCCCAAACCGTCTGGCAGCATTAAATCCAGCAAAATCAAATCGTAATCAGTGCTTTGCATATATTCCGAAGCCGCATCAAGCCGCTGCACCCAGTCAATGCCGTGCGCGTCAGCCACGCCTTGGTCGCGGACTGCAGCCCCCAGGATCATGTCGTCTTCGACCAGTAAAATTCGCATAATATTTCCTTCTACGCTTAGGGCCTAGTTACTGGTTTACCAACCTGACGGCAACCTTAAGCTATGAATGGTGGTGGTTCAGGTTTTGGTAAGTTATGAATGACATAAGACTGAAAACAACCCCCCCCGTTATCCAAGGGATATGATATGCGACACAAAAATTTTGCGGTTTTTCTATGTTTGACATTGCTGCCGGCAGAAGCGGGCAATGCCGCTGACCTGAATTGTTATGTACCTATGAAGGATTGGCAACCCCGCAGTATGGCAAAAGCTGCCGCAAAAGAGCGGGGTTGGAAAGTGCGGCGGATCAAGATTGATGACGGCTGCTATGAGGTCACCGGTTGGGACAAGCAAGGTAATAAATTCGAGGCCCGTATTGATCCCGCAACACTGGAAATCGTGAAGATGGAAATCGAAAACTCCCAACAAGCCGAAGACCGTGAAACAAAAGAAGACAACTAAGTACAGTTAACCGAAAATAACAACGACGCTTTATAGCCTGAAATCAAAAGGAAAGACTAATGACACGTATTTGGGACCCCTTACTAAGATTGTTCCACTGGAGCCTTGTAATCAGCTTTGCGGTGGCCTGGATTGCCTCGGATAATGCCGGCGCGATACATGAATGGGCAGGCTACTCTGCCGCTGCCATTGTCGGGGTGCGCCTGATCTGGGGATTGGTAGGGCCCCAGTATGCCCGTTTCCGCCAATTTGTTAAAGGGCCGCAAACGGTCATCGACTACATGAAAGAGATGCGCGATGGTCGTGAAAAACGCTATCTTGGCCACAATCCGGCTGGTGGCGCGATGGTCATGGCTCTGTTGGCAACGCTTTTGGCAACGGCGGGAACCGGCTGGTTGCTAACGTGGCCGCAATATAGCGCAGATGATGGCCTGATGAGCAATCTTCACGGTGCGATTGCCAACATTATGATGACGTTGGTTCTAGTGCATGTGGGCGGGGTTTTTCTGGCCAGTTGGCGGCATAAAGAAAATTTGGCCCGCGCCATGGTTACCGGCGATAAACGTGCCGCTGAACCCGGCGATATTGCCTAGAATTTCTGCACCTTAAGTTGATCCTAGTGCAGCCCTCCAAAAAACGCTCCTCCGCAGGGGGGGGGGGGCGTTTTTTTTGGCAAAATGACGCGAACCTTAAGCAGTAAATTAACGTCTGTCAGGTAACGGTCAGGTGCATGGGGCAGACAGGCACTAGAAACAGTTATCACAGGAGAATAGCAATGTTCAAAATTGTATCCAGCCTTGCCCTTGCAACGGCCTTGTCACTGCCCTCAATGGTCGAGGCGCGTCCGGTTAAGCTAACCACCCAGATTGGTAATTTTGGCGGTTATTCTGCCTTTGTGGTGCTTTATGTCACCGACCCCAAAGGGGCCTATGTGGGCACAATCTGGATGGCCGGCGGGGCACCGCGTTATTATAGGCACCTGCTGGACTGGGCGCAGTTAAGTGGCGGGCGCAGCTCTGATTTGAATGGCATTACCGGTGCAAGTGTTGGCGCGGGCCGCACATTGACGATCAACACCGATCTGTCCGACGCCCTGCTTAATGCCGGTTACGAGCTGCATATTGATGCGGCTTCGGAAAACTTCCGCGAAAGCCCTTCGGAAATCGTGGTGCCGCTTAACAGCAAAAACTTCGGCAAGCCTGTGCGCGGACGCCGGTTTATCAAATCCTTTTCGATGCAGATGTAAGAAAACAGGATCCCTAGTATGCTTCGCCAGTTTCATAAACTCCCCGGATTGTTCGCCGCTTTATTGGTCGCGGTTCTTGCAATTAGCGGCACCATCCTGTCCATCATGCCTGCCGTCGATCAGGTCGGGGTCGCAGCCCCCGCAAAAGCGGATCAAACGGTTTCGGAAATGATCGGGTTGATTGCCGCGCATTATCCCGGTGTGGATCATATCATGCGCAAACCTTCCGGTCAGCTTGTGGTGTATTACTTCAAAGGCGATACGCCGGGCGCGGATATTGTTGACCCTGCGACGGGGGCAAAAATCGCAAATTTCGCGCCGACGGGGTTTGAACACTGGATGACGACCCTGCACCGGTCTTTGTTGTTTGAAAACGACAATGCACGGCTGGCAACCGGGCTTGGGGCGTTGGCTATGTTGATCCTGAGCTGGTCGGGCCTGAGCTTGACGGCGCGTAGAATGGGGGGGTGGCGAAACCTGTTCGGGCGTGTCCGTGGTACGCGCATCCAACGGCTGCATGTTTCGGTCGGGCGTGTGGCGGTTTTGGGATTTATATTTTCAGCCTTAACCGCGATTTATCTGTCACTAACCACCTTTGGCGTGATCGCGAATGATAAATATGCAGCACCGGACTTTCCGCGCGATGTTAATGGCGGGCCGGCCCTGAGCGTGACAGATATAGGGGCGTTCAAGACTATTTTGTCCGGTGATTTACGCAAGTTTTCCTTTCCCTATCCCGGTGACCTGACGGATGTTTATTCCATCACGACCTCACAAGGGTCGGGCTTTGTGGATCAGGCAACCGGCAAGATGCTATCCTACCTGCCCAACAGTCGGGCGCGTCGGATATATGAATTTATCTATATGTTGCACACCGGCAAAGGCCTTTGGTGGCTGGGATTGTTGCTTGGAGTTTGCGCCCTTGCGATACCCTTTATGGCGGTATCGGGCACAATGGCTTGGTGGCGTGCGCGCCGCACCGCGCCTAAAATCCGCAACAATGTGTCGGCCAAACATGCGCAAACCGTGATCCTTGTGGGCAGCGAAGGCAACAGCACCTGGGGGTTTGCCAAGACCCTGCATGATACGCTGACAGCCAAGGGCCACCGGGTTCATACGGCACCGATGAACCGTTTCGGCCTGCGGTATCACAATGCCGAACGGATGTTCATCCTGACAGCAACTTACGGCGATGGTCAGGCTCCGGCGTCCGCAAAAGGCTTTCTGGGCCGTCTTGCAGGGCTGGAACAGCCCCCCGAATACCCGGTTGCCGTGCTTGGCTTTGGGGATCGACAGTTTCCGAAGTTCTGTAAATACGCCGCCGATGTGGCCAGTGCTTTGGCCCAAAAGGGATGCAAAACCCTTATGCCGCTTGACTTTATCGACCGGCAGTCAACCCAGGAATTTGCCCGTTGGGGCAGGGCCGTCGGGCAGGTTCCTGATATGGCTGAATGCGATCTTTTCCACGTCCCCACGCGCCCCAAAACCCGCAACCTGACTCTGCTGTCCCGCACAGATTACGGTGCCGAGGTGCAAGCCCCGACGACAATCTTGCGCTTTGGGGGCGGTCAAACAGCCAAAACCGGCCTTATGGCCAAGGTTTTCCGGCGCGGATTGCCCTCTTTTGAAGCCGGTGATCTGGTCGGTATTCTGCCGCCCGGTTGTGTCCTGCCTAGGTATTATTCTTTGGCGTCCTCGAAACGCGACGGCATGCTGGAAATCTGTGTTCGCAAGCAAGCAGGCGGCCTGTGCTCCGAGTTTCTGCACAATTTGCAGGTCGGGGATCAAATCGAGGCGTTCATAAAACCAAACCCCGATTTTCGCCCTGCAAAGGGGCGCGCACCGGTCATATTGGTCGGGGCCGGTACCGGGGTTGGGCCTCTGGCCGGGTTTGCCCGTGGAAACCGGGGGCGTAAGCCGATGCATCTTTATTTCGGCAACCGCCATCCGGCATCGGATTTTTTATACCAGAAAGAGATCGAAGGCTGGCTTGAAGACCAACATCTGAAATCTGCCACTTTCGCCTTTTCCAGAATTGAAAATAAAACCTATGTGCAAGACCAGTTGCTTGCGGATGCAGACAATCTGCGCCTATTGATCGCGCAAGGGGCGCAGATCATGGTTTGCGGGGGCCGCGATATGGCGCAGTCGGTGATGGCGGCACTGGAACAGGTGCTGGCCCCGACAGATCTTACCCCGATCCTGCTGAAAGCCGAGGGCCGATATGTCGAAGACGTTTACTGATCCGCAAGGTCGCCCCCTGCAGCGGCACAATCTGGCAGGTGATACAATGGGAACGCGCTATGGTGCGACGTTCTTTGCACCGGATGATCTTGATTTAGCGGCAGTTTCAAAGGCCCTTTTTGCAAATGTAGACCGGGTTGACCGGCAAATGTCTACCTGGAAAGCCGACAGTGATCTGATGCGCCTGAACCGGGCCAAGACGGGCTTGTGGGTTGATATACCGGCGCAACTGACAACGGTGTTGAGTGTCGCACTTGAAATCGGTCACAGATCTTCCGGGGCGTTCGACATCGGGCTTGGTGGGCTTGTCAATGCCTGGGGGTTCGGGGCAACCGGAACGGTGCCCGATGTTCAGGCAATTACCGGACGGCTGGGCAGGTCGGTGCCGCCGGCATATGGCATTCTGGAGATTGACACGGAAAATTGCAAAGCCCGTAAACTGGCCCCGATAGAGCTGGATTTGTCGGGCATTGCCAAGGGCTTTGCGGTGGATGAAATGATGGCCTGCCTGCATAGTTTCGGGGTTGAAAACGCCTTGGTTTCGCTGGACGGTGAATTGAAAGCCACGGGCCTGAAATCGGCTACCGAGCCCTGGGCTGTTGCCGTCGAAAAACCCGATTACGAGGCCCGCACGCCCCTAAGTGTGATCGAATTGAAACAGGCCGCGGTGGCCACCTCGGGTGACTACCGGCACTGGGTCGATGTCGGGCAGATGCGCCTGTCGCACACCATGGATCGCCATGGTGGCGGGCCGGTCAAAACCCGTGTGGCCTCGGTAACAGTGGTCGCGCCTGAATGTATTGCGGCGGACGCATGGGCCACCGCCTTGATGGTTCTGGGGCCCGAGGCAGGGCAGGTCGTGGCCCGCGCCAACGGGATCGATGCGCTTTTTATTATGCGAAGCGATCAAGGGCTTACCCAAATCCCCGTCGGCAGTATCTTTGGAGGGGGCCAAACGTAGCAGAATCGAAGTGACCGGAACGATTGTCAGCCGGGCGATGTTGTGGCAAAATCTTTAGTCAGGTTTTTGTGAAACACAAGTGCGTGTGCGGCCTTGGCGGGCTTTTACATCTGCTGTTATATCTCTGGCTGTGGCTCGAATCCATTTGCCAACGCTAATCTTTGTGTTATAGCGCGGCGGAGATTATCCAAGGGCAGGGTCGCTTTTGGTATTACGGCCACAATTTTAGGCTATATTTGGTACCTGAAGTTGGGTATTGATAAAAAACCAAGGGGAATACCCCGCAATATGAGGACTGAAACATGAGCGACATTGCAGATCGTGTAAAGAAAATCGTTGTAGAACACTTGAGTGTTGACGAAGCAAAAGTAACTGAAACAGCATCTTTTATTGATGATCTGGGTGCAGACAGCCTGGACACAGTAGAGCTGGTTATGGCATTTGAAGAAGAGTTCGGCATCGAAATTCCTGATGATGCTGCTGAAACCATTCAGTCTTTTGGCGACGCAGTGAAATTCATCACCGAAGCCAGCTAAAGAATTAAAAACATGCGTGTTTTAAGGGGCGCGTCCTTTGCGGGGCGCGTCTTTTTTGCTAAAAACAACCAATGTGCCGTTGATTGCTTGCTGAATTTTGATGGGCAGGGTAATTAGGCGCTGAAGGCTGATATACTAAGAGGTGAATATGCGTCGCGTTGTTGTTACAGGACTGGGAATGGTATCGCCACTTGCATGTGGTGTGGAAGAAACATGGAAACGTCTGCTGGCCGGGCAATCAGCCGCGCGCACGATCGAGCGTTGGGATGCGAACCATCTGGGCACCAACTATGCTTGCGAGGTTCCTTATGGGGACGGCTCCGACGGCACGTTCAATCCTGACGACTGGATGGCACCAAAAGAACGGCGCAAGGTGGATGATTTTATCCTTTATGCGATGTGTGCGGCCGATCAGGCGGTGAAGGATGCGGGCTGGATGCCCGAGGATCAAGATAGCCGCGAGCGTACCGGTGTGATGGTTGGCTCGGGCATTGGCGGTTTGCGCTCGATTGCGGAAACTGCTGTGATTTTGAAAGAGCGTGGCCCGCGCCGGGTTTCACCGTTTTTTATTCCCGGGGCCTTGATCAATCTGGCGGCCGGACAAGTGGCGATCCGTCACGGGTTCAAAGGGCCGACACATGCGGTTGTGACGGCGTGTTCGTCCGGGGCGCATGCAATAGGCGATGCGGCGCGGATGATTATGCTGGACGACGCCGATGTGATGGTTGCAGGCGGCACCGAAAGCCCGATTTGCGAGATCGGTGTGGCAGGTTTCAATGCTTGTAAAGCTTTGTCAAAATCATTTCGCGATAACCCGAAGGCGGCTTCGCGCCCTTATGACCGCGACCGTGACGGCTTTGTGATGGGCGAAGGTTCCGGCATGTTGGTGCTGGAAGAATATGAGCATGCCAAGGCGCGTGGTGCGAAGATTTACGCGGAAATTCTGGGCTACGGCATGTCGGGGGATGCGTATCACATCACGGCCCCTTCATCGGACGGTGACGGGGGGTTCCGGGCGATGAAAATGGCGTTGAAACGCGCAAATCTGAAACCGTCCGATATTGATTATATCAATGCGCATGGCACCTCGACCATGGCCGACACGATTGAATTGGGCGCTGTGACACGGCTGATGGGGGATGCGGCCAAAGGGGCGACGATGTCCTCGACGAAATCATCTATCGGGCATTTGTTGGGGGCTGCGGGGGCGGTTGAAGCAATTTTCTGTATTCTGGCTTTGCGCGATCAAATTGCCCCCCCGACGATCAATCTGGACAATCCGGATGTGGAGACCGATCTGGATTTGGCCCCGAACAAGGCGGTTTCGCGTGAAATCACCCATGTTTTGTCGAACTCGTTCGGGTTTGGCGGTACCAATGCATCTTTGGTGATGGGTAAAATGGGCGATTAAGCGCATGAACAAGCATTTTGCGGCAAATTTTATCAACCTGCTGATCGTTTTGATGATCGGTTTGGCGGGGCTGGTGTACTGGGGTAAAACCGAGTTTCGCAAGCCCGGGCCTTTGCAAAATGCTATTTTCATCGAGGTTCCGCGCGGCGGCAATATGAAAGCCTTGTCTAAAGAGCTGGTGGCGACAGGCGCGATCAGCAATGGGCTGGTGATGCGCATCGGTGCGGATTATCTGGATATGAACAGCCAGTTGAAGTTCGGCAATTACGAAATTCCCGCAAAGGCGTCGATGGTGGATATTCTGGATATTGTCACCAAGGGCGGGCCGAGCCGGTTTCGCTATGTGGCGCGGTATAATGTGAAAGTTGCCAAGCCTGCCGAGTTGATTTTGCGTGAACGTAAATCCGGTGATGGCGGATTTGTGGAACTGGCGTCTTTTGTTATGGGTGAAGATGTGCCTGCGGCTTATGCGGACCTGAAAGCCCGAAAAGCCCCGATTTCCTATCAGGTATCTGTGGCCGAAGGGGTGACAAGCTGGCAGGTTATCGAGGCCTTGAAGGTGGCGGATTTTCTGACAGGCCCGGTGCCGGAGGTGCCCGCCGAGGGCAGTTTGGCACCTGACACCATCGAGGTTAAATCCGGGGCGTTGCGCGCTGATATTGTTGACAATATGAAGGCGGCCCAAAGCAAGATACTGGCCGAGGCCTGGGCTGCGCGGGCCAAAGATTTGCCATTGAAGTCGCCGCTGGAGGCTTTGACCCTGGCGTCCATTGTCGAGAAAGAGACCGGGCAAGACGGGGAACGTGCCGAAGTGGCGGGTGTGTTCATCAACCGTTTGATAAAGGGTATGAGGTTGCAAACCGACCCTGCGGTGATTTACGGGATTACAAAGGGCAAGGGTATTTTGGGGCGTGGGTTGAGGCGCAGCGAATTGTCTAAAAAGACACCTTACAACACCTATATCATCCCCGGCCTGCCGCCCGGGCCGATTGCCAACCCCGGGCGTGAAGCGATCGAAGCGGTGATGAATCCTGCCAAGACTAAAAACCTGTATTTTGTGGCTGATGGCACTGGCGGGCATGTGTTTTCGGCGACTTTGCGTGCCCATAATGCCAATGTGATCAAGTGGCGCAGGATTGAGGCCAAGCGGCGTAAGGCGGCGAAAGCTGCTGGGAATAATTAGCAATATCAATACGTTGCGTAATTTATTAACAAAAACTTTCACATAAGATCTCTCGCCTTATAGTTGAAAACCTTGACTTTGCGAACGCTCGCTAGTATACCTTGTGGCAAGCTGGAAGAACTGGGTAAGCAGGGGTCGGAAATGGCCGCTGCTTATTTGTGTCTGCTCGACGGGCAACCCTAGAGGAAGCCATACTACATGACTGAAGATATCCCTGAGGGATTAAAAGCGCAGGCGGGCCGGCTTGGCTTTGCACAAATGAACTATGCAAGACTTGCTGAAAACCTGCTCAGTACGATCAACCGTTTAGCCGGCGATCTAACGGTAAGTGAATTGCCAACAAATATATCGAAGCTGATGGCCAATTATGAGGCAGCTTTGATCCATGCCAACAAACAAGAGGCGGAATATGCGAAACAATTCGAGGCCATCAACGGGGTCATTGAAGGCGGTGCCCATGATACAGCCGACGCGAGAGCGGAAATCCTTGGCCGAATTGCTGGTTTGCGTCGGCGAAGAGGAGGCTGAGGCTTTTTTATCGGGGCTATCGGCGAATGCATTGAAGGCCCTGCCGTGGATGTTCGAGTTTTGGGCCTTGCCGCATCAGATTGCACCAAAAGGCACATGGGCGACTTGGGTGATTATGGGCGGGCGCGGCGCGGGGAAAACCCGCGCCGGTGCCGAATGGGTGCGCGCGCAAGTGGAAGGGGCGCGACCTTTGGATGAAGGCGCTTGCCGACAAATTGCACTGGTCGGCGAGACCTATGATCAGGTGCGTGATGTGATGGTTTTTGGCGATAGCGGGATTTTGGCCTGCTGTCCGCCCGACCGCCGCCCGAAATGGGAAGCCACACGCAGGCGGCTGGTTTGGCCAAACGGGGCGGTGGCAACGTGTTATTCGGCCTCTGATCCCGAAGGCTTGCGCGGGCCGCAGTTTGACGGGGCCTGGGTGGACGAGTTGGCAAAATGGAAGAAGGGGCGTGCGGCGTGGGATATGTTGCAGTTTGCTTTGCGCTTGGGCGATGATCCGCGCCAGGTGGTGACGACGACGCCGAAGAATGTGGCGGTGTTGCGCGAAATTCTGGATCATGCGGGGACGGTTTCGACCTCGGCCCCGACCTTGGCCAATGCGGTTAATCTGGCGCAGGGTTTTCTGGACAAGGTGACGGCGGATTATGGCGGGACGCGGTTGGGCCGACAAGAACTGGACGGTGAGTTATTGGAGGATGTCGACGGGGCGTTGTGGCATTTGGCCGATCTGGATGCGGCGCGGTTGCGAGATGCGCCTGAATTTACCCGTGTTGTGGTGGCGGTAGACCCGCCGACAACGAGCGGGGAAAATGCCGATGCCTGCGGGATTATCGTGGCAGGGGTGGTGATGCAGGGGCCGCCGCAGGACTGGCGGGGGTATATTTTGGCGGATTTGACGCTGCATGCGGCAACCCCGAATGCCTGGGCTAAGGCCGTGGTGGTGGCGGCGAGGGAATTTGGGGCTGACCGTGTGGTGGCCGAGGTCAATCAAGGCGGCGAGATGGTGGAGACCGTGTTACGGCAGCACGCGGGGCTGGTGCCCTATAAAGCGGTTCGGGCGTCGCGCGGCAAATCCGCAAGAGCGGAACCGGTGGCGGCTTTATACGAGCAGGGACGGGTGTTTCATCTGCAGGGGTTGCGGGATTTGGAAGACCAGATGTGCCAGATGAGCCTAGCGGGGTTCAAAGGCAAGGGCAGCCCTGACCGGGTTGATGCGCTGGTCTGGGCCCTGACCGATTTGATGGTCGATGCGGCCCAGAATTATCAACGCCCGACAGTGCGGGCTTTATATTAACATTTACTTTAGGAGCGAGCTTCATGGTTCTGCAATTTTTGCGGGGGAAATCCCCTGTGGCTGAAACGAAAACCTCGGGGGCGGCCCCTGTTATTGCGTTTCACGGGGTCGGGCGACCGGCGTGGTCGGCGCGTGATACGGTGTCTTTGACGCGTACCGGGTTCAGCCAAAATCCGGTGGGGTTTCGCTGTGTGAAAATGATCGCTGAAGCGGCGGCTGCGGTGCCTGCCATATTGGCGGATAAAGACCGGCGTTATGCGGAACATCCATTGCTGAAATTGCTGGCGCGGCCCAATGCGGCGCAGGGCCGTGCGGATTTGCTGGAAAGTTTCTACGGGCAGTTGCTGTTGTCGGGGGACGGGTATTTTGAAGCGGCGGGGAGATCAGTTGATGGCGGGCCTGCAGAGTTATATGTGCTGCGTTCCGACCGGATGCGGGTGATCCCCGGGGCTGATGGCTGGCCGATGGCCTATGAGTATAGTGTGGGGCCGAAGAAGCACCGGTTTGATATGACCGGCGATTTGGCCCCGATCCTGCATGTGAAATCGTTTCACCCGCAAGATGACCATTACGGGCTTTCGCCGATGCAGGCGGCAGCGGCGGCGCTGGATGTGCATAACGCGGCCAATCGTTGGTCTAAAGCCCTGCTGGATAATGCGGCACGGCCTTCGGGGGCGATTGTTTACAAGGGGTTGGATGGGCAATCTGCGTTGGCTACGGATCAGTATAACCGTTTGGTGGACGAGCTGGAAAGCAACCATCAGGGCGCGCGCAACGCCGGGCGACCGATGCTGCTGGAAGGTGGGTTGGACTGGAAACCGATGGGGTTTTCGCCGTCCGATATGGAGTTTCAAAAGACCAAGGAAAGTGCGGCGCGCGAGGTTGCTTTGGCATTCGGTGTGCCGCCGATGTTGCTGGGGCTGCCCGGCGATAATACCTATGCGAATTATCAGGAAGCCAACCGTGCGTTTTACCGGCTGACGGTCTTGCCGCTGGTGGGCAAGGTGATGGGGGCATTGTCTGGCTGGTTGTCGGGGCAGTATAGCACGGCTTTGACCCTGTCGGTGGATATGGACGGGGTGCCGGCACTGGCGCAAGAGCGCGAAATGCAATGGGCGCGGATTGCGGCGGCGGATTTTCTGACAGATGCGGAAAAGCGCGTGATGCTGGGCCTGCCTGCGGTGGCGGATGAGTAAGCGCGCTGCCGGGTCTCGGTTTTTATACGAACCCTTTGACGTTGCAGCGGCGCGTCTGGAGACCCATGAAAAAGTGACCGAAGAACGCTGGTCCGGGTTGGAGCGGCGGTTGGGGCAGATCGAGGCGACGTTGGAGCGGCTGGAACGCAGGCTGTGGCTGGCGGTTTACGGCGTGGTGGCGTTTGTGTTGCTGCGCGGGGTTTTAAGCATCTTGGAAATGGCTAATAATTAACGGATAAATATATGTTTTATACAAATCAGGATTATCAATTAGAAACCAAGTTTACCCGATTTGACGGGGCCTCTGCCCTGAAAAACGGCTGCGAAATTTCGGGCTATGCCTCGGTGTTTGGCAAGGCGGATCAATCGGGCGATGTGGTTCAAGCCGGGGCATACAGTGCTAGTTTGCAAAAGCTGAGTGCCGAAGGGCGTGCGGTAAAGATGCTGTGGCAACATGATCCTACGCGCCCGATCGGGGTTTGGGACGCGGTGCATGAGGATGCTAACGGATTGTTTGTGAAGGGGCGTTTGTTACCCGACATTCAGGGCGGCGCAGAGGCTTTGGCGTTGATAAAAGCGGGGGCGATAGATGGATTATCTATCGGTTACCGAACATTGCGTGCAGAAAAGTCAACAATAAATGGTAGATTATTACATGAATTGGAACTTTGGGAGGTTTCATTGGTTACGTTTCCAATGCTTCCCCAAGCACGGGTATCAACAAGCGGCAAGGCCGATGTTGATCTTGTGAATGAGCTGGCGGCGGCATTGAACGCGGCGCGCCTTGAGATGCTGGCCTAATCTGGGCCGGTAAACTTTATCTAAAATAGGATTGATAGATGAACAACCGAAAGACGAAGTCGTCTGCGGGCCAATTGGCGTGTGCCGAACCTGACGGTTTGGAAGTGAAAAGCGCAATGGCCGGTTTTGTACAGGACTTTTCCAAATTTAATTCAGAACTGAAATTGAAATTACAAACACAGGAAGACAGATTGGCGATGTTGGAACGAAAAACACTTGAAACGAAAAGCCGCCCGGCATTGTCTATGGCAGCGGCGGTTGAAGCCCCGCATCAAAAGGCTTTTGCGGCCTATTTGCGCTCGGGCGATGACGACGGCATGCGGGCATTGGAGCTGGAGGGCAAGGCGATGTCTACGGCGGTGGCGGCCGATGGCGGGTATCTGGTTGATCCGGTCACTTCGGAACGGATTTCCAGTGTTTTATATTCGTCCGCGTCTATTCGCTCGATCGCCAATGTTGTTGCGATCGAGGCCACGGCGTATGATGTGTTGGTGGATACCACCGATATCGGGGCCGGTTGGGCAACGGAAGGCACGGCAAGTGTGGAAACCACGACGCCGCAGGTGGAACGGATTTCGATCCCGTTGCATGAATTGTCGGCCCTGCCGAAAGCCTCACAACGGTTGTTGGATGACAGTGCGTTTGATGTGGAAGGCTGGCTGGCCGAGCGTATTGCGGACAAGTTTTCGCGGGCCGAAGGCAATGCCTTTGTGTCGGGGGACGGTGTTGATAAGCCAAAGGGTTTCCTGACCTATCCTTCTGCGGCCAACGATATTGCGATCTGGGGTGAAATCGGCCATGTGCTGACCGGTGTGGACGGTGATTTTGCCGCCCTTAACCCGTCGGACGTGATTGTGGATCTGGTCTATGCCTTGGGGGCACGTTACCGCGCCAATGCAACCTTTGTGATGAACTCGAAAACCGCCGGGACTGTGCGCAAGATGAAGGATGCGGACGGGCGTTTCCTGTGGTCTGACGGGCTGGCTGCGGGGGAACCTGCACGCCTGATGGGCTATCCGGTTCTGGTGTCGGAAGACATGCCGGATATTGCATCCTGGGCACCTGCGATTGCGTTTGGTGATTTCAATGCGGGCTATACGGTGGCTGAACGCCCCGATCTGCGCATTTTGCGTGATCCGTTCAGTGCCAAGCCGAATGTGTTGTTTTACGCGACCAAACGTGTTGGCGGCGATGTGAGCGATTTTAATGCGATCAAACTGCTGAAATTCGCGCTTTAACAAAGACATGCACCCGTTTCGGGTGTGTTAGCGGGGGCGGGGTTTTGCCCTGATCCCCCCCGCGTTTGGGCGCCTCTTTTATGTCGTCTAGCTGCTCCCCTCCGTCCGAGCGACATGGGGGGGCGTCCTAATTTATCTGGAGAGTTTTATGATTTTAACGGAAATCACATCCGTGCCGACGACGGGTTTGCCGATCGCCGAGTTCAAGGCACATTTGCAGCTTGGCACCGGTTTTGCGGACAGCGATGTGCAAGATACTTTGTTGGAGACCTATTTGCGCGCGGCAATTTCGACGATCGAGGCGCGCGCTGGTCGGGTTTTGCTGCAAAAGCAATATTCCTGGCAGTTGACACGTTGGCGCGATGCCGCGCGACAGGTTTTGCCGGTGCGGCCGGTTTTGGACGTGGTGCAGATCAAGCTGAATGATGCGTCGGGGGGGCAAAGCCTGGCTGATGCGGCTGATTTTCGGTTTGTGCCCGATGATATATGTCCGGCGATTAAAGCGACACATCTGGTTTTGCCGAAGGTGCCTGCAGGCGGAACGGCGGATGTGGCTTTCGACGCGGGTTTCGGGCCTGCATGGGGCGATGTGCCAAGTGATTTGGGGTTGGCTGTGCTGATTGTGGCAGCGAACGCCTATGAGAACCGTAGCGGGACGGGGGAAGCGGTGCCGATGGCGGCGTTGCGCCTGATCGCGCCTTATCGTGCGTTGCGCATGTTGCGGGGGGCGTGAGTATGGTCAGGATCGCCTTGACGCAGCGTTTGACGCTGGAACAGAAAATTCGCACAGCAGACGGGGCTGGCGGGTTTGCCGAAAGCTGGGCCCCTTTGGGGGTTTTCTGGGCCAATGTGGATGCGCGTAGCGGGCGTATGCGCAGCGGTGACGGGACGCAGGTTTCGGTGGTGCGCTACCGCATTGTGGTGCGTGCCGCCCCTGACGGGTCGGATATGCGGCCGCGCGCGGATCAACGCTTTACGGATGCGGCGCGGGCCTATGTGATTGATGCGGTGGCCCCGCATGACGTGGCCGGGCTTTATCTGGAATGTTGGGCAAGGATCGAGGTGGTGGCATGAGTTTTGCAGTATCGGAGGCCTTGCAGGCAGCGGTTTTTGCGGCTTTGAGCGGCGATGCGGGGGTGGCTGCATTGGTGGGCAGCAATATTTTTGACGCGGTGCCGAGCGGGGTTTTGCCAAGCCTTTATATCGCATTGGGCGAGGAAAAGGCGCAGAATGCGTCGAGCAAGACCGCGTCCGGCGCGAGCCATGATCTGGCAGTGGATATTCACGGCGATGTGGCCGGTTTTCAGGCGGTCAAGGCACTGGCGGCGGCAGTTTGTGACGCGTTGATTGACGCGAATTTGACCCTGAGCCGGGGGTCTTTGACCAGTTTACAGTTCAAATACGCACGGGCGACAAAAGGTGTGAGCCCTGATCAACGGGTGATCAACCTGATCTTTCGTGCCTATGTTTCAGACATTTAACGACTTATTTATAAAGGAAAAATTATGGTAGCTCAAAGTGGTAAAGATCTTTTGATCAAGATAGATATGGATGGGTCGGGATCGTATTCGACGCTGGCGGGGCTGCGGGCCAGCCGGATTGCGTTTAATGCGGAAACCGTGGATGTGACGTCGCTTGCCAGCATTGGTGGTTGGCGTGAGTTGCTGGACGGGGGCGGGGTGCGCTCGGCCAGTATATCGGGGGCCGGCGTGTTCAGTGACGATGTCACGGACGCGCGTGCGCGGCAGTTGTTTTTCAACGGTAGCAAGACGGGTTTTCAGGTGATTATCCCCGGGTTTGGCACCGTCGAGGGGGCGTTTCAGATCACCGGATTGGAATATTCCGGCAAATATGACGGTGAAGCGGTTTATGATCTGACGCTTGCATCTGCCGGTGCGCTGACATTTGCAGCGATTTGATGGGCAATCCTTATCGCGGTGATGTAGCCCTTAGCCTGAACGGTGAAAGCCTGCCGATGCGCCTGACTTTGGGTGCCTTGGCGGAGCTGGAAGCGGGGCTGCAAGGCGACAGTCTGTTGGGACTGATCGAACGGTTTGAAAGCGGTGATTTTCGCACGTTGGATATTGTCGCGTTGCTGGTGGCAGGCCTGCGCGGTGCCGGTTGGCAAGGGGATGCCTCGACCCTGTTGGCGGGCGAGATCGAAGGTGGGCCAATGCAGGCGGCACGGCTTGCGGCGTTGTTGTTGAAAACCGCTTTCAGCCTGCCCGAATGAACCGCTTTGACTGGGGTGCAATGATGCGCATCGGGATGCGCCGGTTGCGGCTGAATCCAGATGAGTTTTGGCAGCTAACCCCATTGGAATTTATGATAATTTCAGGATTGGAAGGGCGCAGGTCGGCGGTGATGACTCGCGCCGGTTTGCAAGCGCTTTGTGACCGGTTTCCTGACACTGAAACGGAGTAGATATGGCAAATTTTCAAACGCAGATTGACCAGTTGGATGCGCAACTGGGTGGGCTTGAGCAAAATCTGACGGCAACGACAAATATGAGTGCGGCGTTTCAGCAAGAGCTGTCCGCTATGCAGGCGGGGCTTGCGGGTGCAGGGCGTGAAGCGACGGGGTTTTCGCGTTCTTTGAACACCGATATGCGCCGCGCTTTTGGCGATCTGGTGTTTGAGGGGGCGAAGGTTTCGGATGTGTTTCGCAACGTCGCCAAATCAATGATCAGCACCACGTTAAGCAGCGCAATCAGGCCGGTTACCGGCGCGATCTCGGGGGCTTTGACAGGGGGGCTGAGCAATCTGATCGGGGGGATTTTACCGTTTGCCAAGGGCGGTGTTTTTTCCGGCGGGCATGTGACGCCGTTTGCCAAGGGTGGCATTGTCAGCAGCCCTGCGAATTTCCCGATGCAAGGCGGTCTTGGGCTGATGGGCGAGGCGGGGCCGGAGGCGATTGTGCCCTTGGCGCGCGGCCCTGACGGGGCGTTGGGGATACGCGGTGGCGGCGGCAATACGGTCACGGTGAATATGCATATATCGACGCCCGATGTGGCCGGGTTCAAGCGGTCAAGCAGCCAGATTGCGGCAGGTATTCAGCGTGCAATAGCGCGTGGTCAGCGGAATAATTAAAGGAGCAGAACCTATGGGGTTTCACGAGGTAAGATTTCCCACCGACTTGTCTTTCGGGTCAAGCGGTGGGCCGGAGCGGCGCACGGAGATCGTGACGCTGAACAGCGGGTTTGAGGAGCGCAACACGCCTTGGGCGCATTCACGCAGGCGCTATGATGCGGGGGTCTCGATGCGCTCTTTGGACGATATGGATGCGGTGATTGCGTTTTTCGAGGCCCGGCGCGGGCAGTTGAACGGCTTTCGCTGGAAAGACTGGACCGATTACAAAAGCAGCCTGCCGTCGCGTGAGGCGCATTTTCTGGATCAGGAAATCGGGGTTGGCGATGATGTGACGGACAAGTTTCAGTTACTGAAGATCTATCGCTCGGGCGATGAAAGCTATGCGCGCGATATTCGTAAGCCTGTCGCCAATACGGTTTTGATCGGTTTGGGCGGCGACGCTTTGGTGGAAGGCACGCATTATACAGTTGATCTGGCTGCGGGGATTGTGACGTTTATGGTGCCGCCCGGTGAGGGTGCGATAATTACAGCGGGCTATGATTTCGATGTGCCGGTGCGCTTTGACGTTGACCGTCTGGAGATGAGCCACGCCAGCTTTGTGGCTGGTGAAATCCCCAGCGTTCCGGTGGTGGAGCTGCGGGTCTGATGCGCGCGCTTCCAGAGGCGTTATCGGCGCATATAAAGTCCGGTGTCACCAGCCTGTGCCGCTGTTGGGTGTTGAGCCGTCAAGACGCGGTGGTGATGGGGTTTACCGATCATGATCGGATTTTGAGCTTCGACGGGGTTCAATTCGAACCGACAACGGGGATGGATGCGGCGGCTTTGCAAAGTTCGACCGGCCTGTCGGTGGATAACAGTCAAGCTGTCGGGGCGTTGAGTGCGGCGGGGCTGACCGATGACGATATTGAGCAGGGGCTTTATGACGGGGCGCAGGTTTTGCAGTATCTGGTCAACTGGCAGGATGTGGCGCAGCGGATGTTGGTGTTTCGCGGCACTTTAGGCGAGATCAAGCGCGGTTCGGGGGCCTATCAGGCGGAATTGCGTTCCTTGAGTGAAGGCTTGAACCAACCGCGCGGGCGGGCCTATTTGCGGCAATGCGATGCGCAGGTCGGTGATGTGCGCTGCAAGGTGGATCTGTCCGGGCCGGAATTTAGCGCCGAGGCGGAGGTGACTTTTGCCATGGGCCAAAGGGTGCTGCGGGTGAAAGGTTTGGACGGCTACGCGCAGGACTGGTTTTTGCAAGGTCAAATGGACTTTGTGACCGGGGCCAATGCCGGGGCAACAGAGATTATAAAGGTAGATAAAATCAAGGGTTTGAGACGTGTTCTTGAAGTATGGGGAGATCTGCGCCATCCGATTGCCGTGGGTGATATTGTACGGGTGACGGCGGGCTGTGATAAATCAAAAGATGCCTGCGTTACCAAATTTTCCAACCTTTTGAATTTCAGGGGCTTTCCTAACATGCCGGGGGACGATTGGGCTTTGTCTTATCCGGTGCGGGACGGCCAAAATGACGGCAGTAGTTTGGGGTAGAACATGACACTGAGAGAGCAAAAAATTATCCATGCGGCGCGCGGCTGGATTGGCACGCCTTACCGGCATCAGGCTTCGGTCAAAGGGCAGGGTTGCGATTGTCTGGGGTTGTTGCGCGGGGTTTGGCGCGAGGTTGTGGGCGATGAACCCCAGAGGATCCCGAGTTACACGGCAGACTGGTCCGAGACCGGCCATGAGGAGCGCCTTTGGGCGGCTGCGATGCGCAATATGGGCAAGGCCGTCATTGATACGGGCAAAGGCGGGCAGGTGGTGTTGTTTCGGATGCGCGCGGGCCATGTGGCCAAGCATTTGGGCATTTTGGCAAGGTCGGATGCGGGCTTTGCCACTGTGATCCATGCCTATTCAGGGCGCGGTGTGGTCGAGACGCCGATGAACGGTGCATGGGCGCGCAAGATCGTTGCCCAATTTAAGTTTCCGGGAAGGAAAGCATAGATGGCGACTATTTTACTATCAGCCGCAGGGGCTGCCATTGGTGGCGGTGTCGGTGGCACGTTTTTGGGTCTAACGGGGGCGGTGATCGGGCGTGTGGCCGGGGCCACTTTGGGCGGGCTGATTGATCAGCGTTTGTTCGCACAGGCCGCTCCGATTGTGGAGACAGGCAAGGTTGAAAGCTTTCGGGTGCAATCGGCGCAGGAAGGCAGTGTGATCCCGCGCGTGATGGGGCGGATGCGTATTGGCGGGCAGATGATCTGGTCAAGCCGGTTCAAAGAAGTGGTGACGACAAGCTCATCAGGTGGTGGTAAAGGTGTGCGAAAACCGTCGGTTACGACGCAAAGCTACAGCTATTTTGTCAGTCTGGCCTTTGCCCTTGGGGAGGGTGAAATAGACCGTGTGAAACGGGTTTGGGCCGATGGGGCCGAGGTGGCCGTGGGCGACTTGAATGTGACGGTTTACAAAGGCACGCAAGATCAGCTGCCTGATCCGGTGATTGCGGCGGTGGAAGGTCTGGAGAACACGCCTGCGTTTCGCGGCACGGCCTATGTGGTGATCGAAGATTTGCCGCTGGAAAACTTCGGCAACCGTATCCCGCAGTTGAATTTCGAGGTGTTTCGCGCGGCGCAACCGCATGATGCGGGGGTGGATGATCCCGCAGGCATGATCAAGTCTGTGTGTCTAATTCCGGGCACCGGCGAATATACTTTGGCGACGACACCTGTGAGTTATCCGTTCGGGTTCGGTGCGTCTGAAAGTGCCAATGTGAACACCAACCGCGGGGCGGCCAATGTGGTGCTGGCTTTGGACGATTTGGTTGAGGAACTGCCGGTCTGCGAAGCGACTTCTCTGGTGGTGACGTGGTTCGGGACGGATTTGCGCTGTGGGCAGTGCAAGATGCGACCTCAGGTGGAGCAAAAGACCTATGACGGGGTGCCGATGCCTTGGGTGGTATCGGGATTGGCGCGTGCTGGCGCGATTGAGGGCAGCCGCAAGGACGGGCGGCCCGTGTTTGGCGGCACGCCTGCGGATGCGTCGGTGCTGGAAGGTATTGCGGCGTTGAAGGCGCGTGGCAAGAAGGTGACGTTTTATCCGTTTGTGCTGATGGATATTCAGGCGGGAAACGGTTTGATCAATCCCTATACGGGCAGTGCAGATCAGCCGGTTATTCCCTGGCGGGGGCGGATTACGACATCGCTGGCCTCCGGTGTTGCCGGCACGTCCGATGGGACGGCGGCTGCTGCGGCAGAGGTGGCGCAGTTTTTCGGGGCGGCGCAGGTGGCCGATTTTACGGTGAGCGGGCAAACGGTTGCCTATAGCGGCCCTGCGGAGTGGTCTTATCGCCGGTTTATCCTGCATTATGCGCATCTTTGCGCGTTGGCAGGCGGGGTGGAGGCGTTTTGTCTGGGCTCGGAATTGCGCGGATTGACGCAAATTCGCGGTGCGGCGGGCGGGTTCCCCGTAGTCGATCAGTTGATCCTGCTGGCGCGTGATGTGCGGGCTATATTGGGGTCGGATGTGAAAATCGGTTATGCGGCGGACTGGTCGGAATATTTCGGCTATCAGCCGCAAGATGGATCGGGGGATGTTTATTTTCATCTGGATCCTTTGTGGGCGGATGCGGATATAGATTTTGTTGGTATCGACAATTATGTGCCGCTGTCGGACTGGCGCGACGAGCCGGGGCATCTGGATGCGGGCGTTGCCGGCTCGATTTATGATCTGGACTATTTGCAAGGCAATATCGAGGGCGGCGAGGGCTATGACTGGTATTATGCCAGTGCACAAGATCGCGATGCGCAAGAACGCACGGCGATCCACGACGGGGCACATGGCGAGGACTGGGTTTACCGCGTCAAGGATTTCAAAAACTGGTGGGGACAGGCGCATCACAACCGTGTGGGCGGGGTTCGGGATGCAAACCCGACGCCGTGGCTGGCGCAATCAAAACCGATCTGGTTCACGGAACTTGGCTGCCCTGCGATAGACAAGGGCAGCAATCAGCCGAATGTGTTTCTGGATGCGAAATCGTCGGAATCGGCTGTGCCGTATTATTCCAACGAGACGCCGGACAGTTATTTGCAGCGGCAATATCTGGCGGCGATGCATCTATACTGGAACGATGCGGCGCATAATCCGGTTTCGGATTTTTACGGCGCACCGATGGTGGATATGGGGCACGCCAGTGTCTGGGCCTGGGATGCGCGCCCCTGGCCTGATTTTCCCGACCGGCTGAGCCTGTGGAGTGACGGGGTGAACTATGCGCGGGGGCACTGGATTTCGGGGCGGTTTGCGGATCAAAGCCTGACCGATGTGGTGGCGGAAATCTGTGAAATATCGGGGGTATCCGACTATGATGTCAGTGCCTTGCGCGGCTCTTTGGTGGGCTATGCCATACGGGATATAGAAACCGGTCGGCAAAGCCTGCAATCCTTGATGATGGCGTATGGGTTTTCCAGTTTCGAGGATGGTGGCAAGCTGGTTTTCAAGTCGCGCAATCAAGATGATGCGCTGCATCTGGAGGAGGCGGATTTGGCGATTGTGGCGGATCAGGCGGATGCGGTGACAAAGATACGCGCCCCCGATGCGGAGCGTGTCGGGCGCCTGAGGGTGCAGTTCTGGGATCAGAACAACGATTACGAGGTGGCGTCCGTCGAGGCGTGGTTTAGCGGTGATAACAGTCAGGCGACATCATCGCTGCAACTGCCATTGGTGCTGCAACGCGGGTTCGGGCAAAATATTGTGAACCGTTTGTTTGCCGAAGCCGGTGCGGCGCGTGACGAGGTGAAGTTTGCGCTGCCGCCAACGCAACTGGGTGTGGCGCTGGGGGATTATGTAACGATCGGGGCAAGCCCGTTCACCTACCGCATTGATAAATTGGAAGATTATGGCGCAAGACTGGTCGAGGCGGTGCGCGTGGAGCGCGGTGTGTTCGATGCTGTTCTTGGCGGGTCGGCGGCGCGTGAGCCGGTGGCGGTTGCGGCCCAAACCCCGCCGCATTTTGCGTTTCTGGATTTGCCGCTTTTGACCGGTGCGGAGGTGGCACATGCGCCGCATTTCGGGGCTACGGCCAAGCCTTGGGGCAATGGTGTGGCGGTTTATAGTTCCAGCAGTCTGGACGGGTTCAGCCTGAACAAACGGTTCGACACGCCTGCGGTTTTTGGCGAAACTTTAAGCGTTTTGACGCGCTCCAAGCCTGCGCGCTGGGATCGCGGGGCGGGGGTTTTGGTGCGGTTCTCGGATGACGTGCAAACGCGGCCCGAGCTGGATGTTTTGAACGGGGCCAATGCGGCGGCCATTCGGGCAAATGGTGTTGGTGACTGGGAAGTGTTCCAGTTTGCCAATGCGGATTTGCAAGGTGACGGGACGTACCGGTTGCATGGGTTATTGCGCGGACAAGCGGGCACTGAATGGCTGGTGCCCGATCAGTGGCCGATTGGCGCGGAGATCGTGCTGTTGGGGGCGGGTGTCGGGCAAATAGAGCTGGCGGCAACGGCCCGCGGTTTGGCCCGGAATTACCGGGTCGGGCCTGCGGACAAGCCGGTGTCGGATGCTTTGTTTCAGCAAACCGCGCTGGCCTTTGAGGGCGTTGGGTTGCGACCCTATGCGCCGGTGCATTTACGCGCAAAAGCGAACGGTGCGGGTGGCTATGTTTTTAGCTGGATCAGGCGCACGCGGATTGACGGCGATAACTGGCAATCGGTTGAGGTGCCTTTGGGGGAGGGCTTTGAGGTGTATCAACTGCGGGTTTGGAAGGGCGCAAACCTGTTGCGTGTTGCGGATGTGACCACACCTGCATGGGCGTATGGCGCAAGTGAAATTGCTGCCGATGGCGCAAACGGCAGCATTGTTGTCGAGGCGGCGCAAATATCAACACGATTTGGAACTGGACCCTATAACAGGATAACGATAAATGTCTGAAACATATCAATTTAAATTACCACTATTACAAGCGGCGCAAGCGCAAAAGCATGTGACCGTGAACGAGGCTTTGGCCAAAATGGATGCGTTGGCGCAATTGCGGGTGCAATCCCGGGTTTTGGATGTGCCAGGCGCAGCTGTGGATGGGCAAAGCTATATTGTGCCTGTCGGGGCGACAGGGGCGTGGGCGGGGCAGGATGATAAGATTGCCCTCTATCTGAACGGCGGTTGGGAGTTTGTGGCGGCATTTGATGGCTGGTCTGCCTGGGTGATCGACGAAGCTGCATGGGTGCGGTTCAAAGCCGGTATTTGGGACTATGCGGTTTTGTCCGTTGATCCTGCAAAAGCTTCGGCTGGTATGGTCGATATGGAATTTGATCATGTGATCACGGCAGGAACAACCAATCAAACGAGCGTTGTTATTCCCGATCACAGCAGTGTGGTGGGGATCACTGCGCGGGTCATAAACGACATTGTTTTTTCAGGGGCAACCACGTTCAAGGTCGGTGTTGCAGGGGCCGATAACCGCTATGGCACTGGCTTTGACTTTGGAAAAACACGTTTATTCAGTGGCTTACAGGGCAACCTTTAACCTATTGGTCGCCGACGCCAATCGTGTTGAGTGCCGAAGGCGGCAGTTTTGTTAGCGGGACAATCCGGATTGCGATCCATGCAACTATTTTGACGCCCCCTGCTGCGGTCTGATATGCGGGCAATTTTGCATGTGGATATTGTGACATTGGGTCGGGTTTTATTGGCTGTTGAGGGTCGCAAACGAAAGCAGTTTTGTGATCATATTTTCGATCAGGCCCATGCGGCGGATAAATACCGCAAGAAACGAGGCAAACCGCATCTGGAGATGGGCGCGGGCAGTTTGGCATCGGCCTGTTCGGGCCTGCCCCGCAAGGCGGAGCCGTTTTTGTCCGAGCCGGAATATGCAAGTTGTTTGCGGCTGATCTTTGACAGGATTATGCAAGGGCCGCGAGGGGCCTGATTAGTTGCGTGCACAAGTGATGCAGATGCGGCGGCGTCTAAGCTTTGCAGTTCAGCAATGATTTCATGCAAGCGCATGGTGAATTTCAAGAGGTCTGCATCTGTCATAATGGTTTCGGCAGGCATTATTTCTATTGACGATGTCAATTCTGTATTACATTGAGAGTTAAATATATCAATGTTAGGGGCACAGCGATGGCTCATGTTGCAGAAAAATTCCGTGAAGTTGATCCGGTTTGGGAACAAATACGCCGCGACGCCAAAGGTTTGGCCGAGCGCGAGCCGGTGATGGCCGGAATGATTCATTCCAGTATATTGCATCACAGTAGTTTAGAAAAAACAATGGGTTACAGGATTTCGTTAAAGTTATCCAGTGATGAAATGGCACCGCAAATCCTGCGCGAGATTGTCGATGAGGCATATGCCAATGACAGCTCTTTGGGGAAGGCGGCCCGCGCAGATATAACGGCCGTTATGGAGCGTGATCCGGCCTGCCACAGCCCGTTGCAGCCGTTGTTGTTTTTTAAAGGCTTTCAAGCATTGCAAGCCTACCGTGTCGCCCATTGGCTGTGGCGCGAGGACCGTAAGGAATTGGCTTATTTCATGCAAATGCGCAGTTCAGAGTGCTTTGGCGTGGATATTCATCCCGGTGCTAAAATCGGTAAAGGGATTATGATTGACCATGCCCATTCGATTGTGATCGGAGAAACCGCGCGGGTTGGCGATAATGTGTCGATGCTGCATTCGGTGACTTTGGGCGGCACCGGCAAGGAAGACGATATTCGCCATCCGAATATTGAAAACGGTGTTCTGATCGGTGCCGGGGCCAAGGTTTTGGGCAACGTGACCGTGGGCTATTGCAGCCGTATCGCGGCAGGTTCGGTGGTGTTGCATGATGTGCCGCCTTGCAAGACTGTGGCGGGGGTTCCGGCGAAGATCGTGGGCGAGGCGGGCTGTTCGCAGCCGTCGCAATCCATGGATCAGATTTTGGAAGAATAGGGCGTATTTACGCTTATTTTACAAGCCCCGAAGGATCATGCTTCGGGGCTTTGTTTTTTTATGCAAACATCGCCAGCGGGTTTTCCAGATACTGGGCAAGGCGGGCCAGAAATTGTGCGCCCAATGCGCCGTCGATGACTCGGTGATCTACTGATAATGTGACCGACATGACGGTGGCAACCGTGATGCTGCCGTCATCGGTGACTACGGGTTTTTTCATGCCAGCCCCAACAGCCAGAATGGATCCGTGCGGTGGGTTGATCACCGCATCGAAGTTTTCAATGCCCATCATGCCAAGGTTCGAAATGGCGAAACTGCCGCCTTGGTATTCTTGGGGGCTAAGTTTTTTATCGCGGGCGCGGGCTGCCAAGTCTTTCATTTCTATTGATAAATCCGAAATGGATTTTTTATCGGCATCGCGCAATACGGGTGTGAACAAGCCGCCTTCAATGGCAACGGCGACGGCGACATCGGAGGGTTCCAGTTTTAATATGCGGTCTTCGGCCCAAACTGCGTTGCAGTCTGGTACGTCTTGCATCGCGCGTGCGCTGGCTTTGATGATAAAGTCGTTGACCGATAGCTTGATGCCGTCCGCCTCTAATACCGCGTTCATTTCTTTACGGGCCTGCATCAGTTTATCCAGTTGGATTGAACGGCGCAGGTAAAAATGCGGGATGGTTTGTTTGGCTTCTGTCAGGCGTGCGGCGATGATTTTGCGCATGCCGTTGAGGGGCACTTCCTGATAGGCGCGATCCTGATACATTGCCTTGACGCTTTGGGCCGAGGCCGAGGATGCAATTACGGCTTTTGCGGGCGTAGGCGGCGCGGCTTTGGCCGGGGCGGCTTCAAGGTCGGCTTTGATGATACGGCCATGCGGGCCGGAGCCGGTGACGGTAGCAAGGTCTATGCCTTTGTCAGTGGCAATGCGCCGCGCCAATGGGGTGGCAAAGACGCGGGCACCAGTTTTTGCGGGTTCTGCCGCCGGTGTCGGAGCGGGTTCTGCTTTTATCGGTGCTTCTGTTGGGGGCGCTGCTTTCGGGGCGGGGGCGTCGCTTAAAGTATCCATCGCACTGGCGTCTTCATCTTCTTCCAGAAGAATGGCAATGGGCGCATTTACAGCCACCCCTTCGGTGCCTTCGGCCACCAGAATTTTGCCGATGACGCCTTCGTCAACGGCTTCGAATTCCATCGTGGCCTTGTCGGTTTCGATCTCGGCCAGAAGATCTCCGGAGTTTACCGTGTCGCCTTCTTTGACCAGCCATTTGGCAAGGGTGCCTTCTTCCATCGTGGGGGAAAGCGCAGGCATGAGGATTTGGATTGCCATATCTGTATTCTCCTAACGATAGGTGACTTGTTTGACGGCGGCGATTACCTCGTCTGTGGTCACAAGGGCCAGCTTTTCAAGGTTGGCGGCATAGGGCATCGGCACGTCCTTGCCGGTGCAGTTTATCACCGGGGCATCAAGGTAGTCGAAGGCGCGTTCCATGATCACAGCGGACAGATGGTTGCCGATTGATGCGACCGGGAAACCCTCTTCTATTGTAACGCAACGGTTTGTTTTCTTTACGGAATTTATCATCGTGTCATAGTCGATCGGGCGCAAGCTGCGCAGATCGACCACTTCGGCGGATATGCCTTCGGTTGCCAGCTTATCTGCCGCTTCCAGCGCGTATTTCATACCTATGCCAAAGCTGACGAGCGTTACATCATCGCCCTTTCGCCAGATTTTGGCTTTGCCGATGGGGACAGTGAAATCTTCCAGATCAGGCACATCGAAACTGGTGCCGTAGATCATTTCGTTTTCAAGAAAAATAACCGGATTTGGATCCCGGATTGCCGATTTCAGCAGGCCTTTGGCGTCAGCTGCCGAATACGGCATCACCACTTTCAGGCCCGGAATTTGGGCGTACCATGCGGCATAACACTGGCTATGCTGGGCACCAACGCGGGATGCCGCACCGTTGGTTCCGCGAAACACGATGGGACAGCCCATTTGGCCCCCCGACATGTAAAGCGTTTTGGCCGCAGAGTTGATGATGTGGTCCATCGCTTGCATGGCGAAGTTGAAGGTCATGAATTCGACTATGGGATTAAGCCCGCCAAAAGCGGCACCGACCGCAAGACCGGTAAAGCCGTGTTCGGTGATGGGGGTGTCGATCACCCGTTTTTCGCCGAACTCGTCAAGCAGGCCCTGGGACACTTTATAAGCCCCTTCGTATTGGCCAACCTCTTCGCCCATCAGGAATACTTTTTCGTTCGCGCGCATTTCCTCGGCCATGGCATCACGCAAGGCTTCGCGGACGGTGGTTTTGGTGAATGTGGTGCCTTCGGGGATGTCTTCCATCGGGATGTCGACGGCAGTGATGGCTTTGGCGGGAACTGTTTCTGCTTGATCGGCGGGGGCGGATGCAGGGGCCGGGGTCTTAAGTGCGCTATCCACAGCGCTGGCGTCTTCGCCGTCTTCCAGAAGGACGGCAATGGCCGTGTTGACGGCGACGCCTTCGGTGCCCTCAGTCACCAGAATTTTGCCGATAATGCCTTCGTCGACGGCTTCGAATTCCATCGTTGCCTTGTCGGTTTCGATCTCGGCCATGATGTCACCGCTTTGAACGGTGTCGCCCTCTTTGACCAGCCATTTTGCCAAGGTGCCTTCTTCCATCGTAGGGGAAAGGGCAGGCATAAGGATTTGAATTGCCATGATTATATCTCCTTAGCGCAAAATGTCTGTGTAAAGCTCATCAAGTGATGGCTCGGGGCTGGTCTGGGCAAAATCGGCGGCTTCGGACACGGTTTTTTTGATCTCTTTGTCGATGGCTTTTAGCTGCTCGGCGGTTGCGTGTTTGCCCTGTTCCAGCATTTCGCGTACATGATCAATCGGGTCGCTTTCGGTTTTGACTTTTTGAACCTCTTCGCGGGTGCGGTATTTAGCCGGGTCGGACATTGAATGGCCCCGGTAGCGATAGGTTTTGACCCCCAATATATAGGGGCCTTTGCCGGCGCGGCAGTGGGCAACGGCGCGCATTCCGGCTTCTTTGACCGCGATCACGTCCATGCCGTCTACCGCTTCGCTTTCGATCATAAAGGCATGACCGCGAGTGTGCAGTTCCGGGCTGGAAGAGGCGCGTTGGGTTGATGTTCCCATGGCGTATTGATTGTTTTCAATCACGAAAATCACCGGTAGATTCCATAAGCTGGCCATATTGAAGGCTTCGTAGACCTGGCCCTGATTGGCGGCACCATCACCGAAATAGGTAAAGCTGACATTGTCGGTGCCGTTGTATTTTTCGGCAAATGCAAGACCGGTGCCGATCGGAACCTGGGCCGCTACGATGCCGTGTCCGCCGTAGAATTTTTTCTCGGCGGAAAACATGTGCATGGAACCGCCTTTGCCGTGTGAATAACCACCCTCGCGCCCTGTAAGTTCGGCCATAACCCCCCTGGGGTCCATGCCGCAGGCCAGCATATGGGCGTGGTCACGGTAGGATGTTAAGCGGCTGTCGCCCTCTTTAGCGGCGGCTTCCAGACCGACAACAACGGCTTCCTGGCCGATATAAAGGTGGCAAAACCCGCCGATCACGCCCATGCCGTAAAGCTGGCCGGCTTTTTCTTCAAAGCGGCGGATCAGCAGCATGGTTTTGTAATGCTCCAGCAGTTCTTCCCCGGACGTGTTTGTTCTGCGGGGGGCTTTTTTGGCAGCCATGCAATCCTCCGAAAATCAAGTTAGTTTAACGTTAAACTATATTATAGTGAACTTCATTACAAAAAGCACGCATTTTATGCAAGCCTAAACAAAACAGACCGTAAAGAGTATTTCTTTACGGCCCGTTTCCAGTCTTGGGATAACTGATCTTATCTTATGATAATCTCGTCTTCGCGCGCCATACCAAGTATTTTGCGGGCTTGCTGGTCGAGAAGATCTAAATCAAGGTAGTCATCGGAAAGTCGGTGGGTTTTGTTTTCCAGATATTTCCTGCGGGTTTGCAGAAAAGCCAGCTCCTGCTGTAGGTTTTTAACCTCTGCATTAACCTGATTGCGCCTGAAGTGGCCGGAATTACCTTGAATTGCGGCAAAACCGAAATAGGCCATCAGCGCCAATGCTGTTAACAAGAACATGCTTGTACTTAATGCTCCGGAATTTCCACGTTGTTTCGTCATACTGCCTCGCGGGTTCGATCTTTTGCCGAACGCCTGACCGAATCATGGCACAGATGATTCGCTTTGTGAATCCCTAAAATGCAAAAAAAATGAAAAACCGTTGTTTTATGATGGGTTATAAGGCCTTATTAGCCTGCAACAGAGGCTGCGTAGATGCTGTCGATTGTATCCGAAAGTATGGCATTAAAAGTTGCATCGTCCTGAGATGCGTTCAAGCCTTCGGTCATGGCGCGTGAAAAGCTGGCAATAACGCCGGTATTTTTGGCCAGCATTTCATTCGCCTGTTGGCGACTATAGCCCCCCGAAAGTGCGACAACGCGCATCACGTTTGGATGGTCCACAAGGGGTTTGTAGATATTGGCGTGTTCCGGCAGGCTTAGTTTCAGCATGACCTGTAGATCACCCGGCAGGGCGGCAAGATGTTGAAGAATTTCATCGAGCAGGATCTGTTCGGCTTCCGCTTTGTCCGCGATGGTGATGGTCACTTCCGGCTCAATAATGGGGATAAGCCCGTGGGCAAGCACCTGTCTTGCGACATCGAATTGCTGGGTCACGAGTGCGGCAATTCCGCTCGCGGTGGCCGCATCAATAACCGAGCGCATTTTGGTGCCGAAAATACCTGCGGCAACGGCGCGTTCCAGCGTGGCATCAAGTCCCGTGATTGGTTTCATCAAGCGCACGCCGTCGTTTTCGTATTCCAGACCCTTGTCGATTTTCAACAGTGGCACAACACCGCGCTCTTCCCACAGATAAGTGGCCGAGGGTTTGCCGCAAATTTCGCGATCCATGGTCATCTCGAACAGAATGGCCGCGATGACTTTATCGCCAGTAAAGGCCGGTGCGGTGGCAATGCGCACCCGCATGGCGTGGATCAGGTCATACATTTCAGCCTCGGAACTGTAGGAGTCTTCTGAAATACCGTATAGTTTCAAGGCTTTGGGGGTAGACCCGCCGCTTTGATCCAATGCGGCGATAAAGCCCAAACCGGATTGCATTTGTTTTGTCTGAGAATTTTTCGGCATGGTGTGTTCCATTGCAAATGTGTTCAAATTTGAAAGTATATATCGCTTTTAGACGGCTATGTCATTTTCGACAAGTGCCTGAACGCCCGGCAGTGTTTTGCCTTCCAGCCATTCCAGAAATGCCCCGCCTGCGGTGGAGATGTATGAAAAACTATCGGCAGCATCCGATTTTTTCAAGGCCGCAACCGTATCGCCGCCACCGGCAACGGATAATATTTTCCCGTCTTCGGTCAATTCGGCAACTTTCAAAGCAACCGCATCGGTTGCCCGGTTAAAGGGCGGAATTTCGAAGGCCCCCAAGGGGCCGTTCCAGATAACGGTTTTAACCTGATCGAGATGTTTATATATATTTTCAATAGATTTGGGGCCGGCATCCAATATCATCGAGTCGCGCGGGCAGGCATCTGCCGCGACAATCCGGTTTTCGGCAAATGGCTTGAATTCGCGCGCCACGACAACATCTATGGGCAGGATAATCTCGCAACTGTCCGCCCTGGCTGCGGCCAGGATTTCGCGGGCGGTATCTTGCAGATCATGTTCGCATAAAGATTGTCCCACATTATACCCCTGTGCGGCCAAAAATGTGTTGGCCATGCCGCCGCCGATCACGATCTGATCCATCGGGCCTATCAGGTTGCGCAACAACAGCAATTTCGAGGATACTTTAGAGCCGCCAATGATCGCCATCACCGGGCGTTTCGGGGTCGAGAGGGCGGTGGTCAAGGCATTCATCTCTTCTTCCATCAGACGGCCTGCACAGCTTGGTAAAAGTCTGGCAATGGCTTCAACGGACGCGTGGGCGCGGTGCGCGGTTGAAAATGTGTCGTTCACATAAACATCGCCCAAAGCCGCCAGATCTTTGGCAAAACCGCGATCATTGCGGGTTTCGCCGGCATGAAAACGGGTGTTTTCCAGCAGCAGCACATCGCCCTCTGGCAGGGTTTCGACACTGTCGCGGGCGACTTGGCCGATGCAAGAGCTGGCAAAATGCACGCGGCGGTTCAACACTTGTGACAAGGCAGGCACCACTTGTTGTGTGCTTAAAGCCAGATCAAAGCCGCGTGGCGGGCGGCCGAAATGCGATAGCAAAATCGGTTTTCCGCCCTTGGCTAGAACTTCCAGAACTGTGGGGGCAATACGGTCAAGGCGCGACACATCGGTCACTTTGCCCATTTCAACGGGCACGTTTACATCGACGCGGATCAGAACATTTTTGCCTTCCAGATCCATATCGTCAAGTGTCTTCCAAGTCATAAGCTTATCTCCAAAAGGCCATCCATTCTATCAATTGCAGGCCTAGTTTGCTAAGGAATATCAGGTTCTCGCTACCATTTGCGGCAGCGTCATAAGTGATGGCGGCCAATAAACATATTCCGAATATGATTGCGATTTTATTTGTCATATAAACCGGCCCACAAAATTATGGGCCATCCCCATTAAATAAGCTTGCCTAAAGCTACGGCAGTATCCGCCATTCTGCAAGAGAAGCCCCATTCGTTATCGTACCACGACAAGATACGCACCAGATTGCCGCCGGTGACTTTGGTTTGGGCGCAAGCGAAATTGGACGAGTATGTGTTGTGGTTGAAATCAATCGAGACAAGCGGTTCATCGGAATATTCGATGATGCCTTTCATCGCCCCGTTTGCGGCGGCTTCCACTGCAGCGTTGACCTCTTCGATTGTGGTGTCTTTGGCGGCGATGAATGTCAGATCAACCGCGGATACGTTCGGGGTTGGCACCCGAATGGCCGAGCCATCCAGGCGACCCGCCAATTCAGGCAAAACCAGACCAACCGCCTTGGCAGCCCCTGTCGAGGTCGGGATCATCGACATGGCAGCGGCGCGGGCGCGGTACAAATCCTTATGGCGACGATCCAGTGTCGGCTGGTCACCGGTATAAGCGTGGATCGTGGTCATGATACCTTTTTCAATGCCGATGGTGTCATTCAGCACTTTGGCAACCGGGGCCAGACAGTTGGTTGTGCACGAAGCATTCGAGACGATCAGATCGTCGGGCGTCAATGTGTCGTGGTTCACACCGAATACCACAGTTTTATCGGCATTTTTGCCGGGAGCCGAGATCAACACGCGTTTGGCGCCTCGATCCAGATGCACCTGACAGGCCTGTTTGTTATTGAACTTGCCAGAACACTCCAGCACCACATCAATACCGTCCCAGTCCAGTTGGGTGGGATCATAGGTGGAGAACATCCGAAGCGGGCCGCGGCCCACATTCAAAGCGCCATTTTCGATGCTGATGTCACCTGCAAAGCGACCATGCACACTATCGTATTTCAGTAAATGTGCGGCACTTTCAACCGGGCCGGTGGCGTTCAGGGCGACGACCTCAATATCGGTGCGCCCGCTTTCTATGATGGCGGAAAGAGTGGAGCGCCCAATGCGCCCAAACCCGTTTATAGCTACTTTGATTGTCATGGATGCTCTCCCGTGTCGCAGGCCGTTCGCCCGATTTTCAGTTTCCGTACAGATATAGGTTTAAGGTTATGATAAAAAGCATAACGCCCAGGGTTTTATCCGTGGGCGTCAAAATGGCGCGATATGTTAGCGATAAAGTAGCTAAAGCAGGGCTTTGGCCGCTTCTGCTACCTTGTCTGCGGTGATGCCGAAGTGTTCATACAGCTCATCAATGGGGGCGGAGGCCCCGAATGATTCCATGCCGATAAAGGCGGATTTTTTGGCTGCACCGCGTTCGCCGCAAAGCCAGCGATCCCAACCTTGACGGGCGGCGGCCTCGACCGCGACGCGCACGGGGCCGGGGGGCAGGATGCGGCGGCGGTAGGTTTCATCCTGCGCTTCGAACAATTCCCAGCACGGCATCGAGACAACGCGGGTGCCAATGCCTTCGGCTTCCAGTTTGGCTTTGGCAGCAAGGGCGATTTCCACCTCGGAACCGGTGGCAAGCAGGATCACTTTGCGTTTGTTTTCGGCCTCGGCCAGAACATAGGCCCCCAGTGCGGTCATGTTCTTGTTGGTGTGTTTGGTGCGCACCGTGGGCAAGCCTTGGCGGGTTAGCGACAGCACGGACGGGGTTTTGGTGGATGTGACAGCCAGTTCCCAAGCCTCGGCGGTTTCGACACTGTCGGCGGGGCGAAACACGTTTGTGTTGGGGGTGGCGCGGCTAATCGCCAGATGCTCGACCGGTTGGTGGGTCGGACCGTCTTCGCCCAAACCGATACTGTCGTGGGTCATCACGAACACCGTGGGGATACCCATCAAAGCGGCCAGGCGCATGGAGGGCCGCGCGTAATCGGTGAAACACATGAAAGTGCCACCGTAAGGCCGGATGCCACCGTGCAGGGCCATGCCGTTCATTGCCGCCGACATGCCGTGTTCGCGGATGCCCCAATAAACATGGCGGCCTGCGCGGTTGTCCGCATCGAACCGGCCCAGATCTTTGGTCAATGTGTTGTTGGAACCGGTTAGATCAGCCGAACCGCCGATCATTTCCTGCATGATCGGGTTAATCACCTCTAGGGCCATTTGGCTGGATTGACGGGTGGCTTTTTTTGGCTGGGTTTCGGAAATTTCGCGCTTTAAGCGTTTGATTGCCGAGGAAAGTTTCTTGGACGGTGCGCCTGACAGGCGGCGGTTGAATTCGGCCTGTTTTGTTGCAGACAGACCGGCAAAGACGGCTTCCCAGTTGGCGCGGTCTACTGCGCCGCGCGCGCCGATAACCTCCCACGCCGCTTTTATTTCCGTAGGGACTTCAAAGGCGGGGTAGGGCCAGTCGTAAGCTTCGCGCATTTGCACAAGCTGCGGGTCTTTGATGTTATAGCCGTGCCCGCCAGAGGTGTCTTGCACGCCTTTCACCCCGAAAGCTATGTGGGTTTTACACGCAATCATTGACGGTTTGGGGGATTTTTTGGCCTCGGTCAAGGCGCGGTTGATGGCGACGGGGTCATGCCCGTCAACAGCAAAAACAGACCAACCGGCGGCTTCGAACCGCATCATCTGATCGGTGTTGTCAGACAGTTCCACCGTGCCGTCGATGGTAATGTCGTTATTGTCCCACATCACGATCAGTTTACTTAGTTGCTGGTGACCGGCAATGCCGATGGCCTCTTGGCTGACGCCTTCCATCAGGCAACCGTCCCCCGCGATGACATAGGTGTGGTGATCCACCGCCTTTTTGCCGAACTGCGCCTGCAAAGCCTGTTCCGCCATGGCAAAGCCGACGGCGTTGGAAATCCCCTGACCCAAAGGCCCCGTGGTGGTCTCGATGCCCGTTGCGTGGCCGTATTCGGGATGGCCCGCCGTGATCGCGCCCATTTGGCGGAAGTTGCGGATTTGATCTATGGTCATGTCCTGATAACCGGTCAGGTGCAGCAACGAATAAAGCAGCATCGAGCCGTGGCCCGCTGACAGAATAAACCGGTCACGGTCAGGCCAATGCGGGTTGGCCGCGTCGAATTTCAGATGTTTTTCAAACAAAACAGTGGCAACATCGGCCATACCGATGGGCATGCCCTGATGGCCGGATGCGGCGGCATTGACGGCGTCGGCGGACAACATTCGAATTGCCGCCGCCTTTTTGAAATGTTCCGGATGTTTTGATTTAAGCTCTGATAATTCCACGAGGACGGCCCTTTATAGCAGCTAAATGGTTAGACGTTTCCTTGACCCGTGATAGCAAGCATTTGGGGTGGGTCAAGCGGATGTGTGTGCTTACACGAAGTTATCATTGCATGGAATTGTTTTTTATCGGGAAAAATGCTTAATTGAAGTTAGATGTATTTCGAATCAACCAAACGAATTCGACAAAGAGGGCAAGATGCGAGCAGTCACAAAGCTGGAAAGACGTTTCAGGCGATCATTGGCAAATCTGGAGGCTGATACCGGTGCGGATGTAAGTTCTGAGGAAATTGACAAATTTTCCAAGCAGATAGAAGCTCTGGAAGCGGAAAACAGTCGCAAGGATGCCGAAATTCAAAAGCTACAATCTGAAATAGCAAGTTTAAGCGAAGCCGGGGCAAAAGCGGCAAGCGAACTGGCGGAATTGAAAACCGCCCATGCGGCGACACAAAAAGAAATACAAAAAGAAATGACGACGCTGCAAACAACCCTTGAGGCGGCCACCGCGGCCAAAGCGGCAGCAGAGATGCAATTGGCGAGCTTGAAGGAAACGACAGCCCCCGCGCCGACAGGTGCCGACCCGGAAATAGTGGCCGACCTGAAAGCCAGGCTTGAAGTCTCCGAAGGGAATTCAGTGCGTTATTTCAAACGCATGCGCGAGCTGCGCAACACCATGCGCCAAATGCGTGCGGGCCTTAAGGGCAATGTTTTAAATGCAGAGGATGTAAACACCGCTCTAGAGGCTGAATTGGAAGCCCTACAGGCGCAAAGGGAAATCGACCTGATCGAGGTCAATATCATTCTTGAAAAACTCACACCGCTTGTGGAGGGGAAATAGATGCCGGAAATTACTGTTCAAATCGGCGGACGCGATTTTGCTGTGGTTTGCAAGGATGGTGAAGAACCGTTTTTGCAATCAGCAGCAGCAATGCTTGATGCCGAAGCCCGGGCCCTGGCGGGGGCTATTGGACGAATACCGGAAGGCCGGATGTTGCTGATGTCCGGCCTGATGTTGGCCGACAAGACCGCCAGTCTGGAAGACCAGTTGGCTGCGTCCCAAAGTAGCAATGAAGGCGGCCCGCTAACCCCCGAGGTCACTGCGCAAATCGCCCAGTTGCAGGGCGATTTGAAAGCCGCCAACGCCAATCTGAAAACCGCGCAAGACGCGCTTGCCGCGAAAGACACCGAATTGGCCATGACGAACGAAAACCTGACCCACGCTTTGGAAGCGATGGAACGTATGGTCAGTTCGTTGGAAGAAAAGGGTGCCGCTTGAAATCAGGCGTTAGAGGCGCGAATTTTTTCGGCGGCGTCTTTGTCAAATGCGACGCCGTTTTCTTCCAGTAATGTGTCCAGCTCACCTGACAGGGTCATTTCGGTGATGATGTCACAACCGCCGACAAATTCGCCTTTGACGTAAAGTTGCGGGATGGTCGGCCAGTCGGAAAAATCCTTGATACCTTGCCGGATGCCTTCGTCGGCCAGAACGTTTACGTCCTTATAGGCAATACCCATA
>JASFZB010000021.1:0-8142 GCA_045046705.1 Rhodobacterales bacterium | reverse complement strand
GGTCTGCTGATAGCTTTGGTCTTCGGCGGCGGCCTGTGCAAAGCTTCGGATGCGCAGGGTTTTGTCAGAGATCAGTTCGCGCAGCCTTGCCGACACCACATCGGGATCAGCCCCGCGCGCGATTTGTAGTAATATGTGGTCGGGGGCGGCCGAACTGCGTTTCGGAAATAACGTTAGAAAAGTCTGATCTGAAACCATCATATACCCGTCGACACCAAACCCGCCGCCGCCCTGAAATGTGTCGTAAAGCGTTAATGTGGTGCCTGAAACCTCGAACGATGCCGGGGTTTGCGGGCGGATTGCTGCGGCTTCCTCGTGTGGCAGGCCACGGCTGAACATGTCAAGGATGCCGGCGTTCTGTAATTGCAGCGTACTGGTTTTTCGTGCCATGGCTGGGGATAGGAACTGTGGCATCGTTGGGTCAATGCCGTAGGTGGTCAGAGCCAGGTTATCAGTTTCACGCGCCCAGTCGACAGTTGCGATGAACAGGCCCGTGCCCCTGATTACATCCGGATCGGCCAGTGCTTGAAATAACCATTGCCGTGCAACATTGCCGCCCTCTGACATCGCATTGGCGTCCGAGGCCGAGATCATAATGTCGGTCTGAAAAAATTCGTATGGTTTTAGCGTGGCGGTCGCCATCGAATTCATGATGCCAAGCTGGACAAAAACCAGCACATTGGCAAATGCCACTCCAGCCAGGGCGGCGGCAAAGCGGGGGCGGCTGTGGGTTAGTTGCAGCCAGCCAATAGGCAATCGCCCGAACAGCCATTGTAGCAATCCGCTCATTTTGCTGCCTGTGCCGTTGCCCGCGTATCAATACGTGCGATCACTTCAAGGTTGGTAAAACGGGCCGCGATAACAGATGATTTGGCATCTAGCTTGACCATCACCGTGATCACCCGGGCATCTGTATTTGCAGCGGTGTCATCTGACACCAGCCCTTGCCTGCCAACGGTCAAACCAATTGATTGTACACGTCCTTGCAAGGTTTGTCCGATAGCCACCGCGACCAGTTCGACCGGTTGGCCCACGGCAACCGAAACGATACGATCTTGATAAACTTCAACCTCGGCCATCATTTGATCGGTATCGCCCATCTCCATGATGCCAATGGCGGGGGGGCGTTCGCCCGCGCGTGCATGAATATCCAACACCGTACCGGTGATTGGTGCCCGAACGGTTGCACGGTTCAAGTCAAGCCTGGCGCGGTTCAGTTCGGCATTTGCAGCATCAAGGTTGCGGGTGGCAACAATCACATCCGGCTGCATGTCCACGATTTTTGCGCTAAAACGTGCCAGTGTTGCCTGTGCTTTTGCGACCGCAAGGGTCGCCTGTTGATTGGCCGCTGCAATAGCATCGAATGCGGCTTTGGTTGTCACCCCGCTTTGAAACAGTTCTTTTGCGCGAACATAGTCCGCAGCTGCCTCGGCGGCGGCAGATTTCGCCTGTTCCAGACTAGCCTGTGCCTCGTTTCGTGAATTTTGCACCGTGGTTTGTGTCTGCACCAGTGTGGCTTGCCGGACAGCAACATTGGCCTTTGCCAACAGCACTGCACTTTCCAGTTGGTCCGCATTATCCAGTCGTGCCACAACGGTGCCTTTTTGCAAGTGGTCACCGATAGCAACAAGGATTCCTGCGATCCGCGCGTCACCTGCACCGTAAGGTGGGGCGACGATGGATACATCGCCGCGCGGCATCAATCGTGCCAGTCCCACGACATCGGTTACCTGCATGGTTTCCGCCATATCCGGTGGCAACTCTATCTGGGCTGGTAAGGCAATCGGGGATTTTGAGCCGCCGCCAGGTTGCAGTCCGGTGAGCGCATAAAATTTTTGCAATGCGGGGGGTTGAAAATACATCCCGATCACGCCGCCTGTGAACAGAAAAACGGGTAGTAAAAGTACCAGAAAATAGCTTTTATGAAAACGAAACCGGCGGGGTTTTATTGTTGCGGAATCGGGATCATAGTCGTGGTGAACCACTTCAAGCGGGACGTCATTGTCTTTGGATTCGGTCATTGTTTCCTCGGATTCAAGGCTTATTTGAACTTTTACTGTACAGGTAATGTAATTGCCTGATGGATTAAAGGTCTACTTACTATGTGTTGGCATGATGCAGCAGGGCACCCAATGCGCTGCCGCAGAGGCTTTGATGGTTGTTGTTGAGCTATGCGAAAATTGTATAGCCACTTTGATGGCTGGCCTCTTGCGAGTGCGGTATATTATTCCTATCTTATAACCACAGGCCTGACACATTGCGTGCCTAGATTAGGGCGCAAATATCTTGAGCAGGTGCTTATATAAAGGAGAAGACCTATGGATTTAGAAAAGTTTACTGAGCGTTCTCGGGGTTTTATTCAAGCGGCCCAGACTATAGCGATGCGCGAAAGCCATCAGAGATTTACACCGGAACATTTGCTGAAAGCTTTGCTGGATGACGAGCAGGGACTGGCTGCAAACCTGATCACTGCTTCGGGCGGCGATGCCAAGGCGGCACTAGAGGGTGTTGATCTCGCACTGTCAAAACAGCCGCAGGTGAACGGTGCGGGTGGCAGCGTTTATATGGATAGTCAAACCAGCAAGGTTTTTGGCGAGGCGGAAAAGCTGGCCAAGAAAGCCGGTGACAGTTTTGTGCCTGTGGAACGGATACTGACGGCGCTGTGTATTATCAAGTCGGACGCACAAAAGATATTGAAGGATGCCAATGTAACGGCGCAAGGCTTGAACTCTGCGATCAATGACGTTCGCAAGGGACGTACGGCTGACACCGCGACTGCGGAAGAAGGGTATGACGCGTTGAAAAAATATGCGCAGGATTTAACGCAAAAAGCACGCGACGGCAAAATTGATCCGATTATCGGACGTGATGAAGAAATCCGCCGCACTATGCAGGTTTTGTCGCGCCGCACCAAGAACAACCCGGTTTTGATCGGGGAGCCCGGTGTCGGTAAAACCGCCATTGCCGAAGGGCTTGCCTTGCGTATTGTCAACGGTGATGTGCCGGAAAGCCTGCAAAACAAGCGTCTGATGGCCCTTGATATGGGGGCACTGATTGCCGGTGCGAAGTTTCGCGGCGAGTTCGAGGAACGGCTGAAGGCGGTTCTGACCGAAGTGACGCAAGCCGCTGGCGAGGTTATTTTGTTTATCGACGAGATGCATACGTTGGTGGGGGCGGGGGCCTCGGAAGGGTCGATGGATGCATCTAATCTGTTGAAGCCTGCCCTTGCGCGCGGTGAACTGCACTGCGTCGGGGCCACGACTTTGGCAGAGTACCGCAAACATGTGGAAAAGGACGCGGCATTGGCGCGCCGCTTCCAACCGGTGATGGTGGAAGAGCCTACAGTGGAAGACACCATCAGCATTTTACGCGGGATCAAAGAGCGTTACGAGTTGCACCATGGTATCCGGATTTCCGACAGTGCTTTGGTGGCGGCTGCAACCCTGTCCGAGCGTTACATCACGGATCGGTTTTTGCCTGATAAGGCTATTGATTTGATGGATGAGGCGGCCAGCCGTTTGCGCATGGAAGCGGATAGCAAGCCTGAAGAGCTGGATGCCATTGACCGCGAACTGTTGCAAAAGCAGATCGAAGCGGAGGCGTTGAAAAAGGAAACCGATACGGCATCGAAAGATCGCCTTGCGAAGCTGGAAAAGGATTTGGCGAATTTGCAGGAGCAATCCAGCCAGATGACGGCACAGTGGCAGAGCGAGCGTGACAAGCTGGCCTCGGCGCGTGACATCAAGGAAGAACTGGATCAGGCGCGGATGGATTTTGAAACCGCACGCCGGGCTGGTGATTTGACCAAAATGGGCGAATTGCAATACGGCATTATTCCCGATCTGGAGAAAAAGCTGAAAGCCGCTGAAGAACAGGGCGACGAAGTGATGGTGGAAGAGGCCGTGCGCCCCGAACATATCGCAAGTGTCGTGGAACGCTGGACCGGTATTCCGGTTGACCGCATGCTGGAAGGCGAGCGTGAAAAACTGCTGCGGATGGAAGATGTCATCGGCAGCCGCGTGATCGGGCAATATAATGCGATCCACGCGGTATCAAACGCGGTGCGCCGGGCGCGGGCGGGGTTGAATGATCCGAAACGCCCGCTGGGCAGCTTCATGTTTCTGGGGCCAACCGGTGTTGGTAAAACCGAGCTGACCAAAGCACTGGCCGAGTTCCTGTTTGACGACGATCAGGCGATGGTGCGCATTGATATGTCCGAATTCATGGAGAAACATGCGGTAAGCCGTCTGATCGGGGCCCCCCCCGGGTATGTCGGTTATGATGAGGGCGGGGTTCTGACCGAAGCGGTCAGGCGGCGGCCTTATCAGGTGATCCTGTTCGACGAGGTCGAAAAGGCGCATCCCGATGTGTTCAACGTGTTGTTGCAGGTTCTGGATGACGGTCAGTTGACCGACGGGCAGGGCCGCACGGTGGATTTCAAGCAGACGCTGATTATTCTGACATCCAATCTGGGGGCGCAAGCTTTGAGCATGTTGCCAGGCGGTGCGGATGCAGATGAGGCCAAAGAGCAAGTGATGGAAGCTGTGAGAGCACATTTCCGCCCCGAGTTCCTGAACCGTCTGGACGAGATCGTGCTGTTTGACCGCTTGAGCCGCGATGATATGGACGGTATCGTCGATATTCAGTTGGGTATTTTGGCCAAACGCTTGGATATCCGCAAGATCGCCTTGGAAGTTGACGAGAAAGCCAAGACATGGCTGGCCAATCAGGGTTATGATCCGGTTTACGGGGCGCGCCCCTTGAAACGGGTGATCCAGAAGGCTTTGCAGGACAAATTGGCGGAATCACTTTTGAGCGGCGAAGTGCTGGACGGATCAACGGTGGTTGTTACTACCGATGAGCATGGTCTGGTGATCAACGGCAAAGGGAATGTGCCAAAGGCAACGGCTGACAATTCCCTGTATTAAAGGAGTAAACCATGGGCTGGATCTTGCGAACGATTGTTTGGGGTCTGGCCCGTCGGTTTTTGGGGCTGCCGGGAATGGCCCTGATCGGTGTGTTGTTGTATTTGTATTTTACGCGTGACTTCAGTTTTTCCTGAAATCACGCGTGACGGCATTACTTGATCCCGTTTGCGACCTGTAATTCGCGCACATAGGTTATGATTTTAGAGATTTCCGCGCGGGTGATACCCTGAACCGGGGGCATATTTCCGAAGTTCCAGTGGTGCGCTTGGACACCAAGTTTCGGGGCGCGCTGAAAGGCTTCGTCGCCGTGGTGTGCAGGGCGGTAAAATCTATGCAAAAAAGGCGGGCCGTTTTCTGTGCCGGCAGCATTCTTGCCGTGGCAGGCGGCGCATTTGGCATTGAAATAGGTTTCGCCTGTACGCGCGGCGGCAGTGAATTCCGGTATGATTACGGAAATGGGTTTGCTTTGACCTATTTCCATTGTTTGCATGTTTTGCACATTGTTTGATCGGGTATAGAACCAACCGGCAGCTATAAGGGCGGCAAGAATAATAAGGGCACTGTAGCGCATGGGGGTATCCTGTTTTAGAGTCTGGCTGCTTTTTAGACCTTCCCGTTAGTGGAGAGTAAAGACCTTTATTGGGCCGCATCCAATTATTTGGCGTGATTTTGGTGTTTTTTGGAGTATTTCTAATAAACAGGGAAAAGCAGGGTCAGGATTGAATTTAGATGGAGGTTGATGACAGGGCAGAATCGGGGCTGGTATTTGACATGCGCGTGGCGCAGCGAAGCTCGGGTTTGATCCGTTTGATGATTTTGCGAAAATATTTCAAACACCGTTTGAAGGGCAATCCCTTGCTGTTGCCAGGAATATCTGGCTCCGGGGCTTTATCAATCCCATAAGGCGGGGGATTTTATCGGGGTGCGGTGTGCGACCGAACTTGCCATGGCGGTGAATTCCAAGTCGCATCGCCGCGCACTGGTTCAGGACAAGCTGCTGTTTGACGGGACCCGCATGGATGTTGGCGCGTTTGTGGCAGAGCTTGGGCCGGTTTGGCTGCAAGGTTATCTGGTGTAATCGCGTCTGGTGCAGCACGCGGATGTGACGGCTTTGGTGGGGGAAACCATTGGGACGGTGCGGATTATCACTTTTTTGGAGAGAACCACGGCGACAGTCATTGCAGGGTTCTGGAAGGTGCCTGTGGGCAAAGTTGTGGCGGATAATCTGTGGCGCGGCAATGCCATTGCGGCGGTAGATCTGAAATCCGGTGCGATCGGCTGGGTCCTGAAACATCTGGGACGGGTATTGGGGCAGGAATGACGGTCTGGAGTGTCGTAGATCCACCCCCCCCCAAGGGATCCTGTAATAATTCCAACATATATGTGATCTTGCGTGTTTTGCCTTTAAAGCCGGCGCTGCTTAGGTCATGGTTTTACCAAAGGAGATACCGCATGCCCAAACTGACCTATTCGCAAGTAACCCCGAAGGCCGATTTTCTGAACCGTCGCCAGTTAATGACGGGGGTCGCAGGTCTGGGGCTTGCCCCATTGTTAGGACAAGCGGCGTGGGCGAAAGCACTGACGTTTGCAAAATCCGAGTATAAAGTGGATGCGGAAATAACGCCGCAAAAAGATGCGACGAGCTATAATAATTATTATGAATACGGCACCAACAAGTCCGACCCCTCAAAATATGCCGGGGTTTTGACCACCGATCCGTGGAGCGTTGAAATCGGCGGTATGGTGAATAATCCCGGTAAATTTGCGTTGGAAGATATTCTAAAGGATGTGAGCCTTGAAGAACGTATCTACCGGTTTCGCTGTGTCGAGGCCTGGTCAATGGTGGTGCCATGGATCGGGTTTCAACTGTCTGATCTGCTGAAGAAAGCCGATCCTATGGGCACGGCGAAGTTTGTCGCGTTTGAAACTCTGTTGCGACCTAAGGAAATGCCGGGCATCGACTGGGTTCCGAGCTTCCCGTGGCCTTATGTCGAAGGTTTGCGTCTGGATGAGGCAATGCACCCTTTGGCGATATTGGCTACGGGCATGTACGGTGAAGCGCTGCCCAATCAAAACGGGGCTCCGTTGCGCCTGATCGTGCCGTGGAAATACGGCTTCAAGTCGATCAAGTCGATTGTGAAGATTACGCTGACCGATAAAATGCCACCGACCACATGGAATACCATTTCGGCGCGTGAATACGGATTTTATTCGAACGTCAACCCGCAGGTAGATCATCCGCGCTGGTCGCAAGCAACGGAACGTCCCATCGGGGCCGGTCTGTTTGCCGGCCGTAAACCGACAGCGATGTTCAACGGCTACGGCGAAGATGTGGCAGGGCTTTATGCGGGCATGGATTTGCGCAAGAATTTCTAGTGGCCGGGTTGATGTTTATGCGCTCCGCGCGGGGGATATTTGACCCATTTGGAATATTGGGGTTGCGCGGGTTTCAAGGAAGTCGGGAATGGCTATAGGGCAAGTGATCAATTCAGCGATAAAGCGGGTTCCGGCATGGCCTTTGTATATCGTGCTGGCAGTGCCGGGGATTTGGGTGTTCTACGAAGCGGTGACAAACCAGCTTGGGGCCGATCCTTTGAAAGCGTTGGAGTTTCAGTTGGGGGTTTATACGCTGCGGCTGTTGGTGCTGGTGCTTTTGGTGACCCCGATCCGTAATATAGCACGGGTGAACCTGATCAAATACCGCCGCGCCATCGGATTGATGGTGTTTTTCTATGCGTTGGCGCATTTGATGACATATCTATGGCTGGATCAACAATGGATGTGGGGTGCGATATATAAGGACGTAACCAAGCGGCCCTATATTATCGTTGGCGTTCTGGCGTTCACCGCTTTGCTGCCGCTGGCGGCGACATCCAGTGATCGCGCGATAAAACGACTGGGGGCGGTACTTTGGCGGCACTTGCACCGGCTGGTTTATGTCGCGGCCATGGGGGGGGCCGTGCATTATCTGTTGTTGCGAAAAACCTGGCAAATAGAACCGATGATCTATGTTTTGATTATGGCGATTCTACTTGGTTATCGGGCTTTCGGGGCGATTAAGGCGCGGCGCGGGTTTTTCAGGCGTATTGCGGGATGAACTGGCGGCATTTAACCGAGTGAGTCGGATTGATTCCCGTAATTTTGCGGATTGCTAATGGGTTCCCCGCGCGGATTATCCAATAGAAACAGTATGTTTGTTGTGGTTTCGGGTCAA
>JASFZB010000020.1:0-31542 GCA_045046705.1 Rhodobacterales bacterium | reverse complement strand
ATCCGAACGTGCTGCGGATGCTGGGTGCCGAAGGCAACCTGAACGAGGGTCTGGGACTTGAAAAAGACTGGGCCTATAACATCGTTAAAGCTGTTGGCAATTACGGCGAAATCTATGAGAAATACATGGGTAACGGGGAACAGGGTATCGGCATTGCCCGTGAAGGCACGCTGAATGCACTTTGGACCAATGGCGGCCTGATGTATTCGCCTCCGATGCGCTAAGTAATAGCTGGCACCAGACTTGATTGTTCTGGTGCCAGTCCTGCGGTTGGGTATATTTTTACTAAACTAAAACTGTGCCTTATTTGTAATAAAACCGTCATGTAAAGTAAGTAGAAGCATGTGTAGATATTGGGGCACCCCTTATGTCGATTATCAATGGAAAAACCACATGAAATTTCAAAACTATTTTGCATTCATTGCATCGTTGGCTGCTGTAGCCTCTTTTGGTGCTACATCTGTAGCTGCTAAAACCACACTCGAGGTTGTAAAAGCTCGCGGGCATCTGCGGTGTCAGGTTGGATCACCGTCGCCCGGGTTTTACAATATGGATTCTGAGGGAAACTGGTACGGCCTGGACGTTTCTATCTGCCGCGCTGTTGCTGCCGCGATTTTTGGCGATAAAAATGCTGTTGAATTCCAATCTGTCAGCAGTCAGGCTCGGTTTACGGCATTGGCCAATGGCGATTCCGATATGCTGTCGCGCACAGCTACAATGACAATGAGCCGCGAGACCCAGCTTGGTATCGATTTCTTGCCGCCGGTCTTCTATGACGGACAAGGCTTTATGGTGCGCGCAGACAGCGGCATCACTTCTGCGCTAGAGCTGAAGGGCGCCAGTGTTTGCGTCAAGACGGGGTCAACCACAGAATTGAACTTGACCGATTTCAGCCGCGAATACGGTCTGAATCTTACGCCAGTGACTTTTGAGGATTATAACGTTCGCGATGACACCTACCAGAACGGCGGCTGTGATGCGGTTAGCAATGACAAATCGTCATTGGCGGGAAACGGCGCATCGTTCCAAACTCCTAGTGATCATATTATCTTGCCTGAAACCATCTCGAAAGAGCCTCTGGCTCCGGCCGTACGTCAGGGTGATAGCCAATGGCACGATCTGGTACAATGGAGCGTTTATGCTTTGATTAATGCCGAAGAGCTGGGTATCACACAGGCCAATGTTGACGATATGCGCGCCAATTCGAAAAATCCGAACGTGCTGCGGATGCTTGGTGCCGAAGGCAATCTGAACGAGGGTATAGGACTTAAAAAAGACTGGGCCTATAACATCATCAAAGCTGTCGGCAATTACGGTGAAATTTATGAGAAATATATCGGTGGCGGCGAGCAGGGGCTTGGCATTCCACGTAAAGGTTCGTTGAATGCGCTCTGGACCGATGGCGGCCTGATGTATTCGCCACCTATGCGGTAACCTAAACAATTCGTGGTGCCGGGCATCGTGGCTCGGCGCCATTTTCAAGTCGGGGAAACCCCCGAAAGTAACACCAAAAGCGGGACATTGATGTGACGAAAGACGCAAATTCCAAAGCAGAGACACGCGTGCGGCCAAAAGAGGAATTCAACTTTTTTCAGGACCAGCGGGTGCGTTCGGCATTTTATCAACTTTTGACCGCAGGCATTGTCGGTTGGCTGGCTTGGTATTTGATCGGCAACACCGCGCATAACCTTGAAGTTCGTGGCATGAATACCGGATTTGGCTTTATCAACAGCTCGGCCGGGTTTGATACGGATTTCAAACTGATCGACTATACGCCGGGGGTCGGAACCTTTGGCGATATCTTTATAATCGGTGCGCTCAACACGTTGCTGATTTCGTTTTTGGCAATTATAGCCAGCACCATACTGGGGTTCATTGTTGGTGTGCTGCGATTGTCCTCAAACTGGCTGGTTGCCAAGGTGGCCCTGGCATTTGTCGAGATTTTCCGCAATGTGCCGCTGCTGATCCAGATTGTATTTTGGTATATCGGCGTTTTCAGCCTGCTGCCGAGGGTCAAACAATCACTTGACCTGTCCTTCGGGACAGGACGCGTTATTCTTAACAACCGCGGCCTTTACATGCCAACGCCAATCACGGGAGATCTGTTCTGGATGATCCCTTTTGCATTTGTTGTTGCCGTGATCGGGGCCGTTCTTTATCGCCGCCGCGCCCGTAAGCTGCAAGATCAGACCGGCAAACAGACCAACACGCTGTTGCCTTCTCTTGCCGCGATCATATTGCTGCCGCTTATCGTATTTCTGGCCACGGGTATGCCGCTGGCATGGGACGTGCCCACCTTGCAGGGCTTTAACTATGAAGGCGGCACCAGCGTGCCCCCGGCGTTTCTGGCTCTGCTGGTGTCGCTGGGCATCTATCACGCCGCCCATATTGCCGAAGCCGTGCGCGCCGGTATTCTTTCGGTCAACAAGGGCCAAAGTGAAGCGGCACTGTCAATCGGCATGAAACCGGGGCGGGTGATGGCGATGGTGGTGATCCCGCAGGCGATGCCTGCGATTGTGCCACCCCTGATCAGCAACTGGATGAACGTGGTCAAAAACTCGTCGCTGGCGATTGCAATCGGATATTCAGACATTGTGTCGCTGTTCATGCAAACCGCGCTCAATCAGGCCGGCTATGCGGTTGAAATGGTCGGGATGACGATGGCATTCTATATGGTTATCAGCCTGACGATCTCGTTCTTCCTGAATATCTACAACAAACGTGTTCAATTGGTGGAGCGTTAGACCATGGTTATTGTCAATTCCGAAAAAACACCGGATCGTGTTGCGCCGATATTTGAAACCTCGGTGCTTGGCTGGCTGCATAAGAACCTGTTCAGTTCAGTGTTCAACACAGTTCTGACATTCTTCTCCTTGTATATTATCTATCTGGCCGTGAGCGGGGTTTTTATCTGGGGCTGGGTAGATGCGACATTTGTGGCTGATAACCGGCGCGAATGTTTCGACAATAGCCTGACCGGCGCCTGCTGGGCCGGAGTCATTGACTGGCTTGAAAACATATTTTACGGACGATACCCGCGCGATCAGATCTGGCGGGTGGATTTTGGCGGGATATTGCTTGCCTTGTGGATGGCGCCACTGTGGATAGGCCGCGTAAAAGGCAAAGTTCTTGTTGGCGCGAGCGTGGTGGTTTTCTACCCTTTCCTTGCGGGTTACCTGTTTTCCGGTGGCGACAAGGGTATTTTCATGCAGGTCATGGTGGCTGGTGCAATCGTTGCTTTTGCCATCAACATGGCGAATGTCGTTACATGTATGACAAAGAAGCTTGGCCTGCATACGTTCCTTATCCAGATACTGGGGCAATCCAAAGCCGCCGACCGGACGCAACGTAATATATTGATTTTATTCGCTTTTATGGCCTTTGGCGCGGCTTATGTCTGGCAGATGGGCTGGGTCGCCGAGGGTGTAAGCTGGACCAAATGGGGCGGGCTGTTCCTGACGCTGGTGATCTCCGGCATCGGCATCGCATCGGCCTTGCCGGGCGGCATCGTTCTGGCGCTGGGGCGGCGCAGCAAACTGCCGATCATCCGGGTGCTTTCCACTGGCTTCATCGAGGTTTTCCGCTCGGTGCCGCTGATAACCGTCTTGTTCATGGCGACAACCATGTTCCCGTTGTTCATGCCCGATGGTTTTGTGCTGAACAAACTGGTGCAGGTGATCATCGCGGTGATCCTGTTCAACGCCTGCTATATGGCCGAAACCGTGCGCGCCGGCCTGCAAGCCATTCCAAAAGGGCAGTTCGAGGGCGCACACACCATCGGTCTTGGCTATTGGGGCACCATGGGGCTGATTATCATGCCGCAAGCCCTGAAACACATGATCCCCAATATCGTCGGCAGCTTTATCGGCTTGCTCAAGGATACCACGCTGGTGTCGATTATCGGGTTGTTTGATGTTCTGGGAATGCTGCGTTCGATCAGCAAGGATGTGCCCTGGCTTGGCCTGCACAAGGAACCACTGATCTTTGGCGCTATGCTGTTCTTCATCCTCTGCTTCTCAATGTCCAAATACAGTCGGCATCTTGAAGTGAAATTATCAACCGACCACAGGGAATAAAGGTAAAAAACCATGAGTGAGACACAAACCAAGGGTCAGTTGGCTTCTGCAAGATCAAGCGAAGTGATGATCGAGATTGCCGATATGAACAAATGGTACGGGCAGTTCCATGTTCTCAAAGACATCAACCTGACGGTACACACTGGCGAGCGGCTGGTGATTTGCGGCCCCTCTGGATCCGGCAAATCAACCCTGATCCGCTGCATCAATGCACTGGAGGAACATCAGGAAGGTGACATCATCGTTGATGGTATCAAGCTGGGCAAAAACCTGAAAAACCTGGATCACATCCGCACCGAAGTTGGCATGGTGTTCCAGAACTTCAATCTGTTTCCGCATCTGAGCATTCTTGAAAATCTGACCCTCGGCCCCATTTGGGTGCGCAAGATGAACAAAGCCGATGCGATTGAAACCGCGATGACCTATCTGGAGCGGGTAAAAATCCCTGAACAGGCAGATAAATACCCCGGCCAGTTATCGGGCGGCCAGCAACAACGGGTGGCGATTGCGCGCTCGCTTTGCATGAGTCCCAAAATCATGCTGTTTGACGAACCGACCTCGGCGCTGGACCCGGAAATGATCAAGGAAGTGTTGGATGTGATGGTCGATCTTGCTCAAACCGGCATGACGATGATCGTGGTCACCCACGAAATGGGCTTTGCCAAAACCATCGCCGACGAGGTGATTTTCATGGCTGAAGGCGACATTGTGGAACGCAACAACCCCGAGGCGTTTTTTGACAATCCCGAGCATGAACGCACCAAAAAATTCCTCAGCCAAATTCTGTAACCCTATCCTCTCCCAATACTGAAAAGACACAGCATGCCTACCAAATTCTTCTCTGCTCCAGGCCGGTTTTATCGTGGAAACCTGCACACCCATTCAACCCGTTCAGACGGGGTATTGGCCCCCGAAGAGGTCTGCCGCCGCTATCAGGCTGAAGGTTATGATTTCATCGCTTTGACCGACCATTTCGTTGGGCTGTTTGATTATCCGATCACCGACACGACCGGGTGTCACAATGACCGCTTTACGACAATTCCAGGAGCCGAACTACACACGGGCTCAATGGAGAACGGTCATTTGTGGCACATTCTGGGAATCGGCCTGCCGCAGGATTTCACCCCGCCCGATGCGCCTGATTTTCAGCCTGTAAAAGGCTCGGAAAAAGGGGCCGACATCGCACAGCGCGCCCGTGATGCCGGCGCATTTGTGGCCATTGCACACCCGCACTGGTCACAAATGACCGAGGCCGATGCCCATTCAATCACCGCCGCCCATGCGGTGGAAATCTACAATCACGGCTGCGTCGTTGACAATGACCGCGGCGAGGGCCTTGTCACACTGGAAAATTTGCTGAACGTAGGCCGCCACCTGAACCTGATTGCAACTGACGATGCCCACTTCAACACGCCTGACTTTTTCGGCGGCTGGGTTATGGTCAAGGCGACAGAAAACGACCCAGATGCCCTTTTGGCAGCCCTGAAAGCGGGCGAATTCTATTCCAGCACCGGCCCCCTAATCAACGATATCAGAATATTCAAAGATTATGTCGAGGTTGATTGTTCCTCGGCGGCAACCATTATCGTTCAGGGCAAGGGTACATCAATGGCAACTTTACATGGTGCTTCAATGACAACTGCACAACTTTCGCTGGAACGTCTGGCCGCTTCGCCGTGGATACGCGTCACAATTATTGATCGTGCAGGCAAAAGGGCGTGGTCTAACCCTGTCTGGCTATAAGTATCCGACACATAATCGTGATATAGCGGTGGCCTGTTGATAAGCCGTATTTTAGGAAGCGTTAGAAATCCCGTGTCATTCCTTTTCTTCAGTTTACAGAAATGACCCGGAATTTCTAACGCTCGCCGGTAAATCAACCACGGGAAGTTGGAACTGTGCCGGTTTGGCTCTGCTTTAGCCCAGTTCGGTCGGATTTTATGGTTATCACACCAAATTGCATACCATTGCATACAACAACCCTTGCGAGTTGCGGCATTATGGTGCAAAAGCCCCTTAATCCCGTTCAAACCCATCCCCTTGGAGGAAGCATGACTGTTAGAGTAGGTACAGACACCAATAAAACCCGCAGAACCCTGAAAGTCGGTGACGCAAGCTTTGATTATTATTCCATTGCCGCGGCAACGGATGCTGGGTTGGGGGATTTCTCGAAACTTCCTGCCGCACTCAAAGTGGTGCTGGAAAACATGCTGCGCTTTGAAGATGGCGGGCACACGGTGTCCACCGACGACATCAAGGCGTTTGCGACATGGGCCGCCAAAGGGGGCAAAAACCCGCGCGAAATAGCGTACCGCCCTGCGCGGGTGTTGATGCAGGATTTTACCGGCGTGCCTGCGGTGGTTGATCTGGCCGCGATGCGCGACGGGATTTTGGCCTTGGGTGGCAAGGCCGAAATGATCAACCCGCTTAGCCCGGTTGACCTGGTGATCGACCACTCGGTGATGATTGATGAATTTGGCAATTCGCGGGCGTTCCAGATGAATGTGGACCGCGAATATGAACGCAACCTTGAACGCTACACATTCCTGAAATGGGGTCAGAAAGCGTTTGATAATTTCCGGGTTGTGCCTCCGGGCACGGGCATTTGCCATCAGATCAATCTTGAATATCTGGCCAAAACCGTCTGGACAGACAGCGACCAGAACGGGGTCGAGGTGGCTTATCCCGACACATTGGTCGGCACCGACAGCCACACCACCATGATCAACGGTGCAGCCGTTCTGGGCTGGGGCGTTGGCGGGATCGAGGCCGAAGCCGCGATGCTGGGGCAACCGATCTCGATGCTTATCCCCGAAGTCGTCGGGTTTGAGCTGACCGGGACAATGGTTGAAGGCATGACCGGCACCGATCTGGTGCTGAAAGTTGTGGAAATGCTGCGCGCAAAAGGTGTGGTCGGCAAGTTTGTGGAATTTTACGGCACCGGTCTGGACCATCTGCCGCTGGCAGACCGCGCCACGATTGCGAATATGGCACCGGAATACGGCGCTACTTGCGGATTTTTCCCGATTGACAAGGAAACCTTGCGCTATCTGACAAACACTGGCCGTGCCGATGAGCTTGTCGCCCTGGTCGAGGCTTATGCCAAGGCAAACGGCCTGTGGCGCGATGCGGATTATGCACCTACTTACACAGATACAATGCATCTGGATATGGGCACGGTCGTGCCTGCGATTTCCGGCCCGAAACGGCCACAAGACTATGTGGCTTTGACCGAAGGTAAAAACGCATTCCGCAAAGAAATGCAAGAGACGTTCAAACGCCCCATGGGCAAAGAAGTTGCCGTCAAGGGTGAAGATTACACCATGGAAAGCGGCAAGATCGTGATAGCCTCTATCACGTCGTGCACCAACACATCGAACCCTTATGTGATGATCGGTGCCGGCCTTGTGGCACGCAAAGCCGCCGCCCTAGGGCTGAACCGCAAGCCTTGGGTGAAAACCTCGCTTGCCCCTGGCAGCCAAGTGGTCTCAAGCTATCTTGAAGCGGCTGATCTGCAAAAGGATCTGGATGCGGTTGGCTTTAACCTGGTCGGCTACGGCTGTACCACCTGCATCGGCAACTCCGGCCCGATCCAGAAAGAACTGTCCGAAGCAATTGCCGAGGGCGATTTGGTGGCAACATCCGTATTGTCGGGCAACCGCAATTTCGAGGGCCGTATTTCGCCGGATGTCCGCGCCAACTATCTGGCCTCGCCCCCTTTGGTTGTGGCTTATGCCTTGGCGGGCACATTGGACATCAATCTGGCCACGGACGTGATTGCACAAGATAAAGATGGCAATGACGTTTACCTGAAAGACCTTTGGCCTACGACACAGGAAGTTGCCGAACTGGTTGAACAAACCGTGACCCGCGAAGCCTTTCAGGAAAAATATGCAGATGTGTTCAAAGGTGATGAAAAATGGCAGGCGGTGGAAACCACGGACGCCAAAACCTACGATTGGCCACCGACATCGACCTACATTCAAAACCCGCCGTATTTTCAGGGCATGTCCCCCGAACCCGGTGTGATTTCCAACCTGAAAGACGCTAGGGTGCTGGCTCTGTTGGGCGATATGATCACCACCGACCATATTTCGCCTGCCGGATCGTTTCCGGCAACATCCCCTGCCGGACAATATCTGGTTGACCGGCAAGTGTCTGAGCGTGCGTTCAACTCTTACGGCTCGCGGCGTGGTAATCACGAGGTGATGATGCGCGGCACATTTGCCAATATCCGCATCAAGAACGAAATGCTCGACGGGGTCGAGGGCGGTTATACCAAGGGGCCTGACGGCACCGAGACCTCGATTTTCGACGCAGCAATGGCCTATCAGGATCAAGGCACGCCTTTGGTCGTGTTCGGCGGCAAGCTATACGGTGCCGGCTCATCGCGCGACTGGGCGGCCAAGGGTACGGCCCTGTTGGGTGTGAAAGCGGTGATCGCGGAAAGTTTCGAGCGTATCCACCGTTCCAATCTGGTTGGTATGGGCGTTATCCCGTTCGAGTTTACCGGTACGGATAGCCGCACAACTTTGGGTCTGAAGGGCGATGAAACCGTGTCTATCACCGGGCTTGAAGGCGATATAGAACCTTTGTCGGAAGTGCCATGCACGATTACTTACGCCAACGGCGACACAAAAGTGATCACGCTGAAATGCCGTATCGATACCGCCATCGAGATCGATTACATCCGCCACGGCGGGGTACTGCAATATGTGTTGCGGGATTTGGTGAAGTCGGCCTGAGGGTTACATCCATAAGAATTGAAAGGGCGGCTATCGGGCCGCCTTTTTTATGCGATCAATCGGTAGAAAAACACCACACTCATCACCAGGCCAACGGTGATGATTATGGTGCGCACCACGGGCTTGCTAAGGCGTTTGGCGATTTTTGCCCCGATATAGCCACCCAGGATATTGGCGGCCATCATGATCAGGACCTTGGGCCAAACGATCAGGCCTGCAAGAGCGAAGGTCAGGACAGATATGGCTGATATGACAAAGGAAATACCGTTTTTAAGGCCGTTCATCAGGTTGATACTGGTCAACCCCCACATTGCGTATAAAGCCAGCAGAACAATGCCCAGACCGCCGTTGAAATAACCGCCGTAAATCGCCACTAGAACGGTGCCAAAGGCCCCATAGGGTGTAAGTTGCATGCCCCCCGTCCGGCCCCATGCCAAGAGGCGGTCTTGAAAGGCGAATATCGCCGTGGAAGCCAGCAACAAGAACGGCACGATCAGGGAAAATGCGGCGTTGGACGAGACCAGCAGCAGGAATGCACCGATCAGGCCACCGATAAGCGATAACGCACATTGGCGCATCAACCGGCGACGGTTGATGGTGGCAATATCGTTCCGAAACCCCGCCGCCGATGACAGATACCCCGGAAACACCGCCATAGCACTGGTGGCGTTGGCGATGATCGGGGGGACGCCGGCAAAGACAAGGGCCGGGAAGGTCAGAAACGTGCCGCCGCCGGCAATGGCGTTCAGAATACCCGCCAGAAAGGCGGCGACAACGATTAACAGTGTGGTGTCCATGAATAATCCCCTGGTTCAAGCCAACACTGATCATTTCAGCTTGAATCGCAATGTTAAATTGCATGGTTTTGTGGTTTTTGTAACGTTTGCTCGCAAACTGTTTATTGGATTTAACAGCAAAGCTGTTTTAAACACACCTTTAAGCCAACTGAAAAAAAGGTGCCTTTATGCGACAATTGCTTGCGTCAATCCTGCTTGTTGTCTTTACGACGACCGCCTACGCAGGGGATGACAAGCCCCTTGTGGTGGTGGAGCTATACACCTCCGAAGGCTGCGCATCGTGCCCGCCCGCCGAGAAAATACTTTCTAAACTGGCAAAGCGTGATGACGTTCTGGCTTTGTCTTTACATGTGGATTACTGGGATTATCTGGGCTGGAAAGACCCGTTTGCACTGGCAAAATTTACCGACCGTCAGGAGTATTACAATATGGCATTTGGCAACCGCTACCGCATGGTCACGCCGGAAATGGTTTTTCAGGGGCAATCCTATGTTGCAGGGGCCAAGCCTGAAAAGATCACGGCGGCGTTGGAAAAACTAAGCAATACCCCCGATGATGTGACTTTGACGGTTGAAAGGCTGGGGGGGCGCATTCGGGTAAAGATCGCCCCGCGTGATGTCTTGGTTTCTGATCCAGATGTATTTTTGGTGCAGTATAAACCAAGCCAGACGACCAAGGTGAAATCCGGTGAAAATCGGGGCCGGACGCTTGATCATACAAATACCGTGACCGCATGGGACCTTGTGGGTGTGTGGTCAGGCGAGGTGGACTGGTTTATCGATCAGCCTTTGGCAGACGGGGTTTCTGCAGCGGTTATTGTTCAGGCACCGGATAATGGCCCGATCCTGGCGGCGCGCAAGCTGCAATAAAAAAAGCGCGAACACATCGGGGTGCCGCGCTTTTGTTTTGCATCTGCAAAGCGTTACTTTGAAATCGGCCCGATCAGCATCGACATTTGACGCCCTTCAAGTTTCGGGTGGTTTTCGATTTGCCCGGCTTCGGCCTCTAGAACGGCCTGCTTGACCCGCATCAACAGTTGCAGGCCCAGATTCTGGTGCGCCATTTCACGGCCGCGAAAACGCATGGTGATTTTCACCTTGTCGCCATTGGCCAGAAATTTGTAGACGTTGCGCATTTTTACATCAAAATCATGCACGTCGGTGTTGGGGCGAAACTTGACCTCCTTGGTCTCGATGATCTTCTGTTTGCGCCGCGCCTCGGCTTCGCGTTTTTGCTGCTCATATTTGTACTTGCCAAAATCCATGACCTTACAAACAGGCGGCTTGGCGTTGGGTGAAATTTCAACCAGATCAAGACCAGCGGCATCCGCCAGCTCCATACCGCGTGCGGGCGATACAACGCCTACATTGTCGCCATCGGCGCCAATCAATCTAATTTCATCAGAGGTAATGCGTTCGTTAACGCGGGGTCCGGTTTCGCGCGTCGGGGGCGCTTGGTGTGGTCTGCGGGCTATGGGTTCAAATCCTTCTTAAATTGACTTTGGCGAAATGTAATACGCCTAAGCGTGGCAATCAAGCTATAAACCTGTCTGTCTGCCCCGGGGGGGAAGGTCAAGCGCATTTGGCTGTGAATCCCTGTTTTCAGGATTTAAATGTACTTTCCCTTGCATTTTATGGGCTGAAGGAGCACATGCCACCTGATACAAGTGGCTAAAACCGAAATATGGAGAAACGGTTATGAAGAAGATAATAACTTTGATTGTGTTGTTGGCCATCGCGGGCGGGGCGTATTGGTACACTGAAACGCTGCGCATAGAACAAGAAGCAAAAGCTGCTGCTGAAAAAGTTCAGATGGAAGCCAAGGCTGCCGCAAAGGTAAAAGTTGCCGCTGAAGCCAAGGCTGCAGCTGAAGCAAAAGCTGCTGCAGAGGAAAAATCTGCCGCCGAAGCAAAAGCTGCTGCAGAGGAAAAAGCCGCCGCCGAAGCAAAAGCCGCTGCAGAGGAAAAAGCCGCCGCCGAAGCAAAAGCTGCTGCAGAGGAAAAAGCTGCTGCTGAAGCAAAAGCTGCTGCAGAGGAAAAAGCTGCTGCTGAAGCAAAAGCTGCCGCAGAAGCAAAAGCTGCCGCAGAAGCAAAAGCTGCCGAAGAGGCCGCAGCAAATGCCGCCGCCAAGGCCAAAGCTGCTGCAAAAAAAGCAGTCGAAGACGCGACCAAAGCGGCTGCGGATGCGGCCAAAACGGTTACGGGCACAACAACGTCTAATTAGGCAGATCCGACACGGGATAAACAGGGCGATCCTTCGGGTCGCCCTTTTCGTTTGACCTCCCTATATGGAAGCTTAAACTCTGCCCATAATCAATAGAGAGTCGTTAATGCCGGATATTGAATTATCGTTCACCCGCGTTGAATATGCTGCCCGTTTGGCCAAAGTGCGCCGCGCCATGGACGCCGCTGGCATCGGTCTTTTGTTCGTTTGTGATCCCAGCAATATGGCGTGGCTGACAGGTTATGACGGCTGGAGCTTTTATGTTCATCAGGGGATTTTGATCGGCCCTACCGGCGACCCGGTATTTTGGGGTCGCGCCATGGATGCGGTCGGGGCAAGCAAGACCTGTTATATGGGAATGGATAATATTGTCGGCTATCCGGACGATTATGTCATGTCCACTGAACGCCACCCGATGCGGCATCTGGTCAACCTGATTTGTGCCCGTGGTTGGGAGGTTTTGCGTTTCGGGGTCGAGATGGAAAACTATTATTACTCGGCCAAAGCCCACGCGGTTTTAAGCTATCAATTGGGCGGGCGGTTTAAAGATGCCACAAATCTGGTCAACTGGCAGCGGGCGGTGAAATCGGATCAGGAACTGGTTTATATGCGCCGCGCTGCGCGCATCGTGGAAAACATGCATGCCAAAATCCTGGAGGTGTTCGCGCCCGGTAAACGCAAGAATGAAGTGGTGGCCGAGATTTATCACGCAGGGATTTGGGGGGCGGAAGAGGACGGCGTGCAGTTTGGCGGCGATTACCCGGCAATTTGTCCGTTGTTGCCTACCGGCGATGAAGCCGCCGCCGCGCATCTGACGTGGAATGATAAACCGATCCCCGATAACTCGGGCACATTCTTTGAAATTGCCGGTTGCCACCGCCGCTATCACGCGCCGCTGTGCCGCACCATTTGGTTGGGAAAGCCCCCCGATGATGTCAAACGCGCCGAAGCTGTGGTGCTGGAAGGTATCGACGCGGGCATAGACGCGGCCCGCGCGGGCAATACCGCAGGCGATGTGGCGCGTGCCTTTTATACAGTTCTGGACAAGCACGGGATCAATCGCGAGGGCCGTTGCGGCTATCCTATCGGGATGTCTTATCCGCCCGATTGGGGCGAGCGCACCTTTTCCATTCGGCCCTCTGACACCACCGTTTTGCAGCCGAATATGACGTTCCACTTCATGCCCGCGCTTTGGATGAAAGACTGGGGGCTGGAAATCACCGAAACCCTGCGTATCCGTGAAAACGGCGCGGCTGAACCGCTGGCAAATGTGCCGCGTCACCTGTTTGTGAAAGATTAGGGTGTTTAGCGCCGGACTTTAACGGGCGGGATGATGACAGGTTTCATGTGTTTACGCATTTAGAAAAGAAACTTCCGGATTGACGGTGCCTTTATGAGCAATTAGAGCGAAAAACAGTCTGTCGCGCTTTTAGGGGATTCTGCCGATGCTATCGATCTTGTTTCTAGGCTTTATGGTTGGCACTGGCCATGCGTTCGAGCCTGACCACATGGCCGCCGTGTCCTCGTTGGTCTGCGATAAAAACGCGCGCGGTGACATTCTGCGCCACGGTGTGGTCTGGGGGATTGGCCATACCATGGTTTTGTTGTTTGTGGGCGGCACTGCCTTGATGTTGAAAACAACATTCTCGCCGCAATTTGCCATTGGTATGGAAGGCGTGGTCGGGGTGATGCTGATCGGTTTGGGGGCGCATGTGTTTTACCGGATGCGCCGTGACCGGGTGCATTTTCACCGCCATGTGCATGCGGACGGGGTGCACCATATCCATGTGCATTCCCATAAGCACGACACCGCACCGCACCGGGCGGAAAGCCACCGCCATGCGCATCCCGACAGGTCCGCATGGCGCACGCTGATTGTCGGGTTCACGCACGGGCTGGCGGGATCTGCCGCGATCATTCTGGCCACGGCGGCGACGCTGGATTCGGCACCATTGGGGCTGGTTTATATTGCCGTATTCGGTGCAGGATCAATTGTGGGCATGGCGATTGTATCGCTTACAATGTCCTTTGTCTTGATCCCGGTACGCGCCCTGACGGGGCTGAACAACGGGTTGCATTATGCCATTGGCACAGTCACAATGGGCTTCGGGGCCTATGTGCTGATCCAGTCGGGGCAGGCATTGTTGGCCTAACCATGGCGGCAAATGTGCGGATGAGTTTTCCGTTTCGACGTTCCTTGAGATAGGCAACCACCTCTTCCATGAGGATCGGGGCGCCCTCGATTCTGATGGCCGCCAGATTTGCATGGCGCGAAAACTCTTTTTCAGACACGAAACCTATGCCGGCACCCGATGCCACGATTTCCTGCACCGCTTCACGCCCCTCGGCCTCGATCGCCGGTGTCAGGGTGATGCCTTGTGCTAAAGCCGCTGTTTCCAGCTTCAGGCGTGTTTGTGACCCTTTTTCGCGGAAAACCAGGGGGCAGCCGGCAAGGTCGGCAATGCTGAGGGATTTGTGCCGGGCCAGCGGGTTGTCCCGGGCGGTGAAGGCGATGATCGGACTTTTTCCCAGCGTGATAAACTGGATTTTCGGGTTTTCCGGCAAGGTGCCAATCACCCCTATGTCCGCATCATATGATAAAAGATCGGCGATTACGTCTTTGGAATTACCGGTTTTCAAATCGACCTTGATGTCGGGAAACGACTCGCGGAATTTTTTCAGGGGTTTTGTGATGTGATAGGCACTGTCGGCCTTGATGCACAGGGTTCCGGTGGTGAAGGCCTTGTTTTCAGTTAGAAAATCAAGGATTTGATGCTCTACCTCGAATAACCGCTTGGTGATTTCAAACAGTTTTTCGCCCTGCGGGGTCAGGCTTATCTGTTTTTTCTGTCGGCTGAACAAAAGCATATCATAGTGGTTTTCCAGCTTTCTGACCTGATCCGAAATCGCCGGTTGGGTCAAAAACAGGGCATCCGCTGCGCGTGAAAAGCCGCCGTAAGTAGCAACATAGTGAAAGGCGCGGATTTGGCTGTGACGCATGATTTAACCTATAAGTTATACTGATATAATAATACAAATTAACGATTATACAAATAGTTTATTATGCCCCATTACCAAGGGCAACTGGTGTCATGTGAAGGTGATAAAAAGATGTCCAATACTGAAAAACTGGAATACCCGCGGCAGGGTGAACCCTTTTTGCTAACGCCCGGGCCGCTGACCACATCCTATGCGGTCAAACAGGCGATGCTCTGCGACTGGGGCAGTTGGGACGCTGATTTTCGCGCCATGACCGCCGATTTGCGCAAGCGTTTGCTGGCGTTGACAGGGGATACCAAGGGGGTGCTCGATTGTGTCCCGATGCAGGGTAGCGGTACCTTTGCAGTGGAAGCGATGATCGGAAGTTTTGTGCCTAAAGACGGGCATGTGCTGGTTCTGGCCAACGGGGCTTATGGCTTGCGGGCGGCTGAAACCGTCAAGCGGATCGGTCTGGCGCTGACCCTGATCGACAAGGGCGATTATATGCCGCCACGGGGGGCCGAAGTTAAGGCCGCATTGGCGGCTGACCCCAGCATCACCCATGTTTTTGTCGCCCATTGCGAAACCAGTTCGGGTATTTTGAATCCTGTGCAGGAAATAGCGGATGCGGTTCATAAAGCCGGGCGCAAGTTTCTGATCGACAGCATGAGTGCCTTTGGCGCGATTGATCTGGACTATGAAAAACTGCACTACGAGGCGTTTGTGTCGTCTGCCAACAAATGTATCGAGGGCGTACCGGGCTTCGGCTTTGTCATTGCCCGCAAGGATGCGTTGCAAGCGGCCAAGGGCAACTGCCATTCGCTTAGTCTTGATGTGCATGCACAATGGGCGACGATGAACAAAACCGGCCAGTGGCGTTTCACCCCGCCGACCCATGTTGTTGCCGCGTTTCTGGTGGCACTGCGTGCTCATGAGGCCGAAGGCGGCGTGGCCGCACGCGGTGCACGTTACGCGCGTAACCGCGATGTGATGGTGGCCGGCATGCGCGAACTGGGCTTTGAAACCCTGTTGCAAGACCGTTGGCTGTCTCCGGTTATTGTCACGTTCTTTTGCCCTGCGGATGACACGTTCGCATTCGATCAGTTCTACCAGATGATGAAGCAAAAAGGCTTTATCATTTACCCCGGCAAGCTGACCGTTGTGGATAGTTTTCGTATCGGCTGCATTGGCCAGATGGACGCATACATCATGCGCGATGTGGTCAAAGCCGCCCGCGACTGCCTGACTGAAATGGGGGTAAATGATGCATCCCCCCCGAAAGAAGCCTTGATCGAGCGCGCCAAACTGGCGGCTTAACCCTGAATTATCCCTCATTAACCCACGGTAAAAGGAAACCTAACCGATGAGCATTATCAGTGAATACACCTACACCCGCAGCTATCGCGGTAAAATCAAAGCCGCCATTCTGGACTGGAGTGGTACTTTGGCAGACGCCTATGTGATCGCGCCTGCGCGGGTTTTTGTCGAGGTTTTCAAAAGCCAGGGCGTTGAAATTTCCATGGAAGAGGCCCGTGGCCCGATGGGCTTGCGCAAAGACCTGCACATCCTGAAACTGACCCAGGATCCGGTCATTGCCGCACGCTGGGAAGCCATAAAAGGCACGCCTCCGACACAAGCGGACGTGGATGTGATGTTTGCGGAATTTGTGCCTGCCCAAATCGCTTGCCTGCCCGAATACACCACGCTTTTGCCGGGCATTAAGGACGTTTGTAATAAGTTGCAGGCGGACGGCATTAAAATCGGGGTTTCCACCGGTTTCGTGCGCTCGATGGTGGATGTTTTGATGAAAGACGTGATTGCGCAGGGCTTTACCCCCGATGCAAGCGTGGCTGGCGACGAGGTGGTTAACGGCGCGCGTCCCGATCCGCATATGGTATTCAAAAACCTTGATCTGATGAATATCTCGGATGTGAAATCCGTGGTGAAATGCGATGACACCGTATCGGGCATCGGCGAAGCGATGAACGCGGGCTGCTGGGGTGTGGGTTTGGTGCGTTATTCCAACTACATGAACGTCAACACGCTGGAAGAAGCCGCAACATTGACGGATGCGGATATTGCCGCTCGCATGGCCAAAACCCGCAAAATTCTGGAACAGGCCGGGGCGCATTATGTGATCGACAGTCTGGTTGAATTGCCTGCCGTGATCGACGACATCAACGCCCGTCTGGCACGCGGCGAAAAACCGTAAGTTCAAAAAGGGGCAGGGCCTGCGGGCCTTGCCTTTCGGCATTTATTCGCCAACTCCCTTATTGACGATCTTTCGCGTTTGAAATAGGACGTGGCCTTAGTGAGCGGGTATGGTGAAATGGTATCATAAGAGCCTTCCAAGCTTAAGGCGCGGGTTCGATTCCCGCTACCCGCTCCAAGTTGACTTGCACTTTTTATCCAGACTGATATTCGGTGTGTAAGCATTTGAAAGACAGGCAATGGCACGTCATAGCAAAATAACCGAACACACAGAAGATCGCGAAAAATCCAAAACCATCGGGCCGTTGCGCGGGCTTGCGCCGTTCTTGCGCCCCTACCGGTTGATGATAGTTATGGCCGGGCTTGCGCTGGTCACAACAGCGACCCTGTCACTGATTTTGCCCCTTGCTGTGCGCCGTGTGGTAGACGGGTTTTCAGCCGACCGCGTGGCCCTGCTGGACCACTATTTTGCCGCCGCTATCGGCCTTGCAGCCTTGCTCGCGCTGGGAACGGGCCTGCGCTATTATTTCGTCACCCGATTGGGCGAGCGCGTCGTCGCAGACCTAAGAGTTGCCATATATAACAAGATGATCGGTATGAGCCCGCAGTTCTTTGAACGGGTCATGACGGGCGAGGTTCTGTCGCGAATCACCACCGATACCACGCTGATCCTGTCGGTTATCAGCAGCTCGGTTTCTATTGCACTTCGCAATATCCTGCTGTTTATCGGCGGCATGGCATTGATGCTTTTAACCTCTGTCAAACTCACCGGCGCGGTGTTGTTGCTGGTGCCTTTGGTGATTGTGCCTATCATGGTGATGGGGCGCCGCGTGCGGGCCTTGAGCCGGGTTAATCAGGACAAGATTGCCGAAAGTGCTGCCAATGCCTCGGAAACCCTGCTGGCCACGCAAACGGTACAGGCCTTTACCCACGAAAAACCCAGCCGTGCGCGGTTCGGGTTGCTGACCGAGCAGGCCTTTGATGCGGCGCGCACCCGCATCGGGGTGCGTGCGGTGATGACCGTGATCGTGATGTTCCTGGTTTTTACCGGGGTTTTGGGGGTGCTTTGGATGGGCGCACACGATGTGCGCTCAGGTGTCATGACACCGGGTTCTTTGGTGCAATTTGTCATCTATGCCATTTTGGTGGGTGGTTCCGTCGGGGCACTTTCGGAAATTTGGGGAGAGTTACAGCGTGCCGCAGGTGCAACCGAGCGTCTTATGGAACTGATCCATGCAAAAGACCAGGTTACCGACCCTAAAACACCCTTGGTTTTGACGCAGCCGGTGCGCGGCGAGATTTCTTTTGATAACGTGAATTTCAACTATCCGTCCCGCCCCGATATTCCAACCCTGAACGCTTTCAACCTGTCGGTTAAAGCCGGCGAAACCGTGGCCTTGGTCGGCCCGTCGGGGGCGGGTAAATCAACTGTGTTCCAACTGGTTCTGCGCTTCTTTGACCCAAACTCGGGCGCGGTGCTGTTTGACGGGATTAACATCAAACAACTTGACCGTGACGCCTTTCGCAAAGAAATGGCCTATGTGCCGCAAGACCCGGTCATTTTTGCCACCTCTGCAATGGAAAACATCCGCTTTGGCCGTCCCGATGCCACGGATGCAGAGGTTATCAAAGCTGCCAAGGCCGCAGCGGCTGACGGGTTCCTTACCAAACTGCCCGAAGGCTATGACAGTTTTGTCGGCGAACGCGGCGTGATGTTGTCGGGCGGACAAAAACAGCGCATTGCCATTGCGCGGGCGATTTTGCGTGATGCACCGGTTTTGTTGCTGGATGAGGCCACCTCGGCACTGGATGCGGAAAGTGAACAGGCCGTGCAAAAGGCGGTGGAAACCCTGTCAAAAGATCGTACCACCCTGATCGTGGCACACCGTTTGGCAACGGTGAAAAAAGCCGACCGGATTGTTGTGATGGATGGCGGTGAAATCGTTGCCACCGGCACGCATAGCGAACTGGTCAAACAGGGCGGGCTATATGCGCGCTTGGCCAAGCTGCAATTCACCCAATAGCCCCGTTTCAAGCTTTTTTATGCTTAGACGTGCCGTAATTCTTGCACGCTATGCCTTTTCAACGCATTCTTGCGGAATTCCATAGGTAGGGAGCCCGTGGCGTTTGGGAGAACAGACATGAATTATAAATTTGCGACAGTTGCCGATATTAAAGCGATCGAAAAAGAAATGCCGGTTGAAGATCGTTGGAGTGCCGAAACGGTTTATGAGCAATTATGCCAAACCCGCAATGCAAATCCAGACCGGCCTGCCGTCAGTTTTCAACTGAAATCAGGCCCCAAAGACAAAGCGATTACACTTTCCTGGACCGAACTTACCAAACGGGTGACGCAATGCGCCAACCTGTTTCGCTCTTTGGGTGTCGGCAAAAAGGATGTGGTGGCGTATCTTCTGCCCACCACCCACGAAACCCTGATCACCTTGATGGGGGGGATGACGGCGGGCATTGTGGCCCCGATCAACCCGACGCTGGAACCGGAACAAATTGCAGCTTTGCTAAAAGATGCGGGTGCCAAGGTTCTGGTGACGATGAAAGCCTTCCCGAAAACCGAAATTGCCCAACTGGCCGCTAAAGCCGTGGCCCTGACACCATCGGTTGAAACCGTTATCGAGGTCGATCTGTTGCCGCATTTGTCACCGCCCTTGAAATGGATTGTGCCGTTCATCCGCCCCAAAAATCCTGTGACCCACAAGGCGGTTGTGATTGATTTCAATGACGCCCTTAAAACCCAACCCGACGATGCGCTTGAATTTGCCGAAATCGGCGACCGTTTTTGCGCCCATTTCCACACCGGCGGCACCACCGGCATGCCGAAAATTGTGCAGCACAAACATTCGGGGGTTTTGTACAACGGCTGGATTGGCGCGGCTTTGCTTTATACGCCAAACGACAATGTGATCTGCCCGTTGCCGCTGTTTCACGTTTTCGCGGCCTATCCCATATGGGCCGGTTGTCTGCTGTCGGGGGCCCATATGATTCTGCCGACCCCCGCGGGCTATCGCGGCGAAGGTGTGTTTGACAATTTCTGGCAGTTGATCGACCGGTGGCAAGCTACGTTTTTCGTGACTGTGCCAACGGCGGCATCGGCCTTGCTGCAACGTCCGGTGAATGCGGATATATCCACATTGAATGCGGTGTTCTGCGGCTCGGCCCCTTTGCCGATCGAGTTGTTCAAAAGATTTCAGTCGGCAACAGGTGTCGAGATCATCGAAGGTTACGGCATGTCAGAAGCCACCTGTCTTATTTCATGTAACCCGAAGGAAGGCCTGCGCAAAGTCGGCTCTGTCGGGGTTGTGCTACCCTATACGGATGTCAAAATCTATAACTGCGACAGTTCGGGCAAAGTTCTTGAAAAAATGAAAGTTGAAGAGGTCGGCGAAATTTGTGTGGCGAACCCCGGCGTTGTGGTCGGTGCCACCTATACCGAGGCAGACAAAAACAAAGGCCTGTTCGCCAATAAAAAATACCTGCGCACCGGTGATTTGGGGCGTTTCGACAAGGACGGTTATCTGTGGATTACCGGCCGTGCCAAAGATCTGATCATTCGCGGTGGCCACAACATCGACCCCGCAATGATAGAAGAGGCCATGGCCGCCCATGTCGAAGTGGCATTTGCAGGGGCCATAGGCCAACCGGATGCGCGCGCGGGTGAATTGCCGTGTGTCTATGTGGAATTGGTCGACGGGGCAACGGTCACGCTGGACGCGCTTATGGCTTTTGCCAAAAAACATGTTTCCGAACGTGCGGCGGTACCTAAATATATGGAAATAATGGACGAATTGCCAAAAACCGCTGTCGGAAAAATATTCAAACCAGCCCTGCGAAAAGCTGCCATCACCCGCGTTTACAACGCCGCTCTTACGGATGCGGGATTGGATGTGCATGTGGCACGCGTGGTTGAAAGCAAAAAACGCGGACTTGTGGCGCAGTTGGAAAAAACCGACAGCGGGGTCACGGACAAGGCCGTGACCAAAGTGCTGGGCTGCTTTATCCAGCCTTGGGAATGGGCTAAATAACGAAAGCTGCCGGTAAACCTTCCGAAAACCCGAAAGTCGCTTAAATCTATCAAAAATCTAGAACCATGTTCCTTTTTAGGCTGGCTCTTGGTGCAATTTTCCTCATAATCCGTCCTTATTAAGGAGAACCACCGGAATGAATCATCCCCAACCTGATCTGGATACTTCGCCAGAGGTCTCTGACGAAATCCGTAAAACCACCTGTTATATGTGCGCCTGTCGCTGCGGCATCAATGTGCACATGAAGGACGGCAAGGTCAAATATATCGAAGGTAACCGCGATCATCCGATCAACAAAGGGGTGCTGTGCGCCAAAGGCTCGGCTGGCATCATGCAGCATTATTCGCCGGCCCGCCTGCAACACCCGATGAAACGTGTGGGCGAACGCGGTGAAGGTAAATTCGAAGAAATAAGCTGGGAAGAGGCCCTTGACCTGTGTGTCAAGCGGTTGGCCCCGATCCGTGAAAAAGCCCCGCATAAACTGGCATTTTTTACTGGCCGTGACCAGTCACAATCGCTGACAAGTTTCTGGGCACAGCAGTTCGGCACCCCGAATTACGCAGCCCACGGCGGTTTTTGTTCGGTGAACATGGCGGCGGCCGGTATTTATACCATGGGCGGCTCGTTCTGGGAATTCGGCGTGCCCGACTGGGATCGCACAAAGATGTTCATGATTTTCGGAGTTGCAGAAGACCATGATAGCAACCCGATCAAAATGGGGCTGTCAAAACTGAAAGAACGCGGTGCGAAGATCGTCGGCGTAAACCCGATACGGTCGGGCTATAACGCGATTGCGGATGAATGGGTCGGCATCACACCGGGCACCGACGGTCTGTTCATATTGGCGATGATCCATGTGTTGCTGAAGGCCGGCAAGATCGATCTGGACTACCTGATGCGCTACACCAACGCGCCGATGCTGGTGAATATGGATGAAGCATCGGACGAATTCGGCCTGCTACTGCGCGACCTAAAAGGCCGGTTCATGGTGCAAGACAGGGTGACAGGCAAACCGGTAGCCTTTGACAAAAAGGGCGTAAAGCCCGTTTTTTCAGGCGAGATCACCTATAAAGGCGCGTCATACACGCCGGTATTCCAGTTAATGACTGAAAAATATACCTCGGACGCCTATGCCCCCGAAGCGGTTGCAGACCGTTGCGGAATACCCGCCGACACCATCCGCCGCCTGGCAGCCGAGCTGGCCCATGTGGCGTTCGAGGAAGAGATCACCATTGATCAGCCGTGGACGGACTGGAAGGGCGAAAAACACAAAACCATGACGGGCCGTCCCGTATCCTTTCACGCCATGCGCGGCATTTCCGCCCATTCCAACGGCTTTCAAACCTGCCGCGCTCTGCATCTTCTGCAAATCCTTCTGGGCAGCGTTGAAGTGCCCGGCGGCATGCGTTTCAAGCCGCCCTATCCCAAACCTTTGGGCAATCATCCGACCCCGCACAGCTATGCCACCCCGGGCGGGCCTTTGAACGGCCCGCATCTGGGCTTTCCTACCGGCCCCGAAGATCTGGCCCTGAATGCAAGCGGCACACCGGTGCGTATCGACAAGGCTTTTACATGGGAAAACCCGCTGTCGGCGCACGGGATGATGCATATGGTGATTTCCAATGCCCATGCGGGCGACCCCTATAAAATCGACACGCTGTTCATGTATATGGCCAATATGTCGTGGAATTCCTCGATGAATTCGCGCGGTGTGATGGATATGCTGACCGATAAGGACGAGGACGGCAATTATGTGATCCCGAATATCATTTATTCCGATGCCTATTCTTCCGAAATGGTGGCTTTCGCCGACCTGATCCTGCCCGACACCACCTATCTGGAACGCCACGACTGTATCAGCTTGCTTGACCGCCCTATATCCGAAGCGGACGCCGTTTGCGACAGTATCCGTTGGCCAGTGGTGGAACCCGACCGCAATGTGCGCGGGTTTCAGTCGGTGCTGATCGCGCTTGGCGCAAAACTGGGGCTGCCGGGTTTTGTTAATGAAGATGGCGCGGCAAAATACAAAGATTACGCCGATTACATCGTCAACCACGAACGCCGCCCCGGTGTCGGCCCCTTGGCGGGCTTTCGCGGCAAGGATGGTTTGGACAAGGGACGTGGCGCGCCGAACCCCAAACAGATTGAACGCTACATCGAGAACGGCAGCTTCTGGAAAGAACATATCCCTGATGAGGCCCTGTTCTATAAACCGTGGAACAATGCCTATCAGGACTGGGCCGTGAAGCGCGGTATTTACGATAAACCCTCGCCCTATCTGTTTGATCTCTATGTTGAAACACTGCAAAAATTCCGCTTGGCAGCCATGGGTAAAGGGGACTTGCAACCGCCCGATCATTTACGCGCGCAACTGATCGAGTGCATGGATCCGCTGCCCACATGGTGGCCTCCGCACGAGGAACAAAGTGTGGATTGCGACGAATACCCGTTGCACGCTTTAACCCAGCGTCCCGCTGCGATGTACCACTCATGGGGGTCGCAAAATGCGTGGTTACGGCAAATCCACGGCACCAACCCGCTATATGTATCGGGTGAAGTTTGGGCCAAGCACGGGTTTCAGGAAGGCGACTGGGCCTATGTCACATCGCATCACGGCCAGATCAAAGTGCCTGTGGTACGGATGAATGCGCTGAACCCGCACACGGTCTGGACATGGAACGCCATCGGCAAACGCAAAGGCGCGTGGGCTTTGGATGAAAATGCTCCCGAAGCCACCAAAGGCTTTTTGCTGAACCACTTGATCCATGAACTTTTGCCACCCAAAGGCGATGGCTTGCGGTGGTCAAACTCCGACCCGATAACAGGCCAAGCGGCGTGGTATGATTTGCGGGTGAAAATCGAAAAAGCCTCGCCGCCCGGGGATGGCTGTTGCGAACCTGACCTGCAGGCGCAAAGCTCGCACATAGGGCAGGGGCCTAAGGACATTGCATATGGGGAGGAGTTTTAGGATGACCACTTTACCCGCCACCACAGCCAAAAAACTCGGCCTTGTGATCGACCTTGATATTTGCGTCGGCTGTCATGCCTGCGTGATCAACTGCAAGGAATGGAATACCTCGAATTATGGCGCAGCCTTATCCGATCAAGGCGCATATGGCGCAAATCCTTCCGGTACCTTTCTCAACAGAATTCATACATTTGAGGTGAAAAAGGATGAAAAACCAGCACAAACCGTACATTTCCCGAAATCCTGCCTGCATTGCGAAGATGCGCCCTGCGTCACCGTTTGCCCCACGGGCGCAAGCTATAAACGCGCCGAGGACGGCATCGTTCTGGTCAATGAAAGCGACTGTATAGGCTGCGGATTATGCGCGTGGGCCTGCCCTTATGGCGCCCGCGAACTGGATGCAAAAGAAGGCGTGATGAAGAAATGCACGCTTTGTGTTGATCGTATCTACAACGAAAACCTGCCCGAAATAGACCGTGAACCCGCTTGCGTGCGCACATGCCCCGCCAACGCGCGGCACTTTGGCGATTTTGCCGATCCCGACAGCAACGTGTCACGCTTGTCCGCGACACGCGGCGGTATGGAACTGATGCCCGCGCAAGGCACCAAACCGGTGAACCGCTATCTGCCACCGCGGCCCAAGGCGGACATTCACACCGACGGCGACATTGACATTCTGGCACCGTTTCTGGAACCGGTCGCCGATACCCCGAAGGGTCTGCTTGGCTGGCTCGATAAAGCATTGGAGGCCCTTTGATATGCAACCCGCCGCATCCGTCATAATCTTCACATCGCTATCCGGCCTGGGCTTTGGCTTGCTGTTCTTTCTGGGGCTGGGCAGGCCCGCCGTATCAGGCTGGATCGCGTTTGCGTTCTTCTTCATCGCCTATGCGCTGGCCGTTGGCGGCCTGTTGGCCTCGACTTTTCACTTGGGCAACCCGCAGCGCGCCATGAAGGCATTTTCGCAGTGGCGCAGCTCATGGCTGAGCCGCGAAGGCGTGGTCGCTGTTGCTGCCTTGCTGGTGATGGGCCTATACGCCGCTTTCCTGCTTTTCGCAGACATCCGCATCGCCCCCTTGGGCTGGCTTGGCAGTTTTTTAAGCATTGGGGCGGTTTTTTGCACCTCGATGATCTACGCACAACTGAAAACCGTGCCGCGCTGGCACATGTCCACAACCCCGCTTCTGTTCGTGCTTTACGCCCTTGCAGGCGGCGGATTGTTATCTGCACAACTGCCTTTCGCGGTACTGGCCATGACCATACTGACCGCCGTTCAAATCCTGTCATGGCTACGCGGTGATCTGGCCTTTGACATTGCCGGCCATAGTGTCGAGACCGCTACCGGGCTTGGTAATCTAGGTAAGGTGCGCCTGCTGGAAAGCCCGCATTCAGGTGAAAACTACCTGACCCGCGAAATGGTGTTTATCGTTGGGCGCAAACATGCGGTCAAACTGCGCGTTATTGCCGCCCTTTGCATCGGCATCATTCCGGTATTGATTTTGGCATTCGTCCCGATCACCCATATCACCGCGCTATTGGCCATATCCCTGCATGTAATCGGCCTGTTCATATCGCGCTGGCTGTTCTTTGCCGAGGCCGAACATGTGGTTGGGTTGTATTATGATCAACGTTAACCTGTTGACTTAACGCCCCCGCATGGCCTTTATTTTACGCATTATCGGGGAGATTTGATGCGTAAAATGCTTTTGGCACTTCTGGCTGTAGTGGCCATTGCCCTGACCTTCGCCTACGGGGCTGATTTTCAAAAGGGTATGGATGCCTACAATAATGGCGACTACACAACTGCTTTGAAAAAATGGCAACCCCTAGCCAAACAGGGGGGTGCCCAAGCCCAGTATAATCTTGGCCTGATGTATGGCAACGGGCAGGGCGTGCCGCAGGATTACATTATGGCCTATATGTGGTTTAATCTTGCGGGGGCTAATGGAATTAAAGATGCAGTCAAAAATAAAGAAATGGTTTCTAAAATATTAACCCGAACCGATCTCTCGAAAGCACAGGCACTGTCAAGCAGGTGTTTGGCCTGCAGCTACAAAAACTGCGGCACCTAGCCCTAACGGATCACCAGGATCAGCAACAGGATGCTGATCACCACCAGTGCAATCCCGATAACCTCGCGCCTTGTGCTGCGTTCCTTGAAGATCAGGTAGGACGCCAGAAAAGTGAATACCAGCTCGACCTGTCCAAGGGCTTTGACGTAGGCCGCGTTTTGCAGGGTGAACGCCATGAACCAGCCCAGCGAGCCTAAAACACCGGTTATGCCCACCAGAGCCGTGATCCGCCATGCTTGCAACACGCGGGTAATCTCGCCGGGGTCTCGCAATCGTAACCACAGGCTCATGGTGATAGTCTGGAACGTGGTGACACAGGCCAGTGTAAACACCGCGCGGATGATAAAATCACCTGACCCCAGCGACAGGCTGGCGCCGCGATAACTGGTGGCCGAAATTGCAAACAACACGCCCGAGCCGATGCCCAAACCCGCCCCGCGATTGAAAATACGTCTGTACCATACGCCACCACCCGCAAGCTTCGGCGGGTCGGAAAGCAGGATCACCCCGACGACGCCGATCAATATGGTCAGCGTGGCGTGCAGCGATATGCCTTCGCCCAACACGATAAAACCGATGATAGCGGTCAGAATGGCTTCGGTCTTTTTCAACGTAATGCCGACGGCAAAATTGCGTTCCGCGAACAGGGCCACCACTAACATGGTGGCGATAATTTGTGATGTGCCACCCGTCACCACGAATACCCATGTTCGCACGCCTGCCCTTGGTATGTCCCACCCCGTTTGCGCCAAAATAACCACCATCAAAACCGCAATGGGGGCGGCAAACAAAAAGCGCGCAAACGTCGCCCCGCCGGTGCTAAGCTTCGTCGTTTTTAGGTGCTTTTGCAGCATAAAGCGCAGGTTTTGCGCGAAACTGGCGGCAATGGTGATGGGGATCCAAAGGGCCATATCAGTAGGGCATGGGATGGGCTTTGTGGGCCGCCGCGATGTCCGACAGAACCGCATTACTCAAGGTAATCTCCGTTGAGCGCAGCGCGGTTTCCAACTGATCCATCTTGGTCGCTCCAAAAATCGCCGAGGCTATGAAAGGACGCATCGCGCACCACGCCAGTGCCATTTGCGCCATGTCCAGCCCATGCTTGTCGGCAACCGCTCGGTAGGCCGCAACCGCAGGCCAGACCTGTGGCGTAATCCGCCCGCCCAATTCGGGGCCAATTGACATACGCGAGCCTTCGGGCGGGGCTTCACCCTTGTGGTATTTGCCGGTCAAAAGCCCGGCGGCAAGCGGTGAAAACGCCAGCAGGCCGACCCGTTCATTATGGCAAAGCTCGGATAAATCCGTATCAAACATGCGGCATAACAGGCTGTATTCATTTTGAATTGTTTGTACACGCGGCAAGCCGCGCTCTTCGGATACACGCAACCATTGCGCCACCCCCCATGCACTTTCATTCGACAGGCCGAAATGGCGGATTTTCCCGGCATCGACCAACCCCTGCATTGCTTCCAATACGGAAACAATATGATCCAGCGTTTCCTGCCTATCCTGTGATGTGGGGTCAAAGTTCCAGTTTTGTCGAAACATATAAGACCCGCGATTGGGCCAGTGCAATTGGTACAGGTCGATGTAATCGGTTTGCAGGGATTTCAAGGACGCCTCAACCGCCAGAAGGATGGTTTCAGGCGAAATCGGTGCACCGTCGCGTACATTTTTATAGCCTGCCCCCGAAACCTTGGTGGCAAGCATCACATCGGTGCGCCGCCCCGACTTTGCCACCCATTCCCCGATCACCCGTTCCGTGTTGCCCTGGGTTGCTTTACTAAGCGGGTTCACCGGATACATTTCCGCCGTGTCGATAATGTTTACCCCGAAATCGAGGGCCATATCAATTTGGGCGTGGGCCTCGGGGGTGCTGTTTTGTGTGCCCCAGGTCATAGACCCCAAACACAGTTCACTAACCTTCAAGTCAGTGCTTCCCAATGTATTATAACGCATTTAAATCTCCAAATTTTGGCATATTTGGACGGCAACAGAGGTGCAAGTCAACGTAAAAGGGGCACCGCTATATTTTGGTTTATCACCGCAATCTGCAGGTGCCGCGATCTGATCGCAGGGATGATCTGGTCTTGCCCGATAAGCTGCTGTAGGCTGCTCTTTGAAAGACCCATGCAGGGAAGGTAAAACATGTCCATTTGGCATCGCATATCACAGGCAATCGCGGCCCTTGCGGCCGGTGAAGGCCTATCGGCGATTCTGGAAAAGTGGCAAACGCCGCCAGAAAAAAGCGTGGCCTTCACCATTGCCGTGATCGGGCTGGGTGCAAAATTGGCCAAAGCCGACGGACTGGTCACTAAGGACGAGGTCGCCGCCTTTCGGCAAATTTTTCAAATACCGGAACGCGATGTACCGCAAGCGGCAAAAGTCTTTAACCTCGCACGTCAGGATGTGGCCGGATACGAACTATACGCCGCTAAAATCGCCAAAATGTTCAAATCGGAACCGGCGGTTCTGGAAGACCTGCTGGAAGGTCTGTTCCACATTGCAATTGCCGATGGGTATTATCATCCCAATGAAGATGATTATATGCGCAATGTTGCAAATATTTTCGGGATAGATGAAACGATTTACCGCAGTTTAAAAACCCGTTTTGTGCCCGGCACGCCACCGGATGCTTATGATGTCCTGGGGGTCTCTCCGAAAATGCCCTTGGCTGAAATCCGCAAAATCTGGCGTCAGAAAATTCGCGAAACCCACCCCGATCAAATGATTGCACGCGGCCTGCCCGAAGAGGCCATAACCATGGCCACCAAGCGCTTGGTGGCGATCAATACCGCCTGGGAAAAGATCAGCGAAACCCATGTGGATGCAGCATAATGCGCCTTGCCACTTATAACGTGGAATGGTTCACAAACCGGTTTGATCAAGATGATAAGTTGGTTTTAGATGATAGTTGGTCAAGTCGATATGATATAATAAAAACACAACAAATCAACGCATTGGGAAGTGTTTTTAAAGCTGCTAATGCAGATGGGGTCATGATTGTAGAGGCCCCGAATGCGGGTGTGAAATCCTCTTGCGTGGACGCGTTGGAAGGCTTTGCCAAACATTTCGGGCTACGTCAAAACAAAGCCGTAGTAGGCTTTAGAAATGACACCCAACAGGAAATCGCCTTTCTTTATGATCCCAAGGTCATGACCGCGCATCACGATCCCAAAGGTCAACCCACTGGCAAAAGCGGATCGTATGACGCGCCGCGTTTCTACGGGGTGTTCCGGTTGGATGTGGATGTCGATGCTGCGCCTCATCGGGGTGCATGCGAAATCCAAAGCCCCGCATGGCGCGAAAAACCGCAAACAGGAAGTGCGTATTTCGATCCAGAACCGGCGCAAGCAACTGGCCCAATGTATCTGGCTGCGCCAGCGTGTGGACGGCCATTTGGCCGCAGGTGAAGACTTGATCGTGATGGGCGATTTGAACGATGGGCCGAGGCTGGACGAATACGAAAAGCTGTTCGGACAATCCGGCGTCGAAATCGTTCTAGGCGTGTAAAAGCCAGAAAACGAAACCCTGCGTGACCCCCATGCAGAAGCTTTTGCCAATGCCCGCGCCGGCTTTGCCGTTCCCACGTCTTCCCGGTTCTATAACCACCGCGAAAAAACCTATTTGAACGCGCTGCTGGATTACATCATGGCGTCCCCAAAGCTTGTCCAAAAAACCACCCCGAAATGGAAGATTTGGCACCCGTTTGAAGATTTGGCACCCGTTTGATGACCCCGACTGCATTGACAACAGGGATTTATGCCACGCATTGTTGACTGCGTCCGATCATTTTCCGGTCGTGATAGAGTTAAATTTCCCGCGCGGGGGATGAAAATCCGGCAAAACGCCCTATATACGGGGCATGAAACATCTGTTCCAAATCGCTTTGATCTTCGCCCTGATGGCATCCCCCGCACATGCCGACCCCAAGGATTGGCAGGGCCTGCGCAATGATTTTGAACAGCTTTCGGAAGACACACAGAACTTTTTCAAAAGCTGGGTCGATGATCTTGGCCCTTTGCTGGACACTCTGAAGGGCAAAATAGACGATTTCAGCAACTATGAGCCCCCCGAAGTGCTGCCCAACGGGGATATTATCATCCGGCGCAAACCGGCCCCAAAACCCCAAAAACCGCCGATTGAGATATGAAGGGGCTTTCCCTTCCACTACATTGGGCTTACATCTTGGCCCGAGATATTTTTCAGGAGATAAGACGCCCATGTTCACCCCATTCACCCCGATTTTGCCCCGCGATATGCGTGATGCGGCCACTGACAATGCCTTCGGGGATTTGCCGGAATGGAATTTGGATGATCTTTATCCCGCCACCGACGGGCCCGAAATAATACGGGATGTGGACTGGCTGGGTACAGAGTGCACCGCATTTGCCGCCGATTACGAAGGCAAACTGGCTGATCTGGATTCGGCGGGCTTGCTGGAATGTATCCAACGCTATGAGAAAATTCAAAACATCATGGGCCGGGTGATGTCCTTTGCAGGCCTGCGCTATTACCAGAACACCACAGATCCCGAGCGCGCCAAATTCATGGCCGATATGCAAGGTAGCCTGACCGATATGTCGGCCCCTATGGTGTTCTTTTCACTGGAACTGAACCGCGTCGATGATGCGCAGCTTAATGCAATGCTGGCCGTCGATACGGGGCTGGCACGTTACAAACCGTTCCTGGATCAGATGCGCGCGATGAAACCTTACCAGCTATCCGACGAGCTGGAAAAATTCCTGCATGACCAGTCCGTTGTCGGGGTCACCGCATGGAACCGGCTGTTTGACGAAACCATGGCCGGGCTGACCTTCGATGTGGACGGCGAGGCATTGAATCTGGAAGCCACGCTGAACCTGTTATCGGATACGGATCGCAAAAAACGCGAAATGGGGGCCCGCGCACTGGTTGCGGTGTTCCAAGACAACATCTCGCTTTTTGCCCGAATCACCAACACACTGGCCAAAGAAAAAGAGGTCGAAGACCGTTGGCGCGGCCTGCCGACCCCGCAAGCCAGCCGCCATCTGGACAATCATGTGGAACCGGAAGTGGTCGAGGCTTTGCGCAACGCGGTTGTCGCCGCATATCCGAAACTTTCGCACCGCTATTACGCGCTGAAAGCCAAGTGGATGGGGCTTGAAACGATGGAAGTTTGGGATCGCAATGCGCCTTTGCCGGGTGAAGACAAGGCGGCGATTTCGTGGGATGATGCGCGTGCCACCGTGCTGGGGGCCTACAGCGATTTTGCCCCTGAAATGGCAAAGATTGCCGAACCGTTCTTTGATAAAGGCTGGATTGATGCAGGTGTAAAACCGGGCAAAGCGCCGGGTGCCTTTGCCCACCCGACGGTCACCAATGTACACCCTTATGTGATGCTGAATTACCTTGGAAAACAACGTGATGTGATGACTTTAGCCCATGAATTG
>JASFZB010000019.1:0-8282 GCA_045046705.1 Rhodobacterales bacterium | reverse complement strand
CGAAATCAACTCGGCCTGCACTTCTTCTGTATCAAGATGCTCGGCTGCATCAAATTTAGTCGTCTTCATGTTCAATCTCCTTTTCCATGTTTTGAGCGGCTCGAATATCTCTTGTCTGCGACCCTTTATCTCCACCACATAACAAGAAAATAACCGTCTGGCCGCGCCTCGTGAAATAGAGCCTGTAACCTGGCCCGTAGTTTATCCTGACTTCACTCACACCTTCGCCTACCGACTTGGTATCTCCCATCAAACCTGCTTCGATGCGTACCAGCCGTTTAGCGATGATCTGGTTAGCGCGGCGGTCTTTAAGACCGCAAACCATTTGTGGAATACCTCTGTTTGGCGAATTTCAATCATATGTAACTTATAAATTACAAAAAAGAAACCCCGCACAAAGCGAGGCCAGCTCACCTGTTCACCACAAAAAGGCATTCGAACGAAAGGCCGCTTAAAATGAGTTTAGAGACCGGAACGCAAACGGTGCAAAACCAAATATAGATAGTAAGAAAAAAGAGCATAAATACTTACAGAAAACCTTCTACTGTTAAGGTAAAAATAGCACTGAGTATCAACAGGCCTTTAAAAACGATCTGGCCGAAATGGTTTTGCATCCACATCTATCGGGATGTTACCAATCATGCTGGTAACCAGCTTTCCGGTAATTGGTGCCGCTGTCAGCCCTGTGTGACCGTGACCGAATGCAGCGATAACATTGGGATGGCCAGGTAATGCACCTATGGCGGGAAGGCTGTCGGGCAACACAGGTCTGTGCCCCATCCAATTTGTTGCCTCATCAGTATTCAGATTGGGCAGCAGCTGTTTGCCAATTTTGGCAAGCATCGCGGAGCGACGCCGGCTTGGCGGGGCATTCAGGCCAGCAAACTCGGCCGTTCCCGCACTGCGAATGCCCATCTCCATTTCAGTAGTTACAAACTGGCGGCGATCTTCAAGAATTGTGTGTTTGATTGAAATACCCGGATTGGCAAATGTCATGTGATAACCGCGTTCGGTTTCCAATAGGATTTTACAGCCCAATTGTGCTGTTAATTGATGTGACCATGCCCCCGCAGCAATCACAAGATAATCGCTGGTCAGATTGTGTAATGTTGAGACAACACTCACCGAGCCATCCGTACTGTGGGAGATTTGCTGAACATTGTCTTTTAAAACCCGCCCACCCAAGCGTTCAAAATAAGTGGCCAGAACCTGTACTAGCCGGCCGGGATTGACCGTGTGGCCCTGTTCATGGATCGCAACCGCACGACAATAAAGCGATGCGATTTCCGGTTCAACCTCTTGCACTTCACCGCCACTTAGAAAATCCATTTTGGCCCCGCGTTCACGGCGCATCTGAAAAGAGGTTGCATTCGGGTTAATCGCGTTAAGGTTACGGTAAACGAACAGGTAACTTGAATCGCGGATCAATTCCGGCGCACCTGCGGTTTTCAACAGTTCCTTGTAAAGCCCGACAGTTGGATTATGCAGTGCAAATAAGGCATCGGATTTCACCTTGAAATCGCCCGTACGACCTGATCGGGCAAATTTTATCAGCCATGGCATTAAGAACGGCATATACCGCCAACGAATAGCCAATGGCCCATCGGGATCTAGCAACCATTTAGGCACCGAAGACGCAATGCCGGAAACCGAATGCGGAATGCATGACCAGGATGACAACACACCCGCACTACCAGATGAGCAGGACTGGCCGGGGGCCACACGATCAATGACCGTAACATCCAAGCCTTGTCTTTGCAGGTAAACGGCACAGCACATGCCGATATTCCCCGCACCGATAATGGTAACGGTTTGCTTGCCGTTATAGCTGACTGATGGATTTGTCATTTACGGATCATTCTTCGTCTTTATCCATCCGCAGCTTGGCATAGCCCGCAACGGCCAGAACAACGATACTGACAATCACCAGAATGGATGAAACCGCGGCAAGGGACGGGTCGATCTCAAGCCGGATACCTTCCCACAATTTTTTTGGCAGAGTATTCATCGTAGGGCTGCTGATGAACACGGCAATTAACAATTCGTCGAAAGACACAAGGAAGGAAAACAGGGCCGATGACATCAGACCCTGTTTAGCCATAGGGAATGTTACCCGCCAAACGGTTTTTAATCGCCCGGCCCCAAGATTTCTGGCGGCATTTTCAACCGCTGGGTCTATACCACGCAATGTGGCTGACATGATGGTGATCACGAACGGCACAGCCAGAACCGAGTGGCCGATGACAAAACCGAACATGGTGCCGGTCAGGCGCAGATTTGAATACAATTTGAAGATGGCAACCGCGGTCAATAGGGTTGGTATAATAATCGGAAACAGAACAATAGCGTTGATGATACGTTTGCCCGGAAAGGTTCCCCGCACCAATCCGTAAGCAGCAAGACTGCCCAAGGTCACAGATACGATAGTCGTCAGAATTGCGACATAAAAACTGGTGCGGGTTGCCGCCAACCAACCCGGCTGGGTGAAGTATTTTTCGTACCACTGCCAGGAAAATCCGCGCGGCGGAAATTCCATCAAAGATGTCGGCGAGATCGAGAATGGGAACACCATGAAGTTCGGCAACATCAGGAAGAACAATGCCATAGCAACGAACAGATACAGCAACGCCTTTGGGGCGTTCATTGGGCCATCAAGGTTCATGGCTACTCTCCTCCGTAGATTTTTTCGGGGCTGATCAGCCGGTCATAAAAGAAATACAGCACGATGGTCACGCCCAGCAGCACCGTTGACAGGGCTGCGGCAAACCCCCAATTCAGAGTATCGGATATTTGCTGCTCAATGATTTGTGCCAGCAACACATCCTGCGGCCCGCCCAACAGTGCGGGGGTGACGTAGAACCCCATGGAGATGATGAACACCAACAACCCACCGGCTCCGATACCGGGCAGGCTAAGCGGGAAATAAACCCGTGTGAACACCCGCAAGGGTGATGCACCAAGATTGGATGCCGCATCCATCAGGTTCTTGGGTATCCCCGTCATCACCGCAAAAACCGGCAGGATCATATAGGGCAGCATATAATGCACCATGCCCACCAGAACCGCAAATTGGGTGAACAGCATCGAAATCGGCTCATCGGTGATATGCAAGTGCATCAACGCGCGGTTGATCACCCCGTCACGGCCCAGCAACGCCATCCATGCGAACATGCGCACCAGAACACTGGTCCAGAAAGGGATCAGGACAAACACCACGATCACCATCTTGGTTTTGCCCTTGGCGTGGGCCATCATAAAGGCCACGGGATATCCGATAATAAAGCAAAGGATTGTTGTGTAAGCTGAAATCCGCAAGGTTTTCCACAGGATTTTCATATAAACTGGGCGGCCGAACGTCTTGTCAAAATGCTCGGTGGTAAACTGCGGGTCAAACAGGCTTTGGGCCAGAAACGAGATCATCGGGTACAGGAAAAACACCGCCAAAAGAGCAAGAGCAGGCACCATAAAGCCAAACAACGCTAGTTTTTCATTGCGCTCTAGCTTGGCAAGCTGCTTGGCAGAGGCCGCGTGTGGTGCGGGAATATTAACCATATCTGTCATTGTCACTGCTTCCGAATTTTAGTCAGGCCTCAAGGAAATATCGGGGTTCCTGCAGCCGGATAAAAACCCGGTCGCAGGGGTATCAAGACTTATTCAAGTCTCCATTCAGTCCAACGATCAACCTGCTCGTTGTAGTGATCACCCCAGTAATCATAGTCGGCAGGGATTTGCAGGTGCGCGAATGTTGTCGGCACAAGGGCACGGCGGTCTTCGCTTACATGCTCAATCGCTTTGTAGTTCACCGGGCCGTAAGTGATATAATCACTCAGACGCCAGTTAATGTCAGGCAGGCTGGCCCAGGCGATAAACAACATCGCCAAGTCTTTGTTTGGCGCACCTTTCGGAATTGCCCAGGCATCGCCCATCAACTGTGCGCCGTTCCACGCCATGCCAACCGGAACGCCTTCATCCTTGATTTTGTCCAGACGGCCGTTCCATGCCGTTGCCATAACCACCTCTTTGGTGACCAGCAATTGCGGTGCGGTTGCCCCTTGTGTCCACCAGATCACATGCTTCTTGATCTCGTCCAGCTTAGCGTAAGCGCGTTCGATTTTTTCTTCGGTCAAAGGATATACATCCTTGATCGCCATACCGTCGGCCTGCAACGCATAAGCCAGATTTTCAATCGGATTGTCGCGCATCGCACGTTTGCCTGGGTATTTTTCCAAATCCCAAAGATCAACAACAGAAGTGGGTGGATCATCCTTCAAAACGTCTGAACGGTAAGCAAGCACAGTTGAATAGCTTAGGTTACCAATACCCCATTTCGGGGCAAAGCCCGGAAAAATGTCTGTTTTATCGACAATATTATAGTCGATTTCTTCCAGATAGCCGTCACGGCCAAGCGGGGTTGTTTTATAGGCACCCACATCAACCAAATCCCATGTTACATTTTCAGCCTTGACCATGGCAACGATTTTCGCATTGCCCGGAGGGCCGTCTTCTACGATTGTAATGCCATATTTTTCGCTGAACGGCGCAAAGAACGCTTTACGCTGGGCTTCTTGAAAGCTGCCGCCCCAAGATGCGATTGTCAGGCTTTCGCCTTTGTGTTTTGCCAGTGCGGCATCAATTTCAGCGGATGTTAAAGCCCCGGCAGAGGCACTGCCTGCCATCGCGGCGGTCATGGCAACGGCTGCCACCACCGATTTCATCAGTACTCTTCGTGATAGTGTCATTTAAGTTCTCCCTAAAGTTAAATTCGCCATTTTTATTCCCAGATGTCTGTTGGCGATCTCAGTTCCGGGTATCCGTCGGAGGCACATTGACCTCGACCAGCAGCATGTCACTTTCGTTCCATCCCACTTTTATTTCTGTTCCGATTGTGTGCCTTGGTTTACCGGTTTCGGGCAATTTGACCTTGATGTCCCACCCCGGGGCCAAAGTGATCACGTATTTGGTGCTGTCACCGATAAACAGGAACTCTTTCACCGTTCCCACAAGAGTGTTGGCGCATTTTTCAGCCGCCTTGCCGACGGTGACCTTCTCTAACCGCAACGTATATGTGGCCCAGTCTTTCGGCGTATCTATACCGTCGCGCAAATTGCCGGTCATTTTCAGACCATCCGCTAAAACCATCTGACATTTTCGCCCCTGAACCTGACTGACTTTGCCCGTAATCAGGTTTGTCTCACCGATAAAATCAGCGACAAAACGGTTTTTCGGTTCGTGGTACAACTCATCAGGTGTGCCAAGCTGAACAATTCTGCCTTCATTGAATACCGCAATACGGTCTGACAAAGTCAACGCTTCTTCCTGATCATGGGTCACAAACAGGATCGTGGCCCCGATGTTGCTGTGCAATTGCTTGATCTCGATTTTCATTTCTTCACGCAGCTTGGCATCCAACGCGCCAAGAGGTTCATCAAGCAACAGAACGTTGGGATTGAATACCAATGCACGCGCCAAGGCCACACGTTGTTGTTGACCGCCCGATAGCTGCTTTGGCCGACGATCCTGAAACCCGTCCAGCCGCACAAGATCAAGAGCCTCATTTACCATTTTGGTAATTTCGGGTTTTGGGGTTTTGCGCATTTCCAGTGGAAACGCCACGTTCTGTGCCACGCTCAAGTGCGGGAAAAGCGCATAGTTCTGAAATACCATTCCGATATTGCGTTTGTGTACAGGCACTTGGACAATGGATTGACCGCTGATTTGAATATCACCCGATGTCGGGATCACAAACCCCGCAATCATCATTAAAGCAGTGGTTTTCCCGGACCCGCTGGGCCCCAGAAGGGTCAAAAACTCACCCGGTTGTATATCAAGGTTCAAATCCCGGCTGGCACCGACTTTGCCATAGAATTTGGACAGCTCGTTAATCTGAATGCGCGCCCCGCGAACATCAGTTTGGTGGTTCGCCTTATTCTTTTGGCGTAATTCTGTCGTAGTAGTCACTTGGACTGTCTCCCCTCATTCTCCACCCGTTTGCCCATCTGCGTATCTTGGGCTAAACCAAGAAGCCGACGAAACAATCGTCTTGAAATGTAATAATTTGGGGAAACCCCCTATTAAGTCAAATTAAAATATTGAATACTATATTAGGTTAATTTATACGTTACCACAATTATCGAGGGCCAAATGAACGTCAGGCAATTGGAAGCATTTAAAGCGGTGTTTACATCCGGATCAGTTTCTTTGGCAGCAGATCGGTTGAGCGTGACGCAACCCGCCGTCAGCACGTTAATTTCAAATCTTGAAAAAAGCATTGGTTTCCAACTATTTGAACGAATAAATGGCCGCTTGGTTGCAACCCCCGATGCAATCAATCTCTATACCGATGTAGAGCATGTTTTTGCCAGCCTTGACCGTGTACATCACACAGTAGAAGAAATACGCACCATGAGTGCGGGGCATTTACGGGTGGCCAGTATGCCCGGTGCCACAATCAAAATATTACCGCAAATCATCACGCCTTTTCTGAATGGCAGGCCCGACGTTAATGTTATATTGCACACACGATCCTCGACAACCGTGAAAGAATGGGTCGCGATGGGGCTGGTGGATATTGGCCTTGCGGAAATGCCGATTGAAAGCAAAGCGATCAATTGGGAACCCCTTATCCAGCGTTGTGTCTGTATCTTACCAGTTGAACATAAGTTGGCGCAAAAGAAAGTAATTACCCCACATGATCTGGCAAATGAACGCCTAATTACGCTTTACAGCGATCACATGATAACGCAACGCCTGAACAAAACATTCAAAGAGGCGGGTCTTACATTGAATACACGGCTTGAGGTTTCGATGTTTTCAACATGTTGCAACTTCGTACACGAAGGCGCAGGCATCTCATTTGTAGACGCAGCTACTGCCGATCACTACAAAGATCACGACATTATCGTACGCCCGTTTGAACCCGCAATCTATTTCGATATAGCAATTATTTTTCCGGCTAACCGGCCGCGGTCCAAATTGACAACGGAATTTTCTCAATTACTGCGAGATTGGTTTGGGCAATATTTGTAAGTGGTACGTAAGTTTTGTGCACTGTAAACATCGGATTTAATCTATATTACGTGCGAAAAGGATTTAAGGCATAGGTTCTGTCGCAAAGTTTCCTCGAGCGTAATAATAGCAGAGTTTTGGATAAATTTATGCGGCCAAGCTGGCAAACTGTTTGAACGGGGATGTATGGTTTGATTGGAATTGTTGTTTTCGGATCATGTGCGCGACCTCGATACCAGCGAGCGTGGCGGCCGCTGAATGAAAGGCCTTGAAGCCCAGAGTTGGTCGGGTGATTTTCTTGATGAATCTATGGTCCTATTCTACAATGTTATTTAGATACTTCACGCGCAGGATTTCAATTCGTTGTTTGGTCCGCGAGAGCTTCAGGCTGGTATTTATTCGCTGAAGACCTGCAAGATTGGCTCCGCTTTTGTCAATCACAATTCTTGAAGGAAGGCCATTTGTTTCAATTGCACGCCTGAAAAACAATCTGGCCGCAGCCTTATCGCGGTGCTTTGAAAGCATGAAATCAAGCGTTTTCCCCATTGCCCGGCAGGGTTTACGCAGTAAATTCCGAGAGGGGTGCTTATCAATCGCCCGATACAAATACGTCCATTTCCCTTTGACCTAGATGTAGGTTTCATCCATCCGCCAAGATCCAGCTGTTGGCTGCTTTCTCGCCTGGGCTGTTCTGGCAATCGAAGGCGAATATTTAAAAACCCATCTGTTCAGCGTTGCGTGATCAACCTGAATGCCGCGCTCAGCCATAATCTCCTCTAGGTCCCGATAGGAGACGGCATAGCGAACGTAGAAAAACACCGCGTACAGGATCACGTCTTTTGGATAATGGCTGCCTTTGAAATCAATGCTCATATTTGGTGTGTCCTGCCTGTGGCTTTTTTGGAAAACATATGACAGATTCAAAGTGATACTGAAACCGAGTGAAACTTTGCGACAGAACCCCTTGTACGCCCCATTCACCCGAACTGATGCGCGTTGCGTGCACGGGTGAGGGGTTAAGATCCGATCAGATTGCGGAGGCAAAATAAATCGTGATGTTAATCTTCGCCGCAACGCGGCTTCTGCGCGAATAGCGCAAGTAGGTGCAATACAGGGGGCGCCCCCCTTGTATTGCACCGACACCAAGGACTATACTCTGGCCGAAACTGTTGACTTTCCGTTGTCTAATTTCGTTGAACACCGACTGACCTGCGGGATTTGATCGCCTCGATCTTCAAGCCCTGTATCTTTTTGATGAAAGGCATACTGAACGTTCC
>JASFZB010000018.1:0-41077 GCA_045046705.1 Rhodobacterales bacterium | reverse complement strand
AGGATTAGGGTGGTGGGCGTAACTGGGATCGAACCAGTGACCCCTTCGATGTCAACGAAGTGCTCTCCCGCTGAGCTATACGCCCGAAAAGCTAAGGGCAGCGAATGCGGCCCCAGTCGTTGGGCTTCTATAGGGGGAGTCGGAGCAAGGTTCAAGAGGTTTTACACATGTATCTTTTGGGTTATAAGATATTCTAAAGGAAGGAATGTTTGTGGCCGACGAAATCTATGATTTAAGCTTACCAAATAGGGTAACCAATCCGGTTGTTTTCAGTTCTCCACACAGCGGGCGGGATTATCCTGCGGCATTTGTAGAAAAATCCGCACTCTCCAAAACCCGGTTACGCAGTTCCGAAGATGCTTTCGTGGACGATCTTTTTGCGCAGGTTGTTGACTATGGCGCCCCCCTGCTGGCGGCAAATATTCCGCGTGCTTATGTTGATTTGAATCGCAGACCGGACGAGCTGGATCCAGGCATTGTTGAAGGTGCTAAAACCCCGTTCAACAACCCACGGATTGCTTCCGGCTTAGGCGTGATCCCGCGTGTGGTGGCCGAGGGGAGGCAAATTCAAACGGGCAAGATCACGATGCAACAGGCCATGGCACGGATTGACCGCTGTTATCACCCCTATCACGCCTTGTTGTCAGAACTGTTGGGGCAGGCCCGGCAAAGGTTCGGGTTGGCGGTTTTGATAGACTGCCACTCGATGCCAAGTGAGGCCTTGCAAAATGCGATGGCCCCCGGCGGGCGGCGTCCCGACGTTGTTTTGGGAAACCGGTACGGGGCTTCGGCCAATAAGGATGTTTTCAATATTGTTGAAACCGCATTCAAAGATCAAAGCTTTGTCGTTGGGCGCAATACACCGTTTGCAGGCGGGCATATTACACAAAAATACGGGGTGCCCTCGAAAGGGCAGCATGTGGTTCAGGTGGAAATAAATCGCGGCCTTTATATGGATGAATACAGGATCGTTAGAAATACGGCGTTCGACTCTGTAAAGACACGGCTTTCCAGAGCAAGCCAGGATATTTGCCACAAACTACGCCCTTCAATCCCGTTGGCAGCCGAGTAATCAGCGCAAAGCGCGACCTTTAAGAATTGCCGCTTTGCCGAACTTCTTTTTGATCTTGTCTGAAGCGCGTTCCACCTCTGCGCGTTTTTCGGCATCAGGATCCAGCAGGTTACCCATGGAATGGACAGCGCCCACCTGCGACAGCTTGCTGATGCCGACCCCGATCAGACGGAACGGGGCCTTGTCCATGACCGATTTCAGCAGGGGCTTTGCCTGCGTATAGATCACGTCAGCCACTTGGGTGGGGTCGGATAAAGTGATGCGCCGCGTCAAGTTCTTGTGGTTGCTTTGCTTGACCTTCAACGTCACCACACAGCCCATTTTATCCTTGGCCTTGGCGCGCTCCGCAACCTGTTCCGCCAACCTCCAGATATGCCCGTCCAGAAGATCCGGATCATTGGTATCTTCATCAAAAGTGGTTTCTTTCGATATGCTTTTAACCGGGGCAGACGCATTAACGTGTCGGTAATCCAGTCCCCTGCTAAGATGCCACAAACGATCCCCCATAGTACCGAAACGGTCGACCAGAACTTTGCGGTCACGGCGGCGCAAATCGGCGAATGTGCGAATGCCGTCCTTGATCAGGGCGGCTTGCGTGACCTTACCTGCCCCCCAGATTTTCTTGATCGGCAAGGGCGCCAGAAACGTTTCGGTCTCGGCCTTGCCGATGACGGAAAACCCCTTCGGTTTATCAAGGTCAGAGGCAAGCTTTGCCAGAAATTTGTTGTGTGACAGACCGACAGAGCCAGACAGGCCCAGCTCATCCTCCATCCGTTTCACAAGGCGGCCCATCATAACGGCGGGGGACACCCCGTGTAGTTTTTCGGTGCCGGTCAGGTCAAGGAAAGCTTCGTCCAAAGACAGCGGCTCGACGGCGGGGGTTAACTCGGCCATGAAGGCGCGGATTTGTTTGGAAACTTCCACATAAACATCCATGCGGGGTTTTATCACCACGGCTTCGGGGCAGAGTTTCAGGGCTTTGAACATCGGCATGGCAGAATGCACACCCTTGATGCGCGCAATGTAGCAGGCTGTGGAAACCACACCGCGACGACCGCCGCCGATGATGACGGGCATATCGCGGATGGCAGGGTTATCGCGTTTTTCAACGCTGGCATAGAAAGCGTCGCAATCCATGTGGGCAATGGAAAGGCTGGTAAGTTCCGGATGTACTAACACGCGGGGCCCACGGCAAACGGTGCAGCGCGGGGCGGCGTCAAAAATTGCAAAACAATCGCGGCACATAGCTTGGGTGGACATGCCAGTAGCCTATCATAAAATAATTCGGATAGGACAGGGGGTGAGGGGTTGAATTTTAATGGGTACTTTAAACTTTAGAGACCTCAGCAAACAGGGGGTTTTGGCAGGCCCGTTTATGCATCCCCACTCATCGTCTCAGGGTTTGCCTGATTTTGTCGATACCGTCCCCATCAATTAAGTTCACAATAACTTGTCGAAAATCATAAAAAAAAGACCGAATAGTGTTATATTTACCAGAATACTCACAGTCGCGTGATTTATTATCGCGGCCAAATCACGTTTTGGCGACGGTTCAATCAAGTGATCACAACTCTTTGTGAAACAGTCTTTTTATTCGATTCGGGGGCTATCCTGTTATTAAAAATTCATCCTATGACTGAATCTCAAACATTCAAAAGTGGAGATGAAAATGAAAAAAACACTGCTATGCACAAGCGCACTAGCGCTGACAAGCATCACGGGGGCAGCTAACGCTGTGCCTATTACTGCCGGTGCCGTGACTATGAATGTAAGTGGTTACTACACAACCACATTCGCATATGTCGACGTTACAGGTAACAACGCTGCTCTTGCGGGCGCAGACTTCAGCGGGGTTGATCTTTTTACCAATGCTGAAATCTGGTTTAAACCATCAATGACACTGGACAACGGCATCAAAATTGCTGTGGACGTTCAACTTGAAGCTGGTTCAAACACAAACACCGACCAAATCGACGAATCATACATGACGATTTCCGGCAATTTCGGTAAAGTCATCATCGGGTCGGAAAACTCGGTTGGTTATAAAATGACCGTTGCGGCACCGGATGTTTCCCCACTCTACGCACAATCCAGTTCGCTGACAGGTTATGTACCTTATTCCGCTGCCGGCGCCGGCGCCGATTTGTTCCGAAGAACCCTTGGTACAACCTACATTGAAAACAACGGCAACAATGATGCGCAACGTATCAGCTACTTCTCGCCCCGTTTCAGCGGCCTGCAAGTGGGCATCTCTTACGCACGCGATAGCGGTCAGGTAAACGGTGCTGTCAACAATAATGCCGTTATCACAGACATCGTTGACATTGCTGCAAACTACAGCGGTTCCTTCAACGGTGTTGATATTAATGCATCTGCCCGTTACGGCACAGCAAATGCACCTGCCGGTGCGGCTAATCCTGAAATTTGGGGTGGCGGTCTGACTGTCGGTTATGCCGGTTTCACATTGGGTGGGTCTTATGCAGAACAAAATGATTCACCTACCGGTGGCGGCGTTCCCAACTTCAGAGACGGCAACTCATATGATATAGGTCTCGGCTATTCAAATGGCCCGATGACTTATTCATTTACTTACTTCCGTGGCAAAAATGCGGATAACGCAGCCACCAACACCACCGGTTTCACTTCCGAAGAACTGAAAACCTATGTGTTGGCCGCAAAATACAAAGTGGCAGACAACTTCAGCGTTTCCGCATTCGCGGCAAATACTGAATTCACATCGAACAATCCTGCCGAGGGCAACATTGAAGGTACTGTTGTTGGCATAGGCGCTAGCTTCAACTTCTAAGAACGACGATCTTACATGGATTAAAAAGGGGGGCTTTGGGCCTCCCTTTTTGCTATGCAGGGCGCATCACAAACAAAATCAATCGTCGGGCTTGATCAAGATGTGCCGATTTTCTGATTATGCCGATTTTTCCACCTTCACGGCTGAAAACTTGAACTCGGGTATTTTTCCGAACGGATCAAGTGCCGAATTGGTCAGAACATTTGCCGCCGCTTCCACATAGGCAAACGGCATGAACACCATGTCTTCGGCCACCGCGCGATCAGCGCGTGCCATAACCGTGATGGTCCCCCGTTTGGTGGTCAGGCGCACCAAGTCGCCCGGCGCGACGCCAAGAGCACGCAGGGTTTTCGGGTGCAATGAGCAGTTCGCCTCCGGTTCGACCGCATCCAACACCGATGACCGCCTTGTCATTGAACCCGTGTGCCAGTGTTCCAGTTGCCGCCCCGTGGTCAGGATCATCGGGTATTGTGCATCCGGCACATCATCGGGCGCGATCAGACTGGCGGGGGTGAATTTCGCGCGACCCTCAGGGCGCGGAAACCCGTCGCCGAACACAATCGCCTGCCCCGGGTCAGTCGGCGACAAAGACGGATAAGTCACCGCTTCCCTTTCCAGCCGCTCCCATGTGATATTATCTAAAGACGCCATACCCATTTTCATCTCGGCAAACACTTGGCTTGGATGGGTATAATTCCAGTCCAGCCCCAAGCGTTGCGCCAAATCGGTGATAATTGCCCAGTCTTCACGGGCATCACCGGGGGTGGGAACTGCAGGGCGACCCATTTGCACCTGCCGGTTAGTGTTCGTCACCGTGCCGGATTTTTCAGCAAAGGCCGAAGCCGGCAGAATGACGTCCGCATAATTGGCAGTTTCAGTAACAAAAATATCCTGCACCACAAGATGTTCCAGCTTGGCCAGTGCATCGCGCGCATGTTCCACATCCGGGTCAGACATGGCAGGGTTTTCACCCAAAACATAAAGTCCGCGAATATCGCCCGCATGTACCGCGTCCATGATCTCGACCACGGTCAGGCCTTTTTCAGCCCCGAAATCCACATCACTGTGCCAAATCTCGTTAAAGGCAGAACGCACTCCGTCGTCCGTAACCGTCTGATAATCAGGCAAGAACATTGGAACAAGTCCCGCATCCGATGCGCCTTGCACATTGTTTTGCCCGCGTAGCGGATGCAAGCCACTACCGGGTCGCCCAACTTGTCCCGTCATCAGCGCAAGCGAGATCAGACAGCGCGCATTATCGGTGCCGTGAATATGTTGCGACACGCCCATGCCCCAGAAAATCATCGCCGCATTGGCCCCCGCGAACAGCCGTGCGACCTCTTTCAGCTCTTCGGCGTCAATGCCGCAAATCGCCGACATTTTTTCGGGAGTGAAATCTTTCAGATGGGCTTTTTGCGCTGCCCAATTTTCGGTATAGGCTTTAATATACTGATCGTCATAAAGCTGTTCTTCAACGATTGTGTGCATGATCGCATTCAGCATCGCCACATCCGTACCGGGTCGGAATTTCAACCGGTGTGTTGCGTGCCGGCCCAGCCCAACACCGCGTGGATCCATCACAATCAGCTTGCCGCCGCGCTTGACGAATTGCTTGAAATAAGTCGCCGCAACAGGATGGTTTTCAATCGGGTTCGAGCCTATCACAATCGCCACGTCAGCATTTTCGATCTCGTTAAACGTTGCCGTAACAGCCCCCGAACCAACGTTTTCCATCAAGGCCGCCACCGATGAGGCATGGCAAAGTCGTGTGCAATGATCGACGTTGTTATGGCCAAAGCCCTGACGGATCAGCTTTTGAAACAGATAGGCCTCTTCATTGGTGCATTTAGCCGAGCCAAACCCCGCAACTGCGCGCCCCCCCTTGGTATCGCGCAGCTTGGCAAAGCCGCCCGCAGCCGCCTGCATTGCCTCTTCCCAAGTGGCTTCGCGAAAATGTGTCAACGGGTTACCAGGGTCAACATTCAGACCTTTTTTAACACCCTCACGGCGAATCAGCGGCTTGGTCAGGCGGTGTTTGTGGTTGATATAATCAAACCCGAACCGCCCTTTAACACACAAACGGTTCTCATTCGCGGGGCCGTCTATGCCGTCGACCCAGGCGATTTTGTCATCCTTGACCTTCAGGCTGATCTGGCAGCCGACACCGCAAAACGGGCAAACCGATTTCACTTCACGGTTAAAGTCCTGACTGTCGCCCACTTGGGCTGCATTGACTGCAGTTGCAGGCATCAAAGCCCCAGTAGGGCAGGCCTGCACACATTCGCCACAGGCGACACAACTTGAGGCCCCCATCGGATCATCCATATCAAAAACAATCTTTGCATCCCGCCCGCGCCCCGCCATGCCAATCACATCATTGACCTGTACTTCACGGCACGCCCGCACACACAGGTTGCAATGGATACACGCATCAAGGTTGATATTCATCGCCACATGGCTGTCGTCCAGCAAGGGGACGCGGGTGTGTTCCACTTTGGGAAAACGGCTGTGTGCAACGCCTTGCATATGGGCCATGGCCCAAAGATGCGAGGATTTATCATGTGCCTGATCTTGCGCAGGTTGATCCGCCACAAGCAACTCCATCACCATCTTGCGGGCTTTGTCGGCACGCGCAGATTGGCTTTTCACCACCATACCTTCGGCAGGCTTGCGCACACAAGACGCCGCCAAGGTGCGTTCGCCGTCTATTTCAACCATACAGGCCCGGCAATTACCGTCAGACCGATAGCCTTTTTCGCCCGAATGGCACAAATGCGGAATGGTTGTGCCCTCGCGTTTGGCAACCTCCCAGATGCTTTCGTTGGCTTTCGCCGTTACTTCTTTGCCATCAAGTGTAAATTTGATCCGGTCAGCCATAGTCATCATTCCTTTAGCGGTGCTTCGCGCAGCTTAGACCACGCTTTGCACACGATCAAATCCGTAATCGACAATCACCGCTTGAATAACGCCATCCACCGGTTATCTTCGCGGTAAAAACACCAAGGATTCCCCCCATGACCCTGCATTACTGGCTTCGCGCCGAAACCCATCTTAATGAACACCGCAGCCCGATCACCCCGATCGAAGCGTCAGCGTTAATAAAAGCAGGCATCAAGGTGACGGTTGAGCGCACGCCCGAGCGCGTCAGCCCTGACGCCGATTTTGCCGCTGTGGGGTGCAACATGGTGGATGCGGGAAGTTGGGTTGAGGCCCCCGCCGACACAGTGATTCTGGGCCTCAAAGAACTGCCTGTCGCCGATTTCCCCTTGCGCCACAAACACATCCAGTTTGCGCATTCGTTCAAAGGCCAAGACGGGGCAGATAAAAACCTGGCCCGCTTCAAACGCGGTGGCGGCATTTTGTATGATCTGGAATTTCTGGTTGATGCCACAGGTCGCCGTCACGCCGCCTTCGGTTACTGGGCGGGCTTCGCAGGTGCCGCCGTTGGGTTAATGGCATGGCTTGCCCAAAGAAAGGGCAAACCGCTGCATGCCATACCCGGCTATCCAAACAAATCCGCCCTGATCGCAGAATTGAAAGCCGCTATCGCCGCAACAGGCCAACACCCCAATGCCCTTGTTATCGGCGCATTGGGCCGTGTTGGGACAGGCGCAAGCGATCTTTTTGACGCTTTAGAGGTGACCGTCACCAAGTGGGATATGGCCGAAACAAAATCAGGCGGCCCTTTCCCCGAAATCCGCGATCACACGCTGTTTTTGAACTGCATCCTGGCCACCCGCCAGACCCCGCTGTTCTTTGGCCCCGATGACATCACCAAAGACCGCGCCTTACGGGTGATCACCGACATTTCCTGCGATCCAACCAGCGATTACAACCCGATCCCGATCTACCATACTGTTACCAGTTTTGATCACCCCACCATACGCATAGCCGAAAAACCACCCTTGGATGTTGTCGCAATCGACAACCTGCCCTCGATGCTACCCTTGGAAAGCAGTCAAGATTACGCCCAGCAACTACTGCCGCTATTGCTGGACTTTACAGCCGATACGGACCGCACATGGGCCCGTGCCAAGTTGGTATATGAAGAAAAATCGGCGGGGCTTGTTTAGCTGTCGCTCTTGCTTGCCCGCCGTTTGATCTGGCGAATCATCAACCAGACCAGCAACATCACCGGCAGGATTAGGATCGCAATCAGTTTATGTTTTTCGTAGCCCAGCATCTCGACCAGCGGCGCCAAAAGATAGGTCGCTAGATTGACCGCATAATAGCTGATCGCCACCACCGACAAGCCTTCAACGGTTTCTTGCAAACGCATTTGCAATGACGCCCGTTGATCCATCTGATGTAACAATGCGCGGTTTTGCTCGTTGGTGCGCACCGTCACCCGTGTGGCCAACAAATCAGAGGCCCGCGCCGCCCGCTTCGATATATCACGCAAGCGCATCTGTGCCGCCTGACACGTGCGCATAGCAGGATCAAAGCGACGCATCATAAACTCGGAAAAGGTTTGCCGGCCCAGCAGACGTTCTTCGCGCAGCACAGAAATGCGCTGGTTCAAAATCGCATTATAGGCCTCTGCCCCGCTAAAACGATAGGCACTTTGCGATTGTAGATACTCGATCTTCGCAGACACCGACAAAAGCGCATCCAGCCGTTCCTGTGTTGTACCTTCGCCTTCGGCAATGGCCTGAACCGCAAGGCTTAGATCCGTATTCAAATCACCCACTTGGGCAAAAATATCCCGCGCCACGGGCAGGGTCAGCATGGCCATGGATTTATAGGTCTCGATCTCGAACAGACGTTGCACGATACGCCCCAACCGGTTTTCACCAACCTGCCCTATTGCCAGAACCGCCAACCGCGTGTGTCCACGTTCATCAATGGTAAAATCGCTGGCAACCACGGCTTCGCGCCCCAGTACATAATTCACCGCCATGCCTTCATTCTTGAAGGATTTGAAAAAATTATGGGTTACATAATTCTCCGCAGCTTTTAACGTAAACGGCCCGACAACTTCCAAAACACACGAGGCCAAAATTTCGCCCTCGGTGTTTTCCTTCCATTCGGCGGGGAACAGGCTATGCGGGTCGTCGGCAAACAACTCATCCACCTGTCGTTCGACAAAAAACGTAAAAGTAGCAAATTCCGTATGCCGCTCCCATTTCAGCTTATAGCCGCCTAGATCGGCAAAATAATGGCTGCCCTTGGGGTCCTGGTCTCCATGCCCCAAAGCCTTTAGCAATTGCACCAAGATCGCGCGATCCTGGGCCTCGGTTCCAACAGAACTGATGGCCAGATAAGCCGCCGATGTCGGTGCCGTGATTTGCGGAAAAGGCCGCGCGTGCAACTCGTCCGACAGGACGGTTCGCAAGGGATGGCTCTGCAACATAATATTTTCAACCTTTATCAACAGTCAGATCATTTCAGGACAGCTTGCCCATTAAGGGCAGTTTGGGAATGCTACACTCTGACGCGGCACTGTTAACCTATGTGTCAAAATTATGTCGATAAAAATAGACCTTTTGTTTACTTTTATTTTAGGAAAACTTTATGGATTGACGCGACATGCAACTTTTACCGATTATCGCAAGCGGATCACTGGCCTTGGCAACGACAGGTTTTGCCAACGGATTTGAAGACAGCTTTACCGCGTTGAACGCACGCGATTGGTCAGTGGCCAATTACACCTTTAAACACCCCTATTTCGACACCGATTGGGGGGCCAGACAAGTCATAGCAAACGCGGGCCTAACCCTAAGGCTTGGCCCGCAAAAAGACCGTGAAAACGGGTATATCGGCGCATCCATTCGGCGCCGAAAAGCAACTGGATACGGCCTTTATGAAGCGGTGATTAAACCGGCTCGCGGGGAAGGGATCATTACCGGATTTTTCACCTATACCGGCCCCCATTACGGCACCCGCCACGATGAAATAGACATCGAGTTTTTGGGGGAAAATACCCACCAGATACACCTTGCAACCTTCGTTGACGGCAAAAGGTGGAACCGGTTCGTCAACCTGGGCTTTGACGCATCCGACAAGCCGCGCAGCTATTCGTTCAAATGGGAACAAGACGCGATACGTTGGTATGTAAGCGGCGAATTGATCTACCAGAGACTATCTTCAGATGGCGCAACCCCGGCCGAACCGGGTATGCTTTTCGCCAACATATGGGCCGCTGATCCGTCGATCAAAGCATGGTCGGGGCTGGCCGCCAAAGGCACCAAAGCATCCGCCATAATCAAGCATATCAGCTATACGCCATCAGGCGATGGGCTGGGCAGTTAGGGGGCCAACTTCACCACATCGGCCCCGGCATCCTCCAGCTCGTCGAAATCGAACGCATCCAGCTTTCGCGCCCGGGTTCCCGCCTTGGTGGCCGAAATCTTGATCTCTTCAATATCCTTGCCAGCCTGATTGAAATGCCGATCCAGATTTTCAACGCGGCCCCCCAGTCGCTCCACATCTTTGTAAAGCAGCCCCAGTTCCTTGCGAATAGCCCCCGCCTGTTCCTGCATGCGCGCGTCTTTTAGAACCGCGCGCATGGTGTTGAGTGTCGCCATGCAGGTGGTGGGCGATACAATCCAGACCCGCGCGTCAAAGCCGATCCGCACAACATCGGCGAAATTGGCGTGCAGTTCGGCATAAACCGCTTCGGATGGCAGAAACATCAAGGCCCCGTCCGCGGTTTCGCCCTCGATGATATATTTCTCGCTGATTGCCTTGATATGCAACTTTACCGACGTACGCATGGCCCGCGCGGCAAGGGTCAATTGCTCTTCGGTTTTGGCCGCCCTTATCGCCTCATAAGCCTCCAGCGGGAACTTCGCGTCGATCGCAATCGGCCCGGGCGGATTGGGCAAATGGATCAGGCAATCCGCCCGTTTGCCGTTCGATAACGTCGCTTGAAAAGTATAGGCATCGGGGGCCAATGCTTTCAGGACAATATCGTTCAACTGTATTTCCCCAAACGCCCCGCGTGTTTGTTTGTTCGATAAAATATCCTGCAAGCCCAGCACATCCCCCGACAGTTTTTCGATGTTTGTCTGCGCTTTATCAATCGTCGCCAACCGCTCTTGCAGTTGTGTCAAGGATTGGGTCGTCCGCACGGTCGAGCCATGCAGGCTATCCTTCATCCCCTTTTGCATCTCATGCAGGGCCTGCGCCGATTTAAGCGCATTCGCATGCAGCGTATCGTTCATATGTTGCTGCACAGTTGCCAGTCTTTTTTCCATCGTATGGATCAAATTCACTTGTGCGTTGGCCTGCGTGTCGGACACAACTTGTAGATTTCCGGCCAGTTGTTGCTGCCCCGCCCCAAGTGCTTGCACATCCCTGTTCATGTGGTTTATTTGTGCCGCCACATGCTCCATCGCAGCCCCGGAACGCCCGGCACGGCGTACTGCCATGATCAGCAAAAGGATCACCAAAACGAGCATCGCCGCACCGATCATCCCCCCGATAAAAAGCGGGTCGGTAAGCGCGTAAGTCTGGGTTCCGATTTGTATCATGTTCTACCAAACAATCGTTCTATATCCGCCAGTTTCAATTCCACATAAGTCGGGCGTCCGTGGTTACATTGCCCCGAATGCGGGGTGGCTTCCATTTCGCGCAACAGCGCGTTCATTTCATCGGCCTGCATCCGCCGACCTGAACGGATCGAACCGTGGCAGGCCACCCGCGAGAGGATCGCCTCGATGCGATTTTCTACCGCGTGGCTTTCCCGCTGATCGGTGATCTCGTCGCAAATATCACGCACCAATGCCTGTGCATTGACCTCGCCCAAAATCGCCGGGGTTTCGCGCACACAAACCGCATTGCCGCCAAATTCTTCAATGACCAGCCCGAAACGTGCCAATGTGGGCCGCGCGTCCACAACTGCCAGACATTCGTTTTCGGATAACTCCACCACTTCTGGCAACAGCAAAGCCTGCGAAGCCACACCGTTTTCCGCCATTTGTGCTTTCAGTTTCTCGTAGACCAATCGTTCGTGGGCCGCGTGTTGATCAACAATCACCATGCCGTCTTTGGTTTGGGCGATGATGTAATTCTCGTGCACTTGCGCGCGCGCGGCACCCAGTGGCGCATCGCTTTCAACCACCTCCATCGGGGTTTCTTCAACCCGGCCGGAATACTCGGTGCGCACTTCGGAAAACCCCGATTGCAACGGCGCAAATGTCGCGGAGCGCGACCGCGTGTCCATCTGATACACGGGGGCTTCAGGCCGAAACGCCCCCAATGTCGCATCGGCCACAGTGCTAGAGGCGCGGTGCCCCGCATTTGCCAGCGCATGGCGCAGACCGCTGACAATCAGACTGCGCGCCGCTGCCGGATCACGAAACCGCACTTCCGCCTTGGCGGGATGCACATTGACATCAACAAGGGTCGGGTCGCATTCTAGAAACAGGGCAACCACCGGATGGCGATCCCGGCTAAGAAAATCAAAATAGGCCCCGCGCACGGCCCCCAACAGCAAGCGGTCTTTCACCGGCCGCCCGTTGACAAACAAATACTGCGCCACCGCAGCCCCGCGTGAATAGGTCGGCAACGATGCATAACCGTGCAGGGTCAGCCCTTCACGTTCTGCATTCAAGGGGATCGAATTTTCGGCAAATTCAGCACCCAAAATTGATCGCAACCGTTCCAATACCGCATCAAACAAATCGCCCGACCCCGCATCTGCCCGAAACGTCACACGGCCTTCACCGCCACCCGATAGATCGCGCAAGCTGAAACCCACATAAGGTTCAGCCATGGCCAGACGTTTAACGATGTCGGTAATGGCCCCCGCCTCGGCGCGATCAGTGCGCAAAAATTTCAGCCTTGCGGGCGTGGCATGGAACAGATCGTTCAGTTCAACCGTAGTACCAATACTGCGTGCCGCAGGTTTCACCGGCAAAATGTCGCCGCCATTCACCGAGATTTCCGCCGCCACATCCGCCCCTTCAACACGCGATGTAATCGTCAGGCGGCCCACCGCGCCCAAAGATGGCAGGGCCTCGCCGCGAAAGCCGAATGTATGGATGTTCAACAGATCAGACCCGTCGATTTTAGAGGTCGCATGGCGCGACAGCGCAAGCCGCAATTGGTCGGCAGGAATACCGTAACCATTGTCCACCACACGGATCAGGGTCTTACCGCCATCCGCATAAGCCACATCAATGCGCGTCGCCCCCGCATCCAGCGCGTTTTCCACCAGCTCCTTAACCGCAGAGCTGGGCCGCTCCACGACCTCACCCGCCGCAATGCGGTTGGCAGCGGCATCATCAAGTTGGCGTATTTGCGGGTGTGAACCCACGATATTGGGGCTGGGTTTGTTCATGCCACTAGGGATAGCATAAAACCATCCGATTCGACAGGTCTTAATCGGTGGAAACCAGCCCGTCAGGCTTGCCCACCACGACAAAACGCAGCGCATCGGGTTTCAACAGCCGTTTTGCCACTTTGTTGACTTCGTCCAGCGTCACTGCATTGATCTTTCCATTGCGGGTCTTGGGATAGTCGATCGGCAAGCCCTGCTCCTGCATTCCCACAAGCATATCGGCAATCCGCCCATTTCCCTGAAAGCGTAAAGGATAAGCACCGGTCTGGTATTTCTTGGCGGCATCCAGCTCTTTTTGCGTGGCGCCATACTTGGCCATCTTGCCCCATTCCTGCTTGATAACCTCGATGGCAGTTTTGATCCTGTCATTGGCCGACGACACGCTGCCGCCGATGATGCTGACATAATCATAAGGTGCCAGATAGGAATAAACCCCATAAGTCAGGCCGCGCTTTTCACGCACTTCGGTCATTAGGCGCGCAGAGAACCCGCTACCGCCAAGGATGTAGTTCATCAGATAAGCGGCGAAAAAATCGGGGTCATTGCGGTCAATTCCCTGCCCTGCCCAAATCGCAATTGTTTGCGGGGTATTCAGATCTACCACTGTCAAACCGCCGGTTGCACCGAATTTTATTTTCTTCGGCATGGGTGCGCCCTTTGCAGGCAACCCGCCCAGTAATTTATCCACCATAGGGCCGACTTCTGCCGCCGTGATGTCGCCCACCACACTGACATACATCCGGTCTTTGGCCAACGCGCCTTTATAGGCCGCGCGTATATCCTCGATGGTCAAGTTTTTAACTGTCTCCAATGTGCCTTCAACGGGTTGGCTATAAGGGTGGTTAGGATAGGCCAATTCCCGCAATTTGGCCGATGCAATCGCATTGCGATTTGTCAACTTGGACTTCACAATGGATATAACCTGTTTTTTCACCCGCTCGAATGCGGTTTTGCTAAAGGATGGCTGCATCAGGGCCTGTTTCAGCAACGTCAAAGCCTGAACGCGGTTCTCGCTTAAAACCTGCGCCGAAATTGACACATCATCGCGACTTGCGTCAAACCCGAAACTTGATGCCAGTTCTTCTGTTGCTTTAGAAAATGCGGTGGCATCCATTTTGCCAGACCCCTCTTCCAAAAGCCCCGCCATCAGATAGGTCGCCCCCGCCTTATCCGGCGCATCCAGTGACGTGCCCCCCTTAAAGCCGACGTCCAGCGCAATAAACGGAATACTCGGTTCCTCGACCAGCCAAACGGTGATGCCACCCTTGCTGGTGATTTCCTGAATGTTGGTTTCGGCAACAGCGGCAAAGGCCCAGAAGGTGGATATAACAAGGGTCAGTAAAATACGCATCGGATTTATCCTTCCGCTTTCGGCAACAACCACGATGTCACCGAATAATTCATGTTCAGGACTTTTCGCGCCGCCGCCATCACATCCTTTGCGGTTACGGCCTGTAAAATATCAGGCCATGCCTGAACATCCTTGACGGTTAACCCCGAGGCCAGAGCCTGCCCATATTTTCGGGCCAGTCCCGACAGACTGTCACGCGCGTAAATTTCACCCGCCTTGGCCTGGATTTTCAACCGCGCTAGATGATCTTCATCGACACCTTTGGCAAGAAACGATTTCAACGCCGCATCCAGTGCCGCTTCGGCCTTGGCGGGAGTGACACCCGGTGCCGGAACGACATAAAGCCCAAAGGTGTTCCTATCCAGCGAAACACCGTCATAAAATGCCGACACATTCAACGCGACCTTCTGTTTTAACTGTAATTCCTGCCCCAAATAAGATGTCAAACCCGAACCGCCCAACAGTTGCGCCAATGCTTCCAGAGCAGCGGCTTCCTTTTGATCACCCGACTTGCGGTTTTCAGCCAGATAGGTGCGCACCATTTGCGATTGGCGCACACGGTCATCATGCCGATCAATGTGAGTCGGGCCCAAATGCCGTGGTTCTTGCGGACGCAAACGAGGTGGTAAATTTTTGGACGGCACCCGTTTTGCATAATATTTTTCGGCCAAGCGGCGCACTTTATCAGGGGTTGTATCACCCGCCACGATTAAGATGGCATTGTTCGGCGCATAGTATTTTTTGTAGAAATCCAGCGCGTCTTGCCGTGTTAATTGCTCCATTTCCTGACGCCAACCAATCGTCGGAACCCCGTATCGACTGTTATAGAACTGTAAGGCGTTGCGTTGCTCGCGCAACAGTGCACTTGGACTGTTTTCCACCCGCATGTTGCGTTCTTCGATAATCACATCACGTTCGGGCAAAACATCTTTCTGGGATAAGGTCAGGTTTTGCATCCTATCCGATTCCAGCTTCATCACCAATTCCAGACGATCCGCAGAAACTGTCTGGTAATAGCCGGTGTAATCATAGGATGTAAATGCGTTTTCCTGTCCGCCATTGGCCGCAACAATTGCCGAAAACGCGCCCGGAGCATAGGTTCTCGTGCCCTTGAACATCAAATGTTCCAGAAAGTGTGCAATGCCGGATTTGCCTGCCACTTCATCAGCGGAACCGACCTTGTACCACACCATATGGGTCACGATAGGGGCGCGGTGGTCTTCGATCACCACAACCTGCATGCCGTTGTCCAGATTAAAAGATGTCACTTTTTCCGCGTGCAAAACCGTCGGCAGAAAAAATGTTACAAGCCAGAGTATTACACCCAGTTTCTTCATACGCCAAAATACCTTCTTCTATGCATTGAATACATGCCTAATGCCAATCCGGACAACGGACAATGCAATAAACAAACGCGTGATAGGATGTGGCCAAATATCGCCTAAAGGGACTTTAGAACAGTTTTATCCCGGTGCCTTTTTTGACTTCCGGCGGAGGTGCGGTCGGGGTTTGAACACCCATAGCCCGTAACCGTTTCAATTCGGGATACGGTTCCAAAGACTGGTCTTTAAGTCGTTTCAGATATGACGCATCCGAATAAATCCAGCGTTGGAAAAATTTTGCACGGTGTTTGCGGCGATATTTTGCGTCTTCTTTCGCAAGTGTCGCCCGAATATCGGCGGACACGCCGTACTGCGAAGCCGCCGTGATTAAAGCTTGTTCACCGGTCCCGATAGCGAGACTTTCCAACCGCGCAGGCTTGCCACCAAGGGCTGCAACCGCGTCACTCTGGGGGGTTAGATCCACCCGGTTTTTCGCGCCCGGTGTGGGTTCCGGCAATGTCGTGTAATCTTCAGGCATTACCAGTTCCTTGGTCGGCAAAATCGCAAACTCGTCAGGGCCTGCATCTTTCAGCCTGAAATTCCCGTTCTTGCCAAACACAGGGTTTTTCGCGCATGCGCCCAAGGTAATGACCAGCAACAATGGCAAGATCAACTTTAGTATTCGAACACCCATGTCCTGCTCACACCTCGACAAACTCTTTCGCGTCACTGTTTAGCCTAGAATTAAACCCGCGTCACGCCCTGTTCTTCAGCTTTTCGGAAAAGATAATCAAGCCAAGCGCGCCCAAGGCAACAAAGATATCCGCCACATTGAATGCAAACGGATTATCTATGCCGCAGCACGACATGTTCAGGAAATCTGCAACCGCGCCGTAAAGGATGCGATCAAGACTGTTTGACAGCGCCCCGCCGATGATACTGCCCAGAAACAGGGCCGCAAACCAGCCTTTAAAATATCTGGCATACCAAAGAATTGCACCTGAAATAACCGTGGCAATGGCAATCAACACCCATTGTTCACCTGAAAACAGGCCAAAATTGATGCCCCTGTTCCACCCCATTCGGAAATTCAAAAAAGGTGGCAAAACATCGATCGCAAATTTGTTTTTCAGATCAAGATATTCGACAACATAGAATTTACTAAGCTGGCTTAGCAAAAACGTGACGCCCGCAACAATTCCTGTTTTTCCCAAATCCGTTCCCCTAATGCCTAAAATGGCGCATGCCTGTGTAAACCATCGCCAAGCCTGCCGCGTCCGCCGCACTTATCACTTCCGCATCGCGCATGGAACCACCCGGCTGAATAACCGCCGTGGCACCGGCTTTTGCCGCCGCCAGCAACCCGTCTGAAAACGGAAAGAACGCGTCCGACGCCACAACAGAGCCCTTGGTCAAAGGTGTCTCCAACCCAATGGCATCCGCCATGTCCTGTGATTTTCGCGCGGCTATCCGGGTGCTGTCAACACGGCTCATTTGTCCCGCACCAACACCCACTGTAGCCATATCCTTGACGTATATAATCGCATTTGATTTCACATGTTTCGCCACTTTCCAGGCAAACAGCATATCGCGCAATTCATCGTCTGTCGGGGCGCGTTTGGTGACAACCTTCAGATCATCCAACCCGATATAACCGTTGTCGCGGTCTTGGATCAAATAACCGCCCGACACCTGTTTCCAGACCTGCCCGGCTTCACGCGTACCGGGCAGACCACCGGTTTCCAACAGGCGCACATTCTTCTTGGGCGCGAAAATCGCACGTGCCGCATCACTGATCGAAGGCGCAATCACAACTTCGGTAAAAATCTCGACGATCTGCTCGGCAGTTGCCGCGTCAAGTGTTTGATTAAGTGCTACAATCCCGCCAAAGGCAGACGTGCGGTCGCAATCATAGGCCCGTTGATAGGCCTCGGCCAGTGTCGCGCCGCGGGCCACACCACATGGGTTGGAGTGCTTGATAACCGCACAGGCAGGCCCATCGGCAGGGTCAAATTCGGCCACCAGCTCAAACGCCGCATCGGTGTCGTTGATATTGTTGTAGGATAATTCCTTGCCCTGCAACTGTGTCGCCGTCGACACCCCGGGGCGCGTGCTGCCATCGCGGTAAAAACTTGCGGATTGATGCGGATTTTCACCGTAGCGCAAGGTTTGCACGTGAGTGCCCGCAATCGCTTTGCGGCGCGGAGCCGCTTCGCCAATGGCATCCGCCATCCATGTGGACACTGCCGCATCATAGGCCGCCGTGCGCGCATAAGCGATTTGCGCCATTTTTTGGCGATACGCCAATGTCGTGCCGCCCTGCGATTTCAGTTCTTCCAATAACGGCGCGTAATCTTCAACATCCACCACCGTTACAACAAACCCGTGGTTTTTTGCCGCCGCACGGATCATCGCAGGGCCGCCGATGTCAATGTTTTCGATACAATCCTCATAGCCCCCACCGGCTGCAACCGTGGCCTCGAACGGATAAAGATTGACCACCAACAGATCAATGCCTTGAATGCCATGTTCTTGCATCGCAGCCTTATGATCCGCATTATCGCGCAACGCCAGCAAGCCGCCATGCACCATCGGGTGCAGGGTTTTTACCCGACCGTCCATCATTTCAGGGAAATTGGTGATCTCGGAAACATCTCGCACCGGCAACCCCGCATCACGAATGGCTTTCGCAGTGCCCCCCGTTGACAGCAGCTCAACACCTTGCGCATGCAAGGCCGAGGCCAGATCAACAAGACCGGTTTTATCGGAAACAGAAAGCAGGGCACGTCGAATGGCGCGGGGGCTGTTAGGCATTATCATAGTCCTTTTTCTAGGTCGTTCGGGCAAAACGGCCAACTGTTAAGTTTAGAAGTGTCAGCCGTCGATACGGGCCAACATCCATGTCACGGCGCCTTCATAATTCACAACTTGCGAAGTTACCACGATCTGTTTTGTCGCGCGTGGCATTAAATGGTCCTGATCAAAATACACACTGTCTTGCAAGGCAAGCGCACCTTCCGGTGCTTTGAAAATCCAAACCACGTTATTGGGCAACTGCAAAGACACTGCCATGCCGCCTAAATCCAGTTCGGCTTCCACATCGGGGGAAATATGAAAAATCGCGACAAATGCAATGCTATGCGCCACTTGCCGCCCAACCGCCGCATCATACCGCGACTTGTGTGGTTTTTTCTGACAGTAAAACCGGTCAAGGCCGGTAATTACGCGCCCGTTCGGCGCCATGTCCAGTGTGCGACGATACGTTAGCCCAAAGTCTTTAAGATAGCCGGTATGGCTGGCGGCAAGTGTTACCGGGGCATCATCCGCACTTGCGGGGCAATGTGCCTCGACAAACATATCCGCGGCCAGTGCGTTCGATAATTTATGCCCGTGTCCGGCTGTGCCGGAAAAAACCGGCTTAAGACTTGACACACTGAACGCCGCAGCAGAGGGCTGTGCGGTGCTTAAATCATGCCCTCGGCCAGGGCTTTTGAAACCAGTGCTGTTAAAAATCGTATACGGCCCCGAAGCAAATTCCAGTGCCAGCGCACAGTCATAAGTCGGCTTCAAACTGTCGGATTTAGGCGCGGCTCCGGTGTCTACAATCAGCAGGCTGTCGGCCCTTTTAATCCGCGAATACCCCATCACAGAAGCCGTCGCCACAGGCGCAGTATAGCCGGATAATATCAGATCAATATGGGCAACATTGGACGCACCACCGCCGTGAAATTCAACCAAACGGCCATCCGGCATCCGTAAACTGTGCAGCGCCGGCGCGATACGTTCAATCGCGTTCAAAAGGGCGCGATCAGGTTTCAGGCAGGCCCGCGTCATGCCTTGATCTACCCAGACCAACAGCGTAAATATCATCAGCAGCTCTTCGGGGTTGCGGCTGGAAATACCCCCGTCATCCGAAATATAGCTATCGCATTCGCGGGCCAGCGTGCGCAAGGCAGGCTTAAGATCGCCCGCAAAATTTTCCAGAGCCAAAGCACTATAAACAGACCCCACCAGGGCCTGAAATCTGGGCAAACCGTCAGGGGCAAATAACCGGCGTTTTTTCAAAAACCGCGCATGATGGGAAATCGAGGCAAAATAGTTTTTCTGATCCTGCTCTTTCGTATTGGTCAAAAACACAAGCGCATGATTGACCAGTCTTATGATGCGCATCCCTGCCAGTTCCGGTGTCCAGGCAAAATTGTCGCCATCGCCAAAGCGGATCAGCCAGTCCGCAAACCATGCACGGGCTTTCAAATTGCATTCAGGCGACCCGTTCGCGGCCAAATCATCAAGCCAGTAAAAACTTTGTGCCTTGATCTGGAAAGCGTCGTTTTCACTGTCTACATCCCAAATAGGCACATTTGGGTCACGGATTAAACGCCCGTTGATCAGAAAATTACCCGCCGCTATCTGCAAGCCTTTCTGGGCAGAGCCGATATTACGTGAAACCGGTTGGGAAACAAAGGCCCGGGCCGCTTTGCCTCGGCGCGTGCGCCACGCCACAGACTGCGTTTGACGCGCTTCGCGGTTACGTTTCAGTTGGTCCACCAGTTCAGAAATCTTGAACGACACGCTACTTTTAACCCGCTTTTGTTGCTTGATCCTATTTAATAGGACACCCCCGCACCTGTCACGCGGTTTTCTTTTGCAGCCTTGCAATAAAAAATCCGTCCAAGCCGCCGTTTTCGGGCCAATAGGATGGTAACGTGCGCAAACACCCCGTTGGCGTAAGCCAATCGTGCGGAACACCCAGCGCATCCGCATCCAGCGGTTCAAGCATCGCCTGTCCATTTTCCGCCAGGAACTGCACAATCTGGGTTTCGCCTTCGCATTTCAACAACGAACAGGTGCTGTAAACCAACTGCCCACCCGGCTTTAACCACTCGAAAGCGCGGCTCAGCATTTCCTTTTGCAAAGCCACCAGACTGTTGATCGCCTCTTTGTCTTTCAAATACGGCAAATCGGGGTGGCGCCGGATTGTGCCTGTCGCGGAACAGGGCGCATCCAGCAAAATAGCGTCATATTCCATGCCGGGCTTCCATGTTAAAACATTCGCCGTCACAACCTTTGCGCGCAGCTTTGTTCGGCCCAAATTCTCGTGCACCCGTTGCAGCCGGTATTTCGACAAATCCATTGCCGTAACTTCCCCCCCCGCTGCCGCCAGTTGCAAGGTCTTGCCACCCGGGGCGGCACATAGATCCAGCACTTTTTTACCGTCAATCCCTGTTAAACATTTTGCCGGCAAGCTGGCGGCATAATCCTGCACCCACCATGCTCCGTCCTCGAACCCTGGCAGGGCCGAGACCTGACCGGCCTTTTGCAACCGCAAATTATCTGTGCCAATGGCTTGCGCCCCCAAAAGACTTTGCAATTCCGCCATATCCGCCACACACTTTAGCGTAATGTCCAAAGGCACCGGCTTCACATGCGCCGCTTCGATCTCTGCAACCGTTGCTTCGCCGTGATCTGCAACCATCATGTTGCGCAAATAATGCGGCAATTGCTGGGTCGGATGCTCGGCCCAGTGTTCGCGCCCCTCGCCGTTCAGTTTACGCCCGATTGCATTAACCAGCCCTGACATAAATTCGGTTTTGCGAGAGGTTTTCGTTATATTCACCGCCGAATCGATCGCCGCATGCGGGCTGATCCCGTCCACCAGCAATTCGGTTGCACAAAGGCGCAGAATATTCCGCACCCGCACGGGCGGCTCTTTTTTCAGGTAGAAATCAAGCAACATGTCTATCGGCTCCAGATGACGCAAGGCCGCCATCGTCAGGCTTTGCGCCCGCGCCCGCTCGGGGCCTGTCAGCTTTTTGATAATGTCGCTGCCCGCATCGGTCATTTCAGACAAAGGGCGATGTTCAGCCAACACCCCGTTCAACAGGTTCAACGCCGCGATGCGCGCGGACAAGCCAGCCTTAGCCATTTCATTACCTAACTTTAAAGGTTCTACACATTATGTCGGCTTATGCCTGAAACCATACACCCTTGACCAGAGCTTAAAATTGCCCTTCTTGCAAAGATAGGTTAAGATAAGAAAAATCAAAAGAGTGTCCTCATGACCAAGACCAAAATAGATGCCGCCGCCATGCGCGCCCTAGCAGAAGCCCAAGAGCGCAAAAAAACCGAGAAAGCCCTCGATTTACCTTCCGAGGTAGGTGGCCGCGATGGCCCCGAGCCTATCCGCTTTGGCGATTGGGAGCGCAAAGGTATTGCATCCGATTTTTAGAAAATTGAACGTAAATATATATTGCGCGTTAACCCGATAACAGAAACTTTCTGTTTTGATCCACCCGAATTAGTTCCCCGGAATATGGATGGATCATGCGACCGCAAAATATGTTTCTGACTTTTGTTTATTTACTGGCAATAATTCCGGTCACAGCCAAAGCGCAATCCGGCATGCAAAACTTCACATGGATGGTCATGGAACGCCGCGCGGTTGACCCGGCTTTGTGCCGCAGCAAAGGGCTTTGCAAACCACTGCGACATTTCATTACCCGCCTGTTGGAAAAGCCAACCCCACAAAAGGCGCGGGAAATGCTGGGCGCGATTGATCAACTTGCCAAATTGCGTGGGCAACCGGTGGAAAATCCCGAAGCCCCGCATATGTGCCGCCAGACCGAAGCGGCGAAAATCCTTGGGTTCAACCCCGAGATCTGGCCGCTAAGTGATAAAAGTGCCGCCTTGAAAGGCCTTAAAGGCGTGTATTTTTCCGTGCAATCCCTCAAAGGTCCCAAAGCCTATCACGGGGTGTTCGGTCTGGATCTGCAAAACCAAATGGAAAAACGCTTTCGCGCCGCCCGCCTGCCCATTCTAACCGAAGATCAAATGGATAAAACCCCCGGCAAGCCGCAATTGAACATCTACTTTTCCAACACCAAGCCCGAAACCGGTTGTACCTACAGCGTATTTGTCAGCTTCACCCAAGCCATGCTGTTGACCCGCAATCACACGGTCAAACTGAAGGTCGGAACATGGGGGGCCTCGGGCGGGCCGTCTGCGGATTACCCGAAAGGTGCTGAAATAGACGCAATTTTGCGCGTCATCGACAAGTTTCTGGATGACTATAAACGCGCCAATACCCGTAAAAGCTAAAGCCCAAGCACATCCATCATATCATATTCGCCAGGGGTTTTGCCTTGCCCCCAAAGGGCTGCTTTCAAGGCCCCGCGGGCAAATATCTGACGATCTGTTGCCATGTGACGTAAAACGATCCGTTCACCATCTGCCGCAAAGATCACATCATGCTCGCCAACAATATCCCCGCCGCGTATCGCACTGAACCCGATGTCGCCACGATTGCGCACCCCCGTAATACCGTCTCGCCCGCGCTCGGCCACATCCGCCAGTGACACCCCGCGCCCTTTTGCAGCCGCCTCGCCCAGCATCAATGCAGTGCCCGACGGTGCATCCACCTTATGGCGGTGATGCGCCTCGACGATTTCGATGTCATAATCTTCATCCAAAGCAGCCGCCACTTTTCGGGTCAGTTGCACCAGCAGGTTCACCCCCAAACTCATGTTGCCAGCGCGCACAATTGCACAGTGGCGGGCAGCGGCGGATAGTTTCGCGAAATGATCCGCATCCAATCCGGTGGTGCCGATCACATGCACCAAACGCGCCTGCGCCGCCAATGCCGCATGCGCCGCCGTCGCATCGGGCGAGGTGAAATCAATCACCGCCTGGGATTTCGCAAACACCTCCAAAGGATCATCCGAGACCATCACGCCCGATGACTGCCCCCCCATGCAAACCCCCAGATCCTGGCCAATCCAGCCATGCCCCGCCCGCTCTGTCACCCCCGACAAAGTGGCCTCTGCGCTGTTGTTCACCGCCCTTATCAGCATTTGTCCCATACGGCCAGAAGCCCCGACGATTGCAATATGTACCAGATCAGACATGTTCAAAAACTCCGCTTTACCATCCCCCCTTTATCGCGCCCAAAAGACAAAGGCAAAGCCAATGCGCCTGAAGCACCTTTGAAAGCTTGAAGTCGCCGGTCAACTCTTCTAAATGGGGCCAAACCAATAACCGACAGGATCTCCATATGCCAAGCCCCGCAGGCCCCAGCCAACGACAATTACGCGTCGGTGAAATGCTGCGCCGCGCCATATCCGAAATACTGGCACGCGGCGATATTCATGATCCCGACCTTGCCAACAGTTCTGTCACCGTGGCCGAAGTGCGCACCTCGCCCGATCTGAAAAATGCCACCGTCTATGTCTACCCGCTTGGCGGAGCGAATGCCGAAAATGTAGTCGCAGCCTTGAATAAAAGCAGCGGCGAAGTACGCCGTTCACTGAATAAAAACATTTCCCTGAAATACTCGCCGAAAATCAAATTTCTTCTGGATACAACCTTTGACCAGATGGAAGAAACCCGTCGGCTGTTGAACCAGAAAAATGTTGCACGCGACCTGGATGATGAAACGCCGGAATAGCCCCCCAGGATTACCCAGCGCATGCTATCAACAGACATAAAATCGCTAAATTCCACCGCAAAAGGCAATCCTGATCGCGCAATCGGGAAATCCCTTAGAACCGCAAGCAACTATCCGGTTTATTACCGGATCATCACCAAATGCGGTTGTACTTTTGCCCTTAATGTTCTGTTCCATCTTCAGTATGGACATTTAAGTGCCGACCCTTTCAGGGTGCATGATCAACCGCCGGTCATTCCGCTGGCTGACACCACATCCAATACGGACATTACTGACAGCCCTTATGCTTTCATCATCATCCGCGACCCGGTCAAACGCTTCATGTCACTTTACTTCGACAAGATTTACGGAAAACCGCGCAAATCGGAGAAATTCGGGCTTGGTGATTATTTCATCGAAAACCACCTGATTGACTCCGATGCGGGTAGCAATGCACAAAAACACCGCGACAACTGTATCCGCTCCATTCAATGGATCAGGCAGAACTTAAAGGGTGCTACCGATCAGCCCAAGAATTACCACTGGAAACCGCAACATTTCAAACTCAAACAGATACGCCGCTTCAAATTTCACGTTCTGATGCTGGAGGACATCCACTTTCAGCTTGGTAAAACCCTGAAACCGTTGATACCAAACATAAACGCTATCATGAACGCAGTATCTGTGCCGAACCAATCACAAAAGCCGGCCAAAACCGAAGACGTTTTAAATGACGAGCTTTGCCAGCTTATTTCGGATACATATCGAAAAGACACAATAATCCACCGCGAAGTGTCCACCTATTGGCACAACTTAAAAGAAAACATGCATGGCTAAAAAATCAAACAAACGCAATATCGACGGCTGGCTGATTATCGACAAGGATAGCGGCCCGTCTTCGACATCTGTGGTCAACAAAGCCAAATGGTTGTTTCAGGCCAAAAAAGCCGGTCATGCGGGCACGCTTGACCCCGATGCAACAGGCCTGTTGGCAGTGGCCTTTGGCGAGGCCACAAAAACCATTCCCTATATCATGGACGGGCTGAAAACCTACCGTTTCGTGGCGACATTGGGGGCCGCGACCAGCACCGATGACGCCGTAGGCGACATCGTCGAAAGCAGTGCGTTGCGCCCCACCGACGATGATATTCGTGCCGCCTTACCCCGTTTCACCGGTCTTATTTCACAAACCCCACCTAAATTTTCCGCCGTTAAAATCAACGGCGAACGCGCCTATACAGTCGCACGGCGCGGCGAGGATATTGACCTGGCCGCCCGCGATCTGTTCGTCAACAAACTCGACTTTATCGCCCGCATTAACAAGGACGAGGTCGAACTTTCCCTGCAATGCGGCAAAGGCGGCTATGTGCGCGCCATCGCCCGCGACCTAGGGGCCCATTTAGGCTGTTTTGCCCATGTCAAATGGTTACGCCGTCTCGATACCGGCCCGTTCGATCTGTCCCAAAGCGTCAAAATCGCCGACATTGAAGCCCTGGATACCCTGACCGCCCGCGACGCCCTGCTATTGCCCCTCGAGACCGGCCTTGCAGAAATTCCGAGCATCGTGATCTCGGAACCGGACGCCGCCGATATTCAACACGGCATGAGCATTGCCGCAGGGACAGCCCGATCTGACCCGGACGCCCCCGTTTGGGCCGCACTGGACGGCAAGGCACAGGCCATAGGTGTGGTCGATCTAGGTCTTTTCAAACCCAAACGCGTGATCTTGCAATGATTACCAAAACCCACACCAAAGGCGATGCGCCCTCGACCGCAATTTATTCCGATTGCGAAAATTACCGCTACAGCCTGACCCGCATCTGGGACAGCACCGCCCCGCGTGTTCTGTTTGTGATGCTAAATCCGTCAACCGCCACAGAAGTGCAGAACGATCCTACTGTTGAACGTTGCGAACGCCGTGCGCGCAGCCTTGGGTATGGCGGATTTCGTGTCTGCAACATATTCGCCTACCGTGCCACCGACCCAAAAATGATGCGCGCACAATTTGACCCCATAGGCCCCGAAAATGACGCCGCGATAATAGCAGCTGCCAAATGGGCCAATGACATCGTTTGTGCATGGGGAACCCACGGCGCACATCTGGATCGCGGTGCGAATGTTGAACGCCTGTTGCGCGCCCAACCCAAACCGCTGACCCATCTCGGCCTTAGCATTGCAGGCCACCCGAAACACCCCCTTTACATCAGTTATAAAACCCAGCCACAAGCTTGGGATGAATGATCAAACCAAAGGCCTGCTTATTACCACCCTCGGGATCCTTTTTGTGGTGCCCGATGCCTTGTTTATCCGCCTGATCCAGGCTGATCCTTTGGTTGTTGCCTTTTGGCGCAACTTCCTGACCGGCAGCGTTTTGTTCGTCGGTCTTTTTTTGATCAACGGTACCCGCCTTTTCGGTAAAATGAAAAACATCGGCGCCAAAGGTCTGATCTATGCGGTTTTCGCCGGCAGCAGCTCGGTATTTTTTGTCATGGCGGTTCGCAATACCAGCGTCGCAAACGTGGTTTTCATTCTGGCCGCCATGCCGGTTTTTGCCGCCCTTTACAGTTGGATATTCATGGGCGAGCGGCTTAGTCAACGCATGGTCTGGACTATTTTTCTTGTCATCATAGGTTTGGCGGTCATCGCTTACGGCCCGTCAGGGGCGGTGATTTTCCATTGGTCGGGCAATCTGTTTGCGCTTATTGCCAGCGCATTGTTTGCAGCCGCGATGACCGCCGCACGCGCCGCAAGACCCATCTCGATGGTGCCCGCCGCCCCAATAGCCTATCTTGGCTCGGCATTGGGCTTGTCCTTTTTTGCCGACCCGCTTGCAGTTGTGCCGTCCCAATGGTGGCTGATCGGCCTGCAGGGTGGGTTTTTCATTGCCATCAGCACAGCGTTTCTGGCCACCGGCCCACGCTATATCACCTCCCCAGAGGTATCGCTTCTGGTGCTGCTGGAGTCCGTTCTGGCACCCATACTGGTGTGGTTCATCATTGGGGAAAAGCCTGGCGAATGGGCCTTTGTCGGCGGGGCAATTGTTATCAGTGTCCTGTTTGTTTCAAACATGATTGTTCTGTTGCGCAAGAAACCCGCCGGAAAATAGGCTATTTCAACGTAACCAGTGCCGCTGCCAACTGTGCTTGAATATCCGCATCCTTAAGCCGCCCGTTTTCCAAATCGAAAACATCATAGAAACTGGCAATCGACAAATCCGCCTTCACTTCGGCCCCGAAATGCGGCGCTGACATTTTCGCCGAGTTCAGAACATTCGCCGCACCACCCGGCCCGGGGGAAGCAGCCAAAAGCACCATTGCTTTGCCTTGATAAACCTTCGGATCAATCCGCGATGTCCAATCAAACAGGTTTTTGTAGGCGGCCGAATAATTGCCATTATGTTCCGCAAAAGAAATCAGCAATGCATCCGCCGCACCGATTTTAGCGGCAAACTGATGCGCAAGCTCGGGAATCCCGCCCGCTTCTTCACGGTCGCTACTGTAGATCGGCATCTCGAAATCGTTAATATCAAGCATTTCGATTTCTGCATCTGTGATAATCTCAGTTTTCAGAACATCGGCCGCATGGGCCACCAACTTTCTATTGATTGATTTGCTGCTGTTGCTGGCGGCATATGCTAGGATTTTCATGGGTCTTCCTTATTTGATTTGGAAGGACATAACCTGCTTTCTCTCCGGCCTTCAATGCACTGGCTAAAGAACAGAGTATTGCGCCAATAGGCACAAACGTATATTTCGCTTCCATTCCATCCGATTCGCGCCTAAAAGCCCTCATCCCGTGCAAATTTACGGGACTCCATGGGCCTTGCTGGACGACACCCCGGTATGCGCCATTAACCCATATTAGGAGACCCCGATGTCGATCACACCAGAGCTGAAAGCACAGCTTATCAAAGAATATGCAACCAAACCCGGCGATACCGGTTCCCCGGAAGTTCAGGTTGCAATCCTGACCTCCCGCATCAAAACCCTGACAGAGCATTTTAAAACCAACAAAAAAGACAACCACTCGCGTCGTGGCCTTTTGAAAATGGTAGCCCTGCGTCGCAAGTTGCTGGACTATACCAAAGGCAAAGATGTGGCCCGTTATCAAGACCTGATCAAACGCCTCGGCATTCGCCGTTAAGTCGGACTGCATCGCAAGAATTTAAAGCCCGCTTCCGTGTTTGGAGCGGGTTTTTTCTTGCGGAGTGTTGCCCCCATTTTTCCAAAAGAAACAGCGGCGCGTTGCGCACCACCTGCGGTCGGCTGATGTTGAAAAAGAGGCTTTAAAACACCCCCCCCTTTCCAAACCCGCATTTTACCTGTATATGCGCGCCTATCTGAAACGCACCGCTTGACCTCGGCGGACGCTTGAGGAACAGAGGTCGGTGGCAATGGGGCCACTATTTTATCGGGAGACCTTGGAAGGCCAAGGAGTGCTCCCTTACTAGGAAACATATATGTTTAACGTTGTTAAAAAATCAATCGAGTGGGGTGAAGAAACCCTGACACTCGAAACCGGCAAAATTGCGCGTCAAGCTGACAGCACTGTGATTGCCACTTTAGGTGAAACCACCGTTCTGGCAGCCGTCGTGTTTGCCAAAAAAGAAAAACCGGGCATGGACTTCTTTCCACTGACCGTGAACTACCAGGAAAAATACTATGCCGCAGGGAAAATCCCCGGTGGCTTTTTCAAACGCGAAGCGCGTCCTACTGAAAAAGAAACGCTAACCGCACGTTTGATCGACCGACCCATCCGTCCGTTGTTTATTCCGGGCTTCAAACACGAAACCCAAGTCACCCTGACGGTTCTGTCGCATGACCTTGTGAACGACCCCGATATGGTTGCGATGATTGCCGCCTCTGCCGCGCTGACATTGTCAGGCGCACCGTTCATGGGCCCGATCGCAGGCTGCCGCGTTGGCTTTGAAGGTGGCGACTATGTGCTGAACCCGACTGTGGATGATATGCACGATCTGCGCAACAAACCGGATCAACGTCTTGATCTTGTTGTTGCCGGTACAAAAGACGCCGTGATGATGGTCGAGTCTGAAGCTTACGAACTGTCAGAAGCTGAAATGCTGGGCGCGATCAACTTTGCCCACGCCTCTATCCAACCGGTGATCGACATGATCATCGACATGGCTGAAGACGCTGCAAAAGAACCGTATGATTATCAGGCTCCTGATTATAGCGATCTTTATGCTGTTGTTAAAAAAGCCGGTGAAAAAGCCGTTCGTGCCGCTTTTGGCAATACGGATAAACAAGAACGCACCGCCGCTATTTCAGCCGCCCGCGATCTGATCCGCGAAAGCCTGACCGAGGAACAGTTGGAAGATGCTAACTTGGGGTCTTGTTTGAAAAAACTGGAAGCCGAAGTTGTGCGTGGTGACATTGTTAAAACCGGCAAGCGCATTGATGGCCGCGATCTGACGACAGTTCGCCCGATCATCTCGGAAACCGGCATCCTGCCCCGCACCCACGGTTCGGCACTGTTCACACGCGGCGAAACCCAAGGTTTGGTTGTAACCACATTGGGCACCGGCGATGACGAACAAATGATCGACGCGCTACAAGGCACATACCGCTCGCCATTCTTGTTGCACTACAACTTCCCGCCCTACTCGGTTGGTGAATGTGGTCGCAACTTCGGCCCGGGCCGTCGCGAAATCGGTCACGGTAAACTGGCATGGCGCGCGTTGCAGGCGGTTCTGCCTGCGGCAACCGACTTCCCCTACACCATTCGTGTGGTATCGGAAATTACCGAATCGAACGGCTCGTCTTCTATGGCGTCCGTCTGTGGTGGTTCCTTGTCTATGATGGATGCGGGCGTTCCGTTGAAAGCGCCGGTTGCCGGTGTGGCCATGGGCCTGATCCTGCAAGACAGCGGCGAATATGCCATTCTTACGGATATTCTGGGCGACGAAGACCACCTTGGCGACATGGACTTTAAAGTGGCCGGGACTGAAAACGGTATCACGTCATTGCAAATGGACATCAAGGTTGCAGGCATTACACCAGAAATTATGGAAAAAGCCATGGCGCAAGCCAAAGATGGCCGGATGCATATTCTGGGCGAAATGGCCAATGCTTTGACCGAAGCGGGTTCGTTCTCTGAGCATGCTCCACGCATCGAAACTATCCAGATCAATCCGGAAAAAATCCGCGAAGTGATCGGTTCCGGTGGTAAAGTGATCCGCGAGATTTGTGAAGTATCCGGTGCGAAAGTCGACATCAACGACGATGGCGTAATCAAAATCGCATCTTCCAACGGCGAGCAAATCGATAAAGCCCGCGCCATGATCATGGAAATCGCAGCCGAGCCGGAAGCCGGTGCGATCTACACCGGTAAAGTTGTGAAAGTCATGGACTTCGGCGCATTCGTAAACTTCTTTGGCAAACGCGACGGACTTGTCCACGTGTCCCAAATGGCCAACGAGCGGGTCAACCACCCAAGCGATCTGGTTAAAGAAGGCCAGTCAGTTAAAGTAAAACTGATGGGCTTCGATGACCGCGGCAAAGTCCGCCTGTCGATGAAAGTTGTCGATCAGGAAACCGGCAAAGAGATTAATAAAGAGTCTGCTGAATAGGCTTACGCTTTAGCAAGAATTGAAAAGGCCTCGCATTTGCGGGGCCTTTTTTATGATAAAGCAGCAATAAATTCCGCTATGTTTTTCAACACCCTAGCGCGGGCTGCGTTTGGCCAGTATGCGCTGCAGGGTGCGGCGGTGCATGTTCAGGCGCCGGGCGGTTTCGGATACGTTGCGGTCACACAACTCGAATACCCTTTGGATATGTTCCCAGCGCACCCTGTCTGCCGACATCGGGTTTTCAGGTGGTGGTGGCTTGACGCCGGGAACGGCCAGAAGTGCCGCTGTTACATCATTGGCGTCAGCCGGTTTGGCCAAATAATCCGTCGCCCCGATTTTCACCGCCGCCACAGCCGTTGCAATGGCACCGTAACCGGTTAGGACAATGATCTTGGCCTCGGGGCGGCGGGTGCGTAAAACCTCGACAACATCCAACCCATTGCCATCCATCAGGCGCAAATCGATCACCGCATAAGCAGGCGGGGAAGCGGTGCAAAACGCGCGCCCCGCTGCTACCGAATCCAGTGCTGTTGGTTTAAAACCGCGTTTTTCCATCGCCCGCGCCAGCCGCCTGCGAAACGGCTCGTCATCGTCCAGAATCAAAAGGCTGTTGTCTTTGCCGATCTCATGGAGTGCATTTTTAGACATGTATACCAACCTTATCAAAGTCCCATTATGACGCTTTTAAGGGCAAGTAACTGATAGGTCAATTTCACGGGGCTAATTGGCATCACATCTCTATTCCCCCCCGTAGTAGCCCGCGTCTGGATTAGTTTGCACTGTTCATCTAATGTCACCGCTAGGAATACAAGCCCCGGGGAAATATCCAGTGCCACAACCCAATTCCATACGCGAAGCCCGAAGTGACTGGATTCGCCTGCGCACCCTTGTCATTTTGCGCTGGCTTGCCATTACCGGACAAACCATTGCGGTTGTGATTGCGGTTTATGAACTGAAGCTGGCAATCCCTTTCAGGCTTTGCTTGCTTGCGATTGCCGCCTCCATTCTGTTCAACCTGATTGCCACCTTCGTCCTGCCTGCAAATAAACGCCTTTCGGAACGCGCCACAATGTTTTCTTTGTTGTTCGATCTGGGCCAACTCGGATTGCTTTTATATCTGACGGGCGGCCTGCAAAACCCGTTTGCACTGCTTATTTTGGCCCCTGTAACAATCGCGGCAACAGCATTAACGCTTTATTCAACACTGGTAATTAGTTTCACCGCTTTGGCCTCTATCAGCGTCTTAAGTCTTTTCCATTTACAGCTCACAAAAATATCCGGCGACGTTATGGAAATTCCCGCATTATTTGTCGCCGGCATGTGGGCAGCCTTAGCGATCGGTATTGTCTTCCTCGCAACATATGCAAGGCGCATCACCGCAGAAATATTTTCCATGTCACAGGCGCTGGCCGCCACCCAAATGGCATTGGAACGCGAACACCAACTGACCACCCTGGGCGGGGTTGTAGCGGCCGCTGCGCATGAAATGGGCACGCCATTGGCCACGATTAAACTGGTGTCTTCGGAATTGGCGGAAGAGCTGAAAGAAGGTAGCGAAACAAAAGAAGACGTTCTGTTGATCAAACAGCAAGCCGACCGGCTTAGCCGGATTTTGCGTGACATGGGGCGTAGCGGCAAAGATGATTTACTACTGAAATCCGCACCTATTACAGCCATTGTGCACGATGCGGCCGAACCACATGAAAGCCGGGGTAAAAACCTGATTTTTCTGGTTAATGGCAAAATAGAAGGTGCCCCCGAAAAACACACCCCGATTATCCCAAGGCATCCCGCGATTATTCACGGGCTTCGAAACCTTGTGCAAAATGCAGTCGATTTTTCAAGTGCGACTGTCTTGATCAGCATCACTTGGGATAAAACCTATCTGCGGATTATGGTCGGCGATGACGGCAAAGGCTACCCCCCGGACCTGCTGGATAAAATTGGCGACCCCTATATCAGCAGACGCACAAAGCAAGGGCCCCAAAACCACGCTTCAACCGATTACCAGGGCATGGGGTTGGGGCTGTTCATCGCAAAAACCTTATTGGAACGCTCCGGGGCAGAGCTTACCTTTAGCAATGCCTCGGCTGATCTTGCCCGGAAATACGATTTTTCGGGGTCAGGATTAAACGGTGCCATTGTCAACATACGCTGGAAACGGGCGTGTTTTGAAGGAACCGAGCAAAATACACGCAAGGCCCTTGGCCCCAATCAGCCCGTTGAAATCATTTCTTAACCACTCATTCAGCATTTTGCTCTTTTATAGGGGATAGCAGCTTACAAGAGAATCATCTTAAATGTATGAATACGGCGTTCTTACAGTTATATTTATCGCAAGCATGGTGTTGGCCGCCATGGTTCTAGAGCGGCACCCTACGATTTATAAGCCTAAACCATTAAAAGGTGAAAACACCAAAACGGACGCTTTCAAAAAGATCCTGGAAAACGCCCCGTTTCTTGCTTGGGCCAATGCCGGTGATGGTAGGATATGGGCCAACAAAGCCGCTAAAAATCTTGAAGCAAAAATCAGTGATCTTGGGACAACGGCATTTTCGTACCCCAATTCCATAGCCTCGCAGGGGCGCATAGGGTGCTTGACGCAAAAAAATATGCAGCAAGCCAAATTTAATATTTTCACCTATAAAGCCGATCATATCGAATACGGTTTTGCCTTTGCCGGTCAACTTGCTACTGAGCCACAAAAACCACCTGATCGTTTTTTGCAAACAATGAGTACCACATTTGCCCATTTGAAAATCGGCATTGCCGTTTTCAATTCCAAGAACCAGCTTTCCCTGTTTAATCCTGCCTTAAGTGAACATCTGGGCTTACGGCCGGAATGGCTGCTCAAAAAACCGAACCTGTTAGGTTTTCTGGATCGGTTGCGTAATTCACATATTTTGCCGGAGCCCAAAGATTACACCTCATGGCACAATAGGTTTCGCCAGATTAAGCGCAGTGCCGTGAAGGATGACTTTCAAGAAGAATGGGGCTTGCCGGATGGTCGTACATTACGGGTCATTGGCCGCCCGCATCCTTCCGGTACGGTTGTATTCCTCTTTGAGGATGTCACCGCGGTGCTCGCCATGGAGCGTCAGTTCAGAAGCCGCGTGTCCTGTCTGGAAAACGCATTGGATGCGGCATCATTAGGGTTGATTGTTTTTAATCGCAAAGGCCATATTCTTTTACTGAATGCATCCCTGAAAAAGTTTCTAGGTGGCAAAATCAAGCTCGCGACTATTCAGGATTTTTCCCGTGCGATGCAAAAAATTTTTCAACCAACACCCATATGGGGGGATTTGCGTGCCTATGTCGAAGATACCCAGCCGCGTAGTGCATGGCAGGCCGATATAGAAATGTATTCGGATGAAACCGTCTCGATAAATTTTGAACCGATCTCCAGCGGCAACACTTTATGCGAATTGCATCTTCCTTTGAAACTGGACGATTATCACCTAACATTGCCGCCTTCAACGCTTGGCTATATTTCGCGACGTTAACGAATTTTATATAGTCCAAGCGATCATACACCCTGTGCACGCTTTGTGCACGCGGATCACATGCGGGTAATTTCAGGTCACGGGAAAACCTTAATCCATAGATCTGTTTGATCCATGTCAATGAACCGGCTGCTCTCAATGCTTATAGTCGCTGTGAACACAGCAGTCCTAAAGGTATCCAAATGACATATAGAACCATCACTCTCAGCCTGAAACATCCGGAAAATGCGGAACGCCTTTGCACCTATGCGGCGATGGTTGCCCGCAAGTTCAATGCGCATTTGATAGGTGTATATACCGCCCCCGCTTTTGAAGCACTCCCTTCAATGTTTTCTGTGGCAAATATTGAACAGATGACAGCAGTTGTTGAAAGGCGCAAAGGAAAATCAATAAAAATCAAAGAGATATTCGATAAAATAATGGTGTCAGAAGATTTTATTTCTGAATGGCGTGCGCCAGACACGCATGATTTCAACCAGGATCAACAGTTTATTGCCGACTGGATAGGCTCGGATTTGATTATCATGGGCCAGTCAAACCCGGATCGTTCACCGCGCAATCAACACAATCTGATCGAGAAAGCGGTGATGAATTCTGGCCGTCCGGTACTGGTTCTACCCTATGCCGGTACGTTTGAAACCGTCGGCGAAAACATCCTGCTAGGCTGGAGCGGCACCCGAGAATCATCTCGCGCCGCCCACGATGCCCTGCCTTTCATCAAATCCGCCAATGCAACACAGGTATTTTGGGTAGGAAAACTAAGCGAAAAAAACCAATTCATAGAACAAACTGCCAAACAAATCGCCATAGGCCTGGATCGCCACGGAGCCAAAGTCACTGTTACCCACCGTGAACCCGGCAGCATTTCTATTGGCGACGAATTGCTGAATGAGGCCAGTGACATGGGGGCCGACCTGATTGTTACCGGCGGTTTTGGTCACTCAAAGGTTTACGATTTTGTGCTGGGGGCGACCAGCAACCACATTCTGAAAACCATGACAGTGCCTATTTTGCTGGCGCATTAAATCAGCAACCAGAAATGCCCTGATAATGTTGGGGCAGCTCTGGCCTGTTATTGTTCCGGATCACTCTGGCAAAGACGTCTTGCGAAGATATGGCAACACGGTTTCAAAGTCCCCGAATTTTGCCTTGGCATCTGCATCGCTAACGGTTGGCGGAATAATCACGTCTTGACCGATCATCCAGTTTGCAGGGGTTGCAACACCGTTATCTGTCGTGGTTTGCAACGCATCAAGTGCCCGCAACACTTCGGCAAAATTACGGCCCACAGACATCGGATAAGTCATTGAAAGTTTTAACTGTTTATCCGGCCCGATAATGAACACGGAACGCACCGTTGCACTGTGCGCCGGTGTGCGCCCATCTGGCAAATAAGCCTCGGCTGGCAACATGTCAAAGGCTTTTGACACAGCCAAATCCTCATCCGCAATGATCGGGAATGTGGGTTTTGCACCGGAGACTTTTTCAATGTCGGCTTTCCACTTTTTATGCTCGGCGACACCGTCCACAGAAAGACCCATCACCTTGGTGCCGCGTTTAGCCCACTCATCCGCAAGCTGCGCAACAGCCCCGAATTCAGTGGTACAAACAGGTGTGAAATCTTTCGGGTGGCTAAACAAAATGGCCCAGCTATCACCGATCCAATCGTGAAAGTAAAACGTCCCTTCGTCTGTTACTGCAGTGAAATTCGGGACAACATCGTTGATGCGTAAAGACATGGGGGATTCTCCTATTAAACACGTTGGTAAATCTATAAGGCTTCAGAAGTCTATGCAAGCCGGATTAACCACCCATTATGCCGCGCCGGATCAGGTTCAGGCCCAAAGCCAAAAAAATGGTTAGAAAGGCACGGGTGAATTGTTCCGTGTTCAAACGATTGCGAATTTTTTCGCCTATAAACATGCCAATGAAAGTTGGCACCAACAATGCCAAACCGATCACTGCAAGATGTGCCGTCAATTCACCTGAAACCATAAACCCGATAAGCAGAAACACCGATTGTATCGAAAACATCACCCCTAGGGTTTGGATGAATTTGGATTTTTTCACCCGCAAAGACACCAGATAAATCGCCAGCGGCGGCCCCCAAATAGCGGTCAAACCGCCCAATATTCCGCTAGCAATACCGGCAACAATCTGCACAGGTACATCGAATTTCAGGCTTAGCCTGGGCACATAGGAAAGTAGACTGCTGATCGCGAAAACAGAAATGGCAATCCCGACACTTGTCTGAATAATGGCAACAGGCACTTTGGCCCCGACAATAGCCACAAAAAAAATCCCGACACTTGCAAAAACACAATAGTATTTATGGCGTTTGACAATCTCCCACATGCTGCCGCCTACGACCGCTTGCCGCATATTTGTGGCCATGATCAAAAACAGAATCATCGCCACAGCCGTGCGTGGCTCGTAGTACATCGTCATAAATCCCAGCAAAAACGTCGGCAGAGCAATGCCAAGCGTGCCTTTTATGATGCCACCAAACAGGCAAATCGTAAAAAGCATGATGATTTCAACGGATGTCACATGCGCCCCTTTATAATTTGATCAAATTTCATAAAACCGATCAAACTGCTCTTGCCATAATAGGCACTCGGTGCAAGTGTTCGGCTAAATGTATCCAAAAAACAAGGTGTTTATTATGCTTGAAAAACGCGAATTTTATATCGGTGGCCGTTGGGTTAAACCCGCTAAGCCAAAGGATCTGAACGTGATTAACCCCGCCACAGAAGAGCCTTGTGCAGTGATCTCGCTTGGCGGGCAGGCCGATACCGATGCCGCTGTTGCCGCCGCCAGGGCCGCATTCGAGCCTTGGGCGATGACCCCGAAAGGCGAGCGTCTGGATTTGATCAAGGCTCTTTTTGCGGAATACAAAAAACGCGCCGATGATATGGCACAGGCGATTTCCATGGAAATGGGCGCACCGATAGATATGGCGCGCGCCGCGCAAACCGAGGCAGGCAGTTGGCATATCAAGGGTTTTATCGACAGTTTCAATGCTATCAAATTTGAAGAAACCCCATGGCCCGAAACCCCGAGCGAGAAAATCTACCGTGAACCTATCGGCGTTTGCGCCATGATCACGCCATGGAACTGGCCGATGAACCAAGTAACCCTAAAGGTCATTCCCGCCTTGGCCGTTGGCTGCACCGTGGTGCTGAAACCTTCGGAAGAGTCGCCTTTGTCCTCGATAGTATTTGCAGAAATCATCGACAAGGCGGGTTTTCCAGAAGGTGTATTCAACATGCTGAACGGTGACGGTGTTGGTGTCGGCAGCCAGTTGTCTGCACATCCTGATGTAGATATGATCAGCTTTACCGGCTCCACCCGCGCGGGCCGTCTGATCTCCAAAGCGGCGGCGGAAACTATCAAGCGTGTAACCCTGGAACTGGGCGGCAAGGGGGCCAATATCGTCTTTGCCGATGCCGATGAAAAAGCGGTTATTCGCGGCGCACGGCATTGCTTTGCCAACTCGGGCCAGTCCTGCAACGCCCCCACCCGCATGCTGGTGGAACGCAGCCGTTATGCGCAAGCGGTGGAGCAGGCCGCCGCCACCGCCGAAAAAACCATAGTCGGAAATCCGGCTGAAAGTGGCCGCCAAATCGGCCCTGTGGTGAACAAAACCCAATTCGATAAAATTCAGGGGTTGATCGAGGTCGGCATGACTGAGGCCCGCCTTGCAGCAGGTGGATTGGGTCGCCCCGAAGGTCTGAACCGGGGCTATTATGTGCGTCCAACCGTGTTTGCCGATGTCACCAACGATATGACCATTGCACGCGAAGAAGTGTTCGGCCCGGTTCTGGCAATTATCCCGTTTGATACAGAAGAAGAAGCCATCCGCATTGCCAATGACACCAATTATGGCCTGACCAATTATGTCCAGACCCAGGATTCTGCAAAAGCCGGACGTGCAGCGCACCGTTTACGCTCTGGTATGGTGCGGATCAACGGCATGGACGCGGCCCATCCCGCACCCTTTGGCGGATACAAACAATCCGGTAATGGCCGCGAAGGCGGGGTTTGGGGGTTGGAAGATTTCCTTGAAGTCAAGCATGTAACGGGGTTAACCATTTAAGAATTACAAACGCAAACCTTTTGGGAGCAGAATGATTTCAGTTCGTATTCTTTTATGTGCAGCGGTTCTGGCCGCTGCACCAAATGTGTCATTTGCCAAAACCTGTGGCGGTAACTTCAACACCTGGATGCAGGCGTTGAAAAAAGAGGCTATCACCAAAGGCGCAACAAAATCGCAAGCAAACAGTTTTTTTCGCTCTGCGCGGATTGACCCCAAAGTGATCAGGGCCGATCGCGCTCAAGGCGTGTTTCGTCTGACATTTTCCGAATTTGCGCACCGTGCGATCAGCTACAGCCGTATGGCAAACGGCAAAAAGAACATGCAAAAGTATAGGAAAACCTTCGCCAAGGCGCAAAAACAATACGGCGTGCCACCTGCAGTTCTAACCGCTTTTTGGGCCTTGGAAACCGATTATGGCGCAGTGCAGGGCAATTTCAACACATTGAATTCCCTGATCACACTGGCCCATGACTGCCGCCGCCCTGACTTGTTTCGCCCGCAGATATTTGCGGCATTGAAGTTGTGGAAACTCGGCGAATTTGACCCGGCTAAAACCAAAGGCGCATGGGCCGGCGAAATCGGCATGGTACAAATGCTGCCGGACGACATCCTTAAACGCGGTGTCGACGGCGACGGTGACGGCTATGTACGCCTGAAAACCAGTGCCCCCGATGCGCTGATGACAGGGGCGCGGTTGCTGCGCGATATGGGGTGGCAAGCGGGGCAACCGTGGCTGGTTGAAGTCAGCGTTCCCAAAAATTTGAACTGGGCCGACACCGGCCTTGATAAAACCCGACCTGTTTCAGACTGGATCAAAGATGGCGTCAGAGGGCGTAGTGGCAAACTGCCGAAAGCCGGCCTGCAGGCCGCCCTGATGCTGCCTCAGGGACGCAAAGGCCCCGCATTTCTGGCAATGCCCAATTTCTTTGTCTATTTTGAATGGAACAAATCTTTGGTCTATGTCAGCACTGCGGCTTATTTCGCCACGCGGCTGGCAGGGGCAGCACCGTTTCACAAGGGCAAGCCCGAGCCTGCACTAAGCACAAGCACCATGAAAACACTGCAAAGAAAGCTACAGGCACGCGGTTATGATGTGGGTAAAATTGATGGTATTCTGGGGGCAAAAACCCGTGCAGCGGTGCAAAAACAGCAAATCCGGTTGGGCCTTCCGGCCGATGCCTGGCCTACAATAGCTTTAGTAAAGAAATTATGATGGGTTTGGCCCCTGTGGGAGTACCGGGGCCAAACATAAATCATGAGGCAGTTTACGAAGCCGGATCTTTGACGACCTGAAGTATAGTCCACATGCCCATAACGTAATGCCCCGGAATATTGCAATAAAGAATATAGCTGCCGGGTTTCAGTGTGATCGTCAAAGCACCGCTTTGGCCCGGTTCCAGTTCCGAAACTTCGCCAAGATGAATAGCCGCATCTTCATCCACGCGCAGCTCATCGGGTAGATAAGGCAACGGGGTATGGGTATCGACAATCGGCGACACGATCATTTCGTGAATCGTATCTTGCGACTCGTTGGTCACTTTCAACGTCACTACGCCAGCGGGAACGCTGTTCGAATGCGCTGTGACCCCCATCATCTTCATGGGCATATCAATAACTTTCATATCCCCCATCATCGCCATGCCCATGGGCTTGCCCTGACCCAGCATGTCCATAGAACCATCACCCCGATCCCAAAGCTGTATAGGTTCAGGTGTTTTGAGACTCACGCGGCTTTGGCCTGAGTGATTCGAAGGTACTCCATTGGTGTCTTACCTTTCAAGGCGTGATGTGGCCTGAATGTGTTGTATTTTTCGACAGCTTTTCGCAGCTCAAACCGCATGGCCCCAATACTAGCGGCAATGAGATTACGGCACGCATAGAATTCTTCACGGAAGGTCCGGTTGCCGCGTTCCACACCACCGTTGTATTTCGGTCTAGCTGGCGGCAATACAATGAGCGGGATTTTCATCTGTTCACATGCTGTCTCAAAATCAGCCATAAACTCAGACCCGCCATCGACTTGAATTGAGAGGATCTTATAGGGCGCTATTTCCACAAGCTCTTGCAAAAACCGTTTGGCGGAACGTGCGGTGGCATTTGAATAAACCTGCGCGTGGATATGCTTGCTACGCCGTTCCCAGGCTTGAAAGTGTTTGCAGGTAATGCCGTTTTTCGTGGCGGTCATATGGTCGATCTGCACACGCTCACCTACCTCTATATCTTTGTAATCCTTATAGTTCCATCCTTTGGCGTGGCCCTTGGAGAAGTTTCGCTTGCGCTTTTGGGGTGCAGACCTTGAGCGTGTGATCACCCCTTTCGCTCGTAGAAAGCCCAAGATGCGCCCCACGGTGCTATCGCTTATGGTTTGGCTTTTGTCGCGCCGCAAAATGGCCCCTATTTTCTCCTTACCGTAGGTTTCACTGTCACGACGGACCTCAAGCACCAACTGTTTTTCTGCCTCACCCCACTGTGATTTGTTGCAGCGTTTCGGGGCCTTTGACGGCGGCATAATCCCTTGCGCCAAATCCTTCAAAATCCGCTTGTGACGATAATATGTTGCCCGTGAGATGCCGACGAATTCAGCGCATTTTGCTATTGAAACACCCTCCGCGCGCAAAGCTTCCCAT
>JASFZB010000017.1:0-142942 GCA_045046705.1 Rhodobacterales bacterium | reverse complement strand
ACCATGAGCATGGAGCCGCGCCATGCGGAACAATCGTTGATCTACGAAAAGACCATGCGCGAACGCAACCGCATGCTGAAAGATTGCGTGCGTGATCCGTCCTGGTATGCAGCCATAGAGCGGCAAATGGCCGAAGCGGGGGCTGTGATCGAAAGCAACCGGTTGCTGACGGTGCGGCGGTTGCAAGAGACGCAGAAAGGCGCCGATACCGCCTTTCCCGCCGCAGAGCTGTCCTTAAAAGCTGCGGATGCAGGCGCGATCATTTCGGACAGGGATGATTTGTTAGCGGCCCTGATTGAAAGCCGTCCGCGCGATATGGCTGCCGGGCGTACATTGGTCGGGCCGCACCGCGATGACCTGCACGCCATCTACACCACTAAGGGAACGCCTGCGAAGCAATGCTCGACCGGGGAACAAAAAGCTTTGTTGGTGTCCCTTATCCTTGCAAATGGCCGCGCTCTGGCACAGGATTTCGGGGCCCCGCCGATTTATTTACTGGACGAGGTCGCCGCCCATTTGGATGCCGACCGCCGTGCTGCCCTATATGATGAAATATGCGCCTTGGGTGCGCAGGCATGGATGACAGGAACAGGTGCCGAATTGTTCGATGCCATGGGCGCACGGGCGATGTATTTGGAAGTTACAGACGACGCGGGTGTTTCAACTGTTTGCCGCCATTGACCGCAAACGGCCCTTCTTGCTGTATACCACAAAATCTTGTGGTACAGGCGTGACAATCCGGCTTCAAACCCGTATATATAGCGCAAAGTATAACGGGATATATAAATGTCTGACGAACAACAAAAACCAGAAGAGTATGGCGCGGATTCTATTAAAGTTCTCAGGGGCTTAGAGGCGGTTCGCAAGCGGCCTGGCATGTATATCGGTGACACTGATGACGGCTCGGGTTTGCACCATATGGTTTATGAGGTGGTGGATAACGGTATTGACGAGGCTTTGGCCAAACATGCGGATTTTGTGTCCGTCACAATTCACGCCGATGAAAGCGTTTCGGTTCGTGATAACGGACGTGGTATCCCTGTGGGCATCCACGACGAAGAGGGTGTATCTGCCGCCGAAGTGATTATGACCCAGCTACACGCAGGGGGTAAATTCGACAGCAATTCCTATAAGGTCTCGGGTGGTTTGCACGGCGTGGGCGTATCGGTGGTGAATGCACTATCGGACTGGCTGGAGCTGAAAATCTGGCGTGATGATAAAGTGCATATCGCACGGTTTGAACATGGTGATACGGTTAAGCATTTGGAAGTGATTGGCGAAACGAAAGGTGAAACGGGCACTGAAGTACGTTTCATGGCTTCACTCGATACGTTTTCCAATCGAGATTATGTTTTCAAAACCCTGGAAAACCGCCTGCGCGAACTGGCGTTTTTGAACTCTGGTGTAAAAATTATTCTACGCGATGAACGCCCCGCTGAGCCTTTGGAAACAGTGCTGCTTTATGAAGGCGGCGTACGCGAATTTGTACGTTATCTGGACCGTTCCAAAACCGCCGTTCTAGAAGACCCTATCTATATCGTTGGTGAAAAAGACGATATTACGATTGAGGTAGGCATGTGGTGGAACGACAGCTACCACGAAAATGTCCTGCCCTTCACGAACAACATCCCGCAACGCGATGGCGGCACCCATATGGCGGGGTTTCGGGGGGCTTTGACGCGGACTATTAATAATTATGCGGCGTCTAGCGGGATTGCCAAGAAGGAAAAGATTTCTTTCACGGGGGATGATGCGCGTGAAGGGTTAACCTGCGTTTTATCCATAAAAGTGCCTGACCCCAAGTTCAGTTCGCAAACCAAGGACAAGCTGGTTTCATCCGAAGTGCGCCCTGTGGTGGAAAGCCTGATGAACGAAAAACTGTCGGAATGGTTCGAGGAAAATCCGGCCTATGCCAAAGAGATTGTCAGCAAGATCGTCGAGGCGGCACTGGCGCGAGAAGCGGCGCGTAAAGCGCGTGAATTGACTCGGCGTAAAACCGCGTTTGGCGGCACATCGCTGCCCGGCAAACTGGCGGATTGTCAGGAACGTGACCCGTCCAAATCCGAAATTTTCATCGTCGAAGGGGACAGCGCCGGCGGCTCTGCCAAACAAGGGCGGTCACGGGAAAATCAGGCGGTGTTGCCGCTGCGTGGTAAAATACTGAATGTGGAACGCGCACGCTTTGACAAGATGCTGACATCCGAGCAAATCACCAACCTGATTACCGCGCTGGGCACCGGCATCGGGCGCGATGAATTCAACATCAAAAAGCTGCGCTATCATAAAGTTATCATCATGACCGATGCGGATGTTGACGGCGCACATATCCGCACCCTGCTGCTGACTTTCTTCTTTCGCCAAATGCCGGAACTGATTGATGGCGGCTATCTTTATATTGCCCAACCCCCCTTGTTCAAAGTGGCGCGGGGCAAGTCTGAAGTGTACCTCAAAGACCAGCCATCGCTGGAAGATTACCTTATTGAACAAGGTATTGATGGGGCGTCACTGGATTTGGGTAATGGCCACATTATCACCGGGGCTGACTTGGCGCGGGTGGTGACAGAGGCGCGAAATGCCCGCACTGTTTTAAACGCATTCCCGACCCATTATGACCGTCATATTCTGGAACAGGCCGCCATTACCGGTGCTTTGGTGCCGGGGGTTGCTGATAAGGACCCGCAAGGAACCGCAGATCTGGTTTGTGGTCGCCTGGATCAGGTTAGTCTGGAATACGAGCGCGGCTGGTCGGGGCGTCAAACGCAAGATCACGGATTGCGGTTCAGCCGTATTTTGCGCGGGGTCGAGGAAAGCCACACTCTGGATGGCCGCTGTCTGCATTCGGGCGAGGCACGCAAATTAAGCGATATGACAAACGCATTAAAAGAGGTTTACGGGCACTCTGCACGGTTCACGCGCAAAGATAAAACCACATTGGTACACGGGCCAACCGCGTTGTTAAGTCTGGTAATGGCGGAAGGCGAAAAGGGCCTGTCGTTGCAGCGTTACAAAGGCCTGGGCGAAATGAATCCCGGCCAGTTGTGGGAAACCACGCTTGACCCCGATGCACGCACCCTGTTGCAGGTCAAAGTGAATGATCTGGCCGATGCGGATGATCTGTTTACCAAACTGATGGGTGATGTGGTGGAGCCACGCCGCGAATTTATTCAAAAGAATGCGCTGTCGGTGGAAAACCTTGATTTTTAGTCCGGTTTGTTAATGCCGCGTGCGGAGTATTAAGGGCTTGGGGTGCGGGCGGTTTTGGCCTGCACAACCGCTATGACCGGCGTATGACATCGGATGTGATCCAATGGTTAACAAGATTGCCTGCGGCGCGGATATTTGTCCCAATTGGAAGAGCGGGTCTACACCTTGTGTTCGCGCCACAGCGTATAAGCCCCCATGCCGATGACGATTACCATACCCAGAAGAGTCCAGCCGTCGGGGATGTCGCCCCAGATCAGCCAACCCAAAAGTATTGCCCAGATCATAACCGTATACCGAAACGGGGTGACAGCGGCGACCTCGCCCACACGCATGGCGGCAATGGCGGAGTAATAGCCGGCAAATATAAAACCGGCGGCAAGGGCCAGATAAGCCAGTTGCAACGGTGTTACGGGCGTCCATTCCCCGAATAAAAATGTGATCAGTCCGCTGACCAGGGTTATGGCAGTGGCGGTGATGAAAGACACCAGAAGTGAGGATACATTTTTGGCAAAACGCCGCGAGATCAGGTCGCGCCAAGTGACAAACAGCACGGCAATAAGGCCCAATAGGGCGTATGCGTTAAATCCGTCTGCCCCAGGGCGGATAATAATCAGCATGCCGATAAAGCCCACAAGGATAGCGATGCTGCGGTGCCACCCGAAATATTCGCGAAAGAATATTGCAGCGGCAATCGAGACGGTTAGCGGCAGGGCTTGCAGCATAGCGGTGATATTGGCAAGCGGCATATGCACCAGTGCGGTGATGAAGGCCAGTGTTGCGCCGACCTCGGTCACGGTGCGCCACGCGATGCGTTTTTGATCGGCTTTGTCGGGGATATGGCGGAATGTGCCACTGGCGCAAGCAACAATCCCGATGAACACTATGGTAAACAATCCGCGTATGAAAACCGCCTGATAGACATCCATGTTTGCCGCGACATATTTCACCGTCGCATCATTGAACGCAAAGGCGGCCATTGAGCTGCACATGAATGCCGCCCCGATCATATTGTCTGTTTTAAGGAATTTCATAGGGGGGGTGCTTTATGTGATTTTGGAATTTAAGATAGCGGGCATAGCCGGTTGCGATCAGCCAGCATAGGTTGAGCCTTCATCATCCAGAATGGCTTTTAGTTCTGACAGGTGTTTATCGGCTTGTTCGGGATAGTCTTCCAGCTCTCGGGCGGTTTTTTCGGCGATTTCGTCGGATAACAGACGTAAGGCTTGGCCGGTTTGCAAGGCGCGGATATAGGTTTCGGCAGCGCGTTCAAAGTAGTACATGCGATTGAATGTGTCGGCCACGCTGTTGCCGATCACCATGACGCCGTGGTTGCCCATAATCATCACTTTATGGGCAGGGTTGGCGAACAGTTGGGCGCAACGTATTCCCTCTGCTTCAAAGGCAAGGCCGCAGTATTGTTCATCAATCACATAACGGTTGAAAAATGTGGCGGTGTTCTGGTCGATCGGTAAAAGCCGGCTGTCGGCAAGGCTGGCCAGAACGGTGGCAAAAATGGAGTGCACATGCATGGCACATCGCGCCTGCGGGCAGTGACGGTGGATCGCCCCGTGCAAGCCCCATGCGGTGGGGTCAGGCGCATTCGGGCCTTGCAGGGTTTCGGGGTCGTTGGCATCCAGCAGCAACAGGTCGCTGGCCTTGATTCGGGCGAAATGCATCTGGTTGGGGTTCATCAGGAATTTTGTGCCGTCGTCGTTCACGGCCAGAGAGAAATGGTTGGCGACGCTTTCGTGCATATCAAGGCGTGCGGTCCAGCGAAAGGCGGCGGCCATATCGGTGCGTTCGGTTTTATGGGTAAGGTTGGGCAGGTGCGCAACGGTATGGGGCATAAACGGGATTCCTTTTAGCGCAGTAAAGCCTGAAACGGTGGTATTGCCTAACAAAAAACCGACCCTGTCGGGGTCGGTTTCAAGGTAACGGCAAACTGTTGTTGCCTACATATGATAGGCACTTTCGCCGTGGCTGGCTTGATCAAGGCCCATGCGTTCTGCTTCTTCGTCAACGCGCAGCCCCATGAAGCTGTCGATCAGTTTGAACAGGATGAAGCTGACCACCCCGCCCCATACAAGCGTGACAGTAACGGCCTCGGTCTGGATCCATGTCTGGGTTGCGATCGAGAAATCCGCGCCGCCGGTGCCGCCCAGCGAGGGGGCGGTGAAAATGCCGGTGCCGATGGCCCCGATGATGCCGCCGATGCCGTGGATGCCGAAAACGTCTAGGCTGTCGTCATAGCCGAATTTGTTTTTTATCGGTCCGACAAAGATATAGCAGCCAAGGGATGCGATGGCCCCGAGCGCAATGGCACCGACCGGCCCAACGGAACCCGCTGCCGGGGTGACGGCAACCAGGCCTGCGACCATACCCGATGCGGCCCCCAGCAGGGATGCTTTGCCGCGGGTAAAGCGTTCGATGATCGACCAGGCCAGAATGGCCCCCGCAGTGGCGGTAAAGGTATTGATCATCGCCAGTGCGGCCCCGCCGTTGGCCTCAAGATTAGAGCCTGCGTTGAAGCCGAACCAGCCGACCCATAGGATGCCTGCACCCACCAGTGTCAGGGTCATCGAGTGCGGCGCCATCATGTCTTTGCCAAACCCGATGCGCGGCCCGATCACAATCGCGCCCATAAGTGCTGCGATGCCTGCGTTTATGTGGACAACCGTGCCACCGGCAAAATCAAGTGCGCCAAGATTGAACAGATAGCCCGACCCGTCCCAGACCATATGGGCGATGGGGAAATAGACCAGTGTGACCCAAAGGACGACAAAGACCATCAGGGCAGAAAATTTGATCCGCTCGGCAAAAGCCCCGACAATCAGGGCGGGGGTAATGGCGGCGAATGTCATTTGAAAGGCGATGAACACATATTCGGGGATCACCACACCGTCGGTAAAGGTGGCCGACATGCTGTCCAAATTGACGCCAGACAGAAACAGTTTGCCGGTGCCGCCCCAAAACGCGTTTGTGCCGCCACCAAAGCTGAACGAATAGCCGTAAAACACCCAGATCACCATCACAAGGGCGGTGATGGTGGTGCATTGCATCAGTACCGAGAGCATGTTTTTTGAGCGCACAAGCCCGCCATAGAACAGCGCAAGGCCGGGCAGGATCATCATCAGAACAAGCAGGGTCGAGACCATCATCCAGGCAACATCGCCTTTGTCCATGGCGGCCTCGGTTGTTTGTGCCAGCACGGTGTTCGGGGTTAGGCTGAGCAGGGCGAGCAGGGGTAGGGTCGAAAGTTTGCGTTTCATTGGATTACCTTTCAAGGGGTTTATATTGCATCTGCGCCGGTTTCACCGGTGCGTACCCGCACGGCGTCTTCGACATTGAGGACAAAGATTTTTCCGTCACCGATTTTTCCGGTTTTGGCGGTGGTTTCGATGGTGGATAGGATGGTTTCGACAAGTGCGTCGGGGACAACCAGTTCAATGCGGACTTTGGGGACGAAATTTACGGCGTATTCCGCGCCACGGTAAATTTCCGTGTGGCCCGATTGTGCGCCGTAGCCTTTGATTTCAGTGACCATCATACCGGTGGCCCCTGCGGACGTCAGGGCTTCACGCACGTCGTCTAGTTTGAACGGTTTAATTATTGCGATGATAAGTTTCATTCTGTTCCCTCGTGATTGATGCAGCAAAAGGTGCATGTTTGATCGCCCCCAAGAAAAGGGCTGTGGGTGTGAAGTTCAATTCCTACAGCGTGGTTTGAAGAAAAAACCAATGTTGTTGACTAATATTTATACACAAATACTTTTATGATGAAAAAATAAGCAGAAACAAATTTATGATTTGTCTGTTAAGTACGCTACAACCCGCATGAAAAGCCTAGATTCGAAAAAAGAGCAGAAAAAACACCCGATGGCAAATAACGGTAAAAAACGTCCCCCTTTGATCGCCCCTGTCAGAACTTTTAAAGTGCCGCCCAAGAAAGTTCCTAAAAAAGCACCGGCGAAGAAGAAGCGTGTGAAAACGTCAAAAGCGGCCCCTAAGGGGTTTGGGGGGTTTATCAGAAAGCTTGCATTATGGCCGTTGCGTGCCTTGTGGTGGGTCGGGCTTCGGGTGGCGATTGTGTTGGTCGCGGTTATCGGAGCAAGCACCTTGTATTACTACAAAAGCCTGCCGCCTGCAGCTAACCTGATGGATGACCGCGCACGCGGGTCTGTCACGATGCAGGATTATAATGGTGCGGTGTTTGCCTGGCGCGGCGATCAGTTTGGCGGTATTGTAACGGCACAAACGGTTTCGCCCTATTTGAAAGATGCTGTAGTTGCGACCGAAGACAAACGGTTTTACCATCATTTCGGTATATCGCCGCGCGGTATTTTAGGTGCGATGATGATCAATATGCGCGCAGGTCGATCGCCCCTGTCGGGCAATGGTGGCTCGACGATTACGCAACAGGTGGCAAAGCGGGTGTTTTTCTCGGATCTGTCCAGAATCAAGCGCAAGATTAAAGAAGTGCCGATGTCATTCGCGATGGAGCTGAAATACACCAAGGACGAAATTCTGTCGATTTATCTGAATCGGGCTTATCTGGGGGCGGGGTCTTATGGATTCGAGGCCGCCAGCGAACGTTATTTTGCAAAATCCGCGCGGGATGTGAATGCATCCGAAGCGGCAATGTTGGCGGGTTTGTTGAAAGCACCGTCGAAATTTGCGCCGACGCGCCATATGGTGCGGGCGCAAGGACGCGCGAATTTAATCATCGGATTGATGGAAGAACAAGGCTATCTGACCAAGCGGCAGGCGATAAAGGCGCGCAATAATCCGGCAAAATTGTCTGCCGTTGCCGAAAAGCGGGCGGGGGGGTATTTTGCCGACTGGATTATGGAAAGCGGCCCTGATTTTATTTTGAAGGACACAACCGAGGATATTGTGATCAAAACCACCTTTGACGGGCGCATACAAAAAGCGGCAGAAGATGCGCTGGAATTTGTATTCAAGAACAAGGTCAAGGAAGGTTCCAAAGCGCAAGCCGCGATTGTGGTGATGTCGCGTGACGGTGCGGTGCGTGCCATGGTGGGCGGGCGTAACCTGGGGGTTGCGGGGGGATTTAACCGCGCGACACAGGCTTTGCGCCAAACCGGATCGTCGTTTAAGCCGTTCGTTTATGCGACTGCGCTGGAAAACGGCTATAGCTACGATTCTATCGTTTATGACGAACCTTTGACCATCAATATTCCGGGGTCGGGCGCATGGAGTCCGAAAAACTATTCTCGCAAATACCGCGGGCCTATTACTTTTACCGAAGCCTTGGCGAAGTCGGTAAATACCGCTGCGGTTCGGGTGTCCGAGGCCGTGGGGCGCGAAAAAGTACGGGCTTTGGCGCAAGATTTCGGGATCAGGAACAAACTGGCGACAGGGCCTGCGCTGGCTTTGGGGGCGTCAGAGTCGACTTTACTGGAAATGACCGGTGCCTATGCAGGTTTTTTGAATTCAGGCGTCAGTGCTAAGCCCTATGGTATCATAGATTTGACAGTGCAGGGGGACAGTGCGCCGTTGTTTCAAAATTCCGCAGGGGGTGGCAAACGGGTGATCAGCGATCATGCGGCAGCCGAACTGGTTTATATGATGAACCAGGTGATAGAGACCGGAACCGGGCGACGTGCCAAGCTGGAGGGGCGCGAAGCAGCGGGTAAAACCGGCACCACACAAGGGGCGCGTGATGCCTGGTTTATCGGCTTTACCGCTGATTATGTAACCGGTGTGTGGATGGGGTATGACGACAATTCCAAGCTTTCAGGCGTGACCGGTGGCGGGTTGCCTGCAGGTATCTGGCGCGAAACCATGCTTCGGGTTCTTGAGGGTTTACCGGCAAAACCTTTGCCGATGATCCGCCCTTTGCCGGGGAATGTGCTGAAATCCATGCAAAACGATCAGCAACCCACAGGGCGAAAACGCACCATCGGGCGCGGGCTTAAGAAGTTTGAACGCGATGCCAATACGATTATGGACAAACTGCTGGGAATTTTCGGAGGCCGCAAATAAGCCCTAGCCAGCTTTGTTGAGTCGTGTGACCAATTTGCTTATTTTTCCGCCACTTTTGTCAAGCATCGAGCCGACCTCTTCACGTTCGGATTTGATCATGCTGATACCTTCTATATACAAATCGAACATCTGAATTGTACCGTTACGTTCAAAGACCTGCCAGTCGACGTTAAAAGGGGAAGAGCCATTGAGCTTCATCACGCTTTTTACCAGATAGCCGGATTTTACCGCTCTTGAGCTGACAACGTTGATTCTGGATCCGATAAATTCGTGGAACCGTTTGCCATATTTGCGCGACAGATAGCCCCGAAATGCGGCGGTATAGGCGTTTCGCTCGGACGCAGAAGCTGTGCGCCAAGGCGGGCCAAGGCAGGCGCGTGCGATGGCGTTAACCGCTGCGTATTTGCCGAAAACCTTATCGAAGTCACGGTACATTGCAGCACCCTTCTTGCCCGAATTTATGACGTTATAAACATCCCGCGTCATGTTACCGATCAGCTTTTCAGCCTCGGATTTGGTCAGGGCAAAGCCGGATGACGGCACTGCAATCATGGCAGCGGTGGCAAAAGCCCCGCCAATGAATGTTCTGCGGTTGGAAGGTCTAGTTAAAGGCAAAGGGATCCTCCAATGTATTTACGTTTACACCATTATGTAGGAAATAGTTGCGGTTCTGCAAGTAAAGAGATCGTGCAGTCGCGTAACTGTCTTCAGAGCCATAAAGCGTTTCATTATAGAATGCAGAATATTGGCTGCGCTTGCCCAGTTTATCCAAAACGGTAAACCCAAAGGACGCCCAATGTTCCGAGGATGTGCCTACCAGGCCTAGCGGGTTGATAAACAGATCAACGAAAAAGCCGACGGTATCGCGTGTGGTGCTTGGCCCGATGATGGGCATTTCGTAGTAAATACCCTGTTTGAATTTCCAGACGTTAAGGGTTTGGCCGAAATCCGCGTTATTGTCGGGGATGCCCGCCTCGGAAGCAAGGTCGCCAAGCCCGAAGGTGAAAGCGTTTACGGCAGCGGTGGCTGCGGTTTGAGCCAGAGCTTTGGGATTGCCTTGCAGGATATTGTTCAGGGCTTGAAGCGGCAAACCCAGAAAGCTGGCAAAGTTGCCGATCATACGCACAAGCACCGGCGGGGTTGCTGCGATATAGCCCTTTGATGCAGGGTTAACCAAAACTTTATCGAAACCTTTATTGAAAGCATGCATCTTGCGGCTTGATGTTTCGTAAGGGTCGTTAAAGTTTGATTTGGTAACCGAAGCCGAGCATGCGGAGAGCATGGTCAGCACTACAAATCCGGTTATGAATTTGCGCGAATGGCGGCTAAATTGCATTTTTCTTAAAAGCACAGGGATACCTTTATTAAAATATTATTGTTCTTGGTGAAGCATAACATAGTCATTTGTAGGATTCTGTCCATATAGTCACATAAATTGTCATGATAATGGGTGACGTCAGTGTTATTCTGTTGCAACTATACAATCAACATACTTACAGGAGAATCTGATGGCTGGAAAAATAGATGCGCGATTGGCTGAATTGGGAATTGTGCTGCCCGAGGCCCCTGCGCCTGCTGCAAACTACGTTCCATATGTGAAAATAGGGGATTTTGTCACGGTTTCGGGGCAAATTTCGAAAGATGCAAACGGGTTGATTTGCGGCAAGCTGGGTGACACGATGTCTGTGGAGGCGGGGGTGGCTGCGGCGCGGGTTTGCGGGATAAACCTGATTGCACAATTGCGTGAAGCATGTGGCGGAAACCTAGACCGGGTGGTGAAAGTGGTGAAACTGGGTGGATTTGTAAATGCGACCGCCGATTTCGAGAATCATCCTGCCGTGATCAACGGTGCATCTGATCTGATGGCCGAGGTTTTTGGTCAGGCAGGCGCACATGCACGGGCCGCCGTTGGCTGTGTTTCATTGCCGCTGGGTGTTGCGGTTGAGGTTGAAGGCATTTTCCAGATTTCAGCATGATATTACCAAAAGAACTTATAAACACTCCGATTGCGCATCGGACATTGCATGATAGTGCCAATGGCCGGCCGGAAAACTCGGTTGCCGGTGCGCGTGAGGCGATCAAGCATGGCTATGGCATTGAAATTGATCTGCAAATGGCCAAAGACGGCGTGCCGATGGTGTTCCATGACTATTCACTGGAGCGTTTGACCGATCAATCGGGGGCTGTGGCACAACGCACTGCGGCAGAGTTGGGCACGATGCGTCTGAAACACGGGGATGAAGGGATTCCGACCCTGGAAGCGTTTCTGTCGTTCATTGACGGGCGGGTTCCGTTGTTGATTGAGTTTAAAGACCAGGACGGGGCGTTGGGCCCGAATGTGGGGGCGCTGGAGCAAGCCGCCTGTGCGATTTTAGAGGATTACAACGGCCCTGCGGCTTTGATGTCTTTTAACCCCCATAGCATTGCCAAATGCGCAAAGTTTGCCCCCCGTATTCCGCGTGGGTTGGTGACCGGCCCGTTTTTGACCAAAGACTGGCTGTTCGTTCCCGAAGCGCGCCGTGTGGAACTGGCGGGTATCGTTGATTATGACCGTATAGGGGCCTGTTTTATCTCGCATCAAGTTATGCATCTGGAAGATGCCGTTGTGGCCTACCGAAAACAACAAGGGGCGACAATATTGTGCTGGACAGTGCGGACTGCAATGATCGAAAAAATAGCCCGCGAGGTGGCGGATAATATAACCTTTGAAGGGTATTTGGCCTAAAGGTGCCCTGATGAGCGATAAAGCGGATATATCGGTTACGGCTTTGCAAGGTCTGTCGGATATTTTGCAGGCCGACTGGGATATATGTGCGGTTAATGCGGGAAATCCGTTTACCAGCTACCGGTTTTTGCGGGCGTTGGAAGACAGCGGTTCGGTCGGGCGCGGCACCGGCTGGCAGCCGCATCATCTGGTGGTGCGCCTGAGCGGTAAAGTGATTGCGGTAATGCCGCTTTACGCAAAATCCCACTCGCAAGGTGAATATATGTTCGATCACAACTGGGCGCAGGCTTATGCGCGTGCAGGTGGGCGGTATTACCCGAAACTGCAAGCGGCGGTGCCGTTTACGCCGGTCACGGGGCAGCGGTTTTTGTGCCGCTTGGGCTATGAGGATGCGGGGCGACGTGCTTTGCTGCAAGGGGCGGTGCAAATGGCCCAGGATAATCAAGTGTCGTCTTTGCATATTACCTTTTGCGCCGAAGACGAGTTTGCGGTTGGGGCCGAGGCCGGGCTTTTGCAGCGAACCGGACAACAGTTTCACTGGCTGAATGACGGTTACCCAAGTTTCGAGGGTTTTCTGGCTGCTCTTTCGTCGCGCAAACGCAAGAATATCCGCAAAGAACGCAAAGTTGCGCAGGCTTTTGGCGGGCGAATTGTGGCCTTGACGGGAGATGCCATCCAGCCAGGGCATTGGGATGCGTTCTGGCGGTTTTATCAAGATACCGGCGCACGCAAATGGGGCACGCCATATTTGACGCAGGAATTTTTCGATATTGTGCAGGCTGAAATGCGCGAAGATGTGTTGTTGGTGATGTGCGAGCGCGAAGGTCTCTGGGTGGCCGGTGCGTTGAATTTCATCGGGGATGATTGCCTGTATGGTCGTTATTGGGGCTGCGCTGAAGATCATCCCTGTCTGCATTTTGAAGTGTGTTATTATCAGGCGATAGACTACGCTATTGAACACCGGCTTAAGCGGGTTGAAGCGGGGGCGCAGGGGGCGCATAAACTGGCGCGCGGCTATTTGCCGAAACCGACCTATTCGCTGCACTGGATTGCCGACCCAGGGTTTCGTGATGCTGTTGAAACTTATCTGGAAGCCGAGCGTGATGCGGTGGATGAAGAGATCGAAGTTTTAACGGATTATGGGCCGTTCAGGAAGGTTCAAAGGCAAGAGGATGACTGAAGTAAGTAGACCAATAATCGGGATCACCGGATGTGGGGCCTCGGAAATGGACATCAGGGATGTCCATTATGACGCGTATCTTGCGTCGCCCGCAGATTATTCTACCGCAGTGTTGCGGGCGGGCGGTATTCCTGTGATTATTCCGCCTATTGCGGATGGGGTGCAAAACCTGTTGGCTAGATTGGACGGAATTATCTTTTCCGGCGGGGCGGATATTCATCCCGACCTTTATGGCGGCAATGTGAACAACCCGAACCTGTTGCCGCATGACACGCTGCGCGATCAGGTTGAGTTGGCGTTGATCAAACATGCTATAACAATGCCCGAGCTGCCGATCCTGGGGGTTTGCCGTGGGGCACAACTGTTGAATGTCGCTTTGGGCGGTAGTTTGGTTGAACATCTGCCTGACCATATAGACAAGGACATTCACCGCGATGGTGCGGGGCTTTGGGCGACACATGATGTGCAGGTTACAGCAGGTTCAAAGCTGGCGGATGTGATGGGGGCCGATATGGTTCATACCATGTCGGGGCACCATCAGGCGTTGAAAAAGGTTGCATCGGCTTTAACCGTTACTGCAAGCTCGGTTGACGGGGTTGTTGAAGGCGTGGAGCTGCAAACGCATCCCTGGTGTCTGGCGGTGCAATGGCATCCTGAAACAACTGCGGCAGGGGACAAGACCCAACAGCGGTTGTTCGATGCTTTGGTAAAACAGGCGCAAGGAGACAGATGATGGCGGAAAAACTGACGGATCAACAACGGGCGACAGAGCTGGCTGCTTTGTTGGCAAACGGCTGGCAAATGGTTGAAGGGCGTGATGCGATTGCGCGGCAATTCAAGTTTAAAACATTCAATCAGGCGTTTGGCTGGATGACTCGTGTGGCGATGTATGCGGAAAAATGGAATCACCACCCCGAATGGTCAAACGCCTACAGCCGTGTCGAGGTGGTACTGACAACCCATAGTGTTGACGGCTTGTCAGAGCTGGATTTGAAACTGGCCAAAATGATGGACAGGCTGGCCTTATAAAAGGGCCAGAATGTTTTCGCCGCCCGATAGATCACAGATGCCGGGCTCTTCTTCTTCGTTCAGGGCGGTGATCGTGCCGTCCTCGACAATCATCGCGTAGCGTTTTGACCGGTCGATCATGCCAGCGGGGGCGGCTGAAAAATCCATACCGATGGATTTGGTAAAGGCACTGTCGCCGTCTGCAAGACAGTGGATGCCTGCCTTTGATGCACCTTGCACATCATCCCATGCTTTCATCACGAATATATCATTCACCGATATGCAGATAATCTCGGCCACGCCTTTGGCGCGCAATTTATCGGCATTTTGGATGAAACCGGGTAAATGTGCTGAAGAACATGTCGGGGTAAAGGCCCCGGGCAGCGCAAAATGACGACCTTTTTGCCTGCGATCAGGTTGGTAAGATCAACCTGTTCCGGCCCTTCTGTACCAAGGCGGCCAAGGGATGCTTGTGAAAGTTTATCACCGATGCTTATTGACATAAGAGCACTTTCTAAGTTGAGGTTATATTGGTCTGATATATAGGTTGGACAGGAGTATTAGCCAGAACAATAATCAAGGAACTTTACCGATGTCGCATGTGGTTGTGGTTGGAGCCGGTCAAGCCGGTAGCGCGTTAGTTGTAAAACTGCGCAATCTGGGTTTTGACGGAGATATAACGCTGATCGGCGCCGAGAACGTGCCCCCCTATCAACGCCCGCCCTTGTCGAAGAAATATCTGCTGGGGGAAATGGATATGGAACGATTGTTTCTAAAACCGGAAGCATTTTATGGGCAGAACGGGATAGATTTGCGCATGGGCGAAACGGTTTGCAAGATTGAAACCGGTGCCGTAACTGTCGGGGATCAGGTGTTGTCCTGCGATGAAATTATCCTGACAACGGGCTCAACCCCGCGCCATTTACCCGCAGCTATTGATGGCACTTTGGACGGGGTTTATGTGGTGCGCAATCTGGCGGATGTGGATGCCATGGCCCCCGAGTTCGGGGCGGGCCGTCATGTGTTGATTGTCGGCGGTGGTTATATCGGGCTGGAAGCGGCTGCGGTGGCGGCATCAAAAGGGTTGAAAGTAACGCTTGTGGAAATGGCAGAGCGGATTTTACAGCGTGTGGCCTGTGCGCAGACCTCGGATTATTTCAGGGATTTGCACAGTGCCAAAGGGGTGCGGATTATTGAAGGTGTGGGTCTTGATCATCTTATCGGCGAGGGCCGCGTGACCGGGGCGAAACTGTCGGATGGCACTGAGCTGGACATTGATTTCGCCATTGTCGGTGTCGGGATCACGCCCGCAACGGACGTGGCGGAAGCAGCTGGTGTCGAGATCGAGAACGGCATCAGGACGGATGCGCAAGGGCGGACATCCGTGGCCGGTATTTGGGCGGCAGGCGATTGTGCGTCGTTTCCTTATAGGGGGGGGCGTATTCGGCTGGAGTCTGTGCCGAACGCTATTGATCAAGCAGAACTGGTGGCGGAAAATATTATGGGTGCGGGCAAGGATTATGTTGCCAAACCCTGGTTCTGGTCGGATCAGTTTGATGTGAAGTTGCAAATTGCGGGGCTGAACACGGGGTTTGACGATGTGATCGCCCGCAACGGCGACAAGGACGGTATGGTTTCATTCTGGTACTATCGGGGCGATCAATTACTGGCGGTGGACGCAATGAACGATCCGCGCGGCTATATGATCGGCAAGCGGATTATCGAGGCGGGGAAATCGGTACCTAAGGACGTTGTCGCCGACCCTGCGGCGGATTTGAAGCGGTTCATGTAATGCGCATCATCGGCGGCCGGTTCAAAGGCACGGGGCTGGCATCTGTTGGTAAGGGGGATGTGGCGGCCCATTTGCGCCCGACGACAGACCGGGTGCGCGAAAGTATATTCAACCTTCTGGTCAACGGCGGCTACGGCGACCCTATTTCGGACGCCCGCGTGCTGGATCTGTTTGCCGGCACCGGTGCACTGGGCTTTGAGGCCCTGTCGCGCGGGGCTGCGTTTGTTTTGTTCATCGACGAAGGCGCAAAAGCCCGTGCATTGGTGCGGCAAAACACCGATATTTTGCGGACAATCGGAACAACGAAGCTGTTTCGGCGTGATGCAACCAAACTGGGCGCCGTGGTGGGTGAACCCTTTGATCTGGTGTTTCTTGATCCGCCTTATGGCAAGGGTTTGGGTAGCAAAGCCCTGGGTGCGACACGGGCTGGCGGTTGGCTGGCGGATGAAGCACTGGTTGTCTGGGAAGAAGGCCGTGAACAGATGGCCCCCGAAGGATTCGAGATGCTGGACGCGCGCAAGTACGGGGATACCTGGGTGCATGTTTTGCGCCGCTCGTAACTTCCGTGCTATATTTGCCCGAGGTTGGAAGGCAAAACATGCGCAATTATTTCAAAAATCACTGGAAGGGGCGGCTTGGGTTTGGGGTGACGCTTTATCTCAATCTGTTGGGGGTCAGCTTTGTTGCGGCCTCGGTTGCCATCGAGGGCTGGTCGATTTGGGCGGAAAATCTGGGTGTGGCGATTATTGTGACCCTGTTGATCTGGCAGATTGTGGGAGGGCTGCGCCGTGCCAAACGCGAGCAGGTGGAACAAGGGGCTGGCAATAATGCCTGGATGCTTTATCTGGGGATGATTGCGACGGTGGTTCTGATGGGGTTTCAGGTTATCGACGTGATTGCGACACGTTATTTCATCGACCGGCCTGCCAAGACGATCTTCGGCAATGACGACTTCAGTGCGAAGCTGAAAGGCAACACCATTCGCCTGGGCGGCGAGGTGAACTACCTGATGTATCAAGCCCTTTTGATCATGCTGAACAAACATCCCATGGTGACGACGATTTCGCTTGAAAGCAATGGCGGGATTGTTTTCGCCGGGCGCTCGATTGCGAAACTGCTTGAGGTGCGCGCACTTACAACACAGGTGGAAACCTATTGCTATTCAGCTTGTACACTGGTGTTTTCTGCCGGTAAAAAGCGGATTTTGTTGCCCGGGGCGAAAGTGGGATTTCACGGTTATAGTTTTGATATGCCTTTCCGGTTTCAAACCGTTGATCCGGTTGAGGAGCAGAAAAAAGATATGCTTTATCTTGCGGGTCGCGGTATCGAGCGCGGGTTTTTGGAACATGCTTTTTCGACCAATGCCGATAGCCTGTGGATACCCGCCCGTGCCGAATTATTTGCAGCGGGTTTTATAACGGAACGGTAGTTCAGGCTTGTTCATGATTTATACATATGCGAGTGCTTAATGTAGTTAGCAGGCAGGCAGAAAACAGACCATGAACGCGCGTAGCTCTTTTTTGAAAGATGTTTTTGGTTTTGACGGCTACCGTGAAGGCCAGGAAGAAATCGTGGCGGCGGTCACTGCGGGTGCTGATGTTTTGGCAATTATGCCTACAGGGGGCGGCAAATCCCTGTGTTTTCAGTTGCCCGCCCTGTGCCGTGACGGGTTGACGGTGGTGATCTCGCCGCTGATTGCGCTGATGCGCGATCAGGTGAATGCGTTGCGGGCGGTCGGGGTTGCTGCGGGGACGTTAAGTTCCGGCAACACGGATGAAGAAACCGAAGAGGTGTTCGAGGCTATAGATGACGGGCGTTTGAAGCTTTTGTATATCGCACCGGAACGCTTGGCGAACCCGGGCACGATATTGCTTTTACGCCGCGCCAATGTGTCGATGATCGCGGTGGACGAGGCCCATTGCGTTAGCCAGTGGGGCCATGATTTTCGCCCCGATTATTTACGTATAGGGGCGTTGCGTGATGCTTTGGATGTCCCCTTGGCTGCGTTTACAGCGACGGCAGATCAGGAAACCCGTGATGAAATTGTGGAACGTCTGTTTCAGGGCCGCGAAGTCCGGATTTTCCTGAAAGGTTTTGATCGGCCCAACATCCATCTGGCCTTTGCGCCGAAAAACAAACCGCGTGGGCAACTACTGGATTTTGTCACGGCACATAAGGATCAGGCGGGGATTATTTATTGTGGTTCGCGGGCGAAAACCGAGACGCTGGCGCAGGCTTTGCGGGCAGAGGGCCATGTGGCCCTGCATTATCATGCGGGCATGGCCCCCGATGATCGGCGGCTGGCGGAAACCCGGTTTCAGCGCGAGGACGGTTTGATTGTTTGTGCTACGGTGGCCTTTGGCATGGGTATTGATAAGCCGGACATTCGCTGGGTGGCACATGCGGATTTGCCCAAATCTATGGAGTCCTATTATCAGGAAATCGGCCGCGCCGGGCGTGACGGGGCCCCTGCCCATACGCTGACCTTGTTTGGTGCCGATGATGTGCGTTTGCGACGATCCCAGATAGATGAGGGTCTTGCCTCGAATGCGCGCAAACAGGCAGATCACGGGCGGTTGAATGCGTTGTTGGGCTTGGCCGAAGCGCGGCGGTGCAGGCGCCGGGTTTTGTTGCGCTATTTCGGGGATGAAATGGAACGCTGCGGTAATTGTGATCTATGCGATAAACCGCCCGATCTGTTTGACGGCACTACTGTTGTGCGCATGGCCCTGTCGGCAATTTTGCGCACCAACGAGCGATTTGGGGCAGGCCATCTGATCGACATATTGCTGGGCAATGCCACCGCAAAAGTGCGTGCCAAGGGTCATGAAACTTTGCCGACTTTCGGGGTCGGTAAAGAGTATGACAAAGCCCAGTGGCAGGCGATTTTCCGGCAGATGATGGGCTATGATTTGATCCGCCCCGATATTGAACGCTACGGGGCGTTGCGCATGACCGAGGCGGCGCGGCCTATTTTGTGCGGCGCGGAAAAGATCGAGCTGCGCCGCGATACCATAGTCAAACAATCGCGCTACACACCGCGGGTCAAAGCCCTGTTGGCGGAAGATGACGAAGCCTTGATGTCGGCCCTGAAAGCAAAACGCCGGGCCTTGGCCGAGGCCATTCAGGCCCCCGCCTATGTGGTTTTTCCCGATAATACACTGATTGCCATGGCAACGCAAAAACCAGGTGATCTGGATGCATTTTCACGCCTTGCAGGGGTGGGGGCGGTGAAACTTGAACGCTACGGGAAAGTTTTTCTGGAGGTGATTGCGGGGGCGCAAGCGGATGTGCGCCCCCAACGCCGCCGGTTGGCGGGGCGAGACGCGGGGGCGTTGTTTGATCGCTTGCAAGAAGTGCAGGTGCAGTTGGCCAAGGGGGAAACCGGCTTTGATACCTATCTGAATTGCACCAGTGCAACCTTGTCGAAAATAGCGCAAATGCGGCCCAGAAGTTTGGCCGAACTGGAAAATATTCAGGGCATGGGTGCCAAAAAGACCAACCGTTTCGGTGCGGCTTTTCTGGATGTGATTGCATCCGATTAAGGCTTGGCGCGGGGCGCAAGACTGCTATTGTTGTAGTAATTAAACCGGAGACTGCCATGTTAGCTGTTTTATCACCTGCCAAGAAAATGAATTTTGATCCATTGGAAAAAGATTTTGGTGAAAGCCGGCCTGCTTTTCAGACGGATGCGAACAGTTTGGCAAAAATTGCCGGCAAGTTGTCGGTTTCGGATTTACGTACCTTGATGAAAATCAGCGAGGATCTGGCGATCCTGAACCAGAAACGCTTTGCAGGTTTTGCCTCCTCGTCCGATGAGCGCAACTCGAAACAGGCAGCATTCGCCTTTGCGGGGGATACATATACCGGGCTTCAGGCGTGGAATATGGAACCGGATGATGTGGCTTATGCGCAGCAACATGTGCGGATATTGTCGGGGCTTTACGGGGTTTTGCGCCCGCTTGACCGCATTCAACCCTACCGACTGGAAATGGGCAGCCGTTTGCCAAATCCGGCTGGTCCGAACCTATACGCCTATTGGGGCGCACGCATTGGTGCGGCATTGGATGCGCAGGCAAACGGTGTGGTGGTTAATTGCGCTTCAATCGAGTATTTTAAAGCGACGGGCAAAGCGATGGCCGCGCGGGTTATCACACCTGCCTTTAAAGAAGAGCGCGACGGGGGATTGAAAATGATCGGGTTTTTCGCCAAAAAGGCGCGCGGTATGATGGCGCGTTTCATGGTTTTGAATCGTATCGAAGACCCTGAAGGATTGAAGGATTTCGATCTGGACGGTTATAAGTTTCAACCGAAACTATCGGGCGAAAACGATTGGGTGTTTACGCGCAAGGCGGCCTAGGCGCGGTTTGCCATTAGGCGAGCCATGTCCAGCATGCGGTTGGAAAAGCCCCATTCGTTGTCGTACCAGCCGAACACCCGCAAAAGCCCACCGACGGAAACCGATGTTTCGCGTTCGCTGATGATCAGGGATTCGGGGCGGGCGCGTAAATCACACGATACCAAAGGTTGGGTGATCCAGCCGAACACCGGGCTGGTTTCAGCCGCCTGTTTCAAAACCGCGTTTACCGTTTCCACTGACACGGGCGTTTTGGTTTGTACCGCCAGATCAATGGCCGAAACACTGGCGGTTGGCACCCGGATGGCGCGGGCCTCGATCCTGCCCTTTAGGTGGGGTAAAACCATATCCGTTAGCCGCTGTGCGCTTGTGGTGGTGGGCACCATGGATAGGCTGGCTGCCCGTGAGCGGGCAAGATTGCCGCGCGGTTTATCAACGGTGGGCTGGCTGCCGGTGTAGCAATGCACCGTGGTCATATGACCGCTTTCCAGCCCGAAATTTACATGTAGTAATTGCAATAACGGGGCCAGCGCGTTGGTGGTGCATGAAGCGTTCGAGATGATTTTGTGGTCGGCCATTCTGGACTCATTCGCGCCCATGACCAGCGTTGTGTCGGCGGCATCCGATGGCCCTGAAATCAGCACCGATGCGGCCCCTGCCAGCAGCCCGCGTTCGGCGATTGCGCGGGTGTTGGCAATGCCGGTGCATTCCAGTAGGACGTCAACATTTTCCAGATCCAGCGTGCTTATATCCTTGGTGTGGAAAAACGGAATGGCTTTTCCGTTCACGATAAGGGTATTTTCGCCCAATTCGACGGTTCCTTGAAACGGGCCGAAAACACTGTCGTACTGGAACAGGTAAGCGCAGGTTTCCAAGGGTTCTATGTCGTTGATCGCGACCAGTTCAAAATCGGTATTGCCCTGCGACAACAGGCGCAGGATCGGGCGGCCGATGCGGCCAAAACCGTTTATGGCCAGTTTGATCGGCGGGGTGGATTTATTCGGGGTCATGGGAGTGTCATACCTTCATGCAAGCGGGCTTGTGCCAGACGCTATCCAAAGGGATTGGGCTATGCAACCAGTGAAATTCCTATTGATTGATGGCAATAGTTTCGCGCAGTTTTTCCAGCGAAGGAATATAAAGGCTGCGTTTTTGCCGCGCAACAATGCCGGACTTGCGCAACCGCCCCATTTCGCGTGCGACCCCCTCTCGGGATGTGAATATTTGTGCCGCCAGTTCGGTTTGGGTGGGCGGGCGTTCGATTAAAACACAGTCTTCGCCACGGCTATGTTGTTCTGCCAGTTGCAAAAGGGTTTCTTGCAGGCGCAGGTTCGCCGGTTTGGTGTTGAAATCGACCACCCGTTTCGACAGGCCGCGTAAATGCGTGACCATTATTCTCAGGATGTTGAATGAAATATCCGGGTTGGCTTTAAGCAGTTTGCGAAACTGTTCCGCAGATATTTTTGCCGCACAACAATCCTCTGACGCCACAACACTGCTGGAGCGCGGGGCATTGTCTATTGCCGAATATTCACCGATACTGTCGCCTTCGGTGATCGTTGCGAATGACACCTCGCGGCCGTTTGTGGTATATGTTGTCACACGGGCGGTGCCGCGCAGAATGAAAAAGACATCACTGCTGTGTTCTTCCGCCGAGATCAGAAACTGGCCGGAATTATAATGTGCCTGCGTCCACAGGTTTGACAGATTGTGCCAGCTTTCCGGGTTGAGACTGCCCAGGAAAGAATATTTCGGGAATGTATAGGGATTGCGTTGCATGGTGCTCGTATGTTGGTGTTATTACAATAGTGACACAAGTCACAGTTTTTGGCAAATTTTCTTAAGGAAAATTTTACCTGCGACAGGAAAGGTCGTTTTCAAGCGGGGCGAATCTTCCGATATATGAAAATTGTAGGTAAAATTTCACGAAAGCCGCGATGACTTATCAGATGCAACATTCGGACAGCCTTGGGGCGGATCTGCGCAGTATCCGTAAAATGCGTGGGCTTACCCTGATTGCGCTGTCGAAAAAACTGCAACGCTCGGTCGGGTGGATGTCGCAGGTCGAACGCGATATTTCGCAACCCTCGATTGACGAGCTGCGCGCGATTTCCAAGGTTTTGGGGGTGCCTATTTCGATATTTTTCGGGCAGGCGGAAGCGCGTGCGGGAGAACAGGGGCGCGTTGTGCGTAAAGATACGCGACGTAAAATCGGCGGGGGCACAAACGGGTTGGTGGAAGAGCTGCTATCGCCCGATTTGACCGATGACTTCGAGGTTATTCATTCGGTGTTCAAATCGGGTGCTGCGTTGAAGAAACCGGTAAAACGCCCGACGCAGGAAGTCGGCTATATTATTTCGGGGCGTTTGACCGTCTGGATCGGGGATCACAGGTTTGATCTGGAAGCCGGTGACAGCTTTCGCATCCGCGGTGAACCGCACAGGTGGGAAAACCGCCATGATGAAAATGCTGTTGTGATCTGGGTGATCGCACCGCCGGTTTATTAGGAGGGCAAGATGGTGGAAATACACAAAGGCTCATGCCAATGCGGGGCGGTCACTTATGAAACTATGGGCCCGTTGCGCCCGTCTGTCGCATGCCACTGCACCCAATGCCGTAAAACCAGCGGGCATTACTGGTCGGCCACACAAGTGCCGAATGCCCGGTTACGCATTCTATGTGACGACGGGTTGAAATGGTTCCGTTCATCCGATGTTGCCCGACGTGGCTTTTGTACCGGTTGCGGGGCCAGCCTGTTCTGGCAGCATGACGGTGAAAAGGCGACCTCGATTGGAACCGGTACGCTGGATGGTGCAACAGGGATAAAAACGCTGAAACATATCTATGTGGCCGATAAGGGCGATTATTACGAAATTGAAAACGGGCCGGAGCAAAGGGATCAATAACCCATGTGATGGGGTTCGTTTGCAAAACCTGTGAAAGACTAGGGAGTGAAGAAATGTCTGATTTTCCAACCACTGCAAGGGTGGTTATTATTGGTGGGGGGGTCGTTGGGGTCTCGGTGCTTTACCATCTGGCAAAAGCCGGTTGGACGGAGTGTGTTCTTTTGGAAAAGAACGAGCTGACGGCGGGCTCAACGTGGCATGCGGCAGGAAATGTGCCGACATTTTCCAACAGTTGGTCAATCATGAATATGCAACGCTATTCAACCGAGCTTTACCGCGGTTTGGGCGAAGCGGTGGATTATCCGATGAATTATCACGTTACGGGGTCGGTTCGTTTGGCGCATTCAAAGGAACGGATGCAGGAATTTCAGCGTGCCATGGATATGGGACGCTATCAGGGGTTGGATATTGATATTCTGTCACCTGAAAAGGCAAAAGAAATTTATCCGTTTCTGGAATTGCATGATCTGAAAGGAGTGCTGTTCGATCCCTATGACGGCGATATTGATCCAGCGCAATTAACCCAGGCCTTGGCCAAAGGGGCGCGGGATTTGGGCGCGAGGGTTGAACGGTTCTGCCCTGCCACAGGTGTAACCCTCGAAAACGGCGAGTGGATCGTTCACACCGATAAGGGCAATATCCGCTGTGATTATGTGGTCAATGCCGCGGGTTATTATGCCCAGCGCGTTGGCGAATGGTTCAAGCCATATGGCGGGCGCACGGTGCCGATGATGGTGATGAGCCACCAGTATCTGTTGTCGGAAGAAATTCCCGAGATTGAAGCCTATACAAAAGAAACCGGCCACAAATTGCCGCTGTTGCGTGATGTGGACAGCAGTTATTATCTGCGGCAGGAAAAAGCCGGGCTGAACCTTGGACCTTATGAGCCGAATTGTAAAGCACATTGGGTAACGCCCGATGATCCGATGCCCGAGGATTTCTCGTTTCAGCTATATCCCGACGATCTTGACCGTATCGAATGGCATATTGAAGATGCCATGGCGCGGATACCCCTGTTGGGATCGGCGGGGATTTCCAAAGTGATCAACGGCCCTATTCCCTATGCCCCTGACGGATTGCCTTTGCTTGGGCCAATGCCGGGGGTGCCAAACGCGTTTGAAGCCTGTGTCTTTACCTTCGGTATTACCCAAGCGGGCGGTGCAGGTAAAATACTGGCGGAATGGATGACCGAGGGCGAAACCGAATGGGATATGTGGTCGGTCGACCCGCGCCGTTACACTGATTACACGGATCGGGATTATTGCATTCAGAAGGGTAAGGAAGTTTACGGTAATGAGTACGCCATGCATTTCCCCAATCACGAATGGCCTGCGGGGCGCGATAAAAAGCTGTCGCCGGTACATGAGCGGATCAAAGCTTTGGGCGGCGTGATGGGGGCCTATAACGGTTGGGAGCGGGCCAACTGGTTTGCACATGACGGCGATGATACATCATTGGAGGCCACACATACCTGGGGCCGCGCGGGGCCTTGGGAGGCGCGTATTCGCGAAGAATGCGAAGCGGTGCGTGATGGTTGCGGTGTGCTGGATTTGCCGGGGTTTTCGCGTTTCATGGTATCGGGTGCGGGTGCGGCGGAATTCCTGCGCGGGTTTTGCACCGGCGGCTTGCCTAAAATGGGCCGCATGAACCTGATTTATGTATCCGACAGTCGCGGGCGTATCCTGACGGAAATGTCTTGTGTGCGCAGGGGTGACGATGACTTCATGCTGATCACGGCGGCGACGGCGCAGTGGCATGATGGCGAGTTGCTGAAAAATGCGGCCCCCGGAGGGGTGTCGGTTGAAGACGTGACCACCACCCGCGACACGTTGATTGTGACAGGGCCGAAATCGCGCGATGTGCTGGCGGGACTGACGGATGCGGATTTAAGCACTGGCTGGCTGACCCATCAGGCAGCGACCGTTGCGGGGCAGGATGCCTATCTGATCCGCGTGTCCTTTGCCGGTGAATTGGGCTGGGAAGTGCATGCGCTGAATGCGGATATGCCTGCAATTTATGATGCGGTTCTGGATGCGAGTGCCAAACCCTTTGGCATGTATGCGCTGAATTCATTGCGTCTGGAAAAAGGCTATCGCGCCTGGAAGGGTGATCTGTCCACCGACTACACCTTGCTTGAGGGCGGGTTGGAACGGTTTGTGAAGCTTGATAAACCGCAGGATTTCAGGGGTAAGACCGCGATCCGGAAAGAAAAACAACAGGGTCGCAAAAAAGCCTTTGTGACCTTGATTGTGGACGCGGGTGAGTATGATGCGCCCTATATGTCAACGCTTTGGGATGGCGATACCGTTGTCGGGGAAACCACATCGGGCGCATGGGGCTACCGCATCAATGCAAGTGTCGCATTGGGTATGGTGCGGGTAGATCTGGCTGTGGAAGGTACCGAGCTGGAGGTCGAGATTTACGGGACGCGTTACCATGCCGTCGTGCAGAAAGATCAACCGCTTTGGGATCCTTTGAACGAAAGGTTGCGGGCATGAACATCACGATACTGGATGGCGGTATGGGTCAGGAACTGATTGCGCGGGCAGGTAAGGCGACCTCGCTTTGGTCGGTTCAGGCATTGCTGGATGCGCCTGATATGGTGCGCGATGTGCATGACGCCTATTTTGCCGCAGGGGCGGAAATAGCCACCGCCAACACCTATTCGGTTTTACCGGATCGGTTGGCCCATCACGGGCTTGGGGCGCGTCTGGAAGAGTTGCAGCATGTGGCGATTTATCATGCGTTGCAGGCGCGTGAAGCGCATGGGTCGGGGTGGGTCGCAGGTTCCCTTGGTCCGCTGGGATTTTCCTATCAGCCCGACAAATGCCCGCCAAGCGATCAGGCGGCGGAAATTTATCACGGCATTTGCAAAATTCAGGCTGATCTGGTCGATATGTTTTTGTTTGAAACCATGGCGTCGGTCGATCAGGCACGCGGTGCCCTGATGGGGTCGGCGGGATTTGACAAACCTGTTTGGCTGTCCTTATCGGTGGATGACAAAGACGGTACAAAACTGCGCTCGGGTGAAAATCTGGTGGATGTTTTGCCGCTGCTGGCAAAATATAGTCCGGCCGCTGTTCTGGTGAATTGCTCGGTTCCCGAAGCGATCACGAACGCGGTGCCTTTGCTGGTTGGCCACGGTATGCCTGTGGGGGCCTATGCCAACGGGTTTACCGGTATTTCGGATGATTTCGACAGCATCGGGGCGACGGTGGATATGCTGAAGGCCCGCAATGATTTAGGGCCGGAGGTTTATGCGGATTTTGCTGAACAGTGGATAGATGCAGGGGCTACACTGGTTGGCGGCTGTTGCGAAGTTGGCCCGGCCCATATTGCGCTTTTGGCGCAGAAGTTTTCAAAGGAATAATTCATGTCTAGCCTACCAAAACACGCACGCGCAGTTATCATCGGCGGTGGTATTATCGGTTGTTCTGTGGCCTATCATCTGGCCAGGCTTGGCTGGAAGGATGTTGTGCTATTGGAACGCAAACAACTGACCTGCGGCACCACTTGGCACGCGGCGGGGTTGATCGGGCAGTTGCGGGCCTCGGCCAATATGACCAAACTGGCGCGGTATTCGGCGGAACTGTATCAGGGGTTGGAAGCGGAAACCGGTGTTGCTACGGGGGTGCGGCAGGTTGGGTCTATTTCGGTGGCTTTAACGGATGAGCGGCAAGAGGAATTGTTTCGCCAAGCGGCTATGTCGCGGGCATTTGGTGTGCCTGTCGAGGAAATGTCGCCAAAAGAAATCAAGGGGCGTTATGCGCATCTGAACATGGACGGCGTCAAATCGGGGGTCTATTTGCCTACCGACGGGCAGGGTGATCCGGCCAATATCGCGCTGGCTTTGGCCAAGGGTGCGCGGCAACGCGGGGCCTTGATCAAAGAGCGTGTCAAAGTGACGGGTATTGCCCGTGCAGGCCGCTGTGCAACAGGGGTTCACTGGCAGGATGAAAATGGTGAACAGGGTCATATCGCGGCTGATATGGTGGTGAACTGTGCCGGTATATGGGGCCATGAGGTCGGCCGCATGGCCGGCGTTAATGTGCCGTTACATGCTTGCGAACACTTCTATATTGTCACCGAGCCGATCAAAGGGCTGGAACAGATGCCGGTGCTGCGGGTGCCTGATGAATGTGCGTATTACAAAGAGGATGCGGGCAAGTATCTGCTGGGCGCGTTTGAACCGAACGCGAAACCCTGGGGCATGGCGGGCATTCCCGAGACCTTCGAATTTGACCAGTTGCCGGAAGATTTTGACCACTTCGAGCCGATCCTTGAACGGGCTTGCCAACGTCTGCCATTGCTGGCGGAAGCAGGCATTCATACGTTTTTTAACGGGCCTGAAAGCTTCACGCCTGATGACGCCTATCATTTGGGGTTGGCGCCCGAGTTGGATAATTTCTGGATCGCGGCAGGATTTAATTCCATCGGCATCCAGTCTGCGGGCGGGGCCGGCATGGCACTGGCGCAATGGATGGAGGCGGGCGAAAAACCGTTTGATCTGGGCGATGTGGATGTCTCGCGTATGCAGCCATTTCAGGGCAACAAACACTATTTGTTTGAACGTTCCAAAGAAACCCTTGGTCTGCTTTATGCGGATCACTTCCCGTTTCGGCAAAAAGCAACGGCACGGGGCATTCGGCGCACACCATTTCACCAGCACTTGCTGGATCGCGGTGCGGTGATGGGCGAAGCGGCGGGATGGGAACGGGCCAACTGGTTTGCCAATAAAGGGCAAAAAGCCGAATACGCATACACTTGGAAGCGTCCCAACTGGTTTGAAAACACTGCTGCCGAGCACCGCGCTGTACGTGAAAATGTCGGCATGTACGATATGACCTCTTTTGGTAAAATCCGTGTTGAAGGGCGCGATGCGACAGCGTTTTTGAACTATGTTGCAGGGGGTCAGTACGAAGTGCCCGTGGGCAAGATCGTTTATTCGCAATTCCTGAATTTGCGTGGCGGGATTGAGGCGGATGTGACCATCACGCGGCTGTCGGAACTAGCCTATCTGGTTGTGACCCCCGCGGCGACGCGGCTGGCAGATCAGGTTTGGTTGCAACGCCACACAGGTGATTTCAACGTGGTGATCACGGATGTGACCGCAGGTGAAGGCGTGCTTGCGGTGATGGGGCCGAACAGTCGCGCGTTGTTGGAAAAAGTCAGCCCGAATGATTTTTCCAATGCGGTCAACCCGTTCGGGACGGCACAGGAAATCGAGATCGGCATGGGGTTGGCGCGTGCCCACCGTGTGACCTATGTCGGTGAGCTGGGCTGGGAGATTTATGCAAGCTCGGATCAGGCGGCGCATGTATTTGAAACGCTTTATGCGGCGGGTCAGGATATGGGGCTGAAACTGTGCGGCATGCATATGATGGACAGTTGCCGCATTGAAAAAGGCTTTCGCCATTTTGGCCATGACATCACTTGTGAAGATCATGTGTTGGAAGCGGGGCTTGGCTTTGCGGTGCAAACCGACAAGCCTGATTTTATCGGACGTGATGCCGTTCTGAAGAAAAAGGAAACTGGTTTGGAAAACCGTTTGCTGCAATTCAAACTGGATGATGCCGAGCCGCTTCTGTATCATAACGAACCTGTTTTGCGCGATGGCGAGATCATAGGTTCTGTCAGTTCCGGCAGCTATGGGCACACGCTGGGCGGGGCTATGGGCATGGGTTATGTGCCTTGCAAAGGGGAAACCGCAGCAGATGTTCTGGCGTCAACTTATGAAATTGACGTGTCGGGTGTTCGGGTGAAAGCAACGGCCAGTTTGCGCCCGATGTATGACCCGAAATCCGAGCGTGTGAAAGTCTAAAGAATGCTGTAAAGGGCGGGGATGAGCCCAAATCCGCCCTTTATATATGCCCCCCCCGATACGCCGCTGGATGTGATCCATCTGGATAATCAGATATTGGCAGTGAACAAGCCTTCGGGACTTTTATCGGTTCCCGGCAAAGCGATGGAACATCGTGATTGTCTGGAAACGCGGGTCAAGGCCGCGTATCCGGATGCGCTGTTGGTGCACCGTCTGGATATGGATACATCCGGCGTGATGGTGTTCGGGATTGGCAAAGCCGCGCAACGGCATATCAATATACAGTTTCAAAAACGGCATTTGGAAAAGACCTATCTGGCGCGGGTTCAGGGCCTTGTGGTGCCGGATGAGGGGCAAGTTGATTTGCCGCTGATTGTAGATTGGCCAAACCGTCCGTTGCAAATGGTGGATCATGAGCGCGGTAAACCCTCGGTTACGAACTGGACTGTTCTGGTGCGTGAGGAATACGCTACCCGCATCGAACTGCGGCCTATAACGGGGCGAAGTCATCAGTTGCGGGTGCATATGCTGGCACTGGGTCATGCGATTTTGGGTGACCGGTTTTATGGTGATGCCGAGGTTATAGCGGCGGCAGACAGGTTGCAGTTGCACGCGCAAACCCTGCGTTTGCGTCATCCCGACGGTGGCGCATGGCTGACCTTGACGGCACCTTGTCCGTTTTAGGCTTTTGCTTGGGGCGATGCTTCGCTAAACCTTGGTATGATAACAGAAGGAACGCCCGCATGACAACCGACCCTGTAAAACTGACCGCCGATCTGATCCGCTGCCCGTCTGTTACACCTGCCGAAGGGGGTGCCTTGCGGTTGCTGGATCGTTTGCTGTCCGATGCGGGGTTTATATGCACGCGGGTGGATCGCGGTGAAGTTTGCAACCTGTTCGCGCGTTGGGGCAAGGGGGCAAACGGGCGCACGTTCGGCTTTAACGGGCATACCGATGTGGTGCCTGTGGGCGATCTTGATGCGTGGACGGTCGACCCGTTCGGGGCTGAAATGAAGAACGGTTTCCTCTATGGGCGCGGTGCCACGGACATGAAATCGGGGGTTGCGGCTTTTGCTGCTGCCGCGATTGATTTTGTGTATGATACTCCGCCTGATGGTTCAATCGTGCTGGCAATTACCGGCGATGAAGAGGGCCTTGCGGTTGATGGTACACAGGCCCTGCTGGATTGGATGAATGCACATGGTGAACGCATAGACCATTGTCTTGTGGGGGAGCCAACCTGCCCGAATGAAATGGGCGAGATGATGAAAATCGGGCGGCGCGGGTCGATGAACGCTTACTTTACCTGCAAGGGGGTGCAGGGCCATTCGGCCTATCCGCACCGGGCCAAAAACCCGTTACCTGCTATGGCACAACTGATGGCAAACCTGTCAGCGCACGAGCTGGATCAGGGAACCGAGCATTTTGATGCCTCTACGCTGGCCGTGGTGACGATAGACACGGGCAACGCGGCCGATAATGTGATCCCCGCCGAGACGCGATCGACGGTGAATATTCGCTTTAATGATACCCACACATCCCGGGGTTTGACCGAATGGTTACAAGGGCAGGTCGATAAAGTCGCTGCCGCCACTGACATAGAAATCACCATGCGTGTACGCGTGTCCGGCGAAAGTTTTGTGACCCCTTTGGGTGAATTGTCGTCGCTGATTTCAAAGGCGGTTCAGGCCGAAACCGGTGTTATTCCTGAACCGTCCACAACAGGGGGCACTTCGGATGCGCGCTTTGTGAAAAGCCACTGCCCGGTGGTGGAATTCGGGCTTGTCGGGCGCACCATGCATCAGGTTGATGAGCGGGTAGAACTCACAAACATCCATAAACTGAAAGCGATCTATACGCGGATACTGACAGATTATTTTGCATAATGCCTCGCCACCTGTTCATCATGCTTAAGGAACCGCGCGCGGGTCGTGTAAAAACCCGCCTTGGACGGGATATTGGCATGACGCGGGCGGCATGGTGGTTTCGCCATCAGGCGGGCCGTATGATCCGTACTCTTGGGCGTGATCCGCGTTGGCAAACCGTTCTGGCGGTCTCGCCTGATGTGGAAGGACTGCAAAGCCGTGTTTGGCCCGGGAATTTGCCGCGCTGGCCGCAGGGGCGTGGTGATCTCGGGGCGCGAATGGCCGCGATTTTCAAAGGGGCACCGCATGGCCCTGTGTTGATTATCGGGGCGGATATTCCAGAGATTACCCCTGCGTTGATCGAAAAAGCCTTTCGTGTGCTGGGCACTCACGATGCGGTTTTCGGGCCTGCATCCGACGGCGGCTATTGGCTGGTCGGGTTAAAACGCACAAGGCGGGTGTCGATTGATCTGTTCAGGGGGGTGCGCTGGTCCAGTGAACATGCGTTGGCAGACACGAAGGCTACATTGTGCGGGATGCGGGTAGGGTATATTGATACGCTACAGGATGTTGATCGCGCCAGTGATCTGGCGTTGATAAATATGACGGCCCTGAATTTACCTGCTAAAGCTGCACCATGAAAAAATTTCCAAGTAAAGCGGAAATCCTGAAGTGGATTCAGGATAATCCGAAACAAACCTCGAAACGCGATATAGGGCGGGCCTTTGGCATCAAGGGGGCCGCACGCATTGATCTAAAACGCATTTTGAAAGAGCTGACCTCGGAAGGGCATCTGGCCAAGAAGCGGCGCAGCTACGGGGCGGCGGGTGACTTGCCGCCGGTGTCGGTTTTGCGGGTTCTCGCACCTGATAAAGATGGTGATCTTTGGGCGGCACCGGTGGAATGGGACAGCACGGAACCTGAACCCAAAATTCTGTTTGTGGCCAAGAAAGGCGATCCTGCACTGACAGCGGGCGACCGTATTTTGTGCCGCCTTAGCGGATCAACCGATCCTGATATTACCTATGAGGCCCGCCTGATCCGGCGCATTGGAACCGGGCCGGAAAAGATTGTTGGCCTGTATCGTCTGGGCTCTGAAGGTGGGCGTATCGTGTCTGTTGATAAAAAGGCCAGCCTTGAATGGGCCGTGGCCAAGACGGACAGTATGAACGCCAAAGATGGCGAGCTGGTCGAGGCGGAACAGGTTGGGCCAAAGACGCGGATGGGCCTGCCAAAAGCGAGGATCACTGAAATTCTGGGCAATCCTATGGCGCCGAAATCAGTGTCCTTGATTGCCATTTACCAACACGGTATTCCCGATCATTTCCCCGATGCTGCGATAGCCGAGGCCAATGCGGCACAGCCTGTGGATTTGGGTCAGCGCAAGGATTTGCGCGACCTGCCGCTGTTCACCATCGACCCATCGGACGCGCGTGATCATGATGACGCAATATGTGCGTTGCCCGATGATGACCCCAAAAACGACGGCGGGCATATCGTCTGGATCGCGATTGCCGATGTGGCACATTATGTGGCCAGTGGCTCGGCGCTTGATCGCGAGGCGCGCAATCGCGGCAATTCCAGCTACTTCCCCGACCGTGTTGTGCCGATGCTGCCCGATGCGCTGTCGGGGGACTTGTGTTCGTTGCACGAAGGTCAGGACCGCGCCTGTCTTGCGGTGCGTATTGTGCTGAATGCCAAAGGTAAAAAGCTGGGACACTCGTTTTTTCGCGGGTTAATGCGTTCGCCTGCATCGCTGTCTTATGAGCAGGCGCAGGCGGCAGCAGACGGGGTATATGACGCTGCAACCAAGCCATTGGCAGGGCCGATTACGGATCTGTTTGCGGCCTACCGCGCGGCTGTCAAAGAACGCAATCGCCGCCAGCCGTTGCACTTGGATTTACCCGAACGCAAAATTGTTTTGTCGGATCAAGGCAAGGTCACGTCAGTGTCTTTCAAGCAACGGTTCGAGGCGCACAAGCTGGTTGAAGAATTCATGGTCACGGCCAACGTTTGCGCTGCCGAAACGCTGGAGGCCAAAAAGCAACCGCTGCTATACCGTGTCCACGAAGAACCCACACCGGAAAAACTGGACGTGCTGCGCGAAGTCGCTGAAGTGGCCGGTCTGCAACTGCCCAAAGGGCAGGTTTTGCGCACAGTGGACTTGAACAAGCTGCTGGATGCCGCCGCAGGCACTGAAGACGTAGAAGTGATTAACATGACTGTGCTGCGGTCGATGAAGCAGGCGTATTATTCCCCGGATAATCTGGGACATTTCGGGTTGAACCTGAAACGCTACGCGCATTTTACATCACCTATCCGCCGCTATGCCGACCTGATCGTGCACCGCGCACTGATCAGTGCCCACGGTTGGGGCGATGACGGGTTGAAACCGGGTGATATTGAACATCTGGCGCAAACCGGCGAATGGATTTCGGAAACCGAACGCCGCTCTATGCTGGCCGAACGCGACACGACGGATCGTTATTTGGCAGCGTTTTTGTCGGAACGTGTAGGGGCCGAGTTCGAGGGCCGTGTTTCGGGCATTGCCAAGTTTGGCCTGTTCGTGAAACTGTTGGAAACCGGTGCTGACGGAATTATCCCTCTGGGTCAGTTGGGGCGCGAATACTGGCGTTACAATGAACGTGACGGCACGCTGAAAGGCGAAGACAGCGGGCGGCTGATTGCTATCGGCATGCCGTGCAAAGTGTCGCTGATGGAGGCCACTGCCGTGACCGGAGGGCTGACGCTGGAAATGCTTGCGATTAACGGCAAGCCGATGCCAAAAAGCGGCTCTGGGCGGGGACGGCCACGGGGCCGGAAGTTTGGCAAGAACAAGGGCACGAAGCGTAAGTTACAAAAGCGTGGAACAAAGTCAGGGCAATAGGCGACTCTCCGCATAGTGATGAGGCAGGGTTAATTTGGGCTTTGGGCTTTGGTGTAACTTCGCTATATTGCCAGCAATAATAACAAATCTCGAGCAGGAGATATTGATGAGACTTATAAAATCGGTTTTGGTTGTTGGCATCGGGTTGTTTGGTGCGCAGGCAATGCAGGCAGGCACATTTCAGGAAAACAGGTCTATTACTGTTGCGCAATCACAATCAGGATTTCAGCGCTGGGTTAAGAGCTTTCGCGCGGTGGCGTTGCAAAACGGCATAACCGCCCGCACCTATGACCGTGCGTTTCGGGGTGTGAAACTGAATGCGCGCGTGGTGCAGCTTGACCGTAAGCAGTCGGAATTTTCACGACAGATCTGGGATTATCTTGACACGGCAACGTCGCCTAAGCGGGTGAAAAACGGGCAGGCGATGCTGGTAAAATACAAAAGTGTGTTGAGCCAAATTGAGCAGAAATACGGCGTTGATAAAGAGGTGGTTCTGGCTGTCTGGGGGCTGGAAAGCTCTTATGGAAAAAACATGGGCGACATCAATATTATCGAGGCCTTGGCGACCCTTGCCTATGATGGCCGGCGCGAAAAGTTTGGTCGCCGACAGTTGCTGGAAGCCCTGCGGATTATTCAACGTGGCGATATTACAGCCAACCGGATGATGGGGTCATGGGCCGGTGCTATGGGTCACACACAGTTCATTCCTACCAGTTATCAGGCCTATGCGCAGGACTTTGACGGGGATGGAAAACGTAATGTCTGGGATGCGCGCGATCCGTCGGATGCGCTGGCGTCGACGGCGAATTATTTCCACAAATCGGGTTGGGTCAAAGGCCAGCCCTGGGGGGTAGAGGTGAAATTGCCAAAAGGTTTTTATTACGGCAATGCCAGCTTGAAAGTAAAAGCAACGCCTGCGCGCTGGACGGAATTGGGTGTGCGCACAGTGCGCGGCAACAAGATACCGAATTATGGCCAGGGATCGGTTTTTTTGCCGGCGGGGTCGGATGGGCCAGCGTTTATCGTGTTCAAGAATTTCAGTGTGATAAAACGCTATAACAACGCCAATTCCTATGCGATGGCGGTGGGGCATCTGGCACAGAAAATCAAAGGGGGTGGCGCGTTTGCCAAAGAATGGCCGCGTGGCCCGGGGGCGCTGAAATTGGGCGAAAAGCTGGAAGTGCAGACCTTGCTGAACCGCGCCGGCTATGATCTGGGCGAGCCTGACGGGATTATCGGGCCGAAAACCATTGATGCGGTTACGGCGGTTCAAATCGCATGGGGACAACAACCGAGCGGCAAAGCAGATCAGGACTTTTTGCGTGTGCTGCGCAAGAAAGTGCGTTAACCCCCCCACCCTACAGACTGCATTTCACGCAGGCGGCTGGCAGTGCGCTGAAACTCAAAAGCCCCCGTGCCGTCTGTGTAAAGCTGTTCAGGTTCTGCATCGGCGGATGCGATCAGTTTTACTTTTGCCTCATAAATCGCGTCGATCAGGGTGACGAAACGTTTGGCCTCGTTATTGTTGGCTTTTGATAGTTTCGGGATGCAGGTCAGGAACAGCACGCGCAAAGACTTGGCGATGGCCAGAAAGTCACCCGGGCCAAGCGGTTTTGCGCATAGATCGTTGAAGTCGGCTTTGCCGACGCCATTGTTGAAAGCGGGGATCACAACATCGCGGCCTTTGCGTTTGATCACAAGCGGATCCGATATGCCGCCAGATAGTTCTTGCCATAGGTGGTTTATGGCAAAATCGGTGGCTGCATCAAGCGGGTGGAAATATAGCTGTTGATCCGTCAGGCGATTTTGCCGGTGATCGGTTTCGCTGTCCAGACAATAGACGGTCAGGCGACTTTTGATCATGTCGATGAAGGGCAGGAACAGGCCTCGGTTTAGCCCATCCTTATAAAGATCATCGGGCGGACGGTTGGATGTGGTGACAATAACGACGCCAGCATTGAACAGGTATTCGAACAGGCGCCCGACAATCATTGCATCTGTAATGTCGGTGATCTGCATTTCATCGAAACACAACAGATCGGTGGTTTGTATGATTTCCAGGGCTATGGTTTCCAGGGCGTCTTCAATACCCGAAGCCCGCGCTCGGTGCAGGGCCTCGTGGACATTTTGCATGAAGCCGTGAAAATGCACCCGCCGTTTGGCGCGTGTCGTGGTATTTTGATAAAACAAATCCATCAGCATGGATTTACCGCGTCCGACCCCGCCATAAAGATACAGGCCTTTGGGGGGGCGGCGGTTGCCTGCGAAAAATGATTTCAGATAGCCCAGTTTCGAGGGCTTGTAATGGGCAAGTTCCGCGTGAAGCTGATTAAGTATCGCCAGTGCATCACGTTGAAACGGGTCATCATCCAAGGCACCTTTTGCCACCCGTAGGTCATATTCTGAGATCGGTGATACCAAGTGATTGCTCTTGTGATGCTTGTCTATGATGAGGCATAACAATTTTTGCCTTGTTCGACAACGCGTAAAGAGTATAGCCGTATCCGTATTTATGGGTATGCTGCCGAGCCAAACGACTCAAGGGTGGAAACTTCAAGAAAAGCGCCGGAATAGCTGTAGCAAAAATAAATCCCACAAGTACAGGTTGTAATATGGGCTAAAATTGCTGTTTTAGATATAGTATTTTACCATTTTAGTTGAATTGTGGCTATTTCTGGATATAACTAAGGCGATATTAAGGTACAGTTTTCGGAATTATTTTGATCGGATACATTACAATGTTCACGTCTCTGCAAACGTCAAGTGAAGCTTTTTATAATCAAACACCCGCATCCGCGCCGATGTTAAAACCGACAGCAGGGCGGATGTTTTGGCTGTGCAAAAGGGGTTGTGATATAGCCTTGAGTGTAGTTTTGCTGCCACCGTTGATAGTGTCGGCGTCGGTTTTGTTGGTTTTGAACCCGTTCGTGAACCCGCCGCCGCTATTTTATACTCAGAAACGCATGGGCAAAGGTTGCAAACCTTTCAGAGTGATAAAATTCCGCTCGATGATCTGTGCGGCCACGATTGAACGTGGGCATGAGGATCCGATCGAGCATCACCGTATAAAACCGTTTGGCCGCATTATCAGGAAATGCCGATTGGATGAACTGCCGCAGATAGTGAATGTCCTGAAGGGCGATATGAGTCTGATCGGGCCACGGCCTGATTATTTTGAACATGCGGTAGAGTATCTTCAAACCGTTCCGGGATATTCGGAACGTTTCAATATACGTCCCGGCATCAGCGGTCTTGCGCAGGTTGTTGTGGGATATGTCGAGGGTTCCGAGGGTACCAAGCGTAAAGTAAAAGCCGATCTTTTCTATATCAGAAACGTCGGGTTTCGTATGGAATCAAAACTGTTTCTAAAAACAATATCTACGGTTTTGCACTTCGCCGGATCATAAACCCCGTCTATACACCAGCGCACCCTACGGGTGTGCGCCTTAATTGTCGTAGTACCCCTTGGCGTAATATCCATAGTATCCGCCATATTTTCCACCATAGCCATAGCGTTTCAGGCCTTTTGGATCGATTTGCGCTAGGATTAAACCGGTCACGGGATGGTTTACCGTCTCGAACATCTTCAAGCCCTGAATGACCTGGCTTTTCGGGGTGGCATCCCATTTTACCGAATAAAGCACAGCATCTACCGATTGGGCAATGACCCGTGCATCGGGGACAACCAGTACCGGTGGTGTGTCGATAACGACGTAATCATAAATTTCACGCATTTCGTTCAAAAAACCGTGAAATTTTTCAGATGAAAACAGATCGGCCGCATTGGTCGAGGATTTCTCGCCAACCAGAACATCAAACCCTACTTTGGGGTCGCGATAGACGGCATCTTCAAGCGATGTCTCACCAGAAATAACAGCCAATATACCACGTTGGTTTTCAATGTTGAAATACTGCGTAAATGTGCGCCGTCGAATATCCCCTTCAACCAGTAAAACCCGTTTGCCAAGCCCTGCAAGGTTCTGTGACAGAGCCAAAGAATTCGTTGTTTTGCCTTCGCCGGGCATGGATGATGTCACCATGATGACCCTTGGTGGATTGTCGACATCTGATAAAAGCACCGAGGTGCGCAGATTACGCACCGACTCGGCCGCTGCCGAGGTGGGCTTTTTGATCAGGTAGCTTAAGGCATCAACCCGCCGTTTAACCGGCATGATCGGGATTTGCCCCATCACCGTATAGCCAGTGGCGCGTTCCAAATCTTCGGCAGTGCGAAAGCCGTTTTGCAGCATCTCGCGGCTCAAAACGAGACCGGCACCGGCAAACAGGCCAAGAATGCCGGAAAGGGCCAGAATAAGCGATTTCCTTGGGGCCGAGGCTAATGTTGGAACAACCGCTTGGGACAAGACCCGACTGTCGGCTTTTTGGATGCCCTGCTGGACAGTGGTTTCCTTTAGCCGCTTAAGAAAATAGTCATAGATGGTTTGGCTGGCGGCGGCCTCTTGCTGAAGTTGTTGCAGGGTCACAAGATCGGAGGATTGCCGGCCAATTTGGGCTTCAAGCCTGGTTGCGGAAGTTTTCAGCGCGGTGGTCTGGCTTACGGCACGGCTATAGTCAAGTTTTGCGCGCTGTAGAAGCGTTGCAAAAGCCTGATCAAAGACATCCCGATCAATACTGCCGGCCTTTAACAAGACCAGAACGCGGTTCAAGGTACCTTGATTGGCAAGTGCTGCCATTTGTTCCGGGTCACCATTTTGTTGTGCATCTTCGAGGGCCTTGATGTGATCCTGTGCGGATAGAAGGTCCGCTTCGGTATTTTTTATCCGGTCACGGGTTTCTTTGACTTGCCGTTGAAGTGCGGCCAAGCCTTCAGGGCTGACAAGCTCTGCTTGAGCGTTGAAATCTTTGACTTTGTTGACCGCATCTTCCAGCTTGACCTTTAGCTCGGCCACCCGTGCCGTCAGCCATTTTGTCGCTTGCTGGGTCGCCTGGAATTTCACATCAAGCTGGTCGAGAATATAAAGATCAGACAGCGTATTGGCTAGAAGGGCGGATTTTTCCGGTGATTCGGTTGTGGCCGTGATATTGAAAACATAGCTTTGTCGCAGGTTACTGACCGAAATGGCTTTCAACAGGCTATCGACGGTCGCGTCAAGAATTTCGGCACCGCCGGGAATCTTTTCAGGTTCCGTCAGGCCCAACTGATCTTTGATAAATGGAATTATCGCATAAGGGTTGGCGGGTTTAAGTCTGGAATTGAATTCCGGATCTTTGGTCAGGGACAGTTTTTTGACCAGCTTTTTCATCAAATTGCGCGACCGGATTACTTCAACCTCGGTGTTGATTGTCGCCTGATCCCCCGATAGGCCGGACATCACACTGGTAATATCCGTCACGTTCTGCTGCTGGGGGTCAAGGGCGACCGAGGCTGTCGTGGTGTACTTCGGGATAGCCATGCCATAAGCGTAATAGCCGCCGATCAACACTGCCAGAAAAGCCAGCAGCAAAATGATCCATTTGCCACGCCAAAGTGTGCCTATTAGGGCCATCAAGTCTATTTCATCGTCCTCAGGCCCGGTTGTTGCCAAACGGGGAAACTCTTGTGATGCATGTGTGTTGGGTTTTTGATCGTTCAAGGAAACAACTTTATTTTGGGGCATTAATCAGGCCTTTGTGGGTGAATTAAGGATAGGATATAGATATTTTATAGTCCAAGGGCAATAAGTATGCGGTCCTGTTTGTCAAAAACCACATTGCCTAGGCAAGCCTAAGGTTTTTGCGGTCAACTGTAACCCGGGTGGGTCTGCCGAATAAATCAAGCAGCACCCAGATCCGCTGATCGGGCTCAATGTTTTCAATTGTAGTCACAAAATCAGCAAAAGGGCCGCTGAGGATTTCTATCCTGTCGCCCTTCTTAAGGGTTTTTGGGGGGAGTAACAGCCCGTCTTCGTCACACCGCATCTGTAGTCTTTCCACCAAAGACAACGGTACGGGCATTGGAGAGTCGGTGCCAAAACTGACCAGACGGGTAACGCCGTAAGTTGAATTCACCGCGCACCAAGGTGCCGTTGCCGGGTCGAGCCCGATAAAAATGTAGCCCGGGAAAAGGGGTTGCCGGTTTTCAACATACTGCCCGCGCTGTTTGCGCACGGTTTGCAGGGTTGGGCAAAACACATCAAATTTTTGCCGGATTAGATTACGCTGTGCCAGATGTAGCATGTTTGGCTTGATCTGCACTAGAAACCATTGATCCGTCGCCGCTTCGCCGTTCATATCAAAAACAATATTTTTCAAAGTATTCTCGCATAAAATCTTGTCTTTACCATAACATAGATCATTCGTATGAAAAGCTTTTTGTTGCCGTTGCTGCACCATAATGGATATGGTATTCACGGGGTCGGCGACCCTACTATAAAATAAATGTCAGGTAATGGTATTTTGTGCCTTTCTTGGCATAGGTGTAATTTGATGCAAAAGGATTTACGACCCCATGAAACTAATCTCCGGCTTATTTGGGCAAAAAAAACCGAACAAGAAAAAGCCGGTATATGTTGCAGCGGCGTATACCCCCGAACGCCCGTTATATGTCGTCGGGGATATTCACGGCTGTTATGATTTGTTGGAACTTGTGATTGACAGGATTGTCGAAGATGCGGGTGATGTGGGTTATGATCTTGTTTTCGTTGGTGATTATATCGATCGGGGCGAGCATAGCCGCGCGGTCATCGAAACCTTGCATAAAATTAGCCAACTGGCGTTTGTGACCTGTCTTTGCGGCAATCACGAAAGGCTGCTAACGGGTTTTCTGGATGACCCTGCCAAAAATGGTCGCCGCTGGATGCGTAACGGCGGGCTTCAAACGCTGGCCAGTTTTGGGGTTGGCGGGGTCACCGAGACCTCGTCTGATGAAGCGATGCAGCTTGCCTGCGACCAGTTCAGGACGGCCCTTGGCCCGTATGCGCCCTGGCTCAGGGCGCTGCCTGTGTCTTTTGTCAGTGGTAACATTTTTGTGACCCATGCCGGGGCTAATCCGAACCTTCCAATAGAGGCACAGCCCGAAAAAACCCTGCTCTGGGGGCACCCGGCTTTTCTGCGGGAACCGCGACTGGACGGTATTTGGGTGGTTCACGGTCACACGATTATTGATGAACCGGTTGACGGTGATAGCCGTATTAGCATTGATACAGGGGCGTATGCCACCGGGCGTTTGACGGTCGCCAAAATCACAAACGCGGGCGTGACCTTTTCTGTCGGATCTAAACCCGTTCCAGAATAATTGCGATGCCTTGTCCAACCCCGATGCACATGGTGCAAAGCGCAAAACGCCCGCCCGTGCGTTTTAGCTGATAGGAAGCGGTCGTCACCAAACGTGCCCCGCTCATTCCCAAAGGGTGCCCCAGCGCGATCGCCCCTCCGTTCGGGTTTACGCGCGGGTCGATGTCCTTTAGCTCCAAGGTGCGTGTTACCGCCAGAGCTTGGGCAGCAAAAGCCTCGTTGATTTCGATCACATCCATATCATCCAGCGTCAGGCCGCATTGTGCCAGAACTTTGCGGCTTGCGGAAATTGGGCCGACCCCCATGATGCGCGGTTCTACGCCTGCGCAGGCCATAGATACAATGCGGCTTATCGGGGTCAGGTGGTGCTGGTTCAGGGCGGTTTCGGATGCGATAAGCACAGCACAAGCCCCGTCATTGATACCGGACGCATTGCCGGCAGTTACCGTGCCGTTTTCGCGAAACGGCGTCGCCAAACGGGCCAGCTTATCCAGCGTTGTTTCGGCGCGGGGATGTTCATCCCGCTCAACAACCACGGTATTGCCTTTGCGCTGCGGGATATTCACCGCAATGATTTCCTGTGCCAAAATACCCGACTGTTGCGCCCGCGCTGTCAGGGTTTGCGAGCGCAGGGCAAAGATATCTTGATCTTGGCGGGAAATATTGAACTCTTCGGCCACATTTTCAGCCGTCTCGGGCATTGAGTCCACACCGTATTGCTGCTGCATCAAAACGTTTACAAAGCGCCAACCCATAGTGGTGTCATATAGTTGGGTATTGCGCGCATAGGCGGTTTCGACTTTTGGTAAGACGAAAGGCGCACGCGACATGTTTTCCACACCGCCTGCAATCACCAAACCAGCCTCGCCGGTTTTGATCGCCCGCGCAGCCGTGCCAATCGCATCCATCCCCGAGCCGCACAGACGGTTCAACGTCATGCCGGGGGTGCTGACGGGCAAGCCTGCCAGCAATGCCGACATGCGGGCCACGTTGCGGTTGTCTTCGCCCGCCTGATTGGCACAGCCAAGTAACACATCATCCAGCTTTGACCAGTCGACCCCTTTGTTTCGGGCCTGTAATGCTTTTAGCGGTATGGCGGCCAGATCATCGGTGCGAACCGACGCCAAACTGCCGCCGTAACGCCCGATGGGGGTGCGCACCGCGTCGCATAAATAGGCTTCGGTCATGGCAATTATCCTTGATGTTCAAAGCGATTGTAAGACGTGCGGGCTTGGCTGGCAATCCGTCTGCGTCGGCCTTAAAACGGCAGCCCGACATAGTTTTCAGCCAATGCGCCCATCGCTTTTTCCGACGACATCAGATAATCCATCTCGGTTTGTTGCAACTGCTTTTCGTAAGGGCTGTTATCGGGAAAGTCATGCAGTAAATTGGTCATCCACCAACTGAAACGCTGACCCTTCCAGACCCGTGCCAAGGCTTTTTCGGAATAGGTTTCCAACCCTTTATCGTCGCCGTTTTTATAATGATCCAGCATGGCGTGGTATAGGTAGTACACATCGGACGCCGCCGAATTCAATCCGCGCGCCCCTGTGGGTGGCACGATATGGGCCGCGTCACCCGCCAGAAACATATTGCCGTAGCGCATTGGCTCGGCGACATAGCTGCGCAAGGGCGCGATGCTTTTTTCAATCGCGGGGCCGGTGATCAGTGCGTCTGCTACATCCTTGGGCAGACGGCACTTCAACTCGGCCCAGAATGCATCATCCGACCAGTCGTCGACGCTATCGGTCAGGGGTACCTGAATATAGTAGCGGCTCAGGGTTTGGGATCGTAGCGAGCACAGCGCAAATCCGCGTTCGTGTTTGGCATAGATCAGTTCTGGCGAAACCGGTTTGGTGCGGGACAACACCCCTAGCCAACCAAACGGATAAACCCGTTCGTATTCGCGGATCTTATCCGTTGGAATGGATTTGCGGCTGACCCCGTGAAAGCCATCGGCCCCGATGATATAATCGCATTCTATCCGCACAGTTTTAGTCCCGTTGTGATAGGTCAGATAGGGCGCATCGGTTGTTATGTCATGGGGTTTAACATCTACAGCATTGTGAATGACTTTGCCGTTCATCTTTTCACGGGCGTCGTAAAGATCACGGGTCAGCTCGGTTTGGCCGTAGACCATAACCGAATTGCCCCCCGTAAGGCCTTTCAGATCAATACGGTCGCGGATACCGTCGTGGGCGATGTAAAATCCGTCATGGATTTCACCGATCTTGTCCATGCGTGTACCACATTGCGCTTCGCGCATCAGGTCGGCAAACCCGTGTTCCAGAACGCCGGCACGAATACGCCCCAACACATAGTCGCGGGTGTGTTTTTCCAGCACAATGTTGTCGATGCCCTGCACGTCCAGCAGTTGCGACAGTAACAACCCCGAAGGGCCGCCGCCGATGATACCGACCCGGGTTTTCATCTATACGCCCATCATCTGTTCAATACGATTCAAAACTTCCATCGCGGGCAGGCATTGCGCGACGGAGCTGTTCGGCTCGCGCCCTGCGCGGATGGCGGAAATGAATTCGCGGTCGATCAGCTCGATCCCGTTGTTCGAGACGGCAACGCCGGACAGATCAACGGGCTTTTCATAGCCGTCAACCAGATCATCATAGCGCGCACTCCATGTGCCATTATCGCAAATGTAGCGGAAAAACGTCCCCAAAGGCCCGTCGTTGTTGAATGAAAGCGACAGGGTGCAAAGCGCCCCTTTGGGGGTTTTCATGATGATGCTCATGTCCATGGCAATGCCAAGTTCGGGGTGTTTCGGGCCTTGCACGCCGTAAACCTCGGAAACTTTTTCGCCGGTCTGATACTGAAACAGATCAACCGTGTGACAGGCATGATGCCATAACAGATGATCCGTCCAACTGCGTGGTCCGCCTGCGGCGTTGATGTTTTTGCGGCGGAAGAAATAGGTTTGCACATCCATTTGCTGGATGCTGATCTCGCGCTTGATGATCTTGTTGTGGATCCATTGGTGTGACGGGTTGAAGCGGCGCACATGGCCCGCCATCGCGGTCACTCCGGTTTCGCTTTGCACCTGAACGATTTCACGCGCATCATTCAGCGTGTCGGACATGGGGATTTCGATCAAAACATGCTTGCCGGCCTTCATACACTGGATCGCCTGGCCGGCGTGCATTTGCGTCGGTGTCGACAAGATAACCGCGTCAACATCATCCCGGGCCAGGCTAACGGCCAGATCGGTTGTGGCATGGGCAATGCCGCGATCACGGGCAAAGGCGTCAATGGCACCCTGGCGGCGGCCGACAACGGATGTGACTGTTACCCCGTCAATTTTTGCCAGCGCATCAAGGTGCTTCTTTCCAAACGCCCCTGCGGCACCTGCTACACAAATTCTCATCGTTGTTGTCCTTATCCAGCCGTTGAAAGTCGGATAAACCAACTTCCACGGATTTAGTTATGCGAAACCCTGCACATAATTGAAATCAGAAAAACAATTCCCCTATCAAAGTTTTGAATAGCTAAGGGTCTATTGTGACCAAGCCAGAGGTGTCCAGGTGTATTTTCCTGACAACGTCCAGAAACTGGCTTTGGGTCAGTGTCGGTTCCCAGTCTTTACGATAAGTAAGACCGATAGGTCGTGTGCTGTTCGGCAGCTTGATGGGCAGGGTCGTGAGGGATTTGTTTTCCAGCTCATGGCGGATTTGGTTTACCGATGTGATGGTCACATAATCCCCGGTCATCAACAGGCCGCGCACCAGAATCATTGAACTGGACACGACTTTAACGGGCGTATTTTCCAGCGTCGGGATTTGCAGTATGTTTTGCAGATAGGTTCCCGTGGGGGTCTGTTCGGGCGGGGCAATCCATGGGTAGTTCAGCGTGTCATTCAAGCAAAGTTCGGGACGTTTTGACAGGGGGTGACCTTTGCGCACGATAATGGCAAGCGGGTCATCGAACAGGGGTTCCTGGGTTATGTCATCATGCGGGACCGGCTTGCGCAAAGCCCCGATGATGAAATCTATCTGGCCGTGTCGCAGGTCGCGCAGCAGCTTTATATAAGGGCCTTCAACCGTGTTTATTTGCACGAAATTTTTGTCTTGTAAAAATTTGTGGATGGATTGGGGTAAGCACCATGATCGTGCAAGCGGCAGCGATCCTATCGCGATCCTGGTGGTGTCCCGGCCCTGCTGTGCAGTAAGTTCAAACTGCCCCTGTTGCAGTTCGGACGCGGCAATCCGGACATGGCGCACCAGCATTTCCGCTGTGGGCGTAAGCGTGATGCCTTTGCCCGAAGCCAAAAACAGGGCCTGCCCGATGATTTTTTCCAAATCACGCGCAGCGCGGTGAATAGAGGGTTGCGAAATGCCGATGTTCAACGCCGCCATGGAAAAACTGCGGGACGAGGCAAGGGCAACCAATGCGCGAAGCTGCGGAACCGTCAGTCTTTGGTCAATGCGGCCGGGGTTTTTCTTGACTGCTTTGCGGGTGCCAAGAGCAATTTCGCCAAGGGCGCGCTGGGTGCGCTTAAGGTAGATTTCCCCCGCCTCGGTCAGGGCCATGCCCTTGTGTAGACGCGTGAACAGGGCGGTATCAAGACTGCTTTCCAGTTTTGAAATGGCATGGGTAATGGCCGGTTGTGACAGATATACATGCTCTGCCGCCTGACTGATGCTGCCTCGTTTGGCCACTTCCGCAAAAGCCCTCAAATGACGGATATTTGGAAATTGCGGTTTCATCTTGGGCTTTCAATGGTGGTTGTCTATAGGAAATCTATAGCATTTTATTATAGGAAGTAAGGTTTTTTGATTGGTAATTTCCTGGCTTTACCGCGACACTGGCCAAGCCTTTTCAGACAGCCAGGATAAAGCCCATGACAGATAAAAAAACCGCTCTTGTGATCAGCGCACATGCTGCCGACTTTGTCTGGCGGGCAGGTGGTGCGATTGCCCAGCATCAGGCCAAGGGCTATGAGGTGACAGTGGTGTGCCTGTCATATGGCGAGCGCGGCGAAAGTGCCAAACTGTGGAAACAGCAGGGCATGACGCTGGAAAAGGTCAAAGCGGCGCGGCGGATTGAGGCCGAAAATGCTGCCACCGCATTGGATGTACATGACATTCAGTTTTTCGATCTGGGGGATTATCCGCTGGTTTTGGAACGTGATGATAAATACCGATTGGTCGATTTGATCCGTGCCGTGCAGCCGGATTTCATGATGAGCCATTCACAATACGACCCCTATAACACCGATCATATGTATGCCACGGAAGTAGCGATGGAATGCCGGATGATTGCGCAGGCCTGGGGCCATAATCCGGGTGAAAAAGTTTTGGGTGCGCCACAGTTATATCTGTTCGAGCCGCATCAAACCGAACAAATGGGCTGGAAGCCGAATGTGTTTTTGGACATCACGGATGTATGGGACAAAAAACGCGCGGCAATAGAATGTATGCAAGGCCAGCAGCATCTGTGGGACTTCTATACTAATGTGGCCGAAAACCGCGCCAATCATTTCCGCCGCAATTCCGGTGGGCAGGCAGGCGGCAAACCGTCACAATATGCCGAAGGGTTTCAGGCGATTTACCCCGTTTGTGTGGATGAGCTTGCATGAATGTTGTCGTGCAAAACATAGAACGTGCCGATCCAGAGGTTGTAAAAGCTTTGGGCAAATGCGGTGTGGCCACAGTGCACGAAGCACAGGGGCGCAAGGGCTTGCTGGCGTCCTATATGCGCCCGATTTATGGCGGGGCATCGTTAGGCGCGTCTGCGGTAACGATACTGGCGGCCCCTTGCGATAACTGGATGCTGCATGTGGCTATAGAACAATTGCAGACGGGCGATGTTCTGGTGCTGGCCGTGACCTCGCCCTCGAATGCGGGATATTTCGGTGATTTGCTGGCAACCTCGGCGCAGGCACGCGGTTGCATGGGGCTAATCATTGACGCAGGCGTGCGCGATGTGCGTGATTTGCAGGCGATGGGCTTTCCAGTCTGGTCGAAAGCTATCTGTGCACAGGGCACGGTGAAAGAAACGCTTGGCTCGGTCAATGTGCCCGTAGTTTGCGCGGGTGCACTGATCAATCCGGGCGATGTGATCGTGGCCGATGATGACGGTGTCTGTGTTGTCCGGCGCGAAAAGGCGGCAGAGGTTCTGGTCAAAGCTGAAGCGCGGCTGGCGCACGAGGAACAAAAACGCGCCCGCCTTGCAAGCGGCGAATTGGGCTTGGACATGTATGATATGCGCGGGCGGCTTAAAGATAAGGGCCTGAAATATGTCTAAGCGCGGTATTCCATGCATGTGGATGCGCGGCGGCACGTCCAAGGGCGGTTTTTTTCTGGCGGATGATTTGCCAAACGATATTGCCGCGCGTGATGCGGTTTTATTGCGCATTATGGGCTCGCCCGATATGCGCCAGATCGACGGGATGGGCGGGGCTGATCCGCTGACCTCCAAGGTGGCCGTGGTGCGCAAGTCTGCAAACGCGGCAGATGTGGATTATCTGTTTTTGCAGGTGTCCGTCGATGAAGCGCGGGTCAGTGACGCACAAAACTGCGGCAATATGCTGGCCGCTGTCGGGCCATTTGCGATTGAACGGGGCTTGGTTCTAGCTACAGGCAATGAAACCCCCGTGACGGTTTTCATGCAGAATACCGGCAAACTGGCAAGGCTGACAGTGCAAACACCTGACGGGCAGGTCAGCTATCAGGGTGATGCGCGTATCGACGGGGTGCCGGGGTTTGCGGCCCCCGTTTCCATCGCATTCAAGGATACGGCAGGATCAAGTTGTGGTGCGCTGCTGCCAACGGGCAATGCGCGTGACAGCGTTGACGGTGTTGATGTGACCTTGATAGATAACGGCATGCCCTGCGTGATTTTGAACGCTGCCGATATGGGGATAACGGGGGCCGAAAGCCGCGATGAGCTGGAAGCGAATAGCGGTCTGCGCGAGCGGTTGGAAGCGATCCGTTTGAAAGTGGGGCCGATGATGAATTTGGGCGATGTCGCGGATAAAACGGTGCCGAAAATGACCATGGTCAGCGCAGCCAAAGCAGGGGGGGCGATTGCGACGCGGACGTTTATTCCACACCGCTGCCATGCCTCGATCGGGGTGCTGGGGGCGGTTTCGGTGGCAACCGCCTGTTTGCAGGAAGGTTCTGTTGCCGCCAGTTTGGCAACTGTACCGGGGAAGACCCCAAAGGCGTTGCAGGTCGAGCACCCATTGGGGGAAACCACGATTATTATGGATGTGGAAGCGAACAGCGCGGCAATTCTGCGCACCGCACGCAAATTGTTTGACGGGATGGTGTTTGCATGACGCAAGAAATGGATGCTAACTGGACGGTGTTTCACCGCAACCCGCGCAAACCGGATTTCACCCCGCCTGCGGGGGCAGTGGACGCGCATTGCCATGTGTTCGGGCCAGCGAAAGATTTTCCGTTTGCCGAAATGCGCAAATATACGCCCTGTGACGCAAGCAAGGAACAACTGTTCGCGCTGCGGGATCACTTGGGATTTTCGCGCAATGTGATCGTGCAGGCATCGTGCCACGGGCGCAACAATGATGCGCTGGTCGATGCGCTGAACTCGGCGGGCGATTTGGCCCGCGGCGTGGCTGTGGTCGGGCCGGATGTTAGGGATGAAGAGCTGCAAATGATGCACAGGGCAGGTGTGCGCGGCGTGCGCTTCAACTTTATCAAGCGGCTGGTGGAGGATACACCGAAACAAGTGTTTCTGGATATTGCCGCGCGGGTGAAAAAACTGGGGTGGCATATTGTGGTTTATTTCGAGGCGGCGGATTTGCACGATCTGATCCCGTTTTTGAAACAATTGCCCACAACAGTTGTGATCGACCATATGGGGCGGCCCGATGTGTCAAAGCCCGTCGATGACAAAGATTTCCAAGCGTTCATCACGCTTTTGGCTTCAAGTGATAATTTCTGGGTGAAAGTGACCTGCCCCGAAAGGCTAACGGTCGGGGGGCCACCTTATGATGATGTGATCCCCTTCGGGCGCAGTCTGGTTGATCTTTTCCCTGATCGCGTGTTGTGGGGAACCGACTGGCCGCATCCGAATATGAAATCCCATATGCCTGACGACGGAAATCTGGTAGATGTGATCCCGCGTATTGCCACAACGGCGGCAAAACAGCAGGCGTTATTGGTGGATAATCCGATGCGGCTGTACTGGTCTGAACAGGAGAAAGCACATGCAACTTGACGAATTTGACCACCACACCCCGATTGAGGGCACAACCTTTTTCGACGGTAAAATGGCGATGAAGGGCTACGCGCTGAACAAGATGTGTTTCTCGTTCAATAGGGCGGATGCGCGGGCGGCTTATTTGGCTGACCCTGAAAGCTACATGGAAAGGTTCAAGCTGAACACGGCCCAAAAGCAGGCCTGCCGCAATAAAAACGTGCTGGAAATGATCGCCGAGGGCGGTAATATCTACTATCTGGCCAAGCTTGCGGGGATTTATAAAATGAACATGCAAGATATAGGGGCACAACAAACCGGAATGTCGGTGGATGCGTTCAAGGAAAAACTGCGAAAGGCCGGGGTCTGACATGGCAAAAATTATCGGTGGCCTGACCACATCGCATATCCCCGCCGTGGGCAATGCAATTGCTAATGAACAGATGAACGATCCGTATTGGAAGCCGTTCTTTGATGCCTACCCGCCGATCCGCGAGTGGCTGGATCAGCACAAACCGGATGTTGCGATCAATATTTACAACGATCACGGGCTTGGGTTTTTTCTAGATCAAATGCCGACCTTTGCCATTGGCGCCGCACATGAATATGTGAACGAGGACGAAGGTTGGGGCCTGCCGGTGATTCCCCCCTTCAAGGGGGATGCGCCTTTGTCGTGGCATATCATCGAAAGCATGGTCGCGGATGAGTTCGATATTACATCATGTCAGGAACTGTCGGTGGATCACGGCTTTACCGTACCGATGCAACTGTTCTGGCCGGGCTTGGGCGATAACCCGAACCTGCCGCGTGCTATTCCGATCAGTGCCAACACGGTGCAACACCCGATCCCGACCCTGAAACGGGCACTGGATTTCGGCAAAGCACTGGGCCGCGCCATTCGATCCTATCCCGAAGACATCAAAGTGGTCGTGCTTGGGACGGGTGGCATGTCGCACCAGTTGGACGGGGCGCGTGCGGGCTTTATCAATAAAGAGTTTGACCGGATGTGTATGGAAAAGATCGTTACCGACCCGGAAAGCCTGACCAAAATATCACGCCATGAACTGGTACGCCAAGCAGGGGCGCAAGGTACCGAATTTTTGATGTGGATGATGATGCGTGGTGCTTTGGGGGATAAGGTCACGCCGTTGCAGCAAAACTATCATATCCCGATCTCGAATACGGGCGCAGGCACGATGTTATTGGAATGCGTGGAATAGGGGGCGTTTGCAAGCGATAAAGCGTCTGTTTTTTGGATTGCCAAATGAATGGATATAATCCACGATGCGCGATAACACAGGCATTCTGCCTGCACGGCTTATAAGGGTGCTATTCGGTTTCTGAATAGCTTTGCAAGATAATCAATTTCCGTTTAACGCGAGTTTGGTTCAAAATAAAACAAGGGTTCTAGGGAGGAATACCATGAAAAGACTAATAGGGGCGGCATTTGCCGCGACCATGCTGGCTGGCACTATGCAGGCGGCGGAAGTTAAAATCGGCTTTGTTACCACGCTGACAACCGGTGCAGCGGTGATCGGAAAAGATCAGCAAAAAGCGGTCAATCTGGCGGTTGAACATATGGGCGGCAAAATGGGCGATCTGGATGTCAACGTCATTTTCGGCGACGACGGGTTCAAACCTGAAACCGGCAAGCAAATCACCGACAAACTGGTCAAACAGGACAATGTCGATATTGTTGCAGGCTATATCTGGAGTCACGTTTTGCTGGCATCGCGCAAATCTGTGCTGGATGCGGGCAAATTTCTGATCACTGCCAATGCGGGCCCCGGGCCTGTGGCCGGCAAACTTTGCAACAAGAACTTCTTTTCTTCAAGCTGGCAAAATGACGAAACCCCGATGGCAATGGGCGAGGTGCTGAACCAAAAAGGCGTGAAGTCGCTTTATATCATCGCTCCTAACTATGCCGCCGGTAAAGGCATGGTCGCGGGTGTGAAGCGCACTTTCAAGGGCGAGATCAAGGGTGTGGACATGACCACATGGCCAACGCAACTTGATTTCTCGGCTGAACTGGCAAAAGCCAAAGCCTCGGGTGCGGAAGGTCTGTTTGTGTTCTACCCCGGCAAAGCCGGTGGGGCTTTCATGAAGCAATACCAGCAATCCGGGCTAAAAGGCAGCTTGCCGCTTTACACCACATTTACGGTTGATGCGCTGTCACTGCCAAAATTCCAGGCAGCCAACTTCACGGATGTTTTGGGTAGCCAGTTCACCCAGCAATGGGATCCAACGCTGGATAACGCACAAAACAAACGGTTTGTGGCGGATTTCAAAGCCAAATACGGCACATACCCGTCGTTCTATGCAGCCCAGGCCTATGACGCGATATTTCTGATCAAATCCGCCGTGGAAGCGGTGAACGGGGATCTGACAAATATGGACGGCATGCGTGCGGCAATGAAGGCGGCAACCTATCCGTCCGTGCGGGGCAAATATACCTACGGCAACAACCACATGCCGATCCAGGCATATTACCTGCGCGAAGTGGTCAAAGACGCGGATGGCAACTGGACAACGAAAGTCGTGCAAACGGTTTATAAAGCGCATCAGGATATTTATGCCAAAGATTGTCCTTTGAAGTAGGTTCCTGCTTGAAAATCAAATATGGCCGGGTGCGTTTCCGGCCATATTCACCTAAAACCCAACAGAAATTTTACTCGTGGATTACACCCTTTTATTTGCGCAAGTTCTGAACGGCGTACAACTGGGATTGTTGCTGTTTTTGGTAGCATCCGGCCTAACGCTGGTATTCGGCATTCTTGATTTCGTCAATCTGGCGCATGGCTCTATCTATATGGTCGGGGCTTTTATTTGCGCCTCGCTTACGCTTGTCGTCGGGAACTTCCTGCTGGCGTTGGTAATCGCCTTGCCGATTACGGGGCTGGTTGGTTACGGGATCGAGCGGTTAGTGGCCCGCAAGCTTTACGCAAAAGATCATCTGGATCATGTGTTGGGCACGTTCGGGCTGGTGCTGGTGCTGGACACTTCGGCACAAATCATTTGGGGGCCTGCGGGCATTACCGTACCTTTGCCCGACTGGTTGAACGGACAGGTTGCGTTGTTTGGCGGCGTGCTTATTCCCAGCTTTCGGCTGTTGATCATCGGCACCGGTCTGGCGGTGGCCGCGGGGTTGTTCTGGCTGGTAAATTACACCCGTCTGGGCATGCTGATCCGTGCAGGTGCCTCCAATCGCACCATGGTATCGGCACTGGGCATAGACATACAGTTGCTGTTTGCGCTGGTGTTTGCACTGGGGGCGATGCTGGCCGGGTTGGCGGGCATGTTGATCGCACCGATTACCGGCACCTCTATCGGTATGGGTGGACAGATCATCATCACGGCATTCGTGGTGATTATCATCGGCGGTGTGGGTTCCATGAAAGGCGCGTTTGTCGCGGCCCTGCTGGTGGGTCTGATCGATACATTGGGGCGGTCTTTTCTGGATACGCTTTTTGCCATGGTGATAAGCCAGGACGCGGCTGAAACGGCCGCACCTGCGGTGGCCGCGATGATGATTTATATCCTTATGGCGATTATATTGGCAGTCAGGCCGCAAGGCCTGTTTCCGCTCAAGGTACGCTGATGGGCAAGATGACGAAAACCGGCTGGGTAACATTGATCGGCATGATTGTTCTTGCAATTTTGCCACCCTATTTCCTGTTGACGGGGCAGGCGTTTTATATGGATCTGGCCACACGGCTGGTGATTTTAGGCATTGCCGCCACCAGCCTGAACCTGATCCTTGGTTACGGCGGTATGGTGTCATTCGGTCACGCCGCCTTTATCGGTCTCGGGGCTTATGCGGTGGGGATAACAAGCTATCATGCCACATGGGGCGGGTTTGATCTGATTGCCAGCTATAACGGCCTGTTTCAAATCGCCCTTGCGCTTGGCGTAAGTGCGCTGTTTGCGCTGATCACGGGGGCAATCAGCCTGCGCACCAAGGGGGTTTATTTTCTGATGATCACCATGGCGTTTGGACAGATGGCGTTTTTTCTGTTCCAATCCTTGGATGTTTATAATGGCGATGACGGGCTGACCATTGATGTGCGCTCCGAGCTGCCCTTCATCAATCTCGATGATCCGATGCAGCTATACGGCCTTAGCTATGTGTCGCTTGTGGGGGCGATGCTGCTGGTCAAAACCATCGTCAATTCGCGCTTTGGCATGGTGCTGCAAGGGGCCAAACATAATAACGAGCGTATGGTGACTTTGGGTTACAACACCTATTTCTACCGCCTGACAGCTTATGTCATTTCGGGGATGATGTGTGGTTACGCTGGTTTCCTTTTGGGCAATTTTGCCACCTTTATATCGCCTGCAATGATGCATTGGACACGCTCGGGCGAGCTGATGTTCATGGTCATCCTTGGCGGCGCATCAACCGCGCTGGGGCCGATCCTGGGGTCGTCGCTTTTTATTCTTCTGGAAGAAGTCCTGTCATCCATCACGCTTTACTGGCACCTGCCCTTCGGGCTGTTCCTGATCTTTGTGGTTCTGTTCGTGCCCGGCGGTTTGATGGGCCTCTTTAAAGGCAAGGGGGAATAGTATGGCTGCTTTGTTGGAAATCAAAGGATTGATGAAAAGCTTCGGCGGGGTGACGGCCACGGATAACGTTGATCTGGATGTGGAAAAAGGTGAAATCCACGCCATCATCGGGCCGAACGGGGCTGGTAAGACCACGCTGATTTCGCAACTGTCAGGGGCCTTGCGCCCCGATGCGGGAAGCATTTTCCTGAACGGCGCCGACATTACCTATAAACCTGCCTATAAACGGGCGAAGATGGGGATTACACGATCCTTTCAAATCACCTCGCTGGTGATGGGCATGTCGGTCCTGGATAATGTGGCACTGGCGGTGCAGGCCAATGACGGGCATTCCTACCGGTTTTTGAAACCGGCGCATAAAATTAGCCACATCAGGGATGAAGCCATGAAGCATCTGGCGCGGCTTGGCTTGCGTAAACGGGCGGATGTGCAAACCTCGGCCCTGTCACACGGTGAACACCGGCAATTGGAAATAGCGGTGGCACTGGCAACGGGGGCGGAACTGATGCTGCTGGATGAACCCATGGCCGGGCTTGGCCCCGAGGAAAGCGCGCTTTTGGTCGAGTTTCTGAAAGAGCTGAAAGGCCAGCGAACGATTTTGCTGATCGAACACGACATGGACGCGGTCTTTGCGCTGGCAGACCGCATATCCGTGCTGGTTTACGGGCAGATCATTGCCACTGGCCTGCCTGACGACATTCGCGGCAATGACGCTGTGCGCCACGCTTATCTGGGGCAGGAATGATGCTGAAAATATCCAGCCTGACCACCCATTACGGTCACTCGCAAGCTTTGTTCGGGGTGGATCTGGAAATTGGGGCAAGGCAAGTGGTAACCCTTCTGGGCCGCAATGGCATGGGCAAGACCACAACGATCAATTCGATCATGGGGATTGTACCTGCCAGCGGTGGTGCGATCACGTTTGAAGGGGTGGAACTACTGGGCCGCCCGTCGTTCAAAACCGCTAATCTGGGGCTGGGCCTTGTGCCTGAAGGACGCCAGATTTTCCCCAACCTGTCGATGATGGAAAACCTGATTGCCACCGCCAGCAATCATCTGAACACTCCGGATCCCTGGACGGTAGAGCGGGTGTTCGACCTGTTTCCGGAACTTGCAACGCGCCAAGGTTCCATGGGGAACCTGCTGTCAGGCGGTGAGCAACAAATGCTGGCCATAGGCCGCGCCTTGATGACCAACCCGAAACTGTTGATCCTGGATGAAGCCACCGAAGGGCTTGCCCCTTTGATCCGTCAGAAAATCTGGTCGGCCCTGACCCTGATCCGCAATCAGGGCATGTCTATTCTGGTGGTGGACAAAAACCTGAAAGACCTGTTGCGCATCGCTGACACAAACTTCATCATAGAGCGCGGCAAAATCGTCTGGAATGGCACGTCGGATGACTTGCGCAAAGATCGGGACGCGCTACACCGCTACCTTGGGATTTAGCTGTGCTATCCGCTAATTGAATAGGCGGGCAGGTTATTTAATTTCATGGCAAGCCTGAATAATACTATCCTGACCCGAAATTGCATAGATTTTTGCGATTCATATCGCCGAAATTATCCGATAAATGAAAGGGAGCGGGCTGCGTGTTAAGCAAAGAAAAAAACGATATATTAACCCAGGTGAGTGCGGGCACCCCGAGCGGAAAAGTCATGCGCCAATACTGGATCCCTGCTGCCCTGTCGGAAGAAATAAGCGGCGAGGTGCGTATCGTCCCTGTTACCTTGATGGGCGAATTGCTGGTTTTGTTTCGTAATGAAGAAGGCAGCCTTGGCCTGATCAACCGCCGCTGCCCGCACCGGGGCGTTGATCTGTGTTATGGCCGCCTTGAAGAAGGTGGTTTGCGCTGCCCGTTTCACGGTTGGAATTTCGCCCCCGACGGGCAATGTCTGGAGCAGCCGGGGGAACCTTTGGGTTCGACCGCCTATGAAAAAATCAAAACAACGTCTTATCCGGTGGTGGAAAAGAACGGTATCATCTTTGCTTTCATGGGCGAAGGTACCCCGCCCGCATTTCCTGATTTCGATTGTTTTCGCGCCCCCGACAGCCATGTTTTTGCCTATAAAGGCTATTGGAATTGTAACTGGTTGCAGGCATTGGAAGTGGGTATTGATCCGGTTCACGCATCGTTTTTGCACCGCTTTCTGGAAGACGAAGACGCCAGCCAACAATATGGCAAACAGTTTCGTGATAACGCCGCCGGCACCGACATTCCGATCACGCAAGTGCTGCGCGAATATCCACGCCCCGAAATACAGGTCAAAAAAACCGCGTTCGGCTTGCGCCTAACCACCTTGCGGCAGTTGAAAAACGGTAAAACCCATGTGCGTGTAACCAACCAGATTTTCCCATGCGCTATCACGATTCCGATGTCGGCAAGCATGAACATCACCCAGTGGCATGTGCCGATAGATGACGAAAGTTGTTATTGGTATTCAATGTTCACCAGCTTTGACGCACCCGTAGACAAGGAGAAAATGCGCGCGCAACGTTTCAGCGAAACGACCGGCACGGACTACCGGCCAAAACGCAATGAAGCGAACGAATACGGCTTTGACCCGCAGGAACAGCAAACCCTGACCTATACCGGCATGGGGATGGATATTAATGTGCATGACCAGTGGGCGGTTGAATCGCAAGGGCGTATTCGCGATCGGAGGCTGGAAAACCTGGCAACCACGGACAAAGCCATCGGGGCGCATCGCCAGTTGATTTTTCAGGCGATCAACAAGCTTGCCTCGGACGACCCCGATTTGTCGACCTTCCTGTCCGATTTGCCGCCCTGTGATATTCACGGCCCCGCTGCCCTTGATGCGGTTGCGGTTACCGATGATTACGAAGCGTTATGGCGGGAAAAAGACGCGGAACGTCGCGCGGCCTGTGCATGGGATGCAAAATGGTAGCGTTATTGGAAAGGTAGGGGGGTAGTATGCCCAGTTTTGTTGAACGGCACAAGCTGTGGACACCTCATGACAAGGCCCGGGCGCAAGCCATTATCAAACAGGCCGATGATGCGGGGCTAGAGGTCATACGGATCTCGTTCGTCGATCAGCACGGGCTTTTGCGCGGGAAAACCCTGGTGATAGATAGCCTGAAAGCGGCCCTTGAAAACGGCGTCAATATGACCTCGACGCTGCTGTTAAAGGACACTGCGCATGTCACCGTCTACCCCGTGTGGCAGGAAGACATCGGCTTTGGCAACGGGGTGCTGACAGGCGCCTGCGATGTGATCATGCTGCCCGACCCTGAAACCTTTCGCATTCTGCCGTGGTCACCGAAAAACGGCTGGCTGCTGGCTGATCTGTATCATACCGACGGCACACCGGTTGCGGTGTGTTCGCGCAGTCTTTTGAAACGGGCGGTGGCAAAACTGCATGCCGAAGGTTTTGAAATTGTCACCGGACTGGAAGTCGAGTTTCATGTGCTGCGCATGATCGACCCCAAGCTTGGCCTGAACGATGCGGGCCAACCGGGCAACCCGCCTGAAACCGAATTGCTGTCGCAAGGGTTTCAGTACCTGTCCGAGCAACGCTATGACGAATTGGAAGACGTTTACGATTTGATCCGCAAAAACTGCGTTGCCCTTGATCTGCCGATCCGCTCTTTGGAGGTGGAATTTGGCCCCAGCCAACTGGAAGTAACCTTTGACCCCGCCAAAGGTATCCGGCATGCGGATAATATGGTGCTGTTTCGCTCTATGGTGAAACAGGTTTGTCGCCGCGCGGGCCTGCTCGCCACATTCATGTGCCGCCCCAGGTTTTCGCAGGCTTTGGCAAGTGGTTGGCATTTGCACCAATCCCTGATTGACCTGAAATCAGGGGAAAACCTGTTTGTGCCGAAAAAAGGTGAACAAATATCAAAATTGTGCGGGCACTGGATTGCCGGTGTATTGGAACACGCATCCGCAAGCTGCCTCTTTTCCACACCGACCGTAAACGGTTACAAACGTTACCGGCCGTTCACGCTTGCGCCTGATCGTATTCAATGGGGCCGCGACAACAAGGGTACGATGATCCGTGCCCTTTGCCGGGCTGGCGACAAGGCCAGCCGCATTGAAAACCGTATTGGTGAACCTGCGGCAAATCCCTACCTTTATATCGCGTCACAAATCCTGTCGGGGCTAAGCGGGGTTGAGCGTAAACTGACCGCCCCCACCCCCGTTGAACGACCCTATGACAGCGAAGCCGAATTTCTACCCAAATGTCTGATAGACGCCATTGATGCTTTGAACAGCAGCGTTTTTTACCGCAGCCAGCTTGGTGACGGGTTTGTGGACTATTACACCCATATCAAAACCGCCGAGTGGCAACGCTACATTGCGGCTGTTTCTGAATGGGAAGAACGCGAATATTTTAGCTTGTATTAAGGCAATATCCTGCATAGTGCGGATATTTGTGCATTATAAAGCATAAAATTACCAAACATAGGGGCGGGGAGGCCTAAAATATCATCGAATGGAAATGCCGCATTATATTTTGTCGACAGGCATGTTGACGAAGGTCGTGGCGGCAAAGTTGCCTTTCGCGAGGCCGCAGGGGAAAACGCACGTTGACATATGGCTCCCCGTCAAAACGATCCGCCTGTGTTGCCGGTGCACTGAAACGTGTAGGCAGGATCGGGCTGCAACGCGGGGTTTTGCTGTGTCATAGTGACGGGGCCACAATCGCCGCGATTTATGCAGGCAGCGTCGAGGATCACCGCATTCGCGGACTTATTCTGATGGCCCGCATTTTTTTACCGAAAGCATTGCGCTGGCAGCAATCAGTGAGGCCCGCATTACCTATGAAACAGGGGGGTTGCCCAAGCGCAGTGTGGTTGACAACCAGATTATATTGCGCGACGTGCCGGCGCTGACCGCAATCAACATGCGGTTGCGCGATGATTATGTGCGTGATGCTTCGGGTGGGGTAAAGCGCTGGAACAAGCTTATTGAAAAGCTCGGCGTCGCGTTTGAAATGAAAATGCCACATGAAGGTTTCCACCGCCAGATCGGGGTTTTCTCGGCTGTATCCGTTGATCCCGAAGGCAATATCATCAGCAAAGAGGAATGGGATGCAAAAGCCGAAGACTGGTTGCCGACAAAGGCCGATGGCGATTTTATCCAATCCTTGATGAAACCGGTGACAGAACCCGGCGAATTTGCCGGCTGGATTGCGCCGCCAAAAGTAGGGATCAATAATATGCCCGGCGATTTTGAATATGTAAAACTGCATATGGCCTGATACCCGCACCCGTTTCCAAACCCTGTGAAAAGTAGCCTATGAGCCAAGCCATAAAACAACATCTGATCGACCCCGAAATATGCATTCGCTGTCACACCTGCCAAATGACCTGCACCATCGGGGCGATCAGCCATGATGACAACAACGTGGTGGTGGATGCCTCGAAGTGTAATTTTTGCATGGATTGCATCCCGGTCTGTCCCACCGGCTCTATCGACGAATGGCGCGTGGTTGAAACGCCGTATTCCGTAGAAGAACAGCTTGGCTGGTTGGATTTGCCGGAACAGGGCGAAATTGCCCCGAAAGACGACCCTAGCGACACGGGGGCCGCGGCCCTTGACGAAGCTATCGCGGCCCTGCTGGCAGAAGCGCATAAAGGTGCGGGTGGCAAAGCAGCTGCGCCGAAATCCGCATCGAAGCCTATCATCAATCTTTACACACCCGGCAAACCTGCCAGAGCGGTGGTTCAGGGTAATTACCGTTTGACCGCAAACGACAGCGAATCGGATGTGCGCCATATCATCCTTGACCTCAGCGGCCAGACCTTTCCTGTTCTAGAGGGCCAAAGCGTTGGCATCCTGCCCCCTGGCAAGGACGCAGACGGCACAGCGTATCTTGCCAGATTATACTCGGTTTCCAGCCCGCGCGACGGTGAACGCCCCAATTTCAACAATATTTCCCTGACCGTGAAGCGTGAAGAAAATGGCATCTGTTCAAATTATATCTGTGACCTTGAACGCGGCGATGAAGTGAACCTGACCGGCCCGTTCGGGGCCACATTCCTGTTGCCGAATGACCCTAAGGCAAAGCTGTTGATGATTTGCACCGGCACCGGTTCGGCCCCGTTTCGCGGCTTTACTATGCGCCAACAACGGGAAAACCCCGATTTGACAGATGCGCTTACACTGGTGTTCGGCGCGCGCCGCCCTGAAGAGCTGCCCTATTTCGGCGCCCTGAACAAAATCCCCGAAACCTTCTTGAAAACCCTGTTTGCCTTTAGCCGCAAAGCGGATGCGCCAAAACAATATGTGCAAGACAGGTTGCGCACTGAAGGTGATAAAATAGCCGGTCTTTTGCAAGACACCGAAACCCATATTTATGTCTGTGGCCTGAAAGCGATGGAGCAGGGCGTTGAAGAAGCATTATCCGATATTGCGCGCGGGGTGGGTTTGAACGCTCATTGACAAGTATGGATATACGGCAATATCTAACATGAACAGCGGGAGTTTCAAATGGGCGTATCATGGCATCGTGGCGGCACTATCGATTACGTTGAAATCAACAGCCCGCGGGTGAACGCCGCTGACTTGGATATGCGTCAAGGCTTGTCAAAGGCCGTGGACTGGGCCGAAGCGGAACCCGGTCTTGAACGCATCGTACTATCCGGCGCAGGATTTGTCCGGTTTGGACATTGCCTATACCAACCGGCAACGGCAAAACGCTACCCGTGATCCTGCCCGCCGTTATATCCCCATCGCTGACCGCATGGTTGAAGAAGGCCGGTTAGGCAAAAAATCCGGCGTCGGCTGGTATCGTTATCCCGGCGGCGGTGGTGCCGTCATTGATCCACTGCTCGAGGACATGATCATAGAAGAGTCATATTTTGCCAAAGTTTCCCGCCGATGAAATCCGCAACCGCCTGCTGCGGGCCATGATTGATGAAGCAAATGAGCTGTTAAAAGAAGGCATCGCGCAAACCGCCCCAGACATTGATCTGGTTACGGTTAACGGCTACGGGTTTCCCCGCTGGCGTGGCGGGTTGATGTATTATGCAGAACAGTTGAAACCATAAGCGGCCCTCAAACCAAAACTGTCCCAAGTAGCATAACAGCGGCAAATCCGGCCCAGACGATATTCAGCGTCCTAACTGCACGGAGAATATCCTTGGGGCTTAGCCGGTGGCGGGCAGCGGCATTGACAAACGGGTAGTCAACCTGTTTGCCGTCATAAATCCGGGGCCCTGCAAGCGCAATATTCAGAACCGCCGCCATCGCCGCTTCTGGCCAACCTGCGTTGGGCGAGCGGTGCAAGGGCGCATCATCCAGAACTACCTTGAAACTTTTCACCGGGTGCGAGGTCAGGCAGATCAACCCGCTTGTCAGCCGCGCGGGCAGCCAGTTCAAGATGTCGTCAAGCTTGGCCGACGCATAGCCGAAATCGCCGTGTTTTTCGGTTTTATAACCGATCATCGAATCGGCGGTATTAACCACCTTGTAGATCAAAACCCCGGGAAGCCCCAAAACCAGATACCAGAATGCAGGGGCAATGACCCCGTCCGAGAAGTTCTCTGCAGCACTTTCAATCGCCCCGCGCACCACGTCGTCGGGTTGCATCTGATCTGTCGTGCGCCCGACAATCTTGGCGACCTCGGCGCGTCCATCAGGCAGGCTTTGGCCCAATGCTTTGGCCACATTCATCACATGTTGCACAAGGCTTTTATGGGCCAAAAAGATCGCAACGATGATCCCTTCGAGCAGGCCATAATCGGGCAGCGCGGTTAGAATCCAGCCAACAACACCCGCCGCAATAACCAGAATACCCAGCACTACGAATCCTTTTAGCTTTTGCAACGGTGCCACATTCAGGCGCTTGTCAAACCAGTTGATACACCCCCCGATAAACTGAACCGGATGTGCCACCCGCGACCACAGCCAGTCCGGTTCTCCAAGAACCGCGTCCAGTATGATGGCCAGTAACAGGATTTCGAAGTGGTTCATCAAAAGCCCCTTAAAGCATCCCTCAAACGCCCCAGCGCATCGGCATTTTCAGGCAACCCCAGTCTGATCCATTTTTGCGAATAGGGGAAGATACGCGTAAGAATATGGTTTCGGCAAAGGTGCGCCTGCAAAGCCTTTGCATCCGTGGTCTCTGCCAGTTGAAACAAATCCGTTCCGCCTAGCGGGGCAAGCCCGCTTTGGACTAAAACATCGCGTAATTCCCCCGCCATCGCATGAAGCCGGGCACGCGTTTCAATCGCCCATCCCATATCTGCCAATGCTTTTTGCCCGATGAATTGTGCCGGGCCGGAAATACTCCAGGGGCCAAGCTGCTGGGTGATCTTGTGTGCCAGATCAGGCGCAGCTATGGCAAAACCCAGACGCAATCCGGCAAGCCCCCAGAATTTCCCCATGCCTTTAAGGACAATATGATCGGGGGATTGCGCCAGAGCAATCAAAGAGTTTTCGGGGCATACATCACAAAAACTTTCGTCGATGATCGTCAGGTGATCGTGGCTTGCGGCTATTTCTGCGCGGGTAAAAACCCGCCCGTCGGGATTGTTGGGATGTACCCGCACCTGAACCGGGGCTTTGTCCTGAATCGCCCAACCGGCCCCTTGAAATGCGCCTGCGTATTCATTGTAAGTCGGGTTTAGAATACTGATCTGTGATTGTGCCGCCAGATTTGGCAGCATTGCAATAAGTGTCGAAACACCGGATGCGGGCACGATTTGCGCCCCATCCGGCACATTCCAGAACCTGCGGGCCGCAGCCAAAAGCCGCGCCATTGCGGCATCATCAGGCAAAACCTGCCAGTAATGTGGCGGAATGTCAGGGATAGGATAAGGCGTGGGATTGATCCCTGTAGACAGATCAAGCCAGTTGTCGCGCGCGCCACCATATTGCGCCATAGCCGCGTCCATCCCGCCGCCGTGATCTGGCTTATGCTGGGTCATCGGGAGCGGGAATGCGCGCAACAAAGTGTCCCTTGATCGCCGCAGGCCATTGTTTGAACGGCACTTGCCCCAAAGCACTTTTGGCGTGCAAGGTTGCGTATTCGACAATACCTTCAGCCGCGTCCGTATCAGGCGCAAAATGGCCCAGAACATACGTCAGCTTGTCGCCGTTTTGAAGGGTTACGTTACACCCCCCTTTGCAGCCCATCAGGCAGGAATGGCGGCGTACGGTGACATCTTTGTTACCATCGGCGGCAGCTTCCACCAAAGCGGCAAGTTTAACCCCATCTCTTTCCTGCCCCTCGGCTATGTCACGGCCTTCGGTTCGGCATGTGTCGCAAACGGTAATAACGGTCGGCATGTCTGGCTCCTTATATGTTCCTTGTTACAATAGAAGGCAGATAAAAAATGCAATCAGAAACGACTTTTTAATAAAAAATTAACAACTTGTTAACGAGTTTTGATCAAAAGTTAAGAACAGGCAAGGGCAGCGAGGTAACTAAATGCAGACGAAAGTTCTGATTGTGGAGGCTCGGACGAGTCTTGGTAAACTCTGGCAAAGCTTTTTGCAGCGGCAGGGATGTGATGTGGATTTGGCGGGCAATCAACCCGATGCGATAGGCAAACTACGGTTCAAAAACTGGGATGTACTGGTGATAGACCTGATGTTGCCCGATGCCAGCGCCTTGGCCATCTCGGATTTTGCCAGTTACAAAAACCCCGATATTGCCATCATAGTGGTATCTGCCAGCAGCTTTTTCTCGGATGGCTCGATCTTTGAACATTTATCCAACGCACGCGGCTTTATGAACCAGCCGGTTGAAGCCGAAGATCTTGCCGCCGTAGTGGATCACTGCATGCGCCCCCCTAGCCACGTCCGTGCGGTTTAGTCCAGTTAAGCGCAGGGCCGATGGGAATGATCCTGTAAGGGTTAATTGTATCGTGGCTATAGTGGTAATGGCGGATGATGTGGTCAAAATCAATTGTCGCTGCCACACCGCCCCACTGGTAAAGTTCGCGGGCATAAGCCCATAGGTTTGGAAAATCGACAATCCGGTTGCGGTTGCATTTAAAGTGCGAAACGTAAACCGCATCAAAGCGCACAAGTGTCGTGAACAACCGCCAATCGGCCTCGGTGATCTGATTGCCCGCCAGATAACGGGTTTTGCCTAAACGGCTTTCCAGCCAGTCCAGCGTCTCGAACAGCTTGTGAACTGCCGCGTCATAGGCCGCTTGTGTGGTGGCAAACCCGGCTTTGTAAACACCATTGTTTATATCCGCGTAAATCCGCGTGTTCAAAGCGTCGATTTCGTCGCGCAAGGCCAAGGGGTAGTAATCATCGCGATTGCCGGTCAGGTCATCAAAGGCAGAGTTGAACATGCGAATAATCTCGGACGACTCATTGGAAACGATTGTGCGGTTTTTTTTGTCCCAAAGCACCGGAACCGTCACCCGCCCCGTCATATCGGGTTTGGCACGCAGGTAAATATCGCGCAGATATTGTACCCCGAACAGGCTGTCCCCCTTCGCAATACCGCCCGTTGCAAAGGTCCAGCCCTCGGTCAGCATTTCAGGGTGTACGAAATCCACCGAAATATGCGCGTCCAGTTGTTTGAGCTTACGAAATATCAGCGTGCGGTGTGCCCAGGGGCAGGCGGCCGAAACATAAAGATGATACCGCCCGCTTGTCCTCGTGTAATCCGTGCTGCCATCGTTGGTAATCCAGTTGCGAAAACCCGCCACTTGGCGCACGAACTTGCCACCGTTTTTATTCGTGTCATACCATTCGGTTGACCATTTTCCGTCTACTAGCTGACCCATAAAGGACTCCTTTTGTTCAGTAATACAGATTGGCATCAAAGATTACACCGGCTGTTCGTGCATCATAGAGTTTGTATTTGGACAACAATCCCTTCCCTTGTCGCAGGAGAGATGCAAACGGGCGGGAAACGGATTGCAAGTTATTCACCCGCCACTTATACGGGGGGGGTATGACGAAGCCCGCAGGGGCCGGAAAGGAGCGTTTTTGCGCATCGACCCAAGTAGGGGGTGCAACAAAACATCGTCGGGAAATCACGCCCCCTTTCTGTTTAAATAGCGAAGGAACAGGCGGATGACGTACACACATGAAAAAATCGGCGTAATGATCTGCGGGCATGGCTCGCGCAGTGAAGACGCGGTTCAGGAATTTTCGGTTCTGGCAAAACGGCTGCCTGCCTATCTGCCTCGCGAATGGCCGGTGGAATACGGCTATCTGGAGTTTGCCAATCCCGTGATCCGTGTCGGCCTTGATAGTCTGCGCGATCAGGGTTGCACCAAAATTCTGGCGGTTCCGGGCATGCTGTTCGCCGCCATGCATTCCAAGAACGACATCCCCACAGTGCTGAACAAATACGCTGCCGAGAACAATATCGAAGTTTTATATGGCCGCGAATTAGGCGTTGACCCCAAAATGATCGCTGCCGCCGGTGCGCGTATTCAGGAAGCTCTGGATATGGCAAATGCAGGCAAAGCGGTATCTTTGGAAGAAACTGCCCTTGTGGTCATCGGGCGCGGGGCCTCTGACCCGGATGCCAATGCCAACGTCTCTAAAATCGCCCGCATGCTGTGGGAAGGTTTCGGCTTTGGCTGGTGCGAAGTGGGCTATTCAGGCGTGACGTTTCCGCTGGTAGAACCCTGTTTGGATCACGTTGCAAAACTGGGCTACAAACGCGTTTTGGTGTTCCCGTACTTCCTGTTTTCCGGTATCCTGATCGACCGCATTTACGGCTTTACCGATAAATGCGCGGGCAAATACCCCGACATGGAATTCGTCAAAGCGGCTTACTTGAATGACCACGACAAGGTGATCGAAACCTTCGCTGAACGCATCACCGAACAGGTCGGAGAGATCCCTCCCGATAATTGCGCCATCTGCAAATATCGCACCCAAATTCTGGGCTTTGAGAACGAGGTAGGCAGGCCGCAGGAAAGCCACCATCACCATGTCGAAGGTCAAGGGGCAGAGGCCCCCGGCTCGAACGTGGCCGATTGCAAACTCTGCGATGACTTTTGCACCGGTGAATGTCGTCTGTATCTGGAAGATCATCACCACCATGACCACGAACACGACCACAGCCATAGCCATGACCACGCCACTTACCCCCATGCCAAACACCCACACGGGCCGGAAAGCACCCGCAGAAAGTGACCGAAAGCCCCCCATATAAGCGACCTTTAAGCTATGAACGCGTGCCGGATGCGATCTATCGGCAAAGCTTTGCTACGGTCAAAAGCGAAGCGCGGCTGGAACGTTTTCCACAAGATTTGCACGCGCTGATCACGCGGCTGATCCACGCTTGCGGCATGGTGGAAATCGCCGATCGTGTAAGCTATTCGGATACGGTCGGGCAAGCAGGCCGCGCCGCCCTAAGGGCCGGTAAACCGATCTTGTGTGATTGCGAAATGGTGGGGGCAGGCATCATCCGACGCTACCTGCCCAAAGATAATCAGGTGATCGTGACTTTGAATGAACCGCCCGTTCTTGACCTTGCCAATACCATTGGCAATACCCGCTCGGCTGCAGCGGTTGAACTGTGGGCAGACCATCTGGACGGTGCCGTTGTCGCCATCGGCAACGCCCCGACGGCCCTGTTTCATCTGCTGGAACTGCTGGATGCAGGTGCGCCCCAACCCGCCTGTATTCTGGGCTTTCCAGTTGGTTTTGTCGGGGCCGCCGAAAGCAAAGCCGAACTTGCCCGCGATCCGCGCGGCTGCGATTACATCACCCTTCGGGGCCGCAAAGGCGGCTCGGCCATAGCCTCGGCTGCTGTCAATGCGCTGGCGGCAGGGCTGATCGAGGTCGGACAATGAGCGCGTGGTTACACATCGTTGGCATCGGCGAAGACGGTTTTGACGGGGTATCGGCAGACGCGCGGGCGTGCATTGCATCGGCGGACTATATCGTCGGCGGCAAACGGCATCACAGCTTGATCGGCACTTGTTCTGCCACGCGGATACACTGGCCTTCGCCCTTTAATGCGTTGACCTCGAAATTGCGCGAATTGCGCGGCAAGCGCGTGGTCATTCTGGCAACCGGTGACCCTTTGTGGTTTTCCGTAGGCAACAGGCTTGCCGCCCGGTTTGACCGATCCGAACTGGCCTATTACCCGCATGTCTCGGCGTTTCAGTTGGCCGCGTCCGTGATGGGGTGGCCGATGCAGGATATAAGCTGTCTTAGCGTGCATGGGCGGCCAATAGAGCGGATCAAGCCGCATCTTCAAACGGGCCAGAAATTACTGCTGCTGACCAGCAACGGTAAGGCGGTTTCGGATATTGCCGCCCTGTTGACAGAGGCGGGTTTTGGCCCAAGCAAACTGGTTGCCCTGTCCCATATGGGCGGGGAAAATCAGTTGCGTTTTGACGGGATAGCCGAAAACTGGACACATGACGTGCCCGACCTCAACACGCTTGCTATCACCTGCATGTCCGCACCGGATACGCAGGTTTTTCCGGTTGGTTACGGCTTGCCCGATGCTGCATTTTCGCATGACGGCACGATGACAAAACAGGAAATTCGTGCGGTGACATTGGCCAAACTTGCCCCGATGCCAAACGCCCTGCTTTGGGATGTCGGTTGTGGTTGCGGCTCGGTTGCGGTGGAATGGATGCGGGGCGCAAACGGTGCCCGCGCAATCGGGATTGAAACCCGCCAAGATCGCCGTGAACTGGCTTTGGCCAATGCGAAAAATCTGGGCGGCTTTGATTTACAACTTATTGCGGGAAAGGCCCCTGAGGCCCTGACCTGCCTGGAAGCCCCCGATGCAATCTTTGTTGGTGGTGGCTTGAATGCCGACGTTTTCGATCTTTGTCTGGCGGCCCTCAAACCAACGGGACGATTGGTTTGCAATGTGGTGACACTTGCCTCGGAACAGGTACTATTGGAAAAATTTGCGCGACATGGCGGCAGCTTAAGCAAGCTGCAATTCGCCCATGCCGCCCCCTTGGGCGGGCAGGTTGCCTGGGCACCGGCAAAACCTGTCACACAATATAGTCTGGTAAAAAAATGAACGGAAAACTTTACGGTCTTGGTCTTGGCCCCGGGGATCCGGAGCTGATGACCCTGAAAGCTGTGCGCCTGATCAGCAACGCCACCCATGTTGCCTATCCGACACTGGAAACGGGCGCGAGTTTTGCGCGTTCCATTGCGCAGGATCATTTGCGGAGGGACGTGCATGAAATCGCTATCACGATCCCGATGTCGGTGGCCCGAAAACCCGCACAAGACGCCTATGACAAAGGCGCTCTCGAAATTCGCAATGTCCTTGAAACAGGCCGCGATGTGGTGGTTCTTTGCGAAGGCGACCCGTTTTTCTACGGCTCGTTCATGTACCTGTTTTCGCGCCTGGCGGAAGATTTCAAGGTCGAGATCATACCGGGTGTCAATTCGGTTTCCGCCTGCGTATCCGTCGTTGAACGTCCGTTAGTAGCACGCAGCGAAGTTCTGACAATCCTGCCTGCCACACTTTCAACAGAAGATCTTTCAACAAAAATTGCATCCGCCGAAGCCATTGCGATCATGAAAGTCGGGCGGCATTTGGGTAAGGTTAAAGACATCCTTGCCGCCCAGAACCTGATGGATTTTGCCCACTATGTGGAACGCGCAACACTGCCCAACCAACGGGTGATGCCGCTTGCAAAAGCCCCTGATATTGCCCCCTATTTTTCAATGATCCTCGTTTCAAAAGGAAATGACCCTTGGCTGTAAACCCTGTTATCATTTGCCTGTCACGCTCGGGCGAAAAAACTGCCCATAAAATCGCTCAGGCCTTTGGCTTTGCGGTGCATGGCCGCAAAACCCGCGTCGACCATGCGGATGCCTATTTCGACTATGCGCTTGATCATATCCGCGTTTTGTTCGCCGCCAAAACACCCGTGATCGGGGTTTGTGCCTCGGGCATCCTGATCCGCGCCGTGGCTCCGCTTTTGCACGATAAAACCGCCGAACCGCCGGTGATCAGTGTCGCCGATGACGGCTCGGTTGTGGTGCCATTACTGGGCGGTCATCGCGGTGCCAACCGTCTGGCAAAAAAGCTGGCGGGTCTGTTGTCGGGCCAAGCCGCTGTGACAACCGCAGGCGATGTTGCCATGGGCGTTGCCCTTGATGAGCCGCCCTTGGGCTGGCGTCTAGCCAATCCTGAAAATGCCAAAGCTGTTATGGCAGGGCTGCTGTCGGGCGGTGGGGCGCGCATTGAAGGCGAAAATATCTGGGGGCTGGAACCCGATCCAAATGGATTTGCTGCCCTAGTCACAACCGAAAAACCCCATAAAGGCGATGATATGACGTTGGTCTATCACCCGCAAAAATACACTCTGGGTGTCGGCTGCGCCCGCAATTGCGACCCACAGGAAATGTGGGATCTAGTTCAGACGACACTTGCTGAAAACAACATCGCTGCAGGCGCGATTGCGGCGATTGGATCGCTTGATCTAAAAGCCGATGAGCCCGCGATAAATACGCTGGCCAAACGTCTGGGCGTGCCGTTTCGAGTGTTCACCGCCACAGAGTTGGAAGCCTATGCAGATCACCTGCCCAATCCGTCCGATGTGGTGTTCGCCGAGGTTGGCTGCCACGGTGTATCGGAAGCGGCCGCCTTGGTATTGGGCGATACGGATGCGACACTGAAAGTCACAAAGCACAAAACCAAAAACGCAACTTGCGCACTGGCGGTTTCAAACCAGCCTGTCACGGAACTCACAGGTCGTTTGCGCGGCAAGCTTTCGATCATCGGCATCGGCCCGGGGCAGGCATCCTGGCGCACCCCCGAAGCAAGTCAACTGGTCGCCGAGGCGCAAGAACTGGTCGGCTACGGGCTTTATATCGACTTGCTGGGCCCGCTGGCCTTTGGCAAGAAACGCTCCGACTTTCATTTGGGCAAGGAAGAAGACCGTTGCCGCTATGCACTTGAACAAGCTGCATTGGGTAAAAACGTTGCCCTGATCTGTTCGGGGGATGCAGGCATCTACGCCATGGGGGCGCTTGTGTTCGAACTGATGGACCGTAGCGCAGACGCGCTGGGTGTCAGTGATGCCGCCCACCGTGTTGAAATAAAATGCACCCCCGGTGTCAGTGCATTACAAGGGGCAGCCGCCCGCGCCGGTGCGCCCCTGGGCCACGATTTTTGCGCCATATCCCTGTCCGATCTGCTAACCCACCGCGAAGATATTATCAAACGTCTGCAAGCAGCGGCTTTGGGCGATTTTGTCATCGCGTTCTACAATCCCGTTTCAAAACGCCGACGCACCCTGTTGGCAGAGGCCCGTGATATTCTGCTGCAACACCGCCCCAAAGACACCCCCGTGATGCTGGCTCGCTCTCTTGGCCGCGATGACGAAAGCATTCGTTACGTCGAACTTGCCGATCTGAAAGTCGATGATGTGGACATGATGACCGTGGTTCTGGTGGGATCAAGCAACTCGAAATTAGCGCAGCTTGGCGAAGGCCCGCGCATGTACACCCCGCGCGGCTATGCCCGAAAAATTGATGGAGACCTGTCATGAAAGTCTATTTTATCGGTGCCGGCCCCGGCGACCCCGACCTGATCACAGTCAAAGGTAAAGCCCTGATTGAACGCTGCAAAGTCTGCCTGTACGCAGGCTCTTTAGTGCCCGAAGTGGTTGTCGCTTTTGCGCCCAAAGACGCTATCGTCAAAGACACTGCAACAATGACATTGGATGACACCCACGCCGAAATTCTGGCCGCCCACAATCGTGGCCAAGATGTTGCCCGTGTGCATTCGGGCGATCCATCCTTATACGGTGCCATCGCCGAACAAATCCGCCGTCTGAATGCCGCAGGCGTGGCATATGAAATTATCCCCGGCGTCTCTGCCTACGCCGCAATGGCCGCCACCATCGGGCAGGAACTGACCATCCCCGAAGTGGCGCAATCCATCGTGCTGACCCGCATGTCGATGCAATCCACCTCCATGCCAGCGGCCGAAACGCTGGACAATTTTGGCCGCACAGGTGCCACACTGGCGATCCATCTGGCGATCCGCAATATGCGCGAAATAGAACGCCAACTGATCCCGCACTACGGTGAAGATTGCCCCGTGGTTGTCGGCTACCGCGTCGGCTGGCCCGATCAAATGATTATTCGCGGCACCCTGTCGGACATCCGCAAAAAAGTCCGCAAGGAAAAGATCACCCGCACCGCCCTGATACTGGTCGGCCCGGCACTGGCAGAGACGATAAACTTCAAAGACTCGGCCCTATACGACCCGCAAAAACCGCATGTCTTACGGCCTGTGACCGGCGTGGATCTGGTGGAGGATCATAATACTTAGAATTGAGGGCATTGGTCGGATACGGCAGTAAACCTTCAAAATCCCATAAGTTAACAGATAAATGTGTGTGGCCAGTTGTCATACGTCCGGTGCGCGGGTTGTGCACGCCGATCATACAGCGGTTTTTTGCGGTTAACCTTTGTACTTATCGAATCGCCATTTTCGAAGGACCTGCTAAGTATCATTGTATATGAAACAATCTTCGAATAATGTGATGTATATTCGAATATATAAGCAGCACTTAGGGTAAATTCGCCGATTTTGGCAATTTCACCCGAGTAAAGCGGATATATAGCCCCTAAATTCAAATATACGAGGGCATCATGATCAAAACTCCTTACCTGTTATTCCTGGGCGATGCGCCTGATATGTTGGCCGCCAAAGTGGCCATTGGTATCAAAGACTGGCGCCCCGCCGCCTCGGTCGGGCAGTTCCGCATGGCCGGCTGCAAGGCTGATCTGGGCTTGCCGGACATGACCATTGATGAGGCCATAGCAGCAGGGGCCGAGACCCTTGTGATCGGGGTTGCCAACCGTGGCGGGTTTATTTCCGATAGCTGGAAAGCGGTTCTTGTTGAAGCCTTGGAAAAAGGTCTGGATATAGCATCCGGTCTGCATAACCTATTGAAAGATGAAGCGGAATTGGCCGCAGCGGCAATGATGCACGGGCGCACACTGTTTGATGTGCGCGTGCCTATGGTGTAATTTCCCATTGCAAGTGGCGTAAAACGTACCGGCAAACGTTGCTTGGCGGTTGGCACGGATTGTTCGGTTGGCAAGATGTACACTGGCCTTGCGATGGAAAAGGAAATGCTGGCGCGTGGGATGAAAACAACTTTCAGGCCAACGGGCCAAACCGGTATTCTGATTACCGGTGGCGGGATTCCACTGGATGCAGTTGTCGCTGACTTCATGGCCGGTGCGGTGGAATATCTGACCCCTGACAACGACGCCGATCATTGGGATGTGATCGAAGGCCAGGGATCCTTGTTCCATGTCTCCTATTCAGGTGTCACCATGGCCCTGATCCACGGTGGCCAACCCGACGCCTTGGTGTTGTGCCATGAGCCAACACGCAAACACATGCGCGGCCTACCGGATTACCAACAGCCTAGTTTGGCCGCATTGCGCGATGTTGCCGAGACATTGGGGCGTGTGGCAAACCCGGCATGCAAAGCGGTTGGCATTTCCGTCAACACGCAACATATGTCAGAGGCCGAAGCAGATGCCTATTTGAAGAAAGTCGAAGCTGAAATGGGCTTGCCAACTGTTGATCCTTTCCGTCACGGTGCAGCACGTCTGGTAGATGCACTGGCGGCATGTTAGGATTTTTTGATGGATAATCTTCAGATTACGGTTCAGCACGATGTTTTCAAACTGGCGCAGGTGTTCACCATATCGCGCGGCTCGCGTACGCAAGCGGATGTGTTGACGGTGACTTTGCGCAAGGGCGACCATGTCGGGCGCGGCGAATGTGTGCCGTATGCGCGCTATGGCGAAACGCTGGAAAGCGTTGCAGCACAGGTAAAGTCGCTGCCTGCAAGCTTTGACCGATCAACATTGCAAACCTTGTTGCCCGCAGGGGCTGCAAGGAATGCGGTAGATTGCGCCTATTGGGATTTGGAAGCGAAACAGGCCGGAAAACCGGTTTGGGAGTTGGCTGGACTGCCCGCCCCAAAGCCCGAAATCACCGCTTACACTTTGTCATTGGATACGCCTGAAAAGATGCAGGCGCAGGCGGCTAAACACGCGTTTCGCCCGTTGTTGAAGACAAAGCTGGGCGGCGGTGATGAAGATATTTCGCGCATCAAAGCAGTGCGTAAAGGGGCCCCTGATGCGAAAATCATCGTTGACGCCAATGAAGGCTGGACACCTGAATTATATGCGCGTCTTGCACCCGTCCTGGTGAATTTAGGCGTGGCAATGGTTGAACAACCGCTGACCGCAGGTGCCGATGATGCCCTGCTGGGGCTTGAACGCATTCTGCCTGTTTGCGCGGACGAAAGCTGTCATGACCGCAGCAGCTTGGCCGCACTGCATGGCAAATATGATATGGTGAACATCAAGCTGGATAAAACCGGTGGTTTGACCGAGGCACTGGCCTTGAAAAAAACGGCCATTGCCCAGGGCTATCAGGTGATGGTGGGCTGCATGGTTGGCTCGTCCCTTGCCATGGCCCCTGCGGTTCTGGTTGCGCAAGGCGCCGCCTTGACGGATCTTGACGGGCCGCTGTTATTGGGTGAAGACCGTAACAGCCCACTTCAATTCGATGCACAAGGCGTGCATCCAGCAACACCAGACCTATGGGGATAAAAATGAACAGAACTGTATTTTTGAACGGCGCATATATGCCCGAAAACGAAGCCAAGGTTTCGATCTTTGATCGCGGCTTCCTGATGGCGGACGCGGTATATGAAGTGGTGTCGGTTCTGGACGGCAAATTACTGGAATTTTCAGGCCACTTGAAACGTCTGGAACGTTCTTTGGGTGAGTTGGACATGGCCAAGCCAAAGGATTTTGATAATCTGCTGGAAATCCACCGCAAACTGGTTGCGCGCAACAATGTGCGCGAAGGCGGTATTTACCTGCAAATCACCCGCGGCGTTGCCGACCGTGATTTCGTGTTCCCGAAAGATGCGGAACCCACGCTGGTGATGTTTTCACAGGAACGACCTATCATAGAGGCCCCTGCTGCAAAGAACGGCCTGCGGGTTATCTCGGCGGATGATCTGCGCTGGGGGCGGCGCGACATCAAGACCGTGCAATTGCTGTACCCGTCGATGGCCAAGATGATGGCGAAAGCGGCGGGTGTTGACGATGCCTGGCTGGTCGAAGACGGTTTTGTCACTGAAGGCACATCGAACAATGCCTATATCGTGAAAGACGGCAAAATCATCACCCGCTCGCTGTCACACGATATTTTGCACGGCATCACGCGGGCCTCTATTTTGCGCTATGCAGCAGAAGCGCAAATGGTTGTGGAAGAACGCAATTTCACCATTGAAGAAGCCCAAGACGCGGATGAGGCGTTTATCACTTCCGCATCCGCCTTTGTGACACCTGTGATAGAAATCGACGGCGCGAAACTGGGCAGCGGCAAGCCCGGCCCGGTTGCCGGTCGCCTGCGCGAGATTTATATCGAGGAAAGCCGCAAGGCCGCAATTTAAAGTTTTTTAACCGTGTTCGGCATGTGAAATAACGAAAGCGGCCTGTTGTTCTTCGGTCGCTTCCGTTTGGTATTTTTCTTTCCATTCCGAATAGGGCATGCTGTAAAACATATCCCGCGCTTCTTCTTTGCCCATCTCGATGCCGCGCTCATTGGCGGCTTCCTGATACCAGCGGCTTAGGCAGTTACGGCAAAAACCCGCCAGGTTCATCATGTCGATGTTTTGCACATCGGTGCGTTTCGCCAGGTGATCGCGCAGGCAGCGAAAGGCGGCGGCTTGCAGTTCAATTTCGGTTTGTTTGTCCATCTTGACCCTCTGTGTTTTCTACGGTTTTGATTGCTTCGGCAAATATCGGCGCCAGTTTTTCTGCCCATTCGTTTTGTGTATCAGGGGTTTCAACCAAATCATTTCTAATTTCTATCAAAGCATGGATGCGGTTTTTGTGCAATGCATGGGTGTCCATGGTATCACCTGATAAATGCCCGCTATAGGGTTGGTTGTCGCCGACACATAAATCTTTATGTGTTTTCAATTCTGCCAATAAGGGGTGCGACAGGCGTTCATCCTTCGAATATAAAACCCCCACATGCCAAGGGCGTGTCGCGTAGCCGTTCAATTGTTTTGTGAATGTGTGGATCGAAATGATAACCGGGTTTTTGCGGCTGGCTAAAACGGTTTCAAGGGCGGTGTGATAGGGTCGGTAACATTTGTTCAGCCGCTCTTTGACATCTGCCTGTGAAATATGGCGATTGGCGGGGATGATGCTGCCGTCATAAAGCTGCATCACCAATGTGGGGTCGTCCTCGCCGCGATTGGGGTCGATGACAAGCCGCGAGAAATTGGAATGAACCAGCGGTGCGTTCAGGAGTTTTGCAAGCTGTCTGGAGACGCCCAAGGCCCCGACATCATAGGCAATATGACGGTTCATATCGGTTTTGGGCAAGCCCAAGTCGCCCTTGTTGACAAAATCGGGAACCAGGTTGCTGGCATGATCGCAAATCACCACGATGCGCCCGGATCTGCCTTGCCCTTCGATATGATAAGGGGTCTCGTTCGACATAAAAGAAGTGTCCTGTTTGTCTATGGGTGTAACAAATATCGGTTAGCCGCCTTTGTGACCGCTGGCAATATCCGTTTGTAACGATTAAGACGGATATAAATATCAGGAGAGAAAATTTGCGACGCGAAAGAAGTTTAAAAATCGTGGCTACATTGGGGCCGGCATCAAGTACATATGATACCATTCGTGCCTTGTTCGAGGCAGGTGCCGATGTGTTCCGTCTTAATATGAGCCACGGCGACCAGGATGATATTCGCAACCGGCACCAAATCATTCGCGACATTGAACGTGACCTTGGCCGTCCCATTGGGATTTTGGCCGATCTGCAAGGCCCTAAATTGCGTTGTGGCGTGTTCGCCAATGAAGTTGAAGAACTGGTTAAGGGCGCGGATTTCCGCTTTGATCTGGATGATACGCCGGGCGACGCGACCCGTGTCAACCTGCCCCATAAAGAGATATTTGCGGCATTGAAATCCGGCGCGACCCTGTTGGTAAATGATGGTAAAATCAAACTGGAGGTCAAAGATTGCGGTGCTGATTTTGCCGATTGCATTGTCGAAGTTGGCGGCACGATTTCCAACCGCAAGGGGGTAAACGTCCCCGATGTGATTTTACCATTGGCCGCCTTGTCCGAAAAAGACAAAAACGATCTGGAATTTGCCTGTGCTTTGGGCGTTGACTGGCTGGCCCTATCATTTGTACAACGGCCCGAAGACGTGACTGAAGCGCGCGCTTTAACAAAAGGCCGCGCGGCGATTATTTCAAAGATCGAAAAACCGGCCGCGGTTGATTGTTTTGATAGTATTCTGCAGGTCTCGGATGGCATCATGGTGGCGCGCGGTGATCTGGGGGTTGAGTTGCCGGTCTACGCGGTTCCTCCGATTCAAAAACGGTTGATCCGTAGTTGTCGCGCCGCAGGTAAACCGGTGATCGTTGCAACCCAAATGATGGAAAGCATGATCGAAAGCCCGGTTCCTACCCGCGCGGAAGTATCGGATGTTGCCACGGCTATTTATGAAGGGGCAGATGCGGTGATGCTGTCGGCAGAGTCGGCGATGGGTGGCTATGCGCAAGAAGCGGTCAACATGATGGATCATGTTGCGATGGAAGTTGAAAATGATCCGAATTATTATAAGGTCATCGCAGCATCGCGGGTAAGGGCCAGCACCTCTATTCCCGAAGCGATAACGGTTGCGGCGCGTGAAATTGCGGAAACCACCGAGATTGAAGCGATTTGCTGCTTTACCGAGTCAGGTTCGACCGCGGTTTTGGTGTCGCGTGAAAAAGCCATGGTGCCGATTATAGCTTTGACGCCCAATGTGGCAACCGCCCGGCGGTTGACTTTGGTTTGGGGTTTGCACACGGTTGTGACCAATGAAGTGGCCCGCTTCAAGCTGGCGGTTGTCAGTGCGGCACGCGCCGCACGCAGGTACGGGTTTGCATCCGAGGATCAAAAAATCGTGGTTATTGCGGGCGTTCCGTTCAATACGCCGGGCTCTACAAATATTCTGCGTGTGGCCCCGGTTGACGAAAAACTGATCTTTGCCAGTGAAGCGGAATAACACATAGGGGAAACATGGTGCAGCCGCAGGATATATATTTCGTATTAGGTGTATTTTTACCGCTTATCGGCCTGATCGGGTATTTTACCGCACTTGCCGATGGAACGCCTGTTTGGTTCCCGACATCGTTGATATGTCTGGGTGTGGCATCACTGGTTTACACATGGCTGCTGACTGGCAGCCTATCGTTTGCAGGTTTTGTCGACAGTGTTTTACGCGTACTGGCGGCGATGACATAGGCCAATAGAATCTCTTGCATTCCCCCATCAAGCGGCTTATAGCACGCGGACTGTTGACGCGACCGGCCTGTAGGGTATGCCGAGCTGCGTGAAAAACCAACCTTTATAAAGGAGATGGAAATGCCCAAGATGAAGACCAAATCGGGCGCGAAAAAGCGCTTTAAAATGACTGCTTCCGGCAAAGTCAAATCAGGCCAGGCGGGTAAACGCCACGGCATGATCAAACGCACACGAAAATTCATCCGCAACGCACGGGGTACAACGGTACTAAGTGCAGCCGATGCAAAGATCGTGAAAAAATACATGCCATACGCGCGCTAGGAGATCTGAAAAATGTCAAGAGTTACATCCGGTAAAGTCACCCACGCCCGTCACAAAAAGGTCATCAAAGCCGCCAAAGGCTACTACGGTGCCCGTTCCAATCTGTTTCGCACAGCAACCCAAGCGGTTGACAAGGCGAACCAATACGCCACCCGTGACCGCAAAAACCGCAAACGCAATTTCCGCGCTTTGTGGATACAACGCATCAATGCAGCTGTGCGTGCCCATGACGAAGCCCTGACCTATAGCAAATTCATAAACCTGTTGATGAAAGCGGGCATCGAAGTTGACCGTAAGGTTCTGGCCGATCTGGCTGTGCATGAACCGGCAGCGTTCAGCGCGATTGTGGAACAAGCAAAAGCGGCAGCCTGAACTTCAGGCGCATAGAGTTTCAAAAAGCCCTGCCGTCGTGGTAGGGCTTTTTTTGTTGAGCATTCGGGGGGCTGTGCTATCCATGGCCCCAAAGACTTAAGGGATAAAACCGATGGACGCACTGGACGCATTAAAGACGAAATATTTAACCGGCATCATGGCGGCAGGCGATGAAGCCGCGCTAGAGGATTTGCGCGTCGCCGCGGTTGGTAAAAAGGGCGAGGTCTCGCTGAAAATGCGCGAACTGGGCAAGATGACCCCCGAAGAACGCCAAGTGGCGGGGCCTGCGCTGAATGCACTTAAAAACGAAGTGAACTCTGCCATTGCCGCCAAAAAATCCGCCCTTGCAGATGCCGCACTGGATGTGCGTATGCAAGAGGAATGGATTGATGTGTCATTGGCGGGGCGTCCGCGCCGCAAGGGCACCATTCACCCGATCAGTCAGGTGACGGAAGAGGTGGTCTCGATCTTTGCGTCCCTGGGGTTTGCGGTGGCCGAAGGCCCGCAAATAGAAAACGACCACTATAATTTCGACGCACTGAATATTGCGCCTGAACACCCGGCGCGTCAGGAACACGACACCTTTTATATGCACCGCGAAGCGGATGATGCGCGCGCCCCGAACGTGTTACGCACCCACACATCGCCGGTGCAAATCCGCTATATGGAAAAACACGGCGCGCCTTGCCGCATCATCTGCCCGGGCCGGGTTTACCGCGCGGACTATGACCAGACGCACACCCCGATGTTCCATCAGTATGAGGGTCTTTGCATTGACAAAGACATTTCGATGGCCAACCTGAAATGGACACTGGAAGAGTTCTGCCGTGCGTTCTTTGAGGTGGACGATGTGGAACTGCGTTTTCGTGCCTCACACTTCCCGTTCACCGAACCCAGTGCCGAAGTCGATATTCGCTGTTCATGGGACAAGGGCCAGTTGAAACTGGGCCAGGGCGACGGCTGGATGGAAATTCTGGGTTCCGGCATGGTGCACCCCAAAGTGTTGCAAGCCGCTGGCGTTGACCCCGCCGTGTGGCAAGGCTTTGCCTTTGGCATGGGCATAGACCGCATCGCCATGCTGAAATACGGCATCCCCGATCTGCGGGCATTCTTTGATAGTGACTTGCGTTGGTTGCGGCATTACGGCTTTGCAAGTTTGGATATGCCGAACTTGCATGGCGGGATAAGCCGGTAAAGAATCGACACAAGCCTACAATATAAGGGCAGCGGCCAACCCTGCTGGGCGGGCGCTGGGCGGTTCACTATAGTTGGAAGGTACAGTTCGATATAGTGATGGTGGTTGCATTAAGATGTGTATAGTGATCCAGCACAGACCCCGTTTTTATAATTGAACTTGTCCGGCAGCGAAAATATAGAACCCACCATGCATAACTCACCCCTCAAATCCGTTAAATCATCGCCCCGCAGAACGATTGCTTTGGGCTTAACGGCTATATTAGCAATGCTGATTGCCTACTTGACACTTACGCCGGTAAGCGCACCGGACTTGTTTTCAGGGGTTGATAAAATTTACCATATCATTGCTTTTGCAGCCCTTCTGATCCCGAGCGCATATTTATACCGCCCGGTACTTTACTACACCCTGCCATGTGCCATTCTGTTTGGTGGTATGATCGAGATAATTCAGCCATATGTAAATCGAACCGGCGATATGGCCGATTTTGCTGCCGACATCATCGGCACCATCCTAGGCGTCGCAATCGGTCTGGTGTTGAGCTACATTTTCAGGCCTCGGGTCAGGGTCTAAATCGTCTGATCATACGCCCCCACGGATGGTTCCGTGCGCACGACCGCATCAATATCCTTGAAAACTTCCCTCATTTCTGCTTCCGACGCGGGGCTTTCGCAGACCACAACCAAATTGGGCGTGTTGGAAGATGCCCGCACCAACCCCCATGCGCCATTGTCCAGAATCACCCTGGCTCCGTTCACTGTAACCACTTGCGAAATCGTGCGGCCCGCTATGGTGTCCCCTGATTTATGCATTTCAACCAACCGTTCAACCAGCCGTTCCAGCACAGCGTATTTTTCCTCGTCGGGGCAGAACGGCGACATGGTTGGGGTGGCATAGGTAATAGGTAATGCGCGGCGCAAGTCAGCCATTGACATGTCGGGGTTACGATCCAGAAGCTTGCACATCTCGACCGCCACGCGCATGCCGCAGTCATAGCCGCGCCCGATGGGTTCGGCCAGAAAGTAATGCCCTGACTTTTCAAATCCTGCCAATGCGCCCAGTTCCTTGACCCGGCGTTTCATATGGCTGTGACCGGTTTTCCAGTAATCCGCTTTCGCGCCATTTTTCAGTAATTCGGGGTCGCTGGCGAAAAGACCGGTGGATTTCACATCTGCGACAAAGGTGGAATTCGGGTAAATCTTTGATAAATCACGGGCCATGATAACCCCGATTTTATCGGCAAAAATCTCTTCTCCCTCATTGTCCACTACGCCGCAACGATCCCCGTCACCGTCAAATCCGAGCGCAAGATCAGCCCCGCTATCCTTTACCGATGCGGCCATGTCGTGCAACATTTCCATCGCTTCTGGGTTGGGGTTGTAATGCGGGAATGTGTAGTCCAGTTCATTGTGCGAAGGAATGACCTCGACGCCAATACGTTCCAGCACTTCGGGGGCAAAAGCCGAAGCGGTGCCGTTGCCGGTAGCACAAACTATGCGCAGTTTTCGGGTCATTTTGAAGTCACCGCAGAGATCATCAAGATAGGCCTCTTTCACACCTTCAACAAATTCGTATTTGCCACCCTCGCGCGCAATGCCTTCACCGTTCAGAACAATGTCGCGCAAACGCCCCATTTCATCCGGCCCGTGTGTTAATGGGCGTTCAAAGCCCATTTTCACGCCCGTCCACCCGTTTGGGTTATGCGATGCCGTCACCATTGCCACCGCAGGCGCATCCAGATGAAACTGACTGAAATACGCCATGGGCGACAGGGCAGGGCCGATGTCTTTGACATGGATGCCCGCCTGCATCAGCCCAAGCATCAGGGCGTTTTTGATCGACAGCGAATAATCACGGTAATCGTTGCCAACAGCAATAACCGGCTCGATATTATTTTCATACATCTGCGTCCCCAAGCCCAAACCAAGTGCTGTGATGCCGGGCAGGTTTATGTCATCAGGATATTTCCAGCGTGCATCGTATTCACGAAAACCGGTTGGTGTAATCATTGCATCGCGCAAAAATTCCCATGAGTTAGGGGTGCTTGTATTCAAAGGTTTTGACATTGATTATTCCTGTATAAATGGGGTGCAGTCACTATTGCATCCGTTTTTAAATTTATTAGCCAGCATCACACGATCAGTTCGATATTTGCTCGCGCAAGACCGAAGCTGTTAATGATATCATCAGATACAAGCCTGCAAATACCACGGCTGCCAGCAGTGTGTTTACAAAAGATTTTGGATAGCTCGGCTCATCGGATATAGTCGGAGAAACAGCCATCGACAGGTATCTGGTTTGACGGTTGGCCTCGGTTCGGGCGACTTCAAGTTGCACTTGCGCGCTTGCCAGTAATTTCTGGCGCATGACAAATTGTGCTTGCTCAGCTTTCAACTCGGCGGTAATTTTTGCCAATGAGGCCTCGGCGTTGTTCCCCTGTGTCAATTCGGCACGCAATTTTTTAAGCATGTTTTGGCGGCTTGTGATGGAATTTTCCAAAACGGTTCGTTTGGTGACGTTGGGGCGGGGGTTATCCATCATATCAATTAACTCCAGACGTTTTTGTTGCAGGTCTGCTTCAAGCGTCTGTATAAGGGACATTTTTGCCGAGATTTCGATCTCGGGGCTTAGAACCCCAAGTTTTTCCTGGAGTTGTATAATCTTGTGTTGGGCATCGGTAAATCTGGCTTCGGCCGCGTCATAGGCAGCACTTGCGCCTTTCATCTGATCTTTTCGCAGGCGGCGCGTTAACTGATCAACTTGTTGTTCGGCATACTTTATCAAGGCTTTTGAAAACTGATAGGATAAATCAGGTGAAGGCGTCACGACTTCCATTTTGACAATGCCTTCGGTTGGATCAAACCCGATGCGGACACGTTTTTGATATTCCTTGTACGTTGCCTCATTGGTTGCATTATCACTCAGACGTTGCAAAGGATCTACGTTGTCACCCTGAAAAGCCTTTTTGAAGCCCAGATCTTCATTAAGACGGTTCATCGCATCACGCGATGACAAATACCCCTGAACCGCAATGGAATCTTGTGCTGTTGCCAGCAAGGAGCCTTTGAAAAAGCTGGCGGCAGCCCCGGGAATAGCAGGATTATCGGCTTTCTGGATTAAAAACTGTGTGTATGACGCATACATCGGGGTGGCGACACGGTAGAAATAGTATCCGGCCAGTATCGTCGGAAGAGCCACAAAACAAAATAGTTTCACGGCGAGTGCCGCAATGCGCCTGCGCCGGCGTTTTATCATGTCTATTTGTATTTGATTAACGGCAATTTGTCTTTGGGCATCATCCAAGGGGGCCGGATTGGACGCTTCGGCCACTTCGGTTCTGCGCACTGTTGCAGGTAAGTGGCTTTGTGCGGAGGCAAGTTCCTGTCCGGCTGCAGTCTTCAACATATTGTTGGAAGATTGAAACGGATCAATCCCGTTGCTGCGCAAAACCCTGACCGCATCCAAGTCGGATGTTACCTGTAGCCCGTGTTTTTGGGCCACCCGCCGCGCAATGCGCAATTGGCGCCCTGTCAGGTTTTCTTTTTTGATAAGATTGATTTCATCACGCGCCGACATTACCTGGCCTGCTTCGGCATTAGGGGCAGGTTGTGAAGCTTCATTTGCAGGTTCATGCGCAGGCTTTCGCCCAACGCGCCGTACCGTGTGTGGTTTTTTTCCACTATTGGGCATAATCATAAACCTGCTTTGCTTCTTCCAGGGTGTCAAAAAACTGCAACCTGCCGTCACGCAATACAGCCGCAGAATCGCAAAATGCTTCCAGAATCTTTGTTTGGTGCGATACGATAACCACGGTTGCATTTTTTAATCTGTCACGCAAAACCGATCCGGCTTTTCTATTGAATTCGGCATCGGTAGATTGCGGCATACCTTCATCAATCAGGTAAATATCAAATTCCAGCGCAAGTAACAACGCCAGCATCAACCTTGATTTCATTCCGCTTGAATAGGTCGCAATCGGCATGTCAAAATATTCATCCAGACTGGATAGATACCTGCAAAACGCCTCCACATAATCGGCATCCAACCCGTAAAGCCGCGCAATATAGCGGCAGTTTTCTGTGGCTGAATGTTTGGCGTTCAACCCGCCCATAAAACCCAGCGGAAATGAAATTCTGGAACTGCGGAAAATTTCCCCTTCATCGGGTTTTTCCAGACCGCACATCATATTGATCAGGGTGGTTTTCCCGGTGCCATTGGGGGCCAATATTCCGATGCTTTTACCTATTTCCACACGAAAAGACGCTTGATCCAGAATGATCTTACGTTTTTTTCCTGTCCAAAAGGATTTGCTCACATTCCGGAATTCAATCACTTCTGAGGCCTCAACCCGTTCGCTCTTGCCTGCTTTCACTACAGCCTTTTGTACCCCTCAATCATGAAGAGTTTATTATTATCCTTAATATGGTGTCTAAGTGGGGTGAATTGCAATAAATTTATATCCGATTTACCCTGAATTGCTGCATATATGCCGATTTACTAGGTTTCAGGGGGTGAATGTGGCAAAAAGGTGCCGAGACAGTTGAATTGATAGCATAGTTTAACTTTAAACCAGAATAGATTATTTTTTGCAGACGGTTTTTATCACAGTTGATATACTTGCTCTTGAAGGCTATAAGCGGGGCACGTTTTACAGGCCTGAAATTGGGGAAAAAATGCTTCGAGCACTACTGACAGCATTGGTACTATTTGCGCTTTGGTGGTTGATGTCCGGGATTAACGACCCGCTTCTGATCTGGCTTGGGGTTGCGTCTTCGATCGTTGCCGCCCTGATTATGCGTCGTATGGATAAAGCGGCAGATGCAGAAAGCTTGCGCATTCAGCTTAGACCCGCTGCAACGGTTTTTTATTGGTTATGGCTGTTGGTCGAAATTGCCAAGGCAAACTGGATGGTTACCAAGATTATCCTGTCCCCTTCGATGCCCCTGAACCGACATTTCTTCAAAGTGCCTTTCACGCAAAAAACCGATCTCGGGCAGACCATTTTCGCAAATTCCATTACCCTGACCCCCGGCACTATTTCTGCCGAGGTGGAAGATGGCTACTTTTGGGTGCATGCAGTCGCCTACACCCCCGATGACATGGACGCCCTTGCGGATATGGATGCGCATGTGTCTGCCATTGAAAGCGTAGGTGCATAGTGTTTCTGGTGGCCGCAATCGCGCTTTTCATCTCTATGGTATTGGTTCTGGTGCGGCTTTATACCGGCCCCACCCTTTACGACCGCGTGTTGGCCGTGAACAGCTTTGGCACGCTCACGGTGCTATTCATCGCGGTGTTGGGATTTTTGAATGGCCGCCCTGATTTTCTGGACATCGCCCTGCTTTATGCCTTGATCAATTTCGTCGGCACAATCGCTATCCTGAAATTCTTTCGCTACCGTGCCCTTGGTGATACGCCCCAAACCCCCAACAACAAGCGGACCCCGTCATGACCTGGGATATGGCCCTCCAGATCCTTAGCTGGATTTTAATGATCTCTGGTGGTGTTTTCACCATTATCGGGGCGATCGGCATTCTACGGTTTCCGGACTTCTGGTCACGCATGCACGCCGCATCCGTGACCGACAGCGCAGGCATGATCCTGCTTGTTGTGGGCATGTGCCTACAAGCGGGGCCGACGTTGATAACCGTGAAATTACTGATCATTGCTGTGTTTATTTTTATCACCGGGTCAACGTCTACCCATGCGGTTGCCAATGCGGCACTTGTGTCGGGGGCAAAGCCCGATAGTGATGAAGACAGCCGCGCACCGGAAAAGGAAAACGACTGATATGGTTGATTTGATCATCAATTTCATTCTTTTCACCATGCTGGTTCTGACCGCGCTTTCTATTGTGCGGTTGAACCAGTTATTCGCTGTGGTGATGCTTTCAGGCGTCTTCAGCCTGTTGTCGGCTTTGCTGTTGATTACGCTGGATGCGGTCGATGTGGCCTTTACCGAAGCGGCTGTCGGGGCAGGTATTTCAACGGTTTTGATGTTGGGTACGATTTCACTGACGGTTAGAACCACCAAGGCAAACACGCGCTCGGGGTTTGTGCCGTTTGTTGTGGCGGCAATCACCGGCGCGGCTCTTATGTATGGCACCCTTGATATGCCGGGGCTTGGGGATCCCAATGCACCGGCATATTTGCATGTGGCACCGGAATATATGCAAGGCTCCATTGACCAGGTCGATATGCCCAATGTGGTGACGGTGATTTTGGCCAGCTACCGTGGCTATGACACCTTGGGTGAAACTACCGTTGTGTTTACCGCCGGGATCGGGGTTTTACTGTTGCTTAGTGGCTTGGCCCGTAGGCGGCGTAAAGATGAAGAAGAGGACGCCTGATGCAGCATCATCTTATCTTGCGTGTCGTCACGAAAATGCTGGCAGGCGCGATCATCCTGTTTGCTTTCTACGTTCAGTTCCACGGCGATTTTTCGCCCGGTGGCGGATTTCAGGCAGGGGTGATCATGGCCGTGGCCTTTGTTCTTTACGGTCTGGTGTTCGGGGTGAGCAAGGTACAACAGGTTTTCCCGCCTTGGCTGGTACATAAAATGGTTGCCTTGGGGGTGCTGATTTATGCGGGAACCGGCTATGTCAGCCTGTTTCTGGGCTATAATTTTCTGGATTATACCGCCTTTTCCCCGCATTCCCCAATTCACGGGCAGCATTGGGGGATCATGGCGGTGGAATTAGGTGTCGGCATTACCGTAACAGCCGTTATGGTGGCAATTTTTTATGCCTTTGCAAGCCGCCCGCCACCGATGAAAGATGAGGATTGGTGATGGAAAAATTACTGAACTGGGGTTTTATCGTCGGCCATATAAATTACTGGCTGTTCATCGTTCTGATGATGACGGGGCTTTATATTGTTGTGGTGCGCGGCAATCTGGTTAAGAAAATCGTCGGGTTGAATATTTTTCAATCCGCAGTTTTCATGCTTTATATCTCGATGGGCAAAGTCACCGGCGGCACCGCTCCGATTTACCCCATAGACGGTGAGGGTAATTTGCAAATAGACCCCACAATCGTCTATTCCAACCCGCTGCCCCATGTGTTGATCCTGACCGCGATTGTTGTTGGCATAGCCACCACATCGCTGGCACTGGCTTTGACCATCCGCATTCGGGAAGCTTACGACACCATTGAAGAAGATGAGATTTTGAAAATTGAACGCGAAATGAGTGCGGCAGACAACAAAAAATACGGTCATGCCATGGGTGGGCGCGCATAATGTCAACGATTGAAGCCCCGCACGTCGCGCGCACGCTGATGGATCATTTGCCGATTTTGCAAGTGGTGATCCCGCTGATCTCGGCCCCGCTGATTGTGCTGATTGGCAGCCGCAAGCTGGCGTGGGGTATCTCTTTTGTGTTCAGTGCCACAGCCTTTGTTATTTCCTGCCTGCTTCTGGCACAAGTCTGGGGCGGCTCGGTTATTTCCTATCATATCGGCGGTTGGGCTCCGCCTTTGGGGATCGAGTACCGGGTTGATGCGGCAAATGCCCTGATCCTGGTGTTGATCTCGGCGATCAGCACCATTGTTCTGCCCTATGCCTATCATAGCGTCAAAGCCGAGATCCCGGCCCGCAATCACACCCTGTTTTACGCCTGTTTCATGCTATGCCTTACAGGATTGCTGGGGATGGTCGTTACCGGTGACGCGTTCAACGTGTTTGTGTTTCTGGAAATCTCGTCCTTGTCGGGCTATGTGCTTGTTGCCCAAGGGGCCGGCCAAAACCCGCGCGCACTGACGGCGGCATATGATTACCTGATCATGGGGACCATCGGGGCGACTTTCTTTGTTATAGGTCTGGGCCTGCTTTACATGGCCACAGGCACGCTGAATATGGCGGATCTGGCCGGCCGTATTGCAGATCAGGGGGATAACCGCACGGTGCGTGCAGCCTTTGCCTTTATCATTGTCGGTCTGGGACTGAAGGTTGCAATATATCCGCTGCACCATTGGCTGCCCAATGCCTATACATTCGCGCCCTCTGCGGTGACGGCCTTCATTGCATCCACCGCGACCAAAGCGGCGATCTTTGTGATGATGCGTTTCCTGTTTTCGGTCTTTAATCCGTTTATCCCGGGGTTCGAGTTCGAGGCCTGGTCGCTATACATCATCTTCATCCCGTTTTCGCTGGCCGCGATGTTTGCCGCCTCTTTTGTGGCGATATTCCAGACCAATATCAAACGTTTGCTGGCCTATTCGTCAATTGCGCAAATCGGGTACATGCTGATCGGCTTTTCGATGCTGAACACCACAGGCGTTTCGGCGTCTTTGGTGCATCTGTTTAATCACGGCATCACCAAAGCAACGCTTTTTATGGGGGTGGGCGCGATGGTGATGTATTCCGGCAGTGCGTTTTTTGATGACCTTAAAGGACTGGGGCGCAAAATGCCCTTAACCGGTGCCACAATGGTTGTCGGCGGTCTCAGCCTGATGGGGGTGCCGGGCACCGCAGGGTTTATCTCGAAATGGGTGTTGGTGCAGGCCGCGTTTGAAAATGGCTGGTGGCTGCTTGCCTTTGCCATCATGCTGTCATCGCTTCTGGCGGTGGTCTATGTCTGGCGGATCTTCGAGGTGCTATACCTGAACCCGCCTGCCGAAAATTGCACCGCCCATGATCCACCGCCGATGATGCTGATCCCGATGCTGGTGCTATCGGCAGCCTGTATCTGGTTCGGCTTTGATACGGAATTAACACTTGGCACGGCGCGCACAGCGGCTGAAAGCCTGATGGCGGGTTCCGCCGGAATGATGCAATAGGGGCGCATGGGATAATGGACACATCAACAGCCCTTTACATGACTATGCTGACCCCGACACTGGCCATGATCGGCAATATGGTTCTGGCAAAACGCGAAAACCTGCGCGATGGTATAACGTTCCTTTGCTCGGTTCTGACCTTCGTTTTCGTTCTGGTGATCCTAAGTAATATCGGCAGTGGCACGACAGAACAGTATAAGCTTTTTAATGTTGTATCTGGCATCAGCATCGCGTTTCAGGTCGAGCCCCTTGGCCTGTTGTTCGCGATTATAGGCTCGGGTCTGTGGATCATCACCCATGTGTACGGCATCGGCTATATGCGCGCAAACCACGAAGAACATCACGCACGGTTCTTTGCCTGTTTCAGCATTGCCATAGCTGCCGTCATGGGCATTGCCTTTGCCGCCAATATGTTCACGCTGTTTGTATTCTACGAAATTCTAACGCTGTCCACCTATCCGCTGGTCGCCCACAAAGGCACCCCCGAAGCGATCAAGGGTGCGCGCACCTATCTTAGCATCCTGATGGGCACATCCATCGCCTTTTTGCTGACCGGCGTTATCTGGACATTCAGCCTTGCCGGCACGCTGGATTTTACCAAAGGCGGCATCCTTGAAGGCCATATCGCCCCGGCAATGGTGCCGCTTCTGTTGGGCCTATATGCGTTCGGCATCGGCAAAGCCGCCCTTATGCCGTTTCACCGCTGGCTGCCTGCGGCAATGGTTGCGCCCACCCCTGTATCGGCCCTGCTGCATGCGGTGGCGGTGGTCAAAGCCGGTGTGTTCACCATGCTCAAGGTCGGCATCTATATTTTCGGTATCGACTTTCTGGCCAACACAGGCGCCTCCGAGTGGTTGATGTGGCTGGCGGCTTATACCATAATTGCCGCCTCTGTGGTGGCGATGACCAAGGACAATCTGAAAGCGCGTCTGGCCTATTCCACCATATCGCAACTGGCCTATATCACCCTTGGCATGGCCCTTGCCACATCCATGGGTGCGCTGGGCGGGGCTATGCAAATCGCCATGCACGCGATGGGCAAGGTTACCCTGTTTATGTGCGCCGGTGCGATCTATACCACTTACCATAAAACCGAGATCAGCCAGATGCAGGGGCTGGGCCGTATCATGCCTATTACTTTCGGAGCCTTTCTGATTGGTGCGCTGTCGATCATCGGCCTGCCGCCCTTAGGCGGTTCATGGTCGAAATTCCTGTTGATCATGGGGGCTATTGATAGCGGCCATCTGATCATCGTCGGGGTGCTGATGGTCAGCTCGCTTTTGAACATCGCCTATCTTCTGCCCATTGTCGGGCGCGGGTTTTTCCGCCCGGCCACGGATAGTTCTTTGCCAAAGACTTTTGCCGAAGCGCCTTTGTTGGTTTGGCTGCCCCCCGCGATTACCGCCGCAGGGACGATCTTTTTATTTTTCTACGCTGGAAGTCTGCAAGATTTCCTGACACCCATTGTCAGCAATTAGGAGGGCTTCACAAATGGCACAAAAACCAAAAGACGACCCATCCACATACCCCGCTTTGGGGCGCGCTTTAACATGGGTCGACAGGCCCGGCTCGGACAAGAAAATCATCGGGGCATTGATCCTCGGCTGCCTGATCGTGCTGGGCTTAAGCTGGACTTATAATCCGCACGGGTCATTTAAGGCGGAATATATCAGGGGCTTTTTTGCATTCTACGGCTTCGTGATGTTCACAGGGCTGATCCTTGCGGTCAAAGTTTTGCGGTTCTTCATCAAACGTCCCGAAGATTACTATGGCGACAAAGCCGTGGACAGCGAAGACTATCCCGCAGATCAACTTGAAATTCGGGATAACGCGGATGTTTGATATGATCCCCACCGCTTTTATCTTTTTTGCAATGGCCGGACTCATTCTGGTTCTGCCCAAAGGTCAAATACGCAGTATTGCAACCCTGGTGGCCCCGCTGCTGGCGGCCTGGCATGTATGGTCACTGGGGTTTGGCAATTTCGCACCTTACGAAATTTTCGGCTTTCAACTGGAAGCCATGCGCATTGACCGCCTGTCGCGTATGTTTGTACTAATCTTTTGTCTTGCCGCTTTCATCGGAAACGTCTTTGCTTGGCATGTAAAAGGGCCGGTTCAACAGGTGGCCGCACTTTTGTATTCAGGCTCGGCTATCGGGGCGGTGCTTGCGGGCGACATGATGACGATGTTTTTCTTTTGGGAAGGCACCGCCGTTGCATCGGTGTTCCTGATATGGGCACGCGGCACCGAAGGGGCATTTAATACCGGCATGCGCTATCTGATCATCCAGATCGGGTCAGGTGTGTTCCTGATTGCGGGCATCGCACTTTTCTACCGCGAGACCGGCACCCTTGGCTTTGACAGAATGACCCTTGGCAGCCCGGCCACATGGTTTATCTTTATCGCTTTCGGCATCAAATGCGCCTTTCCGCTTTTGCACAACTGGTTGCAAGACAGCTATCCGGCGGCAACCGTCAGCGGCACGGTTATCCTGTCGGCGTTCACCACGAAACTGGCGATTTATGCCCTTGCACGCGGTTTTGCCGGCACCGAGATACTGATTTATATCGGGACTATCATGGCTCTGTTCCCGATATTCTTTGCCGAAATAGAAAACGATCTGCGCCGGGTTCTGGCCTATTCGATGAATAACCAATTGGGCTTTATGGTGGTTGGTGTCGGCATCGGTACAGACCTTGCCATGAACGGGGCCGCTTCGCATCTGGTAGCAGAAATCCTGTATAAATCGCTATTGTTCATGAGCGTCGGGGCAGTGCTATACCGCACCGGCACCTCGAAAGCCTCTGAAATAGGCGGGCTATACCGCACCATGCCGCTAACAGCGATATTCTGTCTCATCGGGGCGATTTCGATCTCGGCATTCCCGTTGACCTCGGGCTACGTCACCAAATCCCTGACCCTGAGCGCCGTGGCCGAAGGCCAGTACCAGTTGGTTTGGTATGCGCTTATTTTTGCCTCTGCCGGTGTGTTATCACATTCGGGCATCAAAATCCCGTTCTTTGCCTTCTTTGCCCACGACAGCGGCAAACGTCCGGCAGAAGCCCCGCGCCACATGCTTATCGCCATGGGGATTGCCGCATTTTTCAGTATCATGATCGGGGTGTTTCCGCAGTACCTATACGGTCTTCTGCCTTACGATGTGGATTATAACGCGAATACAATCGGCCATGTTACGGCACAGTTGCAACTGCTTCTTTTCGCGCTTCTTGCCTTTACCTTTTTGTACCGCAAAGGCATCCACCCGGCAGAAATTCGCGCTATCAATCTAGATACTGACTGGACATATCGCAAAGCTGGCCCTGCTGTGATTTACTGGTTGTCGTGGGCGATAAGTGCGCTTTATGGCCTGATGGTCAAGCTGCTGACAAAAACCGTCAATCGCACCATCAAACAGCTTTATAAATCCACTGGCCCCGAGGGCAGCCTGGCTCGAAAATGGCCTACAGGTGCTATGGTGTTATCCATTGCGGTAATGTTGGGCGCAGCCCTAGTGGTAAATTTCGCACTTTAGACATAGACTGCCCAGCCCCTGTATCCGCGCATTTCTGCAGTGCACATATTTGTGATTTGAGCATTTCATCTTTCAAAGGCATTGATACATATACTGAACGGAATGGGGAAAATCATGGCTTTTATAAAATCCGCAATCTTAAGTATCACATTTCTGGTGGCGATGACGACATCGCTTATGGCCTGCGGGGCTGACAGCAACTGCATGATCGGTAAACGGCATTACCGCATCGCAATGCCCGCAGGCTATGACGGCAAAACCCCTGTAGGGGCGATTGTCTTTGCCCATGGCTACCAAGGCTCGGCTGCAGGGGTTATGCGCAACAAAACCTTGCGCCGCACGGTCAGCGATCTGGGGCTGGCCCTGATCGCGGTGAAATCCGTTGGCAGCGGTTGGGATCTGCCGTATTCGCCGCAAAATTACGCCAGTGACGGGTCAGCCGAATATAAATATTTTGACGACGTGATCAAAGACGCCTCAAAACGTTTTGCCATTGATACCAGGAAAATGATGGTCACAGGCTTTTCCGATGGCGGCATGATGGTCTGGAACCTTGTGTGCGCCCGCAGTGACAGGTTTGCCGCATACGCCCCGATGGCGGGCACATTCTGGTTGAAAATCCCGAAAACCTGCACCGGCCCCGTTACCAATGTGGTTTATGTTCATGGATTAACTGATCGCACCGTGCCGTTGAAGGGACGTAAAATAAGAAATACCCACCAAGGTGACGTGATGCAAGCCTTGGCCATGTACCAAAACTACGGCCAATTCGGGCCTGCAAAAAAGCAAAAATCCGGTAATCTTTCCTGTGAATACCGTACCAATAAACAAGGCAGAATCATGGATTTTTGCCTGTTCCCGGGGCGCCATAAATTCAGCAGCCGATACGTTAAATTTGCTTGGAAGACATTCCAGAAAGCTGGGGTATTTTAGGGCCGCAGGCCCCGCAGTATTTCGGACATCCGTGTAACCGACCCGGCTTGGGGGCGTGTTGTCTGCCAAACCGCATCAGCCGTATCATCCGAAACCAGAGCACGCGCTTTGCGTGACAACCGAAGCTGTATTTCTTTTGGGTCTGCGGGTTGCGCCAGATCATATTTACCCTGGAAAACCGCCCCGTCGATTGATCTGATTGATACCTCGGATGCCATTTCCCCAACAGATTTGTCGGCTTCAACATTTACACGTTTCCGCATCGCTTGAATTTTTGCATTTTGCGCAAGATTATCGGTATAACTGCCTAACTTGCCGGTATCATAACCGCACAAAAGCAATGCTGCCGTGTGACGGTAACTGAATTTGGTTTCCAAACCCGTTTGCGGCTTGGTGATATTGCAAACGGTCATCCAGCGCGGATGGGTTTTGATAAGAACGTAGTCTATCTGCCGGGGATTAAACGGGTGCTTGGCATGAACCCCGCGCAAAGCATCCAGCGCCGCATGCAATCCGTGACAACAGGCATGGTATTTGTGGCTGATCCCTTGCAGAATATAAACCAGACCAAGATCGGCAACAGCCGCCTTGGTGTTCCGCTCTGCATGATGGGTCTGGGCAAAACCGTTTTGCCCTTCCAGCGCATCGGGGTTTGATGTCATGCCCAAACGCGCCAGCTCGGCACACTCAACCGCATTGGCGGCGGCAAGCCCGGCATTCATCGGTTTTCCCATGGTGCCGAATTGGGATTTCAGCCCCGCCGCCCGCGATGTAACCAGCCCCAAGGCATGCGAGGTTTCGGCCGCACTTAACCCGATCAGCCGTGCCGCTGCAAATGTTGCCCCGATAGCCCCCGCCGTAGCGGTTTGATGATACCCGACCTGATAGTGCTCGCGGCCCAGCCATATGCCAATACGGCACGCGGTTTCATAGCCAACCACGGCGGCCTCTAAAAACGCGGACATAGACGTGTTCTGTTTCTCGGCCAAGGCCAGCAGCGTCGGAAAAATAACCGTGCTCGGGTGCCCGATATAGGCAAAATGCGTGTCATCGTAATCCAGCGCGTGGGATGTCGTGCCATTCACCAAAGCCGCCATCCTGCATGTAGTTTTGTGATTGCTGCCAAACAGGCTGGCCTCGGGGCTTCCACCGGCACCGCATGCATATGCCAGCAGCTTTTGCGATACAGGTTGGCGCACCCCCGCCAGTCCCACCGCCAGCCAGTCGAACAAAGACAACGAGACAATCTCGGTCACGCGGCGGGGTACGGCGCTTAGTCTATCAAGTGAAAATGTGATCAGTTTTTCGGAAACGGAAATTTCTGCCATGTGTGATCCTTAACCTGTTTTCGCATATGCATCCAAAAATGTGTCGTAATGGCAGGATGCCCCTGATCTTGCTACGTTATTGGCGGGCGGGCAACGTTAATTTTTCAAGCTACAGAAAACCGGTGACCAGCGCGACCATGCGTCCGTCATTTTCCCGTTGCCTCACCTCACGTGGCGCAATATTGCATGGTTGAAACAAAACCCGTGGTTTGAAAAACGATCTGTTACCCACGTTGCAAACCTATTGAAAGACCGCCATGACCCCGCTTGACCAAGCCCATGCCGAAATGCAGACCGACCCTGAAAATGCCATCCTGCGTTTGCGTTTTTATGAGCGTCTGGCCGACAGCGAACTGTTCTTACTGCTGGAGTCCGAACCCGAAAACGACATCGCAAAGCCGATTATTTTCCCCGTTGAGGGCCAAAAATTCGCGCTGGTGTTCGACCGCGAAGAACGGTTGGTGGAGTTCTCGAAAATTCCCACACCCTATATCAGCCTAAGCGGGCGGATGATCGTGCAAATGTTGAACGGGCAGGGGATTGGGCTGGGGGTGAACCTGTCAGTGGCGCCCTCTTCGATACTGTTGCCTGAAGAAACCCTTACATGGCTGGCCGAAACACTGTCAACGCAGCCGCGAGAAACTGCCGCCAAGCCAACTGCCGTCTATGCGCCCGGTTCGGTTCCTGAAACACTGGTTCGTTCACTGGATACCAAGCTGGCAACGATGGCAGGTCTGGCAAAAACCGCCTATCTGGCGGAACTGGCTTACCTGGACGCGCCCAAGGGCCATGCCCTTGCCTTTATCGACGCGCTTGAGCCCGCCAAGCCCGCGATCACCGAGGCCATATCCGAGGCCCTGACCTTTAGCGGCATCGAGGCCGGGACACTGGATGTGCTCTTTCTAAACGCATCCGATCCGATTTGCCTACAACTGGACAAGGTCGCCCTACGCTTTGATCTACCTGATCTGCAAGACCCACAAGCCCACACGGTCAAAGCGCCCGGCTCTGACCCCGACAAGCCGCCAAAACTGCGTTAATAGCCCGCTTTACGGTCAACCAGATGTAAAAACGGCTGCCCCGCCTCACCTCGCATGATGTTCTCAACCACAACAGCCGCCGAGGTATCCAGCCGGGTTTCGGATGCAATATGCGGCGTTACCAACACTTTGGGATGTGCCCAATAGGGATCATCCGGCGGCAGCGGTTCGGTGCGAAAAACATCCAGCGTTGCCCCCGACAGTTTGCCGCTATCAAGACCCGCCAAAAGGGCAGCGTCATCAATCAGCGGCCCACGCCCGGGGTTGATAATCGTAGCCCCGTCTTTCAGTTGCGCAATGGTCCGCGCATTGATCATGTTTTTTGTGGCGTCGGTATCTGGCAATAGCAAAACCAGAATATCGGATTGTGCTAAAACCTCACGCAATCCGTCATGGCCGGCATAACAGGCCACAACATCGTCCGATTTCAACGTGCGCGACCAGCCCAGCACCCGAAAGCCCTGTTTGGCAACCGCATGGGCGCAATACATTCCCAAGGCACCGATACCCAGAAAACCCACCGTACGGTTGCGTGCCAAAGGCGGCACCAAATGATTCAGCCATTCCCCGGGTTTAGCCGCCGCAATCACTGCCGTGCCAAGATGGTGCCGCATCACATGGCCCAAAACGTAATCCGCCATGCCCTCGGACATGCCCGGATCGACCATGCGGGCCAGTGGCTGGCTCAGAGTTTTGTTGCGCAAGGCCACCTCGACCCCGGCCCACAGGCTTTGCACCAGTTTAACGTTTTTATAAGGTGCAAAATCCTGCAAAGGCCCGTTCGGGGCGTAGATGATATAATCAATGCTCAACGGGTCAGCGGTCTGTTGCACAAGTTTAATATCTACTCCGGCCTGTCTGAACATTGTCCTCAAATACGGTTGATAACCCAGCCAACTGGCCTCTTGGGCGTTGAATAGAACAGTTGCGGTCATCGGTGCCTACCTTGGTCTGTGAACATGGGCACTTTGTACCAGACCAAAACCTGCCAACAACACCAACATCGCAGAGCCGCCGTAACTGACCAGAGGCAACGGCACCCCCACGACAGGCATCAAGCCCATAACCATTGCCATGTTCACCGCAAAATAGAAAAAGAAAGTCGCCGCCACACCCAGCGTTACAAGCGCACCGTAACGATTGGTATTGGACACCGCCGAGGCGACACAAAAAACGATGATCAGACAATAGACCAGCAACAGGGTCATGCCGCCGATAAACCCGAATTCTTCCATCAATGTGGTAAAAATAAAGTCGGTTTGTTTTTCGGGCAGAAAATTCAACCGCCCTTGCGTGCCTTGCATAAACCCCCGCCCGGATAGGCCGCCTGAACCCAAAGCAATCTTTGACTGCGTAATATGATAGCCCGCTCCCAAAGGATCACTTGACGGATCCAGAAACGTTGCAATCCGTTTATACTGGTAATTGTTCAAAAGCTGCCAGGATTGGCCTTTGGATATGATCACGGCAAAAACCAGCCCGCCTGCGGCCAAAGCTCCGGTTATGAAATACCACCAACTGACACCGGCGATAAACATCATGACTGCAGCCCCTGCAAACAACAAAATCGCGGTGCCCAGATCAGGCTGTTTCAAGACCAGAAACATTGGAACAAGGGTCAGAATAATCGGCGGCAACAGCCATTGCGGCTTTGAAACTCGATCCGGATCCAGCCAGGAATAATAAGACGCCAGAACCATCACCAAGGCGATTTTCATCAACTCCGAGGGTTGCAGCCGCATGAACCCCAGATTGATCCAGCGCTGAGCCCCCTTGCTGGCATCCCCCAGAAAGGCCACCGCCACAAGCAAGGACAATGCCAGCAAATAGGTCGGAAAAGACAGCTTCTGGAAAAAGCCTATCGGTATGAATGCCATGGTTGTCATCAGTCCCAACCCCATTGCAAAACGTATCATTTGTGGTCGCGCCCAACGGTTGATATTGCCGTCCGCCACCGAATACAGCATCAAAAAACCGATCGAACTTGCAGCGATAATCAACAGCGTCAAAGCCCAGTTATAGGCCAGAATTTTACGAAATCCGGTTGGCAAGGCATGATTCTGCCGGTCATAATAGCTCATGCGCGATCCTTTGTTTTTACAGGGCTCTGCGGCGTTTGCTCGTCAGGGTCGCCGCTGCGTCGCTTTTGTGACGGCAGTTTGCCGTAGCTCAGGTCGGTAGCTTCAAGTGCCGCCAGCATAACATCATGGGCAATGGGCGCGGCCACCTTAGAGCCACCGCCGCCGTGTTCGACAACCACGGAAACCGCAAATTTCGGGTTGTCATATGGGGCAAAGGCGACAAATAACGCGTGATCACGCCGTTTCCAGGGTAAATCTTCATTGCGTATAACACCGCTTGCCCGTTCTTTCTTGGTAATGCGGCGTACTTGGCTTGTGCCGGTTTTTCCCGCCATCTCCAGACCTTTTACGCGAATCTTTGACCCCCGCGCAGTTCCGCGCGAACTGTTGACCACCTCGAACATGCCGCGCCGTACCAGTGCCAGATGTTCGGGGTTTATATCCAGAGTTTCGTTGCCTTTTACCGGCTCCAGATCAGTGCCGATTGTGTTTATCAAGCGCGGGTTAATATCGGTGCCCGCCGCAATTCGCGCAGCCATAACTGCCAGTTGCAAAGGCGAGGCCAAGGTGAAACCCTGGCCAATCCCGGCATTAAGCGTGTCGCCGATAAGCCATTCCGCCCCTATAAACTTGCGTTTCCACGCCTTTGTCGGGGCCCGACCCCTTCGGATTGCCGTAAGGGGTAAGTTGTGGTGTATGCCAAGACCCAGTTTGCGGGCCATTTCGGATATTTTCTCGATGCCAACGCGCTGCGCCAGTTCATAATAATAAACATCACAAGACTCGCGCAATGACTTTATTAGATCGACCTGCCCATGGCCGCCCCTGCGCCAACAATGGAACTTGTTTCCAGATACAACAATGCTGCCTGTGCAAAGAATTTTCTCGTCGGGGGTGATCACGCCCTCTTTCAGTGCCGCAAGGGCCACAACCAGCTTAAAAGTCGACCCGGGCGGGTAGGTGCCCGACACGGTTTTATTGGTAAGCGGACGGTATTCATTCTGGTTCAGACTTTTCCAGTCCGCAACAGAAATACCGGTCACAAACTTGTTGGGATCGAATGTCGGGGCGGACGCCAGGGCCAATAGATCACCGTTTCTGACATCCATCAAAACAACGGCAGCACTTTCACCCTTGATACGATCCTGCGTGATGCGCTGTAATCTATCATCAATCGTCAATTGCAGGTTTTTACCCGGGCTACCTTCTTTGCTGCCGATCTCGCGCATCACACGCCCAACCGAGTTGACCTCGATACTTTTGATCTCGGCCTTGCCGCGTAAATCAATCTCCTCACGGGCCTCAATGCCGTTTTTTCCGATTTGAAACCGTGGGATACGCAACAGCGGGTCGTCATCATTGATCCGGCTTAAATCATAATCGCTGACCGGCCCTACATAACCGACAATATGACAAAACTCATCGGGCCTTGGATAGGTTCGATATGACCCGACTATCGGCGAAACCCCTGGCAAAGAGGGTGCATTGGCGGCAACGCTTGCAATCTGCAACCATTCCAGATTTTCCGTTACCGTCACCGGAACCCAAGGTCTGCGTTTTGCCATTGTGGCCAAGACCTGTGCAATATCGGCCTCATTCAGGGGGATGATCTCGGCAAGTTTGCGCAAAACCCGTTCCGGATTGATGGCCTGTTCACGCACTATTTGAATTCGGTATAACGGCGTATTTTGGGCAACCGGCATGCCGCCCCGGTCATAAATCAACCCGCGTATTGGCGGTACCAATTGCAAATTGATGCGGTTTTCTTCTGCCAACAGCCGGAATTGGGCGGATTGCTCGACGCCCAGTTGACGCATCCGGAATCCAAGTGCCCCCATAAGCCCCATTTGCGCCCCCAATAGAACAATCGCGCGGCGCGACAGTTTGCGCATTTTACGCTTTTCACTTTTGGGCCAGCTCATAGTTTTTGACCTTTCATCCCGAAACTACCAAGGGCGGGTTTGCGGATGCGCAAAATATAGGTCATGATGAATAAAATGACAGGGTAGGTGGCCACGGTAAACAGAAACTCCCAAGCCAGGTTAGACCACGGCGGTGTTTGCGTAAATGAAACAATCCAGAACAGCCGATTGGCAATCAATGCCGCCAAAAAGATCAGCGACACAGTAAGCCATTCAAACGGAAATAGATTTTCCCGTAGCGCATCCCTGTTGGCCCGCAAAACTTCGGTTGCGACTAATATGCAAGCGGTCCAAATGCCAAACGGTTTTGCCAAAAATATATCAAAGCCAAAATAAATCACTCCAATGACCCAGAACGGCACAATTTCAGGGCGTCTGATAATCAAAGCGCAAATGATGCAAAACATAATATCTGGTGTGGGAAGCGTTGTCGGGACAAGTGTAAACGGGATCAGATTATAGAACATCACCAATGATGCGATAAAAACCAGGGCCAGTCGATGCAACCAGACCAGATGATGTTTTAGGTCACTCATCCGCCGGTTTCCGCTGTATTATCCGTAATCCCCCCGGATGGAAGGGCCGGGCCGATCAACCGGTCCGGATCGGATATGGGCAGCCTTGGGGTGTAGCGGATGATGCGCATAAATTCCAACTGCTTATAATCGGCAGACAGACGCACACGAAAACGGTTGTCAGAGGTCAAAACCGCATGCCCGACCAAAAGATCAGGGGGAAATACGCCGCCATCACCCGAGGTGACAATACGGTCTCCCGGTTGCACCAAATCTGTGTTCTCGATGAAGTCCAGCACCGGTAAAAGCGTGTTATCACCACTTAGAATCGCCTTTTGCTTCGATGGATTGATGGTAACCGGCACGCGGCTGTTGCTATCAATTAGAAAAATCACCCGCGAGGATTTTTTGCCAACACCCGATATGCGCCCAACCAGCCCCAAACCGTCCATCGCCGCCCATCCGTCTACAATACCGTCTTGTGTGCCCAGATTGATAAGGGCCGATTGCCGAAACGGGCTGCCACTGTCAGTCAGAACAACCCCGGAAATAAACGAAAGTTTGGCAAGCACTTTCACGTTGTTCAAATCCAGTAAGCGGGCTTTTTCCTGCTCCAGTTGAATGGCGGCTTCACGCCAGGCTTTCATCTGCTGCAATTCACGACGCAATTCTTGATTTTGCTCATAAATCCGGCCATAAGATTGGAAATCATCCATAATCCGCGAAATCCGCGAAATCGGGGCCATCGCCCAGCTCATATTCGGAATAACCTTGTCCAGTATCGACACACGCATTTGTTCGGCGCGGGGATTGTCGATGCGCCAGAACAAAAATGTCAAGAACAGCAAAAAAAGCGTCAGTCCGAACAAAATCCTGCGAATGGATCGCCCGAAATCATGCGCTTCTGTTTTATGTCCCGCCATGTCCTACACCTTGGAAATGACACCCGGTATTAGCTGTCATAATCGATGACATGGGCCAGTTGCTTTGCAAATTCCAAAGACATGCCCGTGCCCAAGGCAACGCAATTCAAACATTCGTCGGCTACGGAAATCGGCAGACCCGTCTGTTCGCGCAAGGCCACATCCAATTCACCCAACAATGCACCGCCCCCCGTTAGCATAACACCGCGATCAACAATGTCAGCAGCCAAATCAGGCGGGGTGCTTTCCAGCGCCTGCATCACTGCCTCGCAAATCTGTTGCACAGGTTCAGCCAAAGCATCCGCCACTTGCGCCTGATTAAGTTCGATCTCTTTGGGAACACCGTTCAACAAATCACGCCCCCGAATGATCATCTTTTTACCGACACCGTTTTCGGGAATGCGCGCAGAACCAATAGTGGTTTTGATACGCTCTGCCGTGGCTTCGCCCACCAGAAGATTCTGTTGCCGCCGCAAATACGAAATCAGGGCTTCGTCCATGCGGTCACCGCCAACGCGTACGGAACGCGCATAAACAATGTCGCCGAGGGACAACACCGCAACTTCGGTTGTCCCGCCACCAATATCCACCACCATGGAACCGGTCGGATCCTGTATCGGCATACCGGCCCCCAGGGCCGCGGCAATCGGCTCGGCAATAAGTCCCGCTTTGCTTGCGCCTGCGGATAGAACAGACTGGCGAATAGCGCGTTTTTCAACCGGTGTGGCCCCGTAAGGCACACAAACGATTATGCGCAGCTTTGACAGCGGCGAGCGACGGTGGACCTTGGCAATGAAATACTTGATCATTTCCTCGGCCACATCGAAATCGGCGATCACCCCGTCACGCATCGGGCGAATCGCCTCGATTGATCCAGGCGTGCGCCCCATCATCAGTTTTGCGTCTTCACCAACCGCCAGAACCCGTTTGACTCCACCTTTAACATGGTAGGCCACGACAGAAGGTTCATTCAGAACAATGCCCTTGCCTTTGATGTAAATCAAAGAGTTGGCTGTGCCTAAATCAATCGCCATATCGGATGAAAAAATGCCTAAAATACTACCTAGCATCGTGCCTGCCTATCTTGAATTGCCGGTTCCAAGACTCAGCTTGAAAGCCGTATTCTTATAGGTGGCACAGGCCTTGCCCGTAAAGGGTTATATGGGGGCTAACCGGACAATTTACCAAATATAGGCGAAGTTTCGCCGCGGTTCGCCGGAATTGCCGTATTTGAACGCCAACCATAGGCTGACGTTCAAACTACTGCTTTTAGTTACATTGCTTCGGGCGCGGTTTTTTCACGCCGGACAATCAACTTGTTCAAGGCGTTCACATAGGCCTTGGCCGAGGCCACAACCGTATCTGTATCCGCCGATTGCCCGGTTACAATCTTGCCGTTTTCTTCCATCCGCACGCTGACCGTGGCCTGTGCATCTGTCCCTCCGGTCACCGCGTGCACCTGATAGACCTGCAAATGTGCTTCATGGGGAAACAGGTCCTTGATCGCGTTGAACGTGGCATCCACAGGGCCATCGCCGGTGGCCGTGATCTGATGATCCACGTCGCCTATGCTCAGCGTCAAATCTGCCGATTGCGGCGCTTTCGTCCCGCAAATCACCCGCAGGAATTTAACCTGAATATGGTCATGCTGCTCCTCGACGACACTGTCGTTCATCAAGGTGATCAAGTCTTCTTCGAACACTTCCTTCTTGCGATCAGCCAAAGCCTTGAACCGCACGAACACATCGCGCAACTGATTGTCGCCCAGCTCATACCCCAGCTCTGCCAGTTTCGAGCGCAACGCCGCCCGACCCGAATGCTTGCCCATTACCAGATTGGATTCACTCAGCCCGATGTCCTCGGGGCGCATGATCTCGTAGGTGCCCGCATGTTTCAGCATGCCGTCTTGATGAATACCGCTTTCATGGGCAAAGGCATTCTTGCCGACAATCGCTTTGTTGTATTGCACCTGAAAACCGGTCGCCCGTGATACAAGCCGGCTGGCCTGCATAATTTTTGTTGCATCAATTTCCGTCTGGTAAGGCAGAATATCATTGCGCACCCGCATTGCCATGACCACCTCTTCCAGTGCCGCATTGCCCGCCCGCTCACCCAAGCCGTTGATCGTGCATTCGATTTGCCGCGCCCCGGCATCCACTGCGGCCAGTGCATTGGCAACCGCCATGCCCAGATCATTGTGGCAATGGGTTGCGATGACAATATCGTCGATGCCCGGCACCCGCTCTTTCAACAACCGGATCAGGGCGGCACTTTCACCCGGTGCAGTGTAGCCGACCGTATCTGGGATATTGATCGTCGTCGCCCCTGCCTTAATCGCGGTTTCCACCGCACGGCACAGAAAATCATGCTCGGTGCGGGTGGCGTCTTCGGCACTCCATTGCACATCATCGGTATAGTTTCGGGCACGCTCAACGGACGCGGCAATCGCTTCGATCACCGTGTCCGGCTCCATTTGCAGCTTGAATTTCATATGCAAGGGCGAAGTTGAAATAAACGTATGTATCCGCGGTTTCTGCGCCTCTTTCAGGGCTTCCCCCGCGCGGTCAATATCCTTGAAAGAGGAACGTGACAGGCCGCAAACGGTGGCATTTTTCATACGTTTTGCGATGTCTCTAACCGCTTCAAAATCGCCTTCCGATGCAATCGGAAACCCCGCCTCGATGATGTCGACGCCCATCTCATCCAGAGTTTCGGCGATTTCGATCTTTTCATCATGGGTCATGGTTGCACCCGGGCTTTGTTCGCCGTCACGCAACGTAGTGTCGAAAATCAAGACCTGGTCTTGTTTAGTCGTGTCGGAGACGCGCACATTCATAGGTGTATCAGTCATATCGGTATCTCTTTTGTTTACTTAGCTAATTGTGTCAGCGCGCATTTCATACCCTCTGAGCGTACGCGCCATTTCAGACACGCTCAGAGGCAGCTAAGTAGAAGAAGCGCACGAGCGGTCAGGCCCAAAGGGGCCGAACCGGAAAGGGTATGTGCGTTTTGCGTCATATTTTCCTTATAAGGTGATTCTTGGAAAAGAAAAGACTTTTGGTAAAGGCCAGGCGGCGGGCCCATAAATTCCACTTTACCACTTGCCACATAAAACGGGCGCCCCCCTTTGGATGCGCCCGAATTATTTTTACCGAAGTCAGGCCAGATCAAACCGGTCAAGGTTCATCACTTTGCTCCACGCGGCAACAAAATCGTCCACGAATTTCTGCTTCGAATCTTCTTGCGCGTAAACTTCCGCTATCGCGCGCAGAACCGAGTTTGATCCGAAGATCAGATCAACCCGTGTGCCCGTCCATTTCACTGCGCCGCTGGCGCGATCAAGCCCTTCAAAGACATCCTCGCAGTCCGAAGCCGCCTGCCATTTCGTGGCCATATCCAGCAAATTGACAAAGAAGTCATTGCTCAGGGTTCCCGCATTCGATGTGAAAACACCGTGATCCGATTGATCCGCATTTGTATCAAGAACCCGCATACCGCCAACCAGAACCGTCATTTCAGGCGCGCTGAGCGTCAGCAATTGTGCCCGGTCAACCAACAGCTCTTCTGCCGATACCGTGTAGGCGGCTTTCATGTAATTGCGGAACCCGTCGGCGATCGGTTCCAGCATCGCTTGGGATACCACATCCGTCTGTTCTTGTGACGCATCGCCCCGCCCCGGGGCAAAGGGCACCTCAACCGTATAGCCGGCTTTCTGTGCCGCCTGCTCAACAGCAGCCCCGCCGCCCAAAACAATCAAATCCGCAAGCGACACCCGCTTGCCACCGGATTGCGCATCATTGAACGCCTTTTGTATTGCCTCAAGGCTTTCCAGAACCCGCGCCAATTGTGTAGGCTGATTGACCTCCCAATCTTTTTGCGGTGCAAGACGAATGCGTGCGCCATTAGCCCCACCGCGCTTGTCAGATCCCCTAAACGTCGCCGCCGAGGCCCAAGCCGTCCCGACAAGTTCCGAAATCGACAGACCGGAGGCCAGAATTTGACCCTTCAGGGCGGCAATATCCGCAGCATCGAGCAAATCATGTGTGACCGCCGGAATAGGGTCTTGCCATAGCAATTCCTCGTTTGGAACCTCCGCGCCCAAATAAACCGAACGCGGGCCCATGTCGCGGTGTGTCAGCTTGAACCACGCCCGCGCAAACGCATCGGCAAACGCATCCGGATCGGTCAGGAACCGCTTCGAAATCGGCCCGTAAACCGGATCCATCCGCAGCGCAAGGTCGGTGGTGAACATGATCGGTGCATGCCGCTTCGTGCCGTCATGCGCATCCAGAACCGCATCCTTTGCCGCCGGATCCGTTGGCACCCACTGCGATGCACCTGCGGGGCTTTTTACCAAGTCCCAGTCATAGCCGTATAACGTGTTGAAAAAACTGTTGTCCCATTGCGTCGGCGTTGGCGTCCACGCCCCCTCTAAACCGCTAGAGATCGTATCAACCCCCTTGCCGCTGCCGTAGCTGTTTTTCCAGCCAAAACCCTGCTCCGCAATGCCAGCCGCTTCCGGTTCGGGGCCAACATTTGCCGCATCGGCGGCACCATGCGCCTTGCCAAAGGTATGCCCGCCAGCGATCAGGGCCACGGTTTCCTCGTCGTTCATCGCCATACGCGCAAAGGTCTCGCGAATATCGCGGCCCGCAGCCAGCGCGCTGGGGTCACCGTTTGGCCCTTCGGGGTTGACATAAATCAGGCCCATCTGAACCGCAGCCAGCGGATTTTCAAGGTCTCGTTCTTGGCCATGGCGCTTGTCGTCCAGCCACTCGGACTCGCCACCCCAATAAATATCCTCTTCGGGGGCCCAAATATCCTCGCGCCCACCGGCAAAGCCGAAAGTTTTCAGCCCCATCGCCTCCAAAGCGCAGTTGCCTGCATAGATATACAAATCGGCCCAGGATATTTTATTGCCGTATTTCTGTTTAATAGGCCACAAAAGCCTGCGTGCCTTGTCAAGATTAACATTATCCGGCCAACTGTTCAGCGGCGCAAATCTCTGGTTCCCCGTCGCAGCCCCGCCACGCCCGTCGGCGGTGCGATATGTCCCGGCACTATGCCATGCCATACGAACAAAAAACGGCCCGTAATGGCCATAATCAGCCGGCCACCAGTCTTGCGATTCTGTCATCAGCGCGAACAGGTCTTTTTTCAACGCATCCAGATCAAGCGTCTTGAATGCATCGGCATAATTGAAATCCCCGCCCATGGGGTTTGATTTTGGCGAATGTTGGTGAAGAATGCCCAAATTCAACTGGTTTGGCCACCAATCGCGATTGGATGTGCCCCCGGCGGCCGCATTTGCTTGGCTGTCATGCATTACCGGGCATTTTGCAGTATCCTGCGCAGAGGTCTCGTTCATCGTGTTCTCCAATCATATATGATGTACTTTAAGTCACTTCCCAGATAACACCCAGAAAGCCCCCGAAGGCAATCCCGTTTCAGGGCAGATGCGTAAAATCTCAGACAGCAATGACCCGCATCTTGTCTGCTATCACAAATTTGCCGTCCAGCGCGCCACCTGCTCACGCACCCGCTCGGGTGCCGTGCCGCCATAGCTCATGCGCGATGCAACCGAATTATGCACGCCCAAAACGCCAAACACCGCTTCGGTTATATCGCCGCAAACCGACTGCATTTGCGAAAGCGTCAGATCAGGCAAGTCAACCCCGCCATCTTCGGCGATTTTAACCAAAGCCCCTGTCGCATGATGGGCCTCGCGAAACGGCATTCCCAACTCGCGGACCAGCCAATCGGCCAAATCCGTGGCGGTGGAAAAACCGGTTGCCGCTGCCACTTCCAGGCTATCCTTATTTGGGGTCATATCGCCCACCATCCCCGTCATTGCCGCCAGTGCCAGCATCAAGCTGTCGGCGGCATCGAACACCTGCTCCTTGTCTTCCTGCATGTCCTTGGAATAGGCCAACGGCAGACCCTTCATAATTGTCAGCAACGCCACTAAAGACCCGTTAATTCGCCCGACCTTGGCACGGATTAATTCCGCCGCATCGGGGTTTTTCTTTTGCGGCATAATCGAAGACCCGGTTGAAAACCGGTCTGACAGGGTCACAAAATGAAACTGCGCTGATGACCAGATCACCAGCTCTTCAGCAAAACGGCTAAGGTGCGTCGCACAAATTGATGCACAGGATAAAAATTCCAACGCGAAATCCCGATCCGAAACCGCATCCAGTGAGTTGGCTGACGGGCGGGCAAAGCCCAGCGCACTTGCGGTCATATAACGGTCTATTGGAAAGCCAGTGCCTGCCAAAGCCGCCGCACCAAGGGGCGACTCGTTCATCCGCAAACGCGCGTCAACCATCCGTGAACGATCACGCGCGAACATTTCCACATAAGCCATCATATGATGGCCCCATGTCACCGGTTGGGCCACCTGCAAATGCGTAAACCCCGGCATTACCATATCGGCCCCGGCCCCGGCTTGCACCAATAGCGCTTTCATCAAGGCTTCCAGCCCGACCACAACCGCATCCATTTGATCACGCACCCACAGCTTGAAATCCACGGCCACCTGATCATTGCGTGAACGGCCTGTGTGCAACCGCCCCGCAGGTTCACCGATCAAATCTTTCAAACGCGATTCCACATTCATGTGAATATCTTCCAGTGCTTTGGAAAACTCAAACGCGCCGGCGTCAATTTCTGACAATACTGTGAGCAGCCCTTCCCGAATGGTTTCCGCATCGCTATTGGTGATAATACCCTGTTGGGCTAACATCGCTGCATGTGCGCGCGATCCTTCGATATCCTGACGCGCCATGCGCTGATCGAAATCGATCGAGGCATTGATCGCCTCCATAATCGCGTCCGGGCCACTGGCAAACCGCCCGCCCCACATTGCATTCGACTGTTTTTTGTCCGACATAGGTATAACCGTAATATGAAAGGGTCTGATATGACCGCCAAGTTTCTGTTCGTCATGCTATACGCTGCCCTAACGCTGGGCGCAAATCCTGTGTTGGCCAAACCATTGAATTTATCCCAAATAGCAGCATTACGCACAGGCGACATGCAAAGACTTGAAATCTATTCCGACCCGTTTGAAATGCCGGCGACGGGGTTTCTTGATGAAAACAGCAACCCGGTATCCCTTGATGCCTATAAGGGCAAGATCGTGCTGCTGAACATCTGGGCCACATGGTGTCCGCCGTGTCTAGCGGAACTGCCTTCTATCGACGCTTTGCAAGCCGAGCTGGGCGGTGATGATTTTGCAGTCGTCCCCGTTGCCATGGGCCGCAATCCGGTTGTCGCGATCAAAAAATTCTATGCCAAGGCAGGCATCAAACATTTGCCCATCCTGCGCGACCCCAAACAAAAATTCGCCCGCGCCAACGGTATATTGGGACTGCCCACCACCATCATCCTGAATGAAAAAGGCCAAGAGATCGCCCGCATGATCGGCGACGCCGACTGGCATTCCAAAGAGGCCCTGACCCTGATCAAAGCCCTGTTGCCCTGAAGCCACTACTTCCGGATTCTGGTCGCTGCCCCTAATTTAATTTTTGCGTGGTGATCGTGCCTAAAACCGGGTGAATCCTTTGCGTTGACTTCCATATCGTTACCCGATTGCGATCAACCCAGTACTGGTTTTCAAAGTGGGTTGTTTCGCTTTGGCATTTCTCTGAATATTTGCCCGTGGTGTAGTTTTTCCCGACGATATTTATAGTCTCCTGCCCTTGATAGGACATAAGACAAATGAACAGGGTTGTTTCCAGTTTATTGTCGGTATTCAGGTAGCGGAACCGACGCTTGTACGGATCTTTATTCGTTCGATTTGAAAACATATTCTTTACCGAAATATCAGTGGCTTGCGCCATAAGGTCATAGCCAAGTCCGCGTGTTGCAGTGATCAGCCCTTGGTCCAGCGTAATCGAAAATCCCGCAGGGCTTCTATAGGTTTTACGGGTGCCGTTTTGTGCGGTCTTCTGTAAAATATTTACAACGCCGGGCTTGTCAATTTTGGCAAGCAAAATTTCGGATTTACTATCGTCAATCATTTGCCGGTTCAACACTTGCCCTGCCTTGGGTGCGCCCGTTTTCTTGGGGATTACCTTAGTTATTTTAGCTTTTGCTATCCCGCGAAGAAACTTCGATATTGTCACCTCTGTTGTCTTTTCCGAACTACAGGCGGTGACCGCAATCAAGCTGGCAAGCACAGCAAGTTTCCGAATAGTCATCTCAAAAACCCTCCCCAACCTGCAACCAGATTCTTCTTGTGCAAATCCCGAACAGCCGGATATAATCGGTTCGGAATATCCAGTCGCGCGCCCCCATCCCTGGTCAGGGATGATAGACGTTGTGATGCTACGGCTCTGGTTTGTGTGCCAATAAGCGGTTTTAACGGGATTGTAAGATTTATGCCTTTATCAAAACTTCCTTCGCCAAAGTCTGCAAATGAAGCGTTGGTAATTGTTGCATAGGCCCCTATTGACCAACCATTGGGGAACCGTCTGTTGATAGAAACTGTGCTGCCAACATCTCTAGCCAAGTATCGGCCGACGTCAACTTGCGCACTAAAACCGTTGTTGAAATCATAGTACGCAGAGACATACCCTGTTGCGACGGAATAATTACGGAAGCCAAAAAGCTGATTATACGCACGTTGCTTTACATAATTAATCTCTGCCCCTACCCCCCATTTTTGTTGCACGGGTTTCCAAAGCAGTTCCGTACTGACACCTGCGTACATATCTTCCAGATAGCCGGCCGAGACCCGGCCATAAACATCAGGGCTTGCCTTGAACAGGTAATCCGCTTTCAAATTTTCAATACCGGGGTCGCCAAATTCGCGAAACAGGCTGGCTTCAGAACGTACTTTTGGCAGTTTTGAAGCGGAAATAGTCCCACGGCCATTATTGCCGAATATGTTTTTGGTAATGGAACCGGTAAACGACAAGCCGGGGCGTAGTGTTACTTTTCCTTTCAAACGCAATGCCAGCTCGGCGCGAACAGGCTCTACGGGGTCAAAAAGAGAAGCGTCAATAAACGGGGAAAAAGACCATGTGAATTTAGGATAGTAATTGTCGATCAGTTGCATCCCTTCTGGGAATTGCGGCGCACCGTAAATTTCGGCATTTGCCAGTATCGCTTCACTACCGTTCAAATTGAACTCGTTTTTTTCAAGGGTTGACCGGTCCAGTTTGACCGAAACCGCGGGGATGCCTTGTTCCATTGGCGTGATGATAAATGTTTCGACCGATGCGGGAAGCGTATTTGCCATTGCCCTTGCTGTGCGTCCTATGGCCTGAGCCGGTACATTATAGCGGTTATTTCTGATCCGCAGTTCGGCATAAGTACCCTTCAACAACAAGCCGTCTACCCGAATGCCCTGGGGTGCCAAAAATGCATCAAGAGCTTTTCTCAAGGCTTTGTTTGCCGTTTTCTGGCTTGCCCAATTTGGGCTGAAATTTGCACCATCTTCGCGCCTTTGAATAGCATAAGGGGCCGGGCCAAGGGTGGCGGTTATGCGAGGATGCTTGGGGTTTATACTGGTGTTAAGTTTGATACCTAACTCCGAGCCATACATATAATAAACCCCAAGGCTGAAGCGTTTACCCAGTTTATAATCAAGCCCGAAATTGATGTGTGATTTTCGGTTAAACAAGGGCGGTATAGCGGGGCTTCCCAAAGCGGTTCGGGTTTCGAGAGCATATTGATCAGAAGAATATTCTGCCTTTAGAATTAAGCGTTTATAGGGGGTTTGCCATTCAAGCCCCCCGAAATACCCGCGCGGGCCGCGAAACCAGGCGTTTGCATTTGGGACCCCCCCGGTCGAGGTGCTGTTAGAGTGCAGTTTATTGCTGTCACTAAAGCGGCCCCAACCGACACCGCCGGTAATTTTCAGCTTAGGGGTCAGGGAGGTTGTCCCGACAATATATTCCCCTGCATAAATGCCCGTCCCCATGAAATCACGCAGCCCAACCGTGACATCGGCAAAGCTTCTTTCGCGGGTCAACACCTGATAGGCTATGTCAAAGCTACGATCAAATATATCCCCTCCCAACGCTGCTGCCGGTGGGTTTAAACCTTTTATCTTGGTATATCTGAAACTGCCGGTAATGCGGGGTAAGATTTGAAAGGTTAGCGTGGTCTTTTGGGCTTTGCCAAAATTCGATGTGGTTACAGTAAGCTCTGCATCCGGCATCATTTCAGCCGTAGGCATATCAATAAGACCCGGGGCGCCATACATATTTATCGTGGTTGTAAAGGTCGATTGTGCGTAAATCGGAAGGGGTGCCATTGCCAAGAGCATGGACACCGTGCCGCAAATAAATTTTTTTGTCATGCACAGGTCCCCTAAGTGATGCTCACAATTATTTGATACTGTAATGATAGCGCAGTGTATATAAATTTACGAAAAGAAAAAGCCACTAAAATGTCATTCTTGAACAGAGCTGATAGTGCTGCGGTATAATTGTCGGCCTCTTTACAACCTCGCAGCAACCACCCCGACTAGTCAGCATCCGAAAATAATTCCAAGTGCAGTCTTTCATTCAGACACCTGATACGGCGAAAGGTCGCCTAAATAACCAGGGTTTCACCAAAATGTCGAATCACCACTTGCCAACCTGTTTTCAAGGGTTGTTTTGCTGCCATCTGTCAAATGCCGACAAATCCTAAAACCATGTTTGGCCGAATTATGCTGAAGCTTATACCTTGATATTAAAATAAGATAAATTAAAACAATAAATTACCCAGTATAATACAACTGTATCAGCCGGACTTAACTGTCTGTATTTTTTTAACAGAATTCTTGCATTTATTCATAAAATTGAATACCCTCTTCGTAGAAATACATATGGAGTTAAGAATATGAAAAAATCATTGCTTGCACTGACTGCTGCAGTTGCGTTCGTTGCGACGCCCGTTTTGGCAGAAGATACAGTGGCTATTACAACAACTAAATCAAGTCAGGCATCTCTGGCCGGTATCGGACTGCTGGGTGGCGTAGTCGCTGCGGCTGCTGTCATCGGAGTTGTTGTTGCTGTTTCAAACAGTGGTAGTGGCACCTAAAGAATATCGGTTACCCCAATTTTATTTCATTTAGTCGGGGTGTCGGGTTAGCCATGATAATTTATCTGTAGCGGGCAGGGCGGCGTAAGCTGCCCTTTTCATTTTCAATAGATTATTCAAAATTGTAATACCGCGTTCTCCACAACGGGTTGAGCCTGAAAATGCCATTAGTGCTAAACCACCTGCCCGGCCACCCAGCCCGATGACCAGGCCCACTGAAAGTTATACCCCCCCAGCCAACCGGTGACATCAACCACTTCGCCGATAAAAAACAATCCTTCAACTGATTTGGCTTGCATGGTTTTGGCGTCCAGCGCATGCGTATCGACACCGCCAAGTGTAACCTCGGCGGTGCGGTATCCTTCCGAGCCTACGGGTTTAATCTGCCAGTTATGAACCGCTTGATCCAACAGGTGCAAAGATTTATCAGATTGGTCGGCAAGGTTTCCCTGAAGCCCCGCATTTGTCACGATGAAGCTTGCCAGTGCCTTAGGCAGATGTTCCGCCAATGCCGTATGTACTGCGATGCGCCCATATTCAGAGCGTTTTTTCTGCAAAGCCTGCAAAATTGGTTGATCAACAGCCAGATCAACGGCCAGACTGTCGCCCTCGCGCCAATAGGATGATATTTGCAGGATTGAGGGGCCTGACAGGCCCCGGTGGGTAAACAGCAGGCCTTCATCAAAACTGGTTTTATTGTGGGTTACAGAGGCAAAAACCGAGGTGCCCGCCATTGCGGCAATCGGGGTCAGATCCTGTTTTGCAAATGTCAGGGGAACCAAAGCCGGGCGCGGCTTGATAATAGGCAAACCAAAGAAGCCGGCAATTTCATATCCCAACCCCGTCGCCCCCATTTTGGGGATAGACTTGCCACCACAAGCCACCACAAAAGAACTGCAACTGACTTGGGTCTGGGTGAGCTGAATTTCAAAACAGTCGTTTTTTTTGATGTCCAGCATTTCGGTTTCAAGGGCAATATCGACGCCTGCATTGTCCAGATGGGATAGTAACATATCAATGATCTGCGTTGCTTTTCCATCACAAAAAAGCTGGCCCAGAGTTTTCTCGTGATAGGCAATACCCGCACCCCTGACCATCTCGATGAAGTCCCATTGGGTGTAGCGTGACAGGGCCGATAAAGCGAAATGCGGATTTTGTGAAAGGAATTTTTCGCGGGAAATATTCAGGTTGGTAAAATTACACCGCCCCCCGCCCGAGATGCGAATCTTTTCGCCCGCAGATTTTGTATGATCGACCAAAAGCACAGACCGCCCGCGCCGACCTGCCTCGATCGCGCACATCATGCCGGCCGCCCCGGCCCCGATAATCAATACATCATAATGTTTCATGCCCTCCGCATAGTTTGAAAGCCGTTTTGACACAAGCTGTGCATTGGTGTGATTTTTAACTTGCGAACCAAAGTTTCTCGGCGTAAATAACCCCGAGTTTGGGACGTGGCCTAATGGTAGGGCATCGCTTTTTGGTAGCGCAGATTGTAGGTTCGAGTCCTACCGTCCCAGCCAAACAGCCCTTTATTTTCATATAGTGTAAGTTTAGTGCGATTTAACCGGGTGTTATCAGTGCGTTAGAAATTCGCCCCGCGAATGGAGACGTATTACAGGCCTCTCCCATATACCCCCCCGGAATGCCAAAAGTCTACACTGGCCAATTCCACCATCCTTTTTGGATTTTATCGTTATGTGATGTGGGCTTAAAGAGTCGCGATTAGCGCTCTTTGGCCCTGCCAGTCGTTGGGCAAAGCGTAGTGTAGAACTCATTCACTGGTCAGCCTCATAGGTTGTGCCTATCCAGTATCATCTGCACAATGTCAGGCGCCAGAAACGCTTCTGCCATAAAACAGAGCAAATCCTATGTAGCGAACTTTAGATTTGGGTGGCTAGTTTAAGGGTTCATAAATATATATAGTATATTCAAGATTTCCTTTCACAATTTGTAGATATTTGGTACAGTCCTGTCAGATAAACTGGGCGGCATGTAGATTTCGGCAGGGCCAAGTCCGAATGTGAGCGGGGAAGGGATTAGAAAATGTTTAAATATTTTTTGATAATTATAGGCGTAGCATTGTTTGCAACGGCAGGATCAGCGGGAAATAATAACAACTTATCAAATCGGTATGTTCCGACAATATGGGTTGATCCCGATGGTTGTGAACATTGGGCGATGGATGACGGTGCGGAAGGGTACATGACGCCTAATGTTACGCGCGACGGTATTCCGATCTGCCACCGGGGCAATCCTTGCGCCGTGATGAACTCCGATCAATTGTTTGCGGTAGATAAATGGTATGTCAATGCCGCCAATCGTCAGCGGCTGCAGGCGTTTTTCAAAAGTTCCGGGGCATCTTTATATTTGATAGACGGCCATACGGACAGTGACGCAAGTGATGCATATAATATGCGCCTGTCAAAACATCGCGCCATTGCCATTGCAAAAATTGCCCAAAGCGTCGGGGCGAAAGCACAAGCGCGCTGGTATGGCGAGCGGGTGCCGATTGCTTCCAACAGAACTCGCGCGGGCAAAGCAAAGAACCGCCGTGTTGAAATCACATGTATCCGCTAGGCTGGAAGGAAAAAATATGACACTTTTAAAAACCACTTCATTTGTGTTCATTGCCCTATTTATATCGGCATGTGATATTCCAAAGAAAAACAAAACAGTGGATAATGGTATCGACCGCCACCCCTTAAGCAAAATGAAGGCTGGCATCTGGATTGACCCGCATGGCTGCGATAACTGGATCATAGATGACGGGGTCGAGGGCTATCTGTCAGCGCGTCTGGATAAATACGGTAAACCGGTATGTTCAGGTATTGCACCGCCAAACACTGTGGTCGGGGACTACAAAAAAGGCAGTGATCCGATCTAGGGCGGTGCCCCGTAAGGGAAGCTGCGCTGAAAATATGGGCCACTTTTGTGTGTTGTGTCATCACGCATGACTCCCTGGTTTGGCAACACTGGTTAGCCCCCCGCAATTAAAAATATTGATGCATAGCGGCCGAATATCGCAGATGGATACTCTGGTAATACAGGTGAAACTCGGTTAGTTTGCCCGCGGACCGTAAATGCTGCGGGGCCTTGGACTAAACGGGGATGTTTTCATGTCAACTTCAGTAATGCGCCATTCTTGGTGGCCCCTGTTACGGATGCCATTTCTGCTAGTGGCTGCACTTGCAGTGCTTTCTGGGTGCAAAAATGACCAGCCCTGGCACGAGACGGTGCTTGACGGCGCGCTGCCGCCGCTTGCCTTCCAGATGACGCGGGTAAATGACGGCAAGGTGGTGACGAAAAAGGATTATCTGGGCAAGGTGGTGCTGCTGGCCTTTGGCTATACCAACTGTCCGGACGTCTGTCCGACAACCTTGGCCAATCTGTCAACCGTTCTGGAGGATCTGGGGCCAGCGGCTAAGGATGTACGGGTGCTGTTTGTGACCGTTGATCCTACCCGGGACACACAAGACAGCATGCGCGAATTCGTTGGCTATTTCGCGCCGCAGATAAACGGTTTGCGCGGCAGTGACGCAGCCCTAGCGGCACTGGCCAAACGCTATCGTATGCTTTATTTTGTGACCCCTGCCAAAGGCGATCAGCCTTATGAAGTTTCCCATGGTGCCGCGGTTTATGTTTTTGACAAGACAGGAAAGTCGCGCCTTCTGGTTTCAAGCCTGTTCACCGCAAAACCGGATACCAAAGGGCTGGAAGCGGATCTGCGGCGTTTGCTACAAGAAAGTGCGACATGAACGCGCTTGAAAAATCGTCTGACCGCATCTGATTAATGTTTTTATCCAGAACATTAACCGGCGATAATAAAACGCGTGTTCCCTTTGAAATAACGGTGTGCGGTAAGCAGGGCCCCACACAACGGGGACAAGCACCATTTTGAAACATTCCAAGGCAGAACTATGACCCCGAGCCAAACCATCCCCCGCAGCGCGATGCTGTCGGCGCGACGCACACAAGTAACATTGCTTGGCTATGCGCTGTTTGTCCTGAGCGCAGGCGTGATTTGGTGGGTGAGTCTGCATGATCCGGCGCGACTGCCGTTTCTGGCCCCTTGGGACTTCGCACCACTAATGGTACTGACAGCAAGTTTGTCGCTCTGGTGGTACGGGCGGGGACTAGCGCGCATGAAGCCACTCTGCCGGCCCGTAATGTGGCGGAGGGTGGCCTTTGTTGCGGGCATATTATTAACCTATTTTGTGGTGCAAACACGGTTTGAATACATGGCGCAACACATGTTTTTTATTAACCGTGCGCAGCACATTGTCATGCACCATCTGGGGCCGATGCTGATCGTTCTGGGCTGGCCGTGGGAAACAATACAACGCGGTGCGCCCGACTGGGTGGCACGCCTTTTGTCCAGTCACAGGCTGGCGCGGGTTCTAACGATATTACGCCAACCAGTACTTGGTGCTGTATTATTTGTCGGGCTGATTGTGCTTTGGCTGATCCCGACGGTACATTTCCGCGCAATGATCGACCCGACGCTTTATGCAGTAATGAACTGGAGCATGGTTCTGGACGGAATCGTGTTCTGGAGCATGGTTCTGGACCCGAGACCTCGTGAAGATGCTGGCGTGTCGGTGTTCGCCCGTGCGCTTTGTACCATCCTGATTATTCCGCCCCAGATCCTGCTCGGGGCACTGATCGTGTTCTCGCGCCGCGATCTTTACGAATTCTACCACTGGTGTGGGCGTATCTATCCTTCGATTGATCCGCTGACGGATCAAACCCTTGGCGGGCTAATCATTTGGATTCCAAGTGCCATGGCCAGCATCATGGCACTTTTGCTGGTGCTGAATTTCGCCCGCCTGAACGAGCCAACTTCGGCGGCACAGGCGGACAAGGGTTAAGGTGATACCGCGGGCGCGTAACGCCTAGGGTCGTTGCTCAATTGTTCTGCATATCTTTGCGGAAATATCTGCCTACGGCATCTTTTGGTAGATCAATTTGCACCGGTCACGGTGAAATCTGTTTTCAGCATCTCGCCGTTTTTGAATGTCAGGGTCACCGGAACAGATTCTTTTGACGTGATCCCGGCAGACGGATGCATGCACATAACGTGATAGCCGCCAGGTGCAAAACTTAGCGTGCCGCCTGCCTGAATTGGCAAGTCTGCGACATGTAGCATCTTCATAACGCCGTTGACCATTTTGCTCTGATGCAGCATTGCCTTTTTGCAGGCGGGGGACCTGACACCAACCAGCGTGCGGGTCTTGTTGCCGTTGTTTTTTAGCGTGAAAAAGCCCGCAGCAGGGCGGCTTACAATCGTGATTCTTAATGTCGTATCGCTGATCTCCAGCCCGCTAGAGCTTGCCAGACTGGGTGCGGCCAGGGTCGCGGCCAGGGCAAGACCGGGCAGGATAGATTTTAGCGGGGTCGAAAGTCGTTTCATCATGGGGTTTCTCCTATGTAATGATGATGGGGGTGGCCGTTCATGGCCAATGCTTCGCGCGAGGCGCAAAATCGAAAAAATGGAAATGATTGCGGGTACATATCAGCCCCTTTCTGCGGCAACGGGGGTGATGTGCAGAACACCGTTGCGGCCGGTGGCAACATCGGCGTGTACCTTGTAAAGGCGCAGCAGCAGGGCTTCACTTAGCACCTCGGTGGGCGGACCATGTGCCAGGATCCCACCATCGGAAAGGCAGATCACATGCCTGGCATGGCGTGCGGCTTGCGATAGATCGTGCAACGCGGCAACGGCGACGATGCCGCGCGCGCGGCAGGTATGTTGCACAAGGTCTAGCACGATCAACTGGTGACGCAGATCAAGCGCCGAGGTTGGCTCGTCCAGAAGCAATACTTTTGGATCGGCAAACAGTGCTTGTGCCAGAAATACCATCTGGCGCTGCCCACCGCTTAGGGCGCCCAGATCGCGCCCAGCAAGGTGCAGCAGGCTAAAGCTTTCAAGCATTGCCGAGGCCTCGTCCAGCAGCAGGCGCGGCACCCGCATGCCCAGCGAAGCCAGACGACCTAGCAGCACCACTTCGATCACGGTTAATGCCGAAATTGCACCCGCGTCTTGTGGCATATAGGAAAAAAGCCGCCGTTGTGTACGCCCCCATGGTACATTTGCGCCATCAAGGGTCAGCCTGCCTTGCGCTGGCAGTATCCCCGCCAGTGCCTGCAACAAGGTGGTCTTGCCGCAGCCATTGGGGCCCAGAAGCGCCGTCATCTCGCCAGCACGCAGTGAAAGGGAAAGATCATTGAGGATCGGCTTGCCGTCGCGCTCAACGCTTAGGTTTTGAACTTCAAGCATGGTGGTTTCCTTGCATGTCTTGCCTCACCAGTGCCGTGCCTGGCGGGTCAGGATCAGTGCGAACAGGAACGGCACGCCAATCAGCGCGGTAACGATGCCAATCGGCACCACAGCACCCGGTGAAATAAGTTTCGAGGCAATCGAGGCCCCGCTTAGCACGAAAGCCCCCATCAGTGCCGACATGGGTAGAAAGATACGTTGATCCTCGCCCACTAACATGCGGGCCAGATGTGGTGCCACCAGCCCGACAAAGCCGATGGTGCCGACGAATGCCACCGCGCCCGCCGTCAGCAGCGACACCGTTGCAAAGCTACGCAAGCGTAATGCCTTGACGTTGACGCCCAGGCTGCGCGCCCGCGCATCCCCCAGTCGAAGTGCCGTTAGTCGCCAGGCATCGGACGCCAGAATAACAGCACCCAGCAGTAGAACCGCCCCGGATACCTTGACCGAAAACCAGGTCGCCTTGATCAGGCTGCCAAACAGCCAGAAGACAATCTCCTGCAACACCTCGGGTGCTGCCATATACTGTACCAGTGATTGCATTGACTGGAACAGGAACAGCGTGGCGATGCCGGCCAAGATCATCACTTCGGAACTGGCGTTGCGTATATGTGCCAATCCATAGACCATGGCGCAGGCCACTCCGGCTGCCGCAAAGGCCATCACCGGTACGGTCAGATGCGGGATCAATGGTAAGGTGAAGCCGAACAGGATGGTTACCGCCGCGCCAAAACCGGCAGCGGCGGAAAACCCCAGCGTGTAGGGGCTGGCCAGCGGATTTCCCAGAATGGTCTGCATGCCAGCGCCGGCTAGGCCGAGCGAAGCCCCCACGATCAGGGCCATCGAGGTCATCGGCAGGCGGATCACATGCACGATCACGCGCACCGTCGGGTCGGCAGAGACCGGGTTGAACAGGGCGCGAATCACTTCGGCCACGTTCAGAAAGGCCGGGCCCACCAGAATATCGGCAAAGGTCACTACCAGCAGGATGACCAGCATAACGACGAGCCAGAACAGCCGCCGCGCCATTAGTGCGCCGTAGGTCGCAGAACCGGTTATTGTTTGCTGTGTCATATTTAATAATCCTTTTCGCCATAGCGGCACCGGTCAGCAGCATGGTGCTGACCGGTCATTTATTTCGGCTCTAGAGCTTCAACATGAAGGTACCCTCGGCCTTTATCGGCAGCCAGGTCCTGTAGTATTCGCGCAGATTGGCTAGCGGGTCGACATCGGCAAAAGCATCGAAATAAAGCTGCTTGGCGATATATTGAAGATAGGTGAAATCATAAAGCGTGCGCGTGCCGCCGTGATAGACCGCATGCACTTCGCCGTTTTTCACCGCATTAAGGCCGCTCCAGCCGGGGCGTTTCGTGTAGGCGCGCATACGGTCGCGTGTTACCGCTGGATCCTGACCAAAGCCCATCACCACAGACTTGGGGCGTCCGACCCAATCGGACCCTGCCAGCAGAATCATATCGGGGTTCGAGGCAATGACATATTCGGGGTTCAGCGGGGCATAGGCCCCGATCTGCCCCTTGGCGATATTGTTGCCACCAGCGGTCTCAACAACACCGGCCCACATGCCCTTGCCATAGGAATTGCCGTACTCATCCGGCCCCTTGTTGCCTAGCTCCACATAGACCTTGGGGGCGACGGCCCCGCCAGCCTGCGCCTTGGCAACCCGCGCCTGCACATCCGCAACCGCATCGCCATAAGGATGCGCCAGCTCGTGACCGCGCTCTTCGGATTCGCCGCCCAGAACCGCACCGATCAGATGGGTCGAGGCCATGTGCTTTTCCACCGTCTGGGCGTTGTAATCCGCCACCACCACGGGAATGCCGGCGGCCTCAAGCTTTTTCACGCCTTCGCCAAGGCCGTTGAACTGCCAGGCGGCCAAAATCGCAACATCCGGGCGCGCGGCCACAGCCGATTCCACCGAAAAGGTGCCTTCCGAGACTTCACCAACATCGACAAGATCGTTCAACCGTGGCTCGGCGGCGACATAACGCTGCCATTGGGAATTGCGCCAGCCTTCCCAGGCAGTACGCGAGATTGCCACCACCCGGTCATAGGCCTGACGCCCGCCAATGGCCCAGAAGTCCTCGAAGTAAAAGCCCAGCAGCACCCGCTGCGGGTTAATCGGTACTTCGACCGTGCGGCCCAGCACATCGGTGACGGTTTTGGTGGCTCCGGCCAGTGCCGGGGTGAACAAGGTGGTGGTGGCCGCCGCCGCAGCGGTGCCGAGAAATGCTCTGCGTTTCATATTTTTTCCTTTTCAACAAGCAGATCAAACTACCCGGCCCGCAGGACTGCGGAGTGCCGGGTTTTAGGGGATCACAGGCTTGTTGAAAGAGGCGGGGCGCGGCTGGCGTAATGCGTAAACGAAAGGCTGGTGGTTTGATGGCCCTGCGGCACTGCAATGCGGTGCCCGCCTGAAGATGGTGCCGCAACTTGTGCCAGATCGGGTGCCGGCACTGGGCCCATACCGCCGAATTGCGCACACCATGGGCAGGAAGCCTTCTTCGCGGGGATGTCCTTAACCGGTTTGCCATTAGCATCAACGGTCAGCGTCGTTAGTTTTGTCCCCGAGCAAATGGTGATAACATGCAGCCCGCCCGCCTTCGCCACCGAGGGTTGCAGGATGAAACCACTCATCACCAATTGGGTAAATATCCACAGCAGTGCCGGCAGCAGAAGCACTGCACTTGCGCGCTGATTTTTAATCGGAAAACGCGCCCGATTTCGCGGTCTGGCAGTGGCGGCGATGTGGCGGGCACAGGTCAAAGGAGCGCGGTCAGATGCCACCCTTATTGCCCGCCAATGTATCATTTGTTCCTCGTTTCAGATCAAGCGACAGCCGGTTCGAACATACGCGACACAAACCAGCTACGGGCAGCACTGTTGCGCAGTCTCTTGGCCATGGCCAGAACGGCTAAATCAATCAGCGGTTCGATCAGCACCACCGACAAATAAACTGTGCCGAATGTGGCAATATGGCCAAGGGTGGCCAGCGAAACGCCTTGCCCCCACAGCACCCAGAAAGCCACCCAACTCACCGTCACCGCCTGAAAGGCCAGCGACATGCGCATCACCTGCCCGTAGGATAGATCCACATAGGCGGTGTGGGAAGGGATCACCCGGCGTGCAACCAGCGCAAGCGCGGCGAGCGAGCCGATTAGTGTGCTGACATTCATACCGTATTGCGGCAAATCAGCGGGCACGAAAAACAGCCCCTGAGCCAGCAGCCCCAGCACCAGTCCAACTGCCGCTGGCCCGGCCCCGAGCGTTAGCAGCAGCGTTGAGCCCAGGATCAGGTGAACCTCGGACACCCCGACCGGCATATGTGGCAGAATCTGGAAGAACGAAAATACCATCCCTGTGGCCACCAGTGCCCGGCCTGCGAATTCAGCCACACCGTTGTTGCGGATTGCATCGAAAGCCAGCTTGCCGGCGATCACGATGCTACCGGCCCCAGTGGCGTATCCAAGAGCAAGTTTGGCGCCTGTCACGACGCCCGGTTCAATATGCATATTTTTCTCCTTTTGCACCTATCGTGCATTTAGCCCGGGTCTTCACCCGAGCGGTTCCATAAATCGGGCAGGTCTCCTGACTTGGCGTCTCAATGCCGGCCCCGCCTTCCCGGATGGCTCCAGTGGCATGGATGGGGCACGGCTCTTCGCCGACAGTTGCGTAGGCAGTCCGGCAAGGGCCCCTGATTAGGTCGACCCTTCCGTATTCCCTGTCTCCTCCCTTTCCGGCGTGGCTGGAAAAGGAACCCGATGGTTGAACCCTAACAGGGTCACGGGCAGAAGCACAAGCAAAACCTTCCCGCGCAGGAAGGTTTCCAGTATTGTTGCGTATACTTATGTACAGGTACGCAGAAAACCGGGGAATTCTATGTAACGATATGTAAAGGGAGACGTTATGTTATCGGCTGTACGTTTATCGTTTGAAAACTGTTGGTGCGCCGATAATACACGGGGGATCCACCAGATTGTCGGGTCTTGCGCCAAAGTTCAGTAAATCGCGGCGACCATATTGATCTGCGATGTTTTCGGCCAGTTCGCGTACAGTTTGACCTTGACCTGTGCAGATGTTCGCCGCCCCCTCCGCTTGGCTGAAAGCCCCGTCGACGATCATATCCGCCGCTTTTTCCACGTCGATAAAATCGCGTATCTGGGTGCCGCTGGACAGGTCAGCCACTTCGCCGTTTTTCAGTTTTTCATGTAAATACGGCACCAGTCGTTTTGGATTTTCGCCTGTGCCGTAAAGATAAAACAGACGGCACCACAGGAACGATACGCCTTCATGGGCAAACCATTGACGCAAGGTGTGAAACGCCGCAACTTTGGCCGCCGAATAAGGTGTTGTCGGGGCAAGAGGGGTGTCGAGTGTCAGGGGGTTTTCTGAAAGGTCGTATTCGATACAACTGCCCAGACCGATAAAACGTTTTAGCTTGCGGGCCGAGGCGGCTTTGGCAAGCTGCAAGGTGCCGCTTAGGCAATCAAGATTTTTTTCCGAGGTCAGATAAACCCCCGGTTCCGCATACCACGCGGCATGTATCACCGTATCAATGCCGTCCAGTGTGTCGTACCACCAGTTGAAACTTTCTGCAAACAAGTCCTTGGTTTCAAGGGTTTGAGTCAGGCTTTCGTGAATAGAAATGCGATCCTGCCAGTTCGGTCGCACCGGCAGCAGAACAGAGTGCCCTTGTGCTTCGAGCCGCTGTAAAATATGCCGACCCACAAACCCCGTGGCCCCTGTCAACAGAACCCGCGCCATCAAATTACCTTTAGTTCCGGCACAGCGACCACGAATTTTGTGCCAAGCACTGCAAGATCGGCATTTTGTTTCATCACCTCGTCCGCGATATTCCACGGCAGGATCACCAGATAGTCGGGGCGGCGGGTTTGCAAGGTTTCGGGGGGCAGGATCGGGATGTGGCTGGCGGGCAGGTATTGTCCGATTTTGGCCTTGGCCGCATCACAGACAAAGGGCATGAGGTCAGGGCGAATGCCGGCATAATTCATCAGCGTATTACCCTTGGCCGCCGCCCCGTAGCCAGCAACAGATTTGCCCGCAGCCTTGGCATCCAGCAAAAACCGCAACAGGCCATCTTTGACGGCATCGGCCTTTTTCTGAAACCCGGTATAGGTGGCGACGCTTTGCAGGCCTGCATCCGTTTCGGCCTTTAGAACAGCTTCAACCGCACCGGTTTGCTTTTGGCCTGCCCCGTCAAGACAGCCGTAAATCCGCAAGCTGCCGCCGTGGGTCGGCAATTCTTCCACATCGAATATACGCAAGCCTGCCGCGGTGAAAATGGCGATCACGGCGGTAAGCGAGAGGTAGGAAAAATGTTCGTGATAAACTGTGTCGAACTGGTTTTGCGCAATCAGCCGTAAAAGATGCGGAAATTCGAACGTTACCACGCCGTTCGGCTTCAGAAGGGCCGCGACCCCTTGGGTGAAATCGTTGATGTCGGGCACATGGGCATAGACATTGTTGCCCAAAACAAGGTCGGCCTGCTCGCCATCCGCAGCCATTTTCTGGCCAACGGATTTACCAAAGAACTGTTCACGCACCGGCACACCTATGGTCCTTGCCGCATCGGCGGTGCTTTTTGTCGGTTCGATGCCCAGACAGGGCATGCCTGCCGCGACAAAGTTTTTCAACAAATAACCGTCGTTCGAGGCCAGTTCGACAATGAAACTGTCGGAAGTCAGGTTCAGTTTTTTAGTAATCATCGTGCAATAATCGGCGGCATGTTTAAGCCAGCCTTTGGAGGTGGATGAAAAATAAGCGTAATCGTCGCTGAACAGCGCATCCGCTTGCGCATAATCCTCGGTTTGTACCAGCCAGCAGTTGGTGCAGGTCAGAATGCGCAGCGGGTATGTGATCTCGGGTTTGCGCAAATCTTCGGGTTTCAGGTAGGCGTTCGAGGGCGGGGCGTTGCCCAAGTCCAGAAATTCTAGTTCCAGTTCGCTATGGCAGTGACGGCATTTCATAAGATAATCGGCTCTATAGTTGCAAAGGCAGGGTGGTTTTTATCGCGTTCGGATATGATGGAAACCGGCAGCGGCCAGTTGATGGCAAGGGCAGGGTCGGTCGGGTTTACCGCCCCTTCATGCTCGGGGTGGTAGGGTTGTGAATGGCAGTAATGCAGTTCCACATCATCGGTCAAGGTTTGAAAACCGTGGGCACAGCCTGCGGGGATATAAACGGTTTCCAACGCGGCACTATCCAGTGTTACGGTGCAAACTTTTCCGAAATCGGGTGAGGTTTTGCGCAAGTCCACAAACACGTCGCAAACGCGGCCCCGCACACAGCGCACCAGTTTGATCTCGGCATGGGGCGGGCGTTGGAAATGCAGGCCGCGCAGGGTGCCTTTGGCGGCATTGATCGAGGTGTTCATCTGCACCCATTCGGTATTCAGCCCATGGGCCGCAAAGGTTTCGGCGCAGTAAACCCGCGCGAAAGCCCCCCGGTTGTCGCCCAGCTTTTTGGGTGTGATTTTATAGGCCCCGTTTATGGTGAGCGGTTCAAAGTTCATGCGGCCTCATAGGCGTTAATCTGCTCTAGGGTAATGTCCAAAGCCGGGCGGCCTGCGGCAGTTTCCTTGTACCATGTCATGGTATTTGCCACAGCCAACTCGAAATCCCATTTCGGTTGCCACCCAAGCGATGTGTGTGCCTTGTCGATCGACAGTTTCAAAAGACCCGCCTCATGCGGGGCATCTGTATTAACTTTCGTATGATAGCTGCCATGCCATGTTTTCAGCGCGGTTTTAATCACCTCTTCGACGGTGCGGTTGTCATCGGGAACCGGGCCGAAATTAAACGCCTCTGCCAGTGTTTTATCGGTGCTCAGTTTTTGCGCCAGCAGCATGTAGCCCGACAACGGTTCCAGCACGTGCTGCCACGGGCGTACCGCGTTCGGGTTGCGGGTTTCCACCGAGCGGCCTTGCGCAAGCGCGCGTGCAATATCTGGCAACAGCCGGTTTTCGCACCAGTCGCCGCCGCCGATGACATTGCCCGCGCGTGCAGTTGCCAGCGCAATCGGTAGATCTTCTTGTGCGTATAACGAGCGGTAACTGTCGACCACAAGTTCCGCCCCCGCCTTGCTGGCACTATAGGGGTCGATGCCGCCCAATCGGTCGGTTTCAACATAGGCGCGACCGGTTTCAAGGTTGCGGTAAACCTTGTCGGTGGTAATGACCACCACCGTGCATGGCTGTGCCGCGTTGCGCAGGGCTTCCAGCAGGTTCGCGGTGCCCATCACGTTGGTATTCCATGTGTCCAGAGTATCGCGGTAACTGCGCAAGACCAGTGATTGCGCGGCCAGATGAAACACGAAGTCGGGTTTTATGTCTTTGACATAGGCCGCCAGAGCATCCGCGTCATTTATATCACCGATATGATGATTGATACTGCCCGCCAAGTCCAATTGGTCGAACAGGGCGGGGTCGGTATCGGGTTCCAGCGCATAGCCGAAAACCTGCGCCCCTAAGCGGTGCAGCCAAAGCGACATCCAACTGCCTTTAAAACCGGTATGGCCGGTCAGCAAAACCCGTTTATTTTCCCAGAACGGGTTCAAGACCAGACTTTCCACGGCGCATTGCCCTTGGCCCACAGGTCTTCAAGATAGGTGCGGTCACGCAAAGTATCCATTGCGGCCCAGAAGCCGTCGTGTTTGCGCACCGCCAAAAGCCCGTCACCAGCCAGACCGATCAGGGGTTCCTGCTCGAAAATGGTATCGTCACCCGTGATGCGGTCTATGACAGAGGGTTCGCAGACCATAAATCCACCGCTGATCCATTGGCCGTCACCTTTGGGTTTTTCCAGAAAACGCGAAACTTTGTTGCCGGTGATTTCCAACGCCCCGAAACGCCCTGCGGGCTGTACGGCGGAAACCGTTGCGGCACAATTCTGCGCTTGGTGAAAGCTGATCAGTTCGGCAATGTCGATATTGCTGACACCGTCGCCGTAAGTCAGGCAAAATGTATCATCCAGATATTCGCCCACACGCTTGATGCGCCCGCCGGTTTGGGTCAGCTCGCCGGTATCGACAAGTGTCACATTCCACGCCTCGGCGCGTTGGTGGTGTACTTTCATCTCATTCTTGGCCATGTCAAAAGTGACATCGGACATGTGTAGAAAATAATTGGCGAAATATTCCTTGATCAGATAGCCGCGATAGCCGCAGCAAATCACAAAATCATTGATCCCGTATGTGCTGTAAATCTTCATGATATGCCACAGGATCGGGCGGCCGCCGATTTCGATCATCGGTTTCGGCTTTAGATGGCTTTCTTCGCTGATCCGTGTCCCCAGACCACCTGCAAGAATAACTGCCTTCACCATTTTGTTCATCCCGGATTTTGTTGCCGTTATATGCGGATACCAAACCGACTTGAAAAAGGACAGCTTTTTTGCTGTTTGAAACAAATTCAAACCTTTACACATATAAACCGATGCCATCAATAAACTTGACCTGAATTGCAATAGTTGAAATAGGGTCAAACCAGAACAAATGTGGGATGTATCAAATGACCGATTTTGCAGATGAAGTAAAAGGCCGTATTGCAGGCTACCGGGGTGAAACCGAAATGGTGGATGCTGCGGCAAAATTTTTGCAAGCTTCAACGCAGCCGAAATATTGTTACAACTTTTCATGGCAGGGCCGCCCGATCATCCAATACCCGCAGGATATGGTCGCGATGCAGGAACTGATCTGGGACGTGAAGCCGGATCTGATCGTTGAGACCGGCATCGCCCACGGCGGTTCGTTGATCTTCAGCGCGTCTATTTTGGCGATGCTGGAGATGAACGACGCGATTGAGGCCGGCACCACGCTTGATCCGGCAAAACCTACCCGCAAGGTTCTGGGTATCGATATTGATATCCGCGAGCATAACCGCAAAGCTATTGAAGCACATCCGATGTATTCGCGCATCGAAATGATCCAAGGCTCCAGCGTGGACGCGGACATCGTGGCGCAGGTCAAAGACATTGCCAAAGGCTACAAACGGGTTCTGGTCTGCCTTGACAGCAATCACACCCACGAACATGTGCGCGCCGAGTTGGAAGCCTATGCGCCGCTGACCTCTGTGGGCAGCTATTGCGTGGTGTTCGACACATTGATCGAAGATATGCCCGACGACGAATATCCCGATCGGTCATGGGGGCCGGGCAACAATCCTAAAACCGCCGTGTGGGATTATCTGAAAACCCATGCCGAATTCGAGATCGACAAGGCGGTTGCCGACAAACTACTGATCACGGTCGCCCATGACGGGTTTTTGAAACGGGTATCATAAGGCTTCTTATAGCTGCCGTGTAAAGGCCTTGGAGCGTTTGCGCGCCCCCTTCCATACGGCCTTTTTATTACCCGCATTGCTAAGTACTTCAGCGTAATGATTGCCTAAAATATCATCATAGACATGGGCGGCGGACAGGATGGTGTTTTCACCGTCTTTCGCGGCTGACACCCGAAAACTGGCGATTTGGGTGCCGATGCGGGTAAGCCTTTCACGCAATGTGCGTTTGGCGGGGGAGGGCTGATTTAGAGCGGTTTCAAGCTGTGTCAAAGTATCGGTTTTTTTCGCATACCCCCGCAATATATCATTGACCTTATCCACGACACCGCTTTGGCGCCGCGCCTGGCTGATAACGTAGAGATACCACTTGGTTATATCGGGTGCATGTGCGGTATATCCCATACGTTCACGCACGGTTTCCAAGGTTGCCATAAAGACAAGCGGCACAAACCGTGCATTTTCTAAAATATCCAGGTATGGGTCTGTTTGGTTTTCCTGCTCAAATTGCTGCGCGGGTTTTGATCTGGGATCATTCTCGGCAAATCCCTTTTGTGCCCCGCCATTGCTGGCCGGGCTATAGCCGCTGATTGAGAATGGATGATCAGCATGCAAAAAATTGCCCCCTGTCATAATGGCGCGGTATTCAAAGTTTACATCCGGAATAACGCTGTCGAAATAGAGGCCCTTTTCCGGGGCGACTTTGTCCAGATAGGCCCGCGACACACAGCCGTGATAGATATTCGGGGATACGGGTGCGATATGGCTTAGCCGACACCCCATCAGCGCATCAAGATTGCGTTCTTTCGGGTCATAGGCATAGGGCGTGCCATACACACTGTGCCGATAAAACCGCACCCCGCCGGTTTTGCGTCCGTAGCCCTCTATCGGCCAGCCGTAGGTTGCGCGGTTCCATGACAGCCCGTCAGGGCGGTGGGTTTCAAGTATTTGCCGCAAGTATTTGAACTGCCCCGGCACAATGCCGTCATCATCCCCGAAAAAGATCACATAGTCGCCACTGCTGTGGTTCATGGCGCGGTTGAAGTTTTCCCGCATGGAGACCCGCTCGCCGGTGTTTACATAAGTAATACGAGGATCGGAAAAACGTTTGATCATGGCTTCGGTATCGTCTTGGCTGGCATTGTTGCAAACCACAATTTCAAGATTGTCATCCACGATTTCCAAGGCGGTTTGCACTGAGTAATGCAGATATTCCGCCCGCTCGCGGGTCGGGATGATGATACTGATTTTCATTAGCGCTCTAGCTTTGAATTATTGGAAACTGCGCAACCTTTAGAACCTCCTGCGTTTGTGGTCAAACAATTTGGCTTGCGGAAATAGCAATCAAAATCGCAAAGGTGCTGTCTACTTTTTTAAAACAAGTCCAATAGCGTGAACTACAGCAGGCCAGAGCGCGGTCTACGATCCGCATTTCGTTTACCAATACGGATGCAGGTTTTATTTCAATGGCACAAGACACCTCGCTCGGAACTTTATCCCACTTGACCGGAATGATCCACAAGCATAATACCCGCCCTACGGTGGGCCGGTAGCTCAGTTGGTAGAGCAACTGACTCTTAATCAGTAGGTCCCGGGTTCGGATCCCGGCCGGCTCACCAATTCATGCCGCCACCCTAAAGAATAAAGTCACTGGCCGTCATGTCCGCCAGAGCGGTGCCGCGCAACAGCAAAATATCGCTGCCGCCCAGATCAATGCGCACATGGCCGCCGATCTGGTGCATGATCGCTTGCACGTCCGCATATGTGCTAAAGCGGAAGCTTGAAAGGTCAATCTGGTCGTTGCCGAAATCGTCGAAGTCCAGCACATTGTCCAGCCCGTTGCCGGCCATGAACACGTACACATCGTCGCCCGCATCGCCGCGCAGACCGTCGATACCGGCCCCGCCGTTCAGCGTGTCATTGCCAATGCCGCCGCGCAAATTATCGCGGCCTCCCATGCCGTTAATCACATCGTTACCTTTATCGCCGATGATCTTGTTGGTGCCGCTGTCGCCAGTCAGGGTGTCATCATGGATCGAGCCGCGGATGTTTTCAATTCCGGTGTAGGTATCGCCTTGGGCAAAGCCGCCTGCGCCGATGCCGGTCAAGTCAACAGTAACGCCCGCGCTGCTGTCGTTATACATCGCCCAGTCGATGCCGGTGCCGCCATCCAGCGCATCGGCACCGCGCCCGCCGAACAGGAAGTCGTTGTTGGCGTCACCAAAGATAAAATCGTCGCCGTTAAAGCCGCGCAAAATATCGCCCGCGCCATTGCCGTGAAGCACATTCGACCCCGCCGAGCCGGTGATCTTGTCGCCGCGCGTGGCCGAACCGATGACATTTTCGATACTGATTAACGTATCATGATGCGCCTCGCCGCCGATATTGGTATTGGTCACCAGATTGATGCTCTGCGCATTGGTCGAGCCGCTGTAATCAATCGTGTCAATGCCCAAACCCCCGTCAACCGTATCCGCGCCGGTGCCACTGGTGAAAACATCATCCCCCGAACCGCCGCTTAGACTGTCAACACCCGCGCCACCTTCAAGCCTATCATTGCCATCCCCGCCGTCAAGCGTATCATTTCCCGCGCCACCATCCAGGGTGTCGTTACCAACACCGCCGATCAGGTGGTCATTGCCGCGCATGCCCAGAATTTCATTGGCCAGGCTGTTGCCGGTAACGGTATCGTTGCCGTCGCTGGTGACAATATTTTCAAAAACATCCAGACCCGCAGCCAATGCGCCCCAGACGATGCCCCCCACGCTGAACTGGCTTCCGGCCAACAGGTTGATGACCACGTCACTGGCAACCGCGGAAAAATTCAACCAGTCAATTCCCCCGTTGGTGTCGGATATGGTCGCACGGGTTACATCCACCGAAACGTAGTTCAGAAAATCCGCCGTAAAGTGGTAGACATCATCAAGACTTGGCGCGGCCCCGTAAATAGACAGGCGGCCGTTGAATAAAGTGCCGTTATCGGCGTCCGGAAAAGCATCCGACACGCTTACAATCCAGTCGCCTGCCGATGATCCCCCCAGAAAACTATCAACCCCGTAACCCCATTCACCGGCAAAGGATGTTGGAATGCCGCTGTGATAGGCAATTTGTGTTCTGTGCCCGGTAGGGTCGGTTAGAAAAACATCCATATCACCCACAAATTGATGGGTGAATGTTAAATTCAATGTCATATGCTCAATCGATATATTATTGGCAACCGATATTACAAACGAGGTTTCCGTACCATTGGCGGGGATAGCGGCACCTGAGACCCCTAAACTGGTTGTTCCGGTTGCAAATCGCTCATTTGCGCTATTATCGGGGCCAGCAAAATTATACCAGACCTCGGCCATACGAACGGCAGCAAAGGCATCGACCATGCCGTACCCGTATGAGGCATTAAAGCTCATACCGCCACCATTCCAGTTATGTGCCGTGTTAATCTCCCAGGCACCTGCCTCGAAGCCAGCGGCGGGCCCGCCTATGGCAGAGCCTGTATTGGATGCGGAAATTACCAGAATATTTTGCACATCACGCCACCCCAGCCCCGCAACCCAGCCAAGACCCTGAACAAGTTCTTGATGCGGGCTTGCTTCAAGCATCAAGGCGATAATGCCCGAAACAACCGGTGTTGCAGCAGAGGTTCCACCGAATGTGGATGTATAGTTGATGTCCGTCAAAGGATCGGGGGTTGGCGTTTCCAAAGCCCCGGTTGCATTGTACCCCCCTTGGCCAACAATATCCGTTGTCACCGAAGCCGCAGGGGCCGCGATCCAAATCGACGAGCCGATATTGGTGAAACGTGCGGCATTACCGGTGCTATCCGTTGCCGCGACGGTAATCGTATAACGCGAGGCATTTATGCCAGACCCGTTTGCATCTATCCCATCATTACCGGAAGCCTGAACAACAACCGTTCCCAGACCATTGCGGCCACTGACCATATTCTTTTCAATTTCATTAAGATAGGTCGCGTCAAACAAACCACCGAATTGTCTTTGCGCGGGGGCATAGAGCGGTGTGGAGCCCCAGCTATTTGACATTATGTCAAAGTTACTGGCCTGATGTACAACGCTCAAAAAAGCCGCCTTTCCAGCGGGTGAGGATGGGCTATAATTGAGAAACCCGTATGTTCCGGCGTCAAAAATATTCACCCCGGTAAGCGCGGCACCGTAAGCAACGCCGACAGTCCCGACACCGTTGTTTGCAGCCCCGATCAAGCCTGCCACAGCGGTGCCGCGAAAGCCCTCGTTGGCCACATTCGGGGCTGGGTTTACGGGATTTCCGCTGCCGTCCAGAACTTCCAGAACCGCATTGAAATTTCCGCTCAAATCAGGGTGGGCCGATTGCAAACCGTCATCATAAATACCGATGTTGACACCGTTGCCGGTATAGTCATTCCAGATGGTTTGGATGTCGCCGATAAGATTGAAATGCCATTGGCTTGAAAAAAGTGGATCAGTCGGGGTAACCATATGGGCAGCTCTTACTTAAGGGATTTTATATTTTTCAACAAAAACATTAACAAAAAATGAGTTTTCACTTCACACACCCGATGTGGCATTCTTTGCCAAATAAGTTTCACCCGAATATGGCCGTGGCTTTGATTGCGGGCGTGCCTCCCGGTTTTTCGGCCCACAGTGTTGCCTCATCCCCTGTCAGGTTGCCGTTAAGCGAAAAAGTCATGCTACTGAACACCGGGCTAAGGGCGCGGAACCGGTAGTGTTTCAAGGTCCGTTCAGGCAGGGCCTTTACCGCCAGATCAAGCAACAGCGTGCCGATCAATGGCCCGTGCACCACCAGATCGGGATAACCTTCTACCTTGCGGCAATAAATCCGGTCGTAATGGATGCGGTGGCCGTTGAATGTCAGGGCGGAGTAGCGAAATAGCATCACGGGGTCGGCACGCATTTCGCGGTGCCAATCGGGGGCTTTGGTGACTTTGGCGGGGATGACAGGTGGGGTGTCCGTCTTGGGGTCTTCGCGGTAAACGATGTCGTGTTCTTCGCGCAGACAGTCTTGCCCGGCCACACTGATCGTGTGGGACACGGTAACAAAACACAAAGCCCCCGAGCGGCCTGATTTGAGCGTGATATTTTCGATACGGGATGTCTTTACCGCCTGATCGCCAAGGCGCAGGGGCTGCAAAAACGTATAACGCCCGCCCGCCCACATCCGGCGCGGCAGATCGACGGGGGGGAGAAAATCACCCAACAGGGGATGCCCGTCGCGGCCCAGCTCTTCCGGCGGGCGGGCGGTCAGAAAATAAAGCCAGTGCCACAGGGCGGGCAGTTTATTGCCAAGTTTGAAGTTTTGCGCTTGCCCCAAAGTGGCAGCCATCAGATTGGCGGGCCGCAAATCAAGCGTATCCGCCATCGCTTCGGTTTTCCCCAACCATTGGTTCAAAATTTCCGGTTTCAGGGTTCTTGCAACCATATTAGGCGTCCTTTTTGGAAAATTCGGCCCGTACCGCATCTGTGGCACTGCCAAGAACAGGCACAGGGGGGCTGCTCTGCGGCGTGTCCGTCAACCGGATCGGCGGAGCGGGGATGGAAACGGTTTTATGCGCGCTGTTTTTGACAGGGCGGCGGCGCAAGGCTTTGTGGTGGCTTAAATCCTGCACCGTATTCAGCGCGCCATATGCGATAGAGGCAAGTTGCAACCTTGCCTGCAATTCCTCTGCGGTTAATCGACCCAGAACCCGATTGATCGTGCTTTCCAGCACAGCGCGATTTTCAACCCGCAGATCATTGCTGTAAAACCGGTCATCACCTTCAATTTCCGGGGCTTGCAGCACGAGGGCGCAAAATCGCCCCCATTCGCGTTCATTTTGGATGGCAATCAGGGTTTTGGCCCCGTCGCCGGTTTCAAATGCCCCGTAGGGCGCAATCGAGGGGTGATGCAGACCTTGCCGTGTCGGGGCCCCGTGCCCATATTCACTATGAATAAGCGGCACTGTCATCCAGTCGGCAACAACATCGAAAAGCGAAACTTTCACGCCCAGCCCCCGTCCGGTAATGCCGCGTTTAATCAGGGCTTCCAATATGCCCGCATGGGCCGTTATCCCCGCCCCAATGTCGCAAATCGAAACCCCGATACGCCCCAATTTATCGGGGCCGCCGGAAATGGATATAAGTCCGGTTTCGGCCTGCACCAGAAGATCATAAGCTTTCATGTCCGCCATATCGGGGCTGTCACCATAACCCGATATATCGCAAGTGATCAGGCGCGGGAATTTTTCGCGCAATAGATCACTGTCAAAACCCGCACGGGCCAACGCCCCCGGGGCCAGATTTTGCACAAATACATCCGCGCGCGCAATCATTTCCATCAACAGCGCATGATCCTCGGGGTCACGGTAATCCAGAACCACTGACTCCTTACCCTGATTGATCCACAGGAAATAGGAACTGTCGCCCTTGGCCGCGTGGTCATAGCGGCGGGCAAAATCGCCGCCCGCGCGCTCAACCTTGATCACCCGCGCGCCTGCTTCGGCCAGACGTGCAGTGCATAAAGGGGCGGCCACTGCCTGTTCCACGGCTATTACCAGAAGGCCATCAAGCGGGCGCATCAATAGCTCCTTGGCAGGCCCAGAACCTTTTCCGCCAGAAAACTGAGGATCAGGTTGGTGGATATGGGCGCGATTTGATAAAGCCGGGTTTCGCGGAATTTGCGCTCGATATGGTAATCCTTGGCAAAGGCAAAACCGCCATGGGTCTGCATGGCAGTGTCACCCGCGTGCCAGCTTGCTTCGGCGGCCAGCATCTTGGCCATGTTGGCCTCTGCCCCGCAGCGTGCGTGCGCATCATAAAGTCGGGCGGCCTTTGCCACCATCAAGGCGGCGGCTTCGGTTTCGGCATAATTGCGGGCAATGGGAAAGGCGACGCCCTGATTGGCCCCGATGGGACGGTCAAACACCACACGTTCCTTGGCGTAGGCCGAGGCTTTGTCGATGAAATAGCGCGCGTCGCCGATACATTCGGCAGCGATCAGGATACGTTCGGCGTTCATGCCGTCCAGAATAACCTTCCAGCCACCACCCAAGTTCCCCAGCAGGTTTTCCGCAGGAATAACCAGATTGTCAAAAAACAGCTCGCAAGCATGATGGTTGATCATGGCGTCAATTGGGCGCACATCCAAACCGTTGCCACGGGCTTTGCGCAAGTCCACCAGAAAAGCCGACAGCCCATCGGTTTTGCGCGTGCCCTGATCGCGCGGCGCGGTGCGGGCCAGCAGCACCATCAGATCGGAATGTTCCACCCGGCTGATCCAGACTTTCTGCCCGTTGATCTGCCACCCGCCATCAACAGCCACTGCCGTAGTGCGCAAGGCGGTGGTGTCGGTGCCGGACGTGGGTTCGGTCACCCCGAAACTTTGCAGCCGCACATCGCCCTTGGCAATCGCAGGCAGCCAGCGGTTTTTCTGCGCCTTCGATCCGTGGCGCAGGATGCAGCCCATCACATACATCTGGGCATGGCAGGCACCGGGATGCGCGCCGCTGCGCGACATGGCTTCAAGAATGGCGCAGCTTTCAATCAGGCCCAACCCCGAGCCGCCGTATTCTTCGGGGATCAGCGCCGACAAAAAACCCGCTTCGGTCATGGCCGAGACAAAAGCGGTGGGATAGTCGTGGGTTTTATCCAGATCGCGCCAATAGTTCTCGCCGAAATCGGCACATAATTTTGTTACCGCCTGCGATATTTCACGCGTCATTTGGTCTTGGTCGTTACTTGGCATTTTCGGGCGTCCTTGAAGCTGCTGCCCAAAGCATAGCGCAGGACAAATTTAGCGCAAGTAAACAGCGACTCTAACGACTGCGCACAAACCCCACGATGTCGAACACTTCCGACAAGATTGGCTCGGCGATTTCGGCGGCGCGGGCAGCACCATCCCCCAGGATACGGTCGATCTCGGAGACATCATCCAACAGGCGGCGCATTTCGCCCGCGATGGGCGACAGGTGCGCCACGGCCAGATCGGCAAGCTGCGGCTTGAACTGGCCGAACTGTTGACCTGCAACCTCTTTGATGACGGCTTCGGGGGTTTGACCGGACAGGCCCGCATAGATGTTGATCAGGTTGCGGGCTTCGGCGCGGCCTGCAAGGGCGTCCAGATTGTCGGGCAGTGGTTCAGGATCGGTTTTGGCTTTGCGGATTTTCTTGGCAATGGTATCGGCATCGTCCATCATGTTGATGCGGCTTAGATCGGAGGGGTCGGATTTCGACATTTTCTTGGAGCCGTCACGCAAAGACATTACCCGTGTTCCCGCGCCTTCAATAACCGGTTCCGGTTCGGGAAAGAAATCCACCTTGTAATCGTGATTGAACTTGTTTGCGATGTCGCGGGTCAGTTCCACATGCTGTTTCTGGTCTTCGCCCACAGGCACATGGGTGGCTTTATAGGCCAGAATATCTGCGGCCATCAGGGACGGGTAGGCATAAAGCCCCAGCGACATTTTCTCGGCGTTTTTGCCAGCTTTGTCCTTGAACTGGGTCATCCGGTTCATCCAGCCAAGGCGGGTCACACAGTTCAGCACCCAGCCAAGTTCGGCGTGGGCCGGCACCTGGCTTTGATTGAACAGGATCGACTTTTGCGGATCAAGCCCGCAGGCAAGATAGGCCGCGGCCAGCTCGCGCGTGCGTTGGCGCAAATCGCCCGGATCCTGCCAGACGGTTATGGCGTGCATGTCAACCACGCAATAGATGGTTTCAATGCCGGAGTTTTGCATTTCCACAAAGCGTTTCACCGCGCCCAGATAGTTGCCAAGTGTCAGGTTGCCCGAGGGCTGAATTCCTGAAAAAACACGCGGACTAAAGGCTGTTTTGGTCATGGCAATCGGTCTCCGTCTGGATTACAGAGGGCTTATCGCGGTTAGCACGCACGACGTCAACCAAAAGGGTAATGCATGTATGATGACGATTTGAACGCTCCGCCTTTCAACCCGTTACCGGGGGTTATCATTCTGCTGACCTGTCTGGTTGGCGGGATCGAGCTGGTATTTCAACTGGCGGAAGCGGGTTTTATCGGCGGGCCACGGGCCATTGGCTGGCGCGTTGCGGCTGTGCAGCAGTTTGCGTTCAGCGACCAGGTGTTTGACTGGATGCGGATGAACGGGATTTATACCGCCCATAATATGGTACGGTTTATCAGCTATAGTTTTATCCACCAGTCTTTGATGCATGCGGTCTTTGCGCTGGTGTTCATACTTGCAATCGGCAAGTTCGTCGCCGAGATCATGCACCCGTTGGCCGTTTTGTTCATTTTTCTGGCCAGTGCCGCAATCAGCGCATTTGTCTACTCTGTTCTGCTTAATGACCACACCATGCTTATGGGCGCGTTCCCCGCGATTTACGGGCTGTTGGGGGCATATACATGGTTGCAGGTTACAAAACTGACTTCGGAGGGGGAAAACGGTTTGCGGGCATTTTCCCTGGTTTTTGCCCTGCTGGCAATCACGCTGGTGTTTTTGCTGATCTCATGGCTGTTTCAGTCCGCCCGGCTTGGCGGTATCGGGATCTGGCTGACGCAACTGATAGGGTTTGTTGTTGGGTTTCTGCTATCCGTGGTTCTGGCCCCCGATGGGCGGCACCGCGTGCAAAGTGCGCTGCGGCGCATACGCCACCGTTAACCGCGTTTGACCATACGTCTGATCTCTGGAAGGGTATAAGCCCCGAGCCCCAGCAAAGCGACGGTATAGGCCAGCATGCCCGACAGAACCAGTGCCAGAAGTGCGATATAACGCAGGCCCGCGGTATTCAGGGCATCTGCCAGATTTAATTGCACCACATATACCACCCCTCCCATGATCAGGGATGCAAGGATAATTCGGGGCAGGGTTTTGAAAAAGCGCGCATCAAATTTTGCCGCATCGCCCATGCCTTTGGCGCCAAGCCAAAGCATCACGCTCATCCCCCATGCGGACAGGGTGACGGCAACCGCCGAGGACAAATATCCAATGCTGTAGGAAAGACCGATAGCAACCACAAGGTTCACAACCATCGCGGCTAGCGCGTAATAGAACGGTGTTTTGGTGTCCTCGCGGGCAAAATAAAGCGGTTGGATAACTTTTTGAAAAACAAAGGCCGGCAGGCCTAGGCTGTATATGGCAAGGGCGGCTGCCGTAGAGGTGGCATCGTTTGCGCTAAAGGCCCCACGCTGGAAAAGCACCGAAATCAGCGGTGTGGCGGCAATAAACAAAGCCACAGCGGCAGGGATGGTCAGGGCCAGCGCGAACTCGGCTGCCCGGTTATAGGCATAGCGGCCTCCGTCCACGTCATCGGCACGAATTTTGCGCGAAAGATCAGGCAAAAGCACCACGCCTATGGCAATGCCGACAACGCCCAAAGGCAGTTGGTAAAGCCGGTCGGCTACCGCAAGCCACTGAATGGCACCGTCAAAATAGCTGGCTACTTGCCGACCGACCAGAAGATTGATCTGCACCACACCGCCGGCCATTGCGGCAGGCAGGGCGATGATTGCAAGGCGTTTCAGCTCGGGTGTCATTCTGGGCAAATGCGGCACCAGCCGCAGCCCCGCTTTGTTTGCTGCCCACCAGACCAACGCCATTTGGGCAATACCCGCAACCGGGATAGACCAAACCAGTGCCTGCGCCACATCCCATTCCGCATAATATGCTGCCGACATAGCCGTTACGATGATGAAATTCAGCAACACCGGAGCGGCGGCCGCGGCGGCAAACCGGCCCGTGGCGTTCAGCACTCCGCTTAAAAGGGCTGCCAGAGAAATGAACAGGATATAGGGAAAGCAGATGCGGCCAAAAACAACGGCAAGATCAAATCGCGCATCGCCCTCAAAGCCGCTGGCCATGGCAAAAACGAACCACGGCATGAATATCTGGGCAATCAGCGTAAGCCCGATCAAAACCGATGCAAGGGCCGAAAATGCATCGGTTGCAAAAGCCCGCGCATCTTGGCTCACTTCCAGTTTCTTCGAGAACATCGGCACGAAAGCCATGTTGAAAGCCCCTTCGGCAAAGAAGCGGCGAAACATATTGGGCAGGGCAAAAGCTACCTGAAAAGCTTCGGCAACCGGTCCCGAACCAAAGAAAGCGGCAATTAGAATATCGCGCACAAAGCCCGCGATGCGGCTTGAAAATGTCCAGATACCGACCGTGAAAAAGGCCGAGACCAGTCTAATCGCTTGCGGAGGTTTGTTCATGACATAGCCCCTTTTGCCCCTTGCAAGATCGCAGAACGCAGTTTCTTTTCAATGGTATCACGTTTTCCCTTGGCATGTATTTTATGGCCGAACAGATCCTTGACATAGAACACATCGACGGCCTGTGCGCCGTAAGTGGCTATCACTGCGGATGCAATGTAGATATTGGCGCGGCTAAGCGTGTGGGTCAGGTCGTGCAACAATCCGGGCCGGTCGCGGGTGTCGACCTCGATGATGGTGTAAATCTCGGAACCTTCATTGTCGAAAGTAATCGCTGTGGGCACAATGAAGTCACGTTCGCGCCGCTTTAGCTTGTCACGGGTTTTCAGGGCTTCGCTGGCAACAATTTCGCCTTGCAGGATACGCAAAATCATCGTTTTCAAGCGCGTAATGCGGGCTGCCTCATAGGGTTTCCCTTCCGCATCCTGCACCCAGAAAACCGCAGTGGCATAACCGTCGGTGCTGGTATAGGTGCGCGCATCCACCACATTGGCCCCGACCAGGGCCAAGGCCCCTGCAAGGCGCGAAAAAATGCCCGGATGATCCTGCATCACGAAACAGGCATGGGTCGCGTCCCTGTCATTATCGGGGACAATATCAATACCGATTTTTTCGCCTTCCAAATGCTGGAAAAGCCGCGCGATCATTACATGGGTGTTGGTATCCAGACCTTGCCAGAAACCATCGTAGTGGCGCTCGGCCTCAGCCAGATAAAGGGCTTGTTCCTTCTTGCCCAAGGCCCTTTTCAGCGCGGCTTTAGCCTCGTCCACGCGGTGGGGTTGGCTGATTTTATCCACACCTTCCAACAGGGCCTGCTGGCTGGTATAATACAGCGTGCGCAGCAATTGGGCTTTCCAGTTGTTCCATGTGGTCGGTCCAACCCCGCGAATGTCGCATACGGTCAGGATGGTCAGCAACTGCAAGCGGTTGGTGCTTTTGACCACTTGCACGAAATCGCGCACAGTGCGCGGGTCGGAAAGATCGCGTTTTTGTGCCACATCGGACATCAACAGATGTTTACGGATCAACCAGACAACGGTTTCGGTTTCCTGCGCATCAAGCCCCAAACGCGGGGCAATCACCTCGGCCATATGCGCGCCCGCAATCGAATGATCCTGCGCCAGACCTTTACCTATATCATGCAGCAGCAAAGCAACATAGATGATCCGGCGATTAACGCCTTTTTTCAGCAGCCCCGAGACAATCGGCAAATCCTCTTTCAGTTCGCCGCGCTCGATTTGTGCAAGGTTGGATAGGCACTGGATAATATGCTCGTCAACCGTGTAATAGTGATAAACGTTGAACTGCATCATCGCGATAATGCGCTGGAATTCAGGTATAAAAGCACCCAAAACGCCCAGCTCGTTCATCCGGCGCAAAGCGCGTTCGGGATTGCCGTATTCGATCAAGGTATCCATAAATATGCGAATAGCTTCGGGATTGGCGCGCATATCATCATCAATCAGCTGCAAATTGGCGGCAATCAGGCGCATGGCATCGGGGTGGATCAGAACCTGTGAACGCAAGGCTTCTTCAAAGATGCGCAGAATATTCAGCGGATCGTCAAAAACCGATGATTCATCGGCGAAAGTCAGGCGCCCTTGTGTGATCAGATACCCTTCTGCAGCCTTTTCGCGCCCCCACCCCACGGCCCGCATCAAACGGCGACCAAACCCGGGTTGTTTTTTGACGTGCTGGGCTTCCAGCGCAGTCAGGAAAATGCGGGTCAGATCGCCCACATGGGTGGCATGGCGAAAATAGTCCTGCATGAACTTTTCAACCCCGCGCTGGCCGTCCTGATCCTGATAACCAAGGGTCTGCGCAACTTCGATCTGGGTGTCGAAGGTCAACTGCTCGGTGGCGCGTTTGGTGATCAGATGCAAATGGCAGCGCACGGTCCATAAAAAGCATTCGGCCTGATAGAACTGTTCATGTTCCTCGGCGGTGAAATAGCCCTTCTGGATCATTTCCTCGGGGTTTTCCGCGTGGCTTAGATATTTGGTAATCCAGAACAGGGTTTGCAGATCGCGCAACCCCCCCTTGCCCTCTTTTACATTGGGTTCCAGCATATACCGCTGGCCGCCCTGCTTTTTGTGCCGGGCTTCGCGTTCATTCAGTTTCTGCTCGACAAACTCGGGGCCGGTTTTGCGAAACAGCTCTTTCCACAGGCGTTTGTCCAGCCTGTTCGACAGGACTTTGGAGCCGATCAGATAGCGGCATTCCAGCAGCGATGTCCGAATCGTCAGATCATCTGCACCCAACTTGACGCATTCATCGACCGAGCGTGTGGCATGACCGACTTTCAGCTTCATGTCCCAAAGCAGGTAAAGCATCGCTTCGATAACCGTTTCAACCCACGGGCTTAGTTTTTCAGGCGTCAGAAACAGCAAATCCACATCCGAATAGGGGGCCATTTCAGCGCGGCCATACCCGCCTACCGCCATCAGAGTCAAACTGTCGGTTTTTGCCGGTTCTTGATTGGGGTGTAAAACTTTTGTGGCAAGGCCATAAGCCTGACGCACGATTTTATCGGTCAGATAAGTATAGGATGTGGTAACTTTACGGGTATCAAAGGGGGCCTTTGCATATGCCGTTTCAATTTCTTTGCGACCCTTTGCATAAGCCGCCTGCAGCAGGGCGGATAATGCCGGGCGGTCATTGCCCGTTGCACGCAACTGTGCCCGGATTTTCTTTTTATCGAAAATCAGATCGGATGCACAGATCAGATCGCCCGAAGCCGGTGCGGACTGGAACTTTTTGGAAAGATTAAGAGCCTGATCCACCAAATCCTCTGGGTGCTGGGTCTATCACGACAGCCTGCCCATCGCGTACCTCTGCGATGGCAAGCCCCCGTTGATTTGTTCCGTCAGGCAATAACCTGAAAACACCGTTTACGCCAGCAAAACCGCCCGGGCGCGTCAGTTTTTTGCGGGTCAATGCGTCAGGGGCCCCGGTGGCTAAAAGGGCCCCGATGGCAGCAACCCCGTCATAGGCAAAGCCTGCAAGCGGGTGTGGGCCTGCACCGTAAGTGGCGGTATAACGGGCCTTGAAAGCCGAGATCGAACTTGTATCGGGCAAGGCAAACCAACCGCCTTGCAATCCGGGGTTCATCAACGTCGAGGCGGGAATATCCCAGCGGGTCAGCCCGATAAATTTCACCTGATCCGGGGGCAGGCCGTTTTCAGGCAGCAATTTGGCAAGAATTGGCAAAGCCCCTGCGCTGTCCGATGAAAATACCAGTGCCTGCGTGCCGGTATCCAACACTTGCGCTTTGATGGCGGGGGCAGCAGTCACAACGCCTGTGGGGGAGAATTCATATGTGGTGGAGCCGGTGAAATTCGCACCCGCCTCAAGGCTCGCTTTGCGAACTGCCTCTATGGCCACTTTGCCGGCGGCATTTTGGGCGGCAACGGCAGCGATAGAGCTTAAGCCCTGACTCGCCGCATAGCTGACCAGACGATTGGCTGTGTTTTCAAAGGTATTTCCCAGAACAAAAACATTGCCACCGGCAATTTGGGTGTTGTTCGACAGGCTCAGGATATTGATATTATTGCCCGATACGGCAACACCCGCCGCATTGGCCGCTTGTGCAAACAACGGGCCGACGATAATATTGGCACCATCAGCCACCGCCTGTTTCGCCGCAAGTGCCGCTTGGCCCGAATTGCCGCTGGTTCCATAGACCATTAATTCGATTTTTGCGCCCTGTATATCGCTTGCCGCCAACTTGGCTGCATTTACCAGACTGTTTGCCAAGGCGTCCTGTTGCGGGTTGTCACTTCCCAAAGGCACCAAAAGAGCGACTTTTGTGGTTTTGCCGGGGGCCACTGTTTGGCCAATACCCGATGTATCAATACAAGCGGCCAACAAAGGTGCGATCAGCACAAGGCTGATCCAGCGAAAAATTCCGGAAAGTATTACTGTTTTATGCGCCATGATTAGCCCTATTCCCCTAAACGACTCATTTACCAACAAGGGTAGGTACTGTCATAAGCGAAAGCAACGCTTTGACTGAAATAATAGGAAATAGCTAAGTGAGTGCTGCAAAACTGTCGCCCGGATTGTATATTGTTTCAACCCCGATCGGGGCTGCACGCGATATAACATTGCATGCTTTGGATATTCTGGGCGCGGCGGATATTATTGCCGCCGAAGACACCCGCAACACCCGTAAACTGATGGATATACATGGCGTCGTCTTGGGAGGGCGAAAGCTGGTGTCCTATCATGATCATAACGGGGCGGAAAAACGCCCCTATTTGCTGGCGTCCCTGGAGGCGGGTAAATCCGTAGCCCTTGTGTCGGACGCGGGCACCCCGCTTCTGGCTGACCCCGGATACCACCTGGCCCAATATGTGCGCGATGCAGGGTATAAGGTGGCCACGGCCCCCGGCGCGTCCGCATTGCTGGCCGCGCTTTGTGTGGCGGGGCAACCCACCGACAAGTTTTTCTTTGCCGGATTTTCACCCAATAAAACCAAAGCGCGCAAGGATTACTTCCACACTTTAGACAAGGTGCCTGCAACATTGGTGCTTTATGAGTCGCCAAAACGTCTGGCAAAATGCCTAAACGATATGGTGGCCGTTTTCGGGGCAGAACGCAAAGCGACCGTGTGCCGCGAGTTGACTAAAAAATTCGAAGAAACCCGCGCGGGAACTCTGGATCAGCTTGCTGAACATTATGCTAATGTGTCAACGCCGAAAGGCGAAATTGTCATCGTCCTCGGCCCGCCCGTTGAAAAAAAAGCAACACAGGATGAAATAGATCAAAAAGTTATTTCTACTTTGGAAATGGTAAGCTTGGAAGAATCTGTTGATAAAATGCCATCCGAGCTTTCTGGCGGAATGAGAAAAAGAATTGGACTTGCACGCTCAATTATCACCGAGCCAAAAATAATGTTGTACGATGAACCAACTACTGGACTTGATCCTATAACATCAAAAGAAATAAGTGTTCTTATTTTAGAGTTGCAGAAAAAACTAAATATGACTTCAATTGTTGTAACTCACGATTTACTCTGTGCAGAAATAATTGCCGATAGAGCAATAATTCTCCACAATGGCAATATTATGAAAGAAGGGACTATCGATGAATTAACTTCATCGGATAATAAATTGTTAAGAAACTTTTTTAGTAGTGAAATTATAAAAGACTAAAAAAGATATGAGATTATAGACGCAAGATATTAGAAAGAAAATGCGTAGAGACATTCTGAGGAAT
>JASFZB010000016.1:0-24189 GCA_045046705.1 Rhodobacterales bacterium | reverse complement strand
AATTGTGTCCAGCACGGCGGGATCGGGGCCACTGACCATGACATCAAGGTTCGCGCGTATCGACGACAGCGGCGACGCCCCATAGATGAATACATTCGAGGAAATCAGGCCGGGGATTGCATGTAATCTGCGTTGAATGGCGGCGTTTATGTCGTAAACCGTTCTGTTGCGGTGAAAACGGTCTACCAGATTAAGGGTCAGATCGCCTTGTTGCAACTGGCGCGCGGCCCCGAATGATTTAACCCCCGGTTCCGAGCCGATAACGGTCGACATGGAGATCACCCAGTCTTTGGGCACCTCTTTGTAAATGGCAGCTTCCACCGCCTTCATCAGTATAGCCATTTGGCCGCTGTCGGTATCGGGTTCCGCCTCGAATTTAATCTGGGTAATGCCGGTATCCATCATCGGCATCAATTCACGTCCCTGCATACGCAAATGCGCCCCTGCAATAACAAACAAGGCGATAAAGGTAACAATCACAATGCCCCTGTGGTCCAGTCCCCAATGGATCAAACGGGCATAAAAGCGTTTAACCGGCTCGATGAAAAACCGCGCAAACGGTTGCAGGATAAACGCCAGCGGATCACGCTTTTGTTCGGGGTGGATGATAAAGGGAGCAAGCAGAGGGATCATGGTAACAGAGACCACAAGCGAGGCCAGCAAAGCCACCGATAAGGTCACACATAAAGGGCGCAACACGGTTTCCACATACCCGCCGACAAAGATAATCGGGATCAGCACAATGATCGTGCTGATCGTGCCCGATGCATCGGCCAAAAGGATCTCGTCCAGCCCGCGTATGGCAGATTGTTTTTTGGTTTCCTTTTCCTCGCGCATTCTGCGCTCGATATTTTCCATCACCACCACAACATCGTCGGCCAGCAGACCAACGGCGATGATTATGGCTGAAAGTGTTACCATATCGAATTCGAAACCAATGCCCCATAAAACTGCAAATGTCAGCAGGTAGGAAACCGGCAACGATAAAGCCACAACGAACGCGGCGCGGGAATTTCCCAAAAACAACAGGATCACCAGAAGCGTCATGATGATGGCATCACGCAATGAATTAAGCATGTTGCTAACGGTCAATCCGATAATCCTGCCTTGGGTATCGGTGATTTTAATCGTCAGATTGGGAAACTTTGACCGCAACTTCGGCAGCTCTTTGTCAAGGGTCGCAATGACCGGTTTTGCAAAACCGTTTTCCGAGCGCAGCAGCGACACCGCAACTGCATCCTGGCCATTGCCGTGATAAAGTGCGGTCGGATCGGCCTTTCCCCATTTTACAGTGCTGATGTCACTGACACGAATAAAGCTGCCGTCTTTCATCGGGATCAGGATTGCCGCAATATTTTCGGGTGAACGCGCCAACGTTTTGGCGGTCAGCAAAAACCGCCGCCCGTCCCGGTGCACCAACCCTGCAGGTTGCGAGATATTGGACTGCGCCAAAGCCGCCGCTACCTGGGTAATATTCAGCCCGAAGGATTGCAGCTTATCGCGGTCCACATCCACCGTTATTTGTCGCACCGGGCCACCAAAAACCTCGACCTCGGCGACGCCCTTCAAATTCAGCAATGTATCGCGTAAATCATGCTCGGCAATCCTGCGCACTTGACCCAGACTAAGACCGGAATCCTTTGCCGCCGTTATCCCCAGCACCATGACCGGATGCGCGGCATCGGTGATTTTGAAGATCAACGGCGTGCGCACCGATGCGGGGAGTTCACCTTGAACCCGCGACAATTGGGTCGATACTTTGTTGGCGGCAATATCAATGTCGTTGCCATATTCAAATTCCACTTGCACAGCAGAAACTTCATCGCGCGAAGTCGAGGTAACACGGCGTACCCCGTCAATAGACGAAAGCCTGACTTCTAACGGGTGCGTGACTTCATTGGCAACATCCGTCGATGTCGCCCCCGGCCATTGCACCACGACGGAAATGCTGGGGCGGCTGGTGTCTGGAAACAGGTTTGTCGGAATCGCCCGATACCCCATGAGGCCAAGCAGTATGCCCGCCAACAACAAGGCAATGATGGCGTGCGGTTTTGATAATATCCGTTCGGCAAAGCTCATGGCCGTTACTCTGCCTTCCAGTTTAACATGACGCCGTCACCGTCACGCAACCGCAATAAAACGCTGCCATGGGCATGCACCACACGGTCGCCTTGATGAATGTCGCCACTGACCGCACAGCCCTCGCGCCCGCAAAGTGCCACCGTGACGGGGGTTTTGGCCAGCTTTAGGGGCTTACCGTCACCAACACGGAACAGAACCCGGTTTTTAGGATCATTAGAAGGCACCAACGCATCCGGCGGAACGATAATGCTGTTGACAACTTCAGAGGTTATGACATTTGCACTAATCGGGCTGCCCGCAGGCAGATCAAAAGGGCGTTTCGGTAAATCTATTTCAACACTGCCCATGGAAAACTTGTCCAGTGACGGGTTGACCCTTGAAATGGTGGATTTGAACACGTCCGCACCACTGGTCAATTCAACCGTAGTTCCGGGTTTTATTTTCACCAGTGAAGAAAGCGGAACGGCAACAAGAACCCGCCCGCCCTTATGTGCCGATAAAACATAAATCGGTTTTCCGGGAAAGACCGTATCGCCAACCTCGCCATCGCGCCTTATGACGCCGGCATCCAGCGGGGCGGTGATTTTGCCGTATGAGATTTTCACATCCAGGGCCTTGATCTGGTTTTCAAGCGAAGAAACCTGGGCCCGCGCCGTGTGTTTTGCGGATTCTTGCGCATCCAGTTTGGATTTCGAGACATAGCCGTCCTGCATAAGCTTTAGCAGTCTTTTATATTCGGTTATGGCTGTGACTTTCGCGATTCTTGCGCCGCTTAGTTGGGCTTTAATCGCGTCCCGGGTAGCAACCAGTTCGCGGGTGTCGATTTCTGCCAACAAATCGCCCTGACTGACACTGCCGCCTTCACGCGGCCCAAGGGCCCGAAGTGTACCGCTTATTTGCGGCGCGATGGTAAGCTGCGAAGAGCTTTCGACCTTTCCCAGTGCCGGAAAAACCTCTGTCACCGTTCCGGTTTTAACAATCACAGAATGCAAAGCCCAAGGTGTATTTTCAACGACCGGTTGTTTTGACGGATCGCGTAAAAAAGAATGTAAAAGCGCGAAAAAACCACCCACCACCACCAGCATAACCACGATATATTTTATCTTGCTTACGATATACGACATAGTGTTTTTCCTTATAAAATTATCAGCCACACAGCAAAATCCCATACTGACGCGAAGCCGAAAATAGGTTTGGTATAAGCTTTAAATTTTCGGCTCATAGCCGCCCAATGCGCCAGTTAAAACAGCACGCTACCACTGATTACAAGCTATATCCCCTAAGAAAGAGGATCGCAAGACTTGGGCCCGGGTTATCAGGTCAGGTGCGCTCGCCTGTGCATATGTATTTTATTCAGACGGCGCATTGGCAATCAAGCATCGGTCCAGTCCAGCACCACTTTGCCACTTTTGCCTGATTTCATGGTGTTAAAACCTGTTTCGAAATCATCCACTTTGAAACGGTGGGTAATGACCGCACTGACATCCAGACCGTTTTGCAGCATCGCCAGCATTTTATACCAGGTCTCGAATATCTCGCGACCATACACGCCCTTGATGGTAAGGGATTTGAAAACGATTTGTGACCAGTTTACCTTGGACGCCCCCGCTGGAATGCCCAGCATCGCGATGCGCCCACCCATCACCATGGCGCCGATCATCTGATCCAGCGCGATTTGCGAGCCACTCATTTCCAGCCCGACATCGAAGCCCTCGACAATCCCCAACCGGTCGTAAACCTGTTTCAAATCGGTTTCGACAACGTTTACGGCGGTCACATCAGCCACCTGCGCAGCCAAAGCAAGTCGGTCGGGGTTTATATCCGTTATAACGACATGGCGCGCTCCGATGTGCTTTGCCACCGCAGCCGCCATAATCCCGATCGGCCCGGCCCCGGTAATCAGCACATCTTCACCAACCAGATCAAATGAAAGTGCGGTGTGAACCGCGTTTCCCAGCGGGTCAAGAATGGCGCCTATGTCATCGCTTATATCATCGGGCAGCGGCACCACATTGAAGGCAGGCAGGCGCAGAAACTGGGCAAAAGCCCCCGGTTCATTGACCCCGATACCACGGGTTTCAGGATCAAGATGGAACCGCCCCGAGCGGCTGGCACGGCTGTGTTTGCCGATTAAATGCCCCTCGCCCGAAACCCGCTGGCCAATAAAAAGTTCGGTAACATTCCGGCCCAATTCGACGATTTCACCGGCAAACTCATGACCCGTGATCAGCGGCACGGGCACCGTTTTTTGTGACCATTCATCCCAGTTCCAGATATGAATGTCGGTGCCGCAAATACCCGTCTTGTTGATCTTGATCAGCACATCATCCGGCCCGATTTCCGGCACCGCTACATGCTGCATCCACAGGCCTTCTTCGGCTTTGGCCTTGACCAGTGCTTTCATGCCGTTTGATTTATCGCTCATTTTATCACCCCCATAGACTTGCCCACACGGGCAAATGCGGCCAGTGCGAATTCCAGATCTTCACTCCCAAGGGCGGCGTTCATCTGGGTGCGGATGCGGGCGGCCCCTTTGGCCACCACCGGAAAGAAAAATCCGCTCACAAAGACACCTTCGTCGTACAATCGCGCGGACATTTCCTGCGCCAAATTGGCCTCGCCCAGCATCACCGGCACAATCGGATGCTCGCCTGCCAAAAGGTCAAACCCAAGTGTTTCTAGCCCGGAACGCCAGAACGCCGTATTTTCAGTCAGCTTAGCCCGAAGGCCATCGCTTTTTTCAACAATATCAATTGCTTTCAGGCCAGCCGCGACAACCATCGGCGGCAAGGAATTCGAGAACAGATAGGGCCGTGCGCGCTGGCGCAACAGATCAATCACCGGCTGCGGGCCAGCGATATATCCGCCAATGGCACCGCCCAACGCCTTGCCAAGCGTGCCGGTCAAAATATCCACCCCGTCGCCAACCCCGAAATGCGCCGGTGTACCGCGCCCCTGCGGCCCGATAAAGCCCGTCGCGTGGCAGTCATCGACCATCACAAGGGCACCGTATTTTCTCGCTAGGGCGGTGATTTCCGGTAATTTTGCCAGATGGCCGTCCATTGAAAAAACCCCGTCCGTGGCAATCATGATAAACCGCGCACCGGCCGCTTTGGCCTCAAACAACCGCGCCTCGAGTTCGGCCATGTCGGAATTCGCATAACGGTAGCGCGCGGCTTTACACAGCCGGATACCGTCAATGATCGACGCGTGGTTAAGCGCATCCGAAATAATTGCATCTTTAGCCCCTAGCAACGGTTCAAACACCCCGCCATTGGCATCAAAACAGGCGGCAAACAGGATCGCATCATCCTTGCCCAGAAACCGCGCCAGCCGGTTTTCAAGTTTACGGTGCAAATCCTCGGTACCGCAAATAAAGCGCACACTGGCCATCCCGAAACCGCGCGTATCCATTGCCGCCTTCGCCGCCGCAATAAGCCGCGCATCATCGGCCAACCCAAGGTAATTGTTGGCGCACAGATTAACCACACGGTCATGCCGTTTATCGCCGAATTGCACATCAATGCGCCCGGCTTGCGGCGAAATAATTTGCCGCTCTGTCTTGAACAGACCGTCCGAGCGGATGCCCGCAAGAACGGTGTTGATATGATGCAGAAAAGCATGATCCATGTGCGACTCCCTTTTGTGCAATTAGTCCTGTTTCTTGGAATAAGTCAATATATAATACTATTGTCCATTATATAGGATATTAAGATCCATGCACGATCAAAATTGCTTTCGCAGGCGTCCCGGTTGTGCGGATTTGATGCGGGCAGTCGGCGGCATACCGGATCGTGTCCCCCTCGAAAACCTGTGCCGTTTCAGGGCCAGAAACAATTTCCAGAGACCCTTCCAGAACCGTCAGATCCTCATGGCATCCGGCTTGGTGCGGTTCGCTGATCAATGCACCGTTATCGGCAAACCGGATTTCATATACCTCCAGTTTACCAGCTTGGGCAGGCGGGCTAAGGATGCGAATGCGGCAGCCTTCGCCTTGGCTATCAATCGTCGGGGTGCGGTTGGCCGGTAGAATTTCGCGTATCATACGACTGCCGGTTTCATCATCCAGAAGCCCGGCAAAATCGACCCGCAAGGCTTGTGTCAAGCTCCACAGCGTCGCCACCGTAGGGCTGGATTTACCACGTTCGATCTGCGAAAGCATGGAGCGCGAAACCCCCGAAAGGTTTGCCATGGTTTCAAGACTCAAGCCCTTGCTTTTACGGGCTTCCTTAAGACGCGTTGCCAATCTTTCGGCGATATTGTGTTTTTTTTGCATTAGCAAAATTGCAAAATGAACGGTGAATTGTCAATAGGCACTGGCCCTGGCACCTGTAGCTTAATTTTTCCCATTAACGTCGTCAAAAATATCCCCTTGACCTTCCCCTTGATGGAAGGCGCATATGTGATCCACGGAAAGACAAAAGGAGACACATAATGACAAAATTCAGCATTCCGGACATGACCTGCGGCCACTGCAAAAAGACCGTTGAAGAGACAATTCACCGGTTGGACGCAAAAGCCGGGATCGAGATTGATCTTGAGAAGCATCTCGCGGCGGTCGCGACGTCGGTCGATGCCCAACAATTAATCAGCGCACTTGATCATGCCGGCTATCCAGCACAGCAGATATAGCCAGCTACGGGTATCTATCACACTCGTTCAAAGCTGATTTTGGCCACAAGAGCATTTGCAAGCATTAAGCCAAGTGGCCGGTTTCAAGGAACCCAACCGAATTACGGTTCCAAAGCGTGGATTTCTAAACCATCCAACATAAAGGAAACACCTCATGCCAAACAAAACCAGAGTATTACCGGCGGTTTGCTTGTCTTTGCTTGCGCTAGCTGGCAGCCCGGCACTTGCACAATCTACCAATATGAACAGCGAAGCCATGTCTGGAGAAGCCATGTCTGGCGATGGCTTTCTAATGGGAAATGGAATACAAATTCCTGCCTTTGATCCCGCCAAGGGGCGCAAGCTGTTTGGCTCAAAGGGGTGTGTCGTGTGCCACTCGATCAATGGTGTCGGTGGAACCGATGCCCCCGATATTTCCGCATCCCATATGGAAAAGCCCATGAACGCTTTTGATTTTGCCGCCAGAATGTGGCGCGGCGCACCGGCCATGATCGCCATGCAAGAGGACGAATTGGGCGGCCAGATTGAATTAAACGGCGAAGAATTGGCCGCAATTATCGCTTTTGCCCATGATCCAAAGGAACAGGCCAAATTTTCCGAGGCCGATGTCCCCGAGAATTTCCTCAAAAAACTAGAGGCTGACTAGGGCAAAACCGCTCTCGTGACAGCAAACCCATTTCAGCCCGAAGGCTGGCAAATGGGTTTTCCGTCATGTGCAAGCAGTAGCTTGGATTTGTGAGAAACGGGGTGCGCTATAAAGCACTGTGAAAATCATACATTTAATCCAGGATCGGTCACAAATTAAACGTTAGGAAATAGGATGCAATGGATTGTTGAAAACTGGGTCCTGGTCGCCTTAGGCGGCGGCATGATCGCAATGCACTTGTTTGGCCATCGCGGTCACGGCTCGAAGGGCGGCGGCGGATGTTGCGGCGGCAAGACCAAGCCAAAGCAGAAAGATTTTTCCGGGCAGAACGATGCGCCAAGTAATGACGAACAACAGGACGCAACCTGACGCGGACCGCTGCGAAAACATTTTTTGCACATCTCTCTTGACCCTCCAGTCACTGGAATGACTATACTCCAGTTAATTGGCCAAACAGGTTGCCCATTCAGGTAAGGATAAGGTTTATGACCGACGACCACAGCAAACACGCACACCAACATCACCACCACGCAACGCCGCCACCCGATGGTGTGGACAGCGCAATTGATCCGGTCTGCGGCATGACCGTTCCGCTGGATGGCAGCAGGCCAACGGAATCCTATGACGGCCATCCGCTTCATTTCTGTGGCGAAAAATGCCACACCAAGTTTCTGGCTGATCCGTATTTCTATGGATCGGGGAATTCCAAGCTGAAGAAGGTCGCGGCGGAAAGCCACGCAACCTATACCTGTCCAATGCATCCCGAAATTGTACAGGAAGGCCCCGGGTCCTGCCCCAAATGCGGCATGGCACTGGAACCGGTAATAGCGTCGACCGAGGAGGCCCCGAACGAGGAACTTGCGGATTTCACCCGTCGGATGTGGATCGCCACTACCGCAGCCGTGCCGTTGGTGATCCTGACCATGGGCGAGTTCGTCGGCTTTCCGATCCGCGACTGGATCGGCCAAACCACTTCGACCTATATCGAGTTTGTTCTGGCCACGCCCATCGTGCTGTGGATCGCGCGGCCGTTCTTTGCACGCGGGATTGCCTCGGTGCGCAACAAAAGCCCGAACATGTGGACGCTGATCTCGCTCGGGGTTGCGGCGGCCTATGCCTATAGTCTGGTCGCAACTTTTTTGCCGGGTGTGTTTCCGGCGGCCTACAGCGACGGGGGACGTGTCGGTACCTACTATGAGGCAGCGGCAGTGATCGTAGCACTGATCTTTGTCGGTCAGGTGCTGGAATTACGCGCCCGAGAGCGCACCGGTGACGCCATCAAGGCCCTGCTGAACCTCGCGCCCAAAACCGCGCGGCGCATCCTGCCCGACGGCACCGAATACGATGCCCCTTTGGAAAACGTTATCGAAGGCGACCGCTTGCGGGTGCGCCCGGGCGATTCCGTGCCGGTAGACGGCATTGTGATCGAAGGCACTTCGTCTATCGACGAAAGCATGATGACGGGTGAACCGATCCCGATAGAAAAACAGTCCGGCGATAAGGTCACCGGCGGCACCATCAACAAAAACGGCAGCCTTGTGATCGAGGCCGCGCATGTGGGTGCGGACACTGTTCTGGCACAGATCATCACCATGGTGTCGGGCGCACAACGCTCGCGTGCGCCAATACAGGGATTAGCCGATAAAGTGTCGGCGATCTTCGTACCCTTGGTGGTTTTAATCGCGCTGCTGTCATTTGGCGCATGGATGCTGTTCGGCCCACAACCTGCAATCGTATACGCAGTTGCGGGGGCGGTATCAGTGCTGATCATCGCCTGCCCGTGTGCTTTGGGGCTGGCAACACCGATCTCGATCACCACAGCGGCAGGGCGCGGCGCACAGGCCGGCGTGTTGATCAAGGACGCCGAGGCATTGGAACGCATGGCGGCGGTTGACACTCTGATCGTCGACAAAACCGGTACGCTGACGATGGGCAAGCCTGTCCTGACGGATGTTGTTACTTTTGGAAAAGATGACGAGGCCACCGTTCTAAGCCTTACGGCATCGCTTGAAAAAGGTTCCGAGCATCCGTTGGCGGAAGCCATCGTGACGGGTGCGCAAGCACGCGGTGCGACAGCGCATAAGGTAACGGGCTTTGAAGCCACGACCGGCAAAGGCGTGCGCGGTACGGTATCGGGCCGTGACGTGGCCTTGGGCAACGCGGCAATGATGCAGATGATCGGCGTCGACGATGCTACGGCCTCTGCCCGTGCCGATGATTTGCGTGCAGAGGGCAAAACCGCGATGTTCATAGCCATCGACGGGACGTTGTCGGGTATCGTTGCCGTGGCTGATCCGATCAAGGAAACCACTGCGGCGGCGATATCGGCCCTGCACGATCTTGGTATTCGCGTCATCATGGCAACGGGCGACAATGTACGCACCGCGCAGGCCGTAGCCGAAAAGCTGGGCATTGACGATTTTCGCGCCGGGGTGCTGCCCGAGGACAAGAAGCGTCTTGTTGAAGAATTGCAGGCCGAGGGGCACCGTGTTGCCATGGCCGGTGACGGCGTCAACGATGCGCCGGCTTTGGCAATGGCCGATGTCGGTATTGCCATGGGAACCGGTGCTGATGTGGCGGTGGAAAGTGCCGGCATCACCCTACTTGGCGGTGATCTGACCGGCATTGTGCGCGCCCGTAAACTGGCCAAAGCGACTTTGCGCAATATCAAGCAGAACTTGTTCTTTGCCTTTGCCTACAACGCTGGCGGCATACCGATTGCGGCGGGTATCCTTTACCCGATCACCGGCATGTTATTGTCACCAATGATTGCGGCGGCGGCGATGTCGTTAAGCTCGGTTTCGGTGATTTCCAACGCGCTTCGGTTACGGCGGGTTAAACTATAGGGCGCAAGTATATAGCGTGATTGGAAGACAACATGGCACTTTCGGTACAAGAGTTCAGCAGACTATATGAACAACTGGCACCCGACTACGACCGCAGGGACCGAATGTTCAGGCTTATCGGGTTTCGTGAGCCATCCTACAAACGTAAAGCCATAGCCGCACTAGACCTGCGGCTGGGCGATACAGTGGTCGACATCGGCTGCGGGACGGGCCTCAACTTTGCCTATCTTCAGAATGTTGTCGGCCCGGAGGGAAAGATCATCGGTGTTGATCTGACACCTGGAATGCTGGCCCAAGCTAAAAAGCGGATCACACAGAATGACTGGAAAAATGTTGAATTGATCCAGTCGGATGCCGCCGATTTCATCTTTCCAACCGGTATAGACGCAGTCTTGTCGACCTTTGCGCTGACTTTTGTGCCGGGCTTCGAGACGGTGATCGGCAACGGGTTTTCAGCCCTGAAAAGCGGTGGAAAATTCGCGGTTCTCGACATGAAACAACCCGAGGGCTGGCCAATGTGGATGGTGCGGCTGGCGGTAAAATCAGCCGCGCCGTTCGGGGTGACGCTTGATTTGTCCCAGCGACGCCCGTGGGAGGTGATGCGCCGGTATACTAAAGTCGTGAAATACAGAGCATTCTATGCGAGCTTTGTCTATCTGGCGGTCGGCAAAAAGCAGGAATGAATACATCCTGCGATCTGGGTTCATCAGCAGGTTGTCAGACCAGGAGATAAAAATGAAAGACAGCCCGCATCAATTCCGTCAAGCAGATCCATTGGTCTGGCGGTTGGTGCGCAAAGTGCTGGTATCACAAATGCGTGCCGCCCTGCGCAAGGTGCTGAGTACCCGCGAGATAACAATCAATCGACAGGCTTGCCGCTTGTCCCGTGCCGATGTGGGTCGGTTGAGCGCAGGCCTAGAAACCGAAGCGGCAAACCTGCGCCCGCATTCGGAGTTACGATCACTACCGAAATCAGGTAATCGGCTTATGGTTGAATTTGCCGTTTACACGGCGGCTGCTGGCATTCTGTTTCGCCGTGCGGGTCTTGACGACACCGAGGCGCGCCGGGTTCTGGCCGATACCGGTTGGGTCATTTACAGTCGCATGCTGCGTCTGGCATCGCTTCCCGGACATATTTCCACGCGCGACCCTGCCAAACGACTGCAACGCACCATTCGTCTGTTACTTCGGTTCCCTTTCTCGGCAAGTGCTGCGCCGGGCTATGCGGTTCTTGTGACCCAAACCGCTGAAGGCATCAAAACCCGGTTCACCCATTGTCCCCCACAAAGTGCCGCGCGCCGTATTGCCGATGCAATTGGTGACCCGGATGTTATGCGGGACTTTCGAGCAAGTTGGTGTCAATATGACTGGCCAGGCGCCGACCTCATCGCCGGGGACGGATGCGGCGGTCACTATACACGTCCGCGCACATTGTCTGCTGGCGATACCGTCTGTGACATGTGTTGGAGCGGGACGTCGACTTGCACGATAAACGCGAAGAAACGGAAGAAATGACACAGATTATATCAAGATACCGCCTTTATGGCATCGGTGTCGTTGTCGGATGGGTGTTCTTCCGGCTGCCAAAGGATGCCACAAAGGAGATAAAGAATGGCTCGCTGATTTTGCGCACGCAGCATTAACAACGGCGCAATCGTTGCGCTAAAAATAGGAGATATGAAATGGCGCGTTCTTTTGGTCTGGTGCTGGCCGGTGGCGGGGCTCGGGGGTATGCACATTTGGGTGTGTTGCGCAGCTTCGAGCATATGGGGTTACACCCCTCAGTGATTGTCGGTGTTTCGATGGGGGCAGTGGTGGCTGCGACATATGCACTGAACCCCGACTGGTATAAGGCAATGAAGAACCTCGACTTTCCAGTTTTTCGCACCAGTCCGGAAATCGAGACAAGCGATCAGGTCAATTCGATCAAGAAACTGTTCGAGCTAGGCATGGCATTCAAGGATCTTTATTTCGGCTGGGGACTTGCCCCGAACGCCGAGGCTTGGGGTAAAAAGACGGCGCAAGCCTTGACTTTGGGAAAACAGCTTGAAGACGTCCGCGTGCCAGTATTGGTTTGCGCAACCGATCTGAACACTGGCGCACGGGTGATCCTGGATCACGGGTCAGCAGCGGATGCAATTTACGCAAGTTCGGCCTTGGCAGGCGTCTTGCCACCATTAAGGTTCAAGGAACATTTGCTGATTGACGGGGCTTATGCCGACATTGCACCTATTGATGTTGCACGCAACGCCGGGGCCGATGTCGTTGTGGTGGTCAACGCAACAGGAGAGACCCAACAGCACGAACCGAAGAACGGACTTGAGGCCCTGATCCAATCAGTTGAAATTTGCCAGACCCATCATGCGCTTCTTCGCTACCGCGATGCGGATTTTGAATTGGCTCCAAAGTTTGGCAAAGTTATCGGCACACTGGATTTTCAGTTGAAACGCAGAGCCATCGCGGCTGGAATCAATTGCGCCAGACGTCTGGCTCCCGACCTGAAAAAGACACTTTACCACGAACCCTAACCGTCCTTACCTAAACCCCCAGACAATGCCGCATGATGGCTTTTTGGGCGTGCAGCCGGTTTTCCGCCTCGTCGAACACCACCGATTGCGGGCCGTCCATCACTTCGGATGTGGCCTCTTCCTCGCGGTGGGCCGGTAAGCAGTGCATGAATACCGCGTCGGGGTTGGCATGGGACATCAGTTCCGCATTCACCTGATAAGGGCGCAGCATATTGTGGCGGCGCTCACGGGCGGATTGTTTATCGTGCATCGATAACCATGTGTCGGTAACAATTAGATCCGCCCCCTCCACAGCTTTTTGCGCATCGCGCACAATTTCAATGGTCGCGCCTTTGTTACGGGCAAAGCCAATGGCCGCCGCATCAGGTTCCAACGATGCGGGGCCTGAAAATGTCAGATCGAAACCGAATTGCCCTGCGGCATGCAGAAACGAGGTGCAAACATTGTTGCCATCGCCCATCCACACGATTTTCTTGCCTTTGATCGGGCCATAATGTTCTTCATAGCTCATTACATCAGCCATGATCTGGCACGGATGCGACTGATCAGTCAGCCCGTTGATCACCGGAACAGAGGCGTATTCGGCCAATTCCAGCAAAACGCTTTCATCAAAGGTGCGGATCATGATCAGATCCACATAACGCGACAGCACCCGGGCGGTATCGGCAATGGTTTCGCCGTGGCCCAACTGCATTTCCGAACCCGACAGGATCATCGACTGACCACCCATCTGGCGCACACCCACATCAAAGGACACCCGCGTGCGTGTCGAGGGTTTTTCAAAAATCAGCGCGACCATATGGTTGGCCAGGGGCGCATCTGCATCAAGCGTGCCTTTGGGTTGACCCGCGCGGGCCAGCTTCATGGCTTTGGCCTGCTCCAGAATTTTGTGCAGGTCGGCTTTGTCGGTTTTGCTAATGTCTAAAAAGTCGGTCATAGGGTTGCCTCTATCGCTGTTGCGGCACAATCCAGCCGCGTTACGGCTTCGTCAATTTCTGCGTCTGTAATGTTCAAAGGCGGCAGCAAGCGGATCACGTTGGCCCCGCCCGGCACGGTCAAAACCTGTTGCGCGTAGCCCGCTTCGACCACATCCATGTTGGTCACTTTGCATTCAATACCCAGCATCAATCCCAAGCCCCGTACTTCGGCAAAAATGTCGGGGTGGCTGGCTACCAACCCTTCCAGACGCTGGCGTAAACGGCCCGCTTTGGTGCTGACCCCGCTCAGGAATGCCTCTGTGGTGACAATATCCATAACTGCCCCGCCCACGGAACAGGCCAAAGGATTACCGCCGTAAGTCGAGCCATGCGTGCCTGCCACCATGCCCTTGGCGGCTTCTTCCGTGGCCAGACAGGCCCCTAACGGAAAGCCGCCGCCGATGCCTTTGGCAATGCCCATAATATCAGGCGTAATGCCGGCCCATTCATGGGCAAACAGTTTGCCGGTGCGCCCCATGCCGCACTGGATTTCATCCAATATCAGCAAAATACCGTTTTCATCGCACAGATCGCGCAAACCGCGCATATAGGTGTCCGGCAACGGGATGATACCGCCTTCGCCTTGTACCGGTTCCACCATGATTGCGGCGGTGGTTTCGTCTATTGCCGCATCCACTGCATCAAGATCGGCAAGTTTGAGATGTTTGAAACCGGGCAAAAGCGGCGCAAATCCCTTAGTCAGTTTTTCCGCCCCCGCCGCTGAAATCATCCCCAGTGAGCGACCATGAAACGAGCCTTCGAATGTGATGATCGTATTGCGTTCAGGCTGGCCATTGGCAACATGGTATATACGCGCCATTTTCACCGCGCATTCCATGCTTTCGGTACCCGAATTTGTCACAAAAACCGTGTCGGCAAATGTGTGCTCCACCAGTTTGTCGGCCAAAGCCTGTTGCGCCGGGATATTGTAAAGGTTCGATGTATGCCAAAGCGTTGTGGCCTGCTCTTGCAAAACCTCGACCAGTTTGGGGTGGGCATGGCCCAGAACATTCACCGCAATCCCGCCGCCCATATCCAGATAGCGTCGGCCTCCCGTATCCACCAGCCAGCTGCCTTCGCCTGAAACGAAAGTAAGCGGTGCACGGGCATATGTCGGCAACACAGATGGGATCACGGGGTTTACTCCTGTTCAATATCAAAAAAGCAGGATTTGCAGGAACTTTCCCGCATGTCAATTCCATATCAGCAGGTTTGGCGTATATATGGCAACATTGTTTCCTTTCTTTGATAATAGCTATGGTATCGCCTGTAAGGTTCGCTTAAATAGATATATTAGCCCTATAAATGGGCTTTATATTGGAGTATCGCCATGTCCTGGACAGATGACCGCGTAGAAGTTTTGAAAACCATGTGGCTGGATGGCAAATCCGCCAGCCAAATCGCCAAGGAATTGGGCGGCGTAACCCGCAATGCCGTGATCGGCAAGGTGCACCGTTTAGGCCTGTCCAACCGGGCGACAACAAATAAGGCCAAAACCAAGACCGCCGCGCCAAAAGTCAAAGTCACCCCGAAAGCCAAAGAGCCGGCAAAACCGAAAATGGTCGAGGCGTCTTCGACCTCGATGTCGGTCACAATTCCACCGCGCAAGCCGATTATCACCGCCGGTCAACCGCTGCCACCGCAGCCATCCAACAGCGAGATAAGCGCCGAGGCGTTGGCCAAAGTTGCCACAGTTGAGATAGAGGCCAAAAAGCTAAGCTTGATGGAACTGACCGAACGCACCTGCAAATGGCCGATCGGCGATCCCGCCACCGAAGATTTCTGGTTTTGCGGCTTGAGCGTGGAAACCGGCAAGCCTTATTGCGAAGCCCATAACGGCGTCGCCTTTCAGCCCATGTCGGCACGCCGTGATCGCCGTTCACGGTAAATTTCCAAGATTTCATCGGGGATCATTAAGGTTTATCTGTTATAAAGGGCACCCAATCGCGAAAGTTAGGCCATGATACACTATCGCTTGAAATGTGAAAAAGACCATTTGTTTGAAAGCTGGTTCCAGTCCGCAGATGCCTTTGAAAAGCTCTTGCATGCAGGTATGATTTCATGTTCGGTTTGCGGCACGTTAGGGGTGGAAAAAGCGGTTATGGCACCACAGGTGCGGGTAGACCGGAAAAACCCGCCCAAACCGGCAGGCCCGCTGTCAGCCCCGGCATCCCCTGCCGAACAGGCCTTGGCCGAAATGCGTAAAAAGATCGAGGCAAATTCGGAAAATGTCGGCAAGAACTTCGCCGCCGAGGCCCGCGCCATCCACCACGGCGACGCCCCTGAACGTTCCATTTACGGCGAGGCAAAGCTTGAAGACGCCAAAGCTTTGGTCGCGGACGGCATAACCGTTACACCGCTGCCCTGGGGCGACAAAAACAAGACGAATTAAGGGGCGCGGCACAAAATAATCCTTATGTCATCAAAAATTTACCTTATTGGCCCGATATGCGTGAAAGCAAACAACGAAGCAGCAGAATGGACAAGGTTTTTATCGGTCCAGCCCATGGCAAAGTCGAATACGTCCTTCCGGCTGCGCTGACTGGCGACATGACCTTCAAACAAACACCGGATACGGCGGACGCATACCCCGATTACTCGAAGGCAGAGTTGCGGGCCGACGCGGTCATGCATATGCTCGGGATCGCTGGCGCATTGGGGGCAACATTTGCCTTGATCAGCCTTGTCCAACAAGGATCGGGCAGTTTAACCGATCAAATCGCGGTTTGGGTTTACGGCGCGGTGATGTTGATCGCCTTTATGGCTTCGGCAATTTACCACATGACCCCTTGGGAACACTTGCGCCCCTTGTTTCGTCGCTTCGATCACGCCGCTATTTTCCTCAAAATCGCAGGCACCTACACGCCGCTGGTCATGTTGATCGGCAGCGGTTTTAGTTATGTGGTGCTGGGGCTGGTCTGGCTGACCGCGGTTTACGGCATGACCCGGAAAATATTTTTCTGGCAGTCCCCCAATGATGCCTCCACCCTGTTATATCTCGGCTTGGGGTGGGCCAGTCTGGTCTTGGCATGGCCAATGTTGCAAACCATCCCCGGCATCAGTTTTTGGCTGACCGCAATCGGCGGGCTGACATACACCGCCGGTGTGATTTTTTACAGATGGGAAAGCCTGAAGTTTTCAAACGCCATATGGCACGGCTTTGTCATTACCGCCTCGGGGTGCATATTTGTCGCAATCTATTTGGGCGAAATGGCAAAACAGGGTTTGTTTTAGGGGTGATTGCTTCATATCCGCGCATTAACCCAGGACAGGGGCTGGAATTCATGCTAGATATGCCCGGATAAGCGATATTTTGTTTACCCCATACAGCTAAAACAACGAACAGGCCGCATCCCATGCGCAACCGATCCCTTGCGGACTATGAACAGCCGTTAAAATGGCTGGCCCTGATATTGGGCCTGCTCTCGACCATCGCCATTGTTGAAAACTGGTACCCTTGGCCGATGTTTCTGGGCCTGCCGTTTTGCATCATCTGGATATATTGCGCGTGGCTGCACACGGAACGCCAGTTGAAATATATCAACATCATATTCGCGGCAGTTTACACTTTTGGAATCGCAAAGTACCTGCTTGGGGCTTGACCCCGGTTCTGAAGGATTGAATACGTTGGAAAGGCCCTTATTCCCTGACCTGTGCAAGGACGGATCACGATGACAAAGAAAGATATATACGCCAACCTAAAACAACTTGGCAGCCCCACTGCCCTGCCCGAAAATCCGGATGCGGCAGAGCTGGAGCGTGTCCCCAACCCGCAAGCGGGAACGCCCTATTGCGTGCGTTTTACCGCACCCGAGTTCACCTCGCTTTGCCCGATGACGGGCCAGCCCGATTTTGCCCATCTGGTGATAGATTATATTCCCCGCGACTGGCTGGTGGAAAGCAAATCGCTGAAATTATATTTAGGCGCGTTTCGCAACCACGGGGCTTTTCACGAGGATTGCACGGTTTCTATCGGCAGACGTCTGGCCGACCTGCTCGTGCCCGAGTGGTTGCGTATCGGCGGCTACTGGTATCCACGCGGCGGCATTCCCATTGATGTGTTTTACCAGACCGGCCCCACGCCTGAAGGCGTCTGGATCCCGGATCAGGGCGTGCCGACATATCGCGGGCGCGGATAGCCATCACAAATGCGTCATCACAGTTGCAGAGGCATTTAACATAAGTAACTGTGTTGCGATAACACATAATTTTTCACCAAAGGATACCTTATGCGCATTTTTACCCTCATTACCGCCGCCGCTTTGGCTTTTACCCCTGTTATGACACAGGCCGCCGATCCGATCACCAAGCCAAGCACACATTCGGTTAGCGAAACCATCGACCGCTTGGCAGCGGCGGTGAAAGCGGCGGGGGCTAAAGTGGTTGCCCGGGTCAATCATTCCGGTGCCGCCGCATCTGTCGGGATGGAGCTGCGCCCAACAGAAATGCTGATGTTCGGCAATCCCAAACTGGGCACACCTGCAATGCAGGCAGGCCAAACCGCGGGTCTTGACCTGCCCTTGCGTGTGCTGGCTTATCAGGATGAAGACGGGCAGGTGTTTATCGTTTACCACAACCCCGCTGAATTATCAGCAGACCACGGCATCCCCGCCAATGCCCCTGTTTTGAAGAAAATGGCAGGGGCTTTGGATAAGCTGACCAATAAGGCGATTGGCGAATAGGGGCGTTCTGAACAGAACAAGCATTGGGGATTTATGCAAGGTTCACCTCTTTATTAAATGCCCCCATAATATCCTGCGTGTCATATTGTCAGGCCTTCCCCACCCCGTCATTTTTACAAAATAACTGAGTTTCACATCAGTCACTGTTGAATATCATCGCCGTTTTGTTCCAACCAAGTTTCAATAAGAAATAATGACATTGATCCAGCAAGATTTACGGCTAACGCAGCATGCCGAGGTGCTGGTTTTACTGGTTTTCGCCCTTGTGCGTGTGCATCGCCTATTTTATTACGAAGCCCTCCAAGGTTTTCCACCACTGTTTGACATCCGCCAAGAATTCGTTTGAAGACCTCTTCTGTATATTGAGAAGGTGCTAGGTTTAATAACTTGGATGTTTCGCTATACAGTCTTGGTAAATCCCATTTCTCGAGATTTTGCTTGGAATTTTCCTCCAGAATGTGTTTACAGACTTCTTCAAGAAGCGTCCGAGCAGAAGTTATTGCTCCTTGTGGGTCGGATGAACGCCTATTTAGAGCTTTAGCCCAAGCAGACTGAACGCCTTCACCATCATATTTTGACAACACATCTGACACATTGGCATCAGATGGTGTCGAATTTCCTTCTTCCAGATACTCCAGCAGAGGGGCGAATGCTTGGTTAATGTGTTGGCGACGAATTTCGAAAGCCCCACTTCCAGAGTGGACACGTTTTAAGTAGCTCCAAATGCCCGCACCATCTCTGCAAGTCCGTACACATTCTGGCAACAAAGGCTTAATGACAATATCAGCAATAAATTCTGATCTTATTGTTCGATATATATTATCATCCATTCCGCCACCAGTCGCGCGGGCTGTTATCATATTCTGCATCATCAGGGCTTGTTCAAATAGGCTATCGTGGATTTCTTCAATCGCTTGAATCACAGAACCGTCACTCCCCCACACAATTCACCCGCACTTGGAATGGCCGCAATCGCCGCAGGTCATACAGCCCTCGATCATCCGCATCCCGTACTGTCCGCACGCGGGACAGGTCGGGCCGCGCGGGCGTTCGCCGACCGCAATCTTTACCGCCTTGGGGTCAGATTTAAGATGCCCGCCTTCGCTGGTGATAAACCCGATACGGATCATATGCTGCTCGATCACTCCGCCGATGGCGGCCAGAATGGACGGGATATATTTGCCTTGCACCCATGCCCCGCCGCGCGGGTCAAACACCGCTTTAAGCTCCTCGACCACAAAAGACACATCGCCCCCGCGCCGGAACACTGCTGAAATCATCCGTGTCAGGGCCAAAGTCCAGGCGTAATGTTCCATATTTTTTGAATTGATAAACACTTCAAACGGACGGCGTTTGTTGTTTTCGATCACATCGTTGATGGTGATGTAAATCGCGTGTTCACTTTCCGGCCATTTGATTTTGTAAGTGTGCCCCTCCAAAGCATCCGGACGGCTAAGCGGCTCGGACAGATAAACCACATCCGCGCCTTTATCAATTTCAGGCGCGGCTTCGGCGGTTTCCGATACGGTTAGAACCGAACCGGTCACATCGTTGGGGCGGTAAGTTGTGCAACCCTTGCAGCCCTGATCCCAAGCCGCCATATAGACCTGTTTGAAATCGTCAAAACTGATGTCCTCGGGGCAGTTGATGGTTTTTGAAATCGAACTGTCGATCCATTTTTGCGCCGCCGCCTGCATCCGCACATGCGCCAAAGGCGGCAGGGTTTGGGCGTTGACGAAATAATCCGGCAACGCCGCATCACCAAACTTTTCACGCCACATCTCGACCGCATAATCCACCACTTCTTCCTGGGTGCGCGTGCCGTCTTTTTGCAGCACTTTGCGGCTGTAGGCATAGGCAAAAACCGGCTCGATCCCGCTAGAAACATTGCCCGCATAAAGACTGATTGTGCCGGTTGGGGCGATTGACGTCAGCAAGGCATTGCGAATACCTTTTTCAGCGATTGCCTTGCGCACATCCGCATCCATATCACACATGGTTTCCGAGGCCAGAAAGGCGGCTTCATCATAAAGCGGAAACGCACCTTTTTCAGCCGCCAGATCGGTAGAGGCCAGATAGGCAGCATTTGCGATTTGTTTCATCCACGCTTCGGTGCGGCTTGCCGCCTGCTCTGATCCATAACGCTCGCCGACCATCAAAAGCGCATCCGCAAGCCCCGTCACCCCCAAACCGATACGCCGCTTTGCAGCCGCCTCTTGTGCCTGTGCATCCAGCGGAAAGCGGGATGCATCCACCACATTATCCATCATCCGCACCGCCGTGCGCACCAGATCGTCCAGCAGGCCCGCATCAAGGTCGGCCGCCGTCTCAAAAGGATCTTTGACCAGCCGCGCCAGATTGATCGAGCCTAACAGACACGCCCCATAAGGCGGCAGGGGTTGTTCGCCGCAGGGGTTGGTGGCGGCAATGGTTTCACAATACTGCAAGTTGTTCTTCTGGTTGATCCGGTCGATGAAAATCACACCGGGTTCGGCATAATCATAGGTTGCCTGCATGATTTTATTCCACAAATCCAGCGCATCAACTGTTTTATAAACCGTCCCGCCAAACACCAGATCCCAAGTGCCGCCCACTTTGACCGCGGCCATGAATTCATCCGTCACCAACACCGACAGGTTGAACATACGCAGCCGCACACTGTCCTGTTTGGCCTCGATAAACTGGTAGATATCCGGATGATCGCAGCGCATCGTGGCCATCATTGCACCCCGGCGCGAGCCTGCCGACATGATGGTACGGCACATCGCATCCCACACATCCATGAACGACAACGGCCCGCTTGCATCCGCCGCCACCCCCTTGACCGGCGCGCCTTTGGGCCGCAAGGTCGAGAAATCATAGCCAATGCCACCGCCCTGCTGCATGGTTAATGCAGCCTCTTTGAGCATATCGAAAATACCGCCCATGCTGTCAGGGATCGTCCCCATCACAAAGCAGTTGAACAGCGTCACCGAGCGTTTGGTGCCCGCGCCCGCGATAATCCGCCCCGCAGGCAGGAATTTGAAATCTTCCAACGCGTCATAGAACTTTTCTTCCCAGACTTCGGGGCTGTCTTCAACGCTTGCCAAAGCCCGCGCAATGCGCCGCCATGTGTCTTCTACCGTCTGGTCGACCGGCGCGCCATCCGCATCCTTGAAACGGTATTTCATATCCCAAATCTGCTCGGCAATGGGGGCGGCAAAACGGCTCATATAGAATTCTTTCTGTTCAAAGATGGAACCCCAAGTTAATCTTTTGTTATGCTCTGGTCAATTCCACATACGACACCTAAAACAAAAATATGACTGCAAATATTATCAACATCATCAAACTTAGTGTCGGGACGGAAAGTATCGAGACCCTCGCCGAATGGCAGGCAAACCGCCGCGCCGTGCTGGGCCGCGATCATGCGCTTCACATCACCCGCATGTGGCCGCGCCGCGCGCCGCAAGTTTTGGGCGGTGGATCAATGTATTGGGTGATCAAAGGCTTTGTTCAGGCACGCCAAAAGATCATCGGCTTGGAAGAGGTCATCGGCGATGACGGCATCCGCCGTTGCGGCATTATGCTGGCCCCCGAATTGATCCGCACCACCGCCGTTAAACGCCGCCCGTTTCAGGGCTGGCGCTATCTAACCCCTGAAGATGCCCCCAAAGACTTGCCCATGGGGCGGGCGACAGATGATGAATTGCCAAAAGATCTGGAGATCGCATTGGCTGATCTGGGGCTGCTTTAGGCCACCATCATATTGTCGATCAGCCGCGCACGCCCGATATGGGCGGCTGCAAATATCCGGCATGACCGCCCTTCAGAAACATCAATCAGTTCCAGCGTTTCGGCATCGCGGCATTCCACATAATCCACGCTTGAAAAACCGGCTTTTACCAAAGCTTTGGCCGCTTTCATACACGCATCAATAGCAAAACCGCCCGCAGCTATATCATAGGCCGCTTTCTTTAGAATCACGTTCAGTTTACGGGCAATATCCAGCTCTGTATCATCCAAATATCCATTGCGTGATGACAGTGCCAAACCGTAGTCATCGCGCACAGTGGGCACACCGCGTATGTCCGTTTCAATATCCAGATCCCGTGCCAACCGCTTGATAACCGCCAGTTGTTGCCAGTCTTTTTCACCAAAAAAAGCCACATCCGCGTGGGCCTGATTAAGAAGCTTCGTCACCACTTGCGCCACCCCGTCCATATGACCGGGCCGCGCCACCCCGCACAGGCAATCGGTCAACCCGTCCACAATCACGCGGGTTGAAAAGCCCTTTGGGTATATTTCAGACGCCGGCGGGATGAACATAGCCTGCCCGCCTGCCGCCGCCACCTTGGCGATATCGGATTTTTCGGTTTTGGGATAATTGTCCAAATCTTCATGTGCGCCGAACTGTGTGGGATTAACAAAAATCGTGGTGATCACACGGTCGCATTCATGCAATGCGGCACTTACCAACGCGATATGGCCTGCGTGCATATTGCCCATCGTCGGCACCAAACCCACGCGCAACCCATCCGCTTTCCAAGCGGAAACTTGGGTGCGCATGTCTTGAACAGTACGAAAGACCTGCATCTTAAATCTCCGATATATCCCAGCCGGTTTTTGCCGCCATTGCAGCCAAAGCGACCCGTGTAGCATCTGACCAATCGGCTGACCGGCTGGCAAAAACGCAGGCTTGCGATTGTAAAATTAGCCCATCCGTCAATATTTTCAGGTGGTTAGCCTTCAGCGTAGCACCTGATGAGGTTATGTCCGCCACCGCCTCTGCGGTCAGGTTCTTGACCACACCTTCGGTAGCCCCCTGGCTGTCTACCAGTTGGTAATCGGCCACACCGCGCGTGCGCAAAAAGCCCCGCACAAGGTTATGATACTTGGTCGCTATGCGCAAACGATAGCCGTGGTTGGCACGAAATTGTGCTGCAACCGCGTCTAAATCTTCAACACAACCCACATCGATCCAGCCTTTGGGAACAGCAATTATCAGATCGGCCTGCCCGAAACCAAGTTCCTGCAAATTGACCACGACACCTTGCCAGAGCGGCAGCTTTTCGTGGATTAGGTCGGTGCCGGTCACGCCCAAATGAATACGCCCGGCTTTTAGTTCGCGCGGGATTTCACCTGCGGACAGCATTACCAGTTCTACGCCCTCAACACCTGAAACAACGCCTGAATATTCGCGGTCGTTGCTGGTGCGTGACAGGGTAATACCGTGGCCGGCAAACCAGTCCATTGTCTTTTCCTGAAGCCGCCCCTTGGATGGCACACCTAGTTTTAAAACACTCATGATCCACCGCCGACAGCAGCCAAAGCATCGGGGCGAATGACACCACCTACTGCGGGAATAGAACGGCCCTGCCCCAAAACTGTCGTCAACGCATCATAGCGCCCGCCGCTGGAAATAGGGTTTTCGCCATCGAAAAAACCGAATACGAAGCCATCGTAATATTCCAGTGAAGTCAGCCCGAAGTTGGCTTCAAAGGGAAGTGTTTCCACATCCACACCTTTAGCGGATAACGCATTCAACCGCGCTTCCAACCGATCAACCGCATTTGCAAAACCCTGCAGTCGATCCTGCACCTTGCGCAAAGACTGCAGCGCACCCGATGCCATGCCGTGCACCGCTAGCAACCCGTCCAGAACCTCAACTTCATCCGCAGGGATGGGCGGGGTATTTGCATCGTCTTGCAGGCTTGAAACCCGCGTTGAAATTTCCGCCGCAGACCGTATGCCAAACAAAGGCCCTGCCCGCGCTAAAACCGTATCAGCCCCGTTCGCCGCAACCTGTTCCAGCAA